>JBCCQH010000077.1:0-36999 GCA_039024435.1 Bacteroidota bacterium
CCTGCCGAACCCACTTCGGCGGGATTGCTCGTCGGGAAATTGGGCGATAAAGTTGAATAGATTCATGGGCAGATTCGAGCTTTGGCCGCAATCTCAACCCGCCGATTGACATCTCGTGTCAAAAGCCGTGGCAAAAGCCGTGGCAAAAGCCGTGGCAAAGTTACGGACAAGCATATTGTCAAATTTGCTAGCGCAGATTTTTTTGTCCATCAAAGCTCATTCTGGAGTCCATAGCCCGAGCTAGGGGCGAAAAAATAGCTGAAGAGAGGCGGAAAAAGGTGCCCTGACAAAATCGCAGCATTAAATTCAAACAGCTTTTAACAATTTCCCGGAATAAAATTGTCTTCCACTCTGGTCAAAAGGTAGTCCGAGGAATCTGCATAAATAATCTTAACTTACTGTATGTCTCAATCCAATCCTTGATGAAACAACCAGCGCTGGACCCGACACATAACCTCTCTGAGTGGGAAAAACGACGTTCGCGTACCCTCAAGGTAGCGAAAAGCAAGTCCTCTCCAGCGCAACTTCGCCTGGCCAAACTACAGCAACGCGCTGACGAAAAAACCCGGCATAGCTCCACCGCTCGAATCCAGGCGCTCATTCCCTCAGCGCGCCCAACCGGTCCGGTCATGCAGCGGCTGATCCTGAAGGCTCCGATTGAAGCCCCGGCCAACGCCGGTAACGATGTCGCCATCCACGATGCCGCCGACGATTACGAAATGATCGAAAGTGGCCGAACTGTCGAAAAACGTGCCAATCCCGCCGTCTGGCAAACCGGGGACCAGGCAAGAAAGGCCCGCACTTCACTCATGAAAGGACTCAGCAACCAGAGCCAAAAGAAAATCGGTAAGAAAGAGGACATCACCGTGATTTCCCATGGCTCTAGGCCCGAAGACGCCGAACAAGGTAAGATCGCTGGCACAACCATGAACCGTTGGGCAAAGGTGATCGAGAGCTACCTCCCCCCCCGCTATTCCGGCAAGATTTTTCTAGATGCCTGCTACACTGCTGCCCGCCGGATCCGACAGGGAGCGGGTGGCCGCTACCACGCCGTTCCAGGAACCAGCAATATTGAACGCCTTGCCGCCGCCTTGAACAGCATGGCCAAGTCAACCGTGTACGGTAACCTCGCAGCATCCGCCACTGTGATCCACGGCGGCGGCATTGTTCCGGACGAAGAACAGAGCGGAGACTACCGGGATGACATGGATTTATACCGCTTCTACCGCCAAGAACACGGCGCCAATCAAGTCCACTCGGAAAACTTCATCATTGATAACATCAACTACTACCTGTACGGAACCGGCACCTGGGTCATCACCCGCCCCAAATACGCCAAAACAAAAACGAACGGTCCAAACACAAATTATCAGACGACCGATTCGTACTTCTAAAAGGCGGTTTAAAATTGATTTGTAAAATTTGCTAGCGCAGATTTTTTTGTCCAAAAAAGCTCATTCTGGAGTCCATAGCTAGAGACATGAGCGAGAAAATATCGGAAGAGGGGCGGAAAAACATGCCCTAGCAAAATCGCAGGATTAAATGTAAACAACCTCTAAGCCAACTCACTTCACCAACGCCGCATCCGCCTGGGCCAGTCCGGCTTTGTAGGTGTCCAGGCAACGCTGCCGGGCCATTTTGTGGTCCACAATCGGCTCAGGATAGCTCACACTTTGGTATTCGGGCACCCACTTTTTGATGTACTGGAAATTCTTGTCGAACTTCTTCTGCTGCGAGTACGGATTGAACACCCGGAAGTACGGGGCCGCATCGGTGCCGCTGCCCGCCGCCCATTGCCAGCCGCCATTGTTGCTCGCCAGTTCAAAATCCAGCAATTTTTCCGCGAAATAAGCTTCGCCCCAGCGCCAATCGATCAGCAGGTGTTTGGTGAGGAAACTGGCCACGATCATCCGCACCCGGTTGTGCATAAAACCGGTCGCATTCAGTTCTCGCATACCGGCATCCACGATCGGGTAGCCGGTTCGCCCCTCTTTCCAAGCGGCAAATTCTTCCTCGTTGTTGCGCCACGGGATAAAGCTGTACTTTTCCCGAAACGGCCCCTCCGCCACGTGGGGGAAATGCTGCAAGATCATCGAATAGAAGTCCCGCCAAATCAACTCGGTCAGGAAGGTATCATTGAGCCGCTGGGCCCGGCGCGCCTTTTCCCGAATGCTGATCGTCCCGAAGCGGAAATGAATGCCCAAGCGCGAGGTCCCGCGCTGCGCGGGAAAATTGCGTGTCTCATCGTATTCTCGGATCAGGTCTCGCGGAACTTCTTTGTCCGGGAATGTAATCTCTGAAGGTGAAAAACCCATTTCGTCCAAGCCGATCATGGGCAAGATTTCGCCCCGATAAAAACTGTCGAAGTGCTCCTCGGTCGGAAAAGAGCGGAAATGGTAAGAAATCTCTCCCTGCGGCGTACTGATCATTTTTTCGTGCAACACCCGCTTCCACATCCGGCTGTAGGGCGTAAACACTACGTAGGGTGTGCCGTCATCTTTCACCACTTCATTTCCGTCGAAAATCACGTGGTCCTTGAAATCGCGCCACGCGATGCACCGCTCCTCCAGCAGCGCCTGCAGCGCCGAATCGCGGTTCCGGGCGTAAGGCTCGTAGTCGCGGTTGGTGTAGACCGCCTTGACGTCGTACTCCGCCAGCAGTTCTGGCCAGATCTCCGACGGCTTGCCGTAGCGGACTTCCATCGGTGCGCCCATTTCCTGCAATTGACCGTGCATCCCGGAAATTGCGTGGTGGATGAATTCCACCCGGGCATCCTGGGGATCGTTCAACTCATCGAGGATCTCCCGGTCAAAAATGAACAGCGGCAATACGGGGGCGCTGTCTTTTAGGGCGGCAAACAGGCCGGCGTTGTCCTCTAGGCGCAGGTCGCGCCGAAACCAAAAAATCGTGATCTGCGGCATAAACTCAAAGCTTTATCACGGAACAGCACCATCCCGGGAATTGTTTGTGTCCGGTCCGTCATTTCTGGCTTTGGGCCAATGTTTCCGCGCGACCGTGTTGTCCCCGGGCCGCAATCACTCCGGCAAGGTAGTGCGCATCCTCCCCGACACCCCCCATGGAGGAGGAATTGGCGCGGTAGAGCGTCTTCAGGCCGATGAAATACAGACCGGGCGCTTCCGCAACTACTCCGCGGGAATGCCGAGGCCGCCCATCTTCCCCGAAAATGTCCAGCGCAATCCAGTCAAATTTCTGTTGGTAACCCGTCGCCCAAATCACTGACTCGATATCGTCTACCGCACTGCCATCGGCAAAGCGGAAGCCGCCCTCCGCGTAGGCAGTCAACTTGGGTTTGTGGATGAGGCCCGCTTCGGCCACGATGTCCTTCAACCGCTCACCGATCAGGGCATCGCCGCGGTCGCGGTGCTTGAACACCCGCCGGCCCAGCCAGGAATCCCAGCGCATGCGGATCACCCCCGTCCGGTAAAACCACCAATAGATGTCCCGGCCGAGAATGCGCCGGGGAAAACTGCCCGGGTCCCGCCCCGCGAGGTAGGTTTTGCGGCCGGTCCCGGCGACTTCCCGGGCGATCTGGCTCCCCGAAGCACCGGCTCCCACCACCATGACCGGCCCCGACGCCAGAGAACCCGGATCGCGGTATGCGCGGGTGTGCATTTGCGGGATGTCGGCCGGCAACGCTTCGGCCAGAGCTGGCACCGCCGGAACATTAAATGGCCCGGTGGCTACCACCACCCGCTGGGTGGGCAAGGGACCTTCGGAAGTCGACAATTGAAATCCAGAACCGGTTTTTTGCAACTGCGTGACCCGGACTCCCGAGCGGACCGGCAGGGAAAAGCGTGCGGCGTAGGCTTCCAAGTAATCGGCCGCCTCATCCTTGGCCGGAATGTGGCCTTTGGGAGCGGGAAAATCCCAACCGGGCAAATTGTTGTACTCCGCCGGGGAAAACAACCGCAGAGATTTCCAGCGGGTGCGCCAGTTGTCCCCAATGCGGGCGTGGGCATCGAGGACGACGTGCGCTACCCCGGCCCGCTGCAGTTCGTAGCTCATGGCCAGCCCCGCCTGCCCCGCACCCACAATTACGAGATTTTCCATGCTTTAAAATTAGCCCCGTTTTGAGCGCATTGCAACCAAAAATCGCGCAGTGGCGGTCACTTTTGCGTCACCTCAATTCAGAAAAACCGTTTGAAGCTGGTTTATGCAATTGGCCATCACCAGATTGGGTTGAACCGCCTTGGAACAATCGCCAAGCGAAGGACCGGAATCACCGGCGGTAGAGCGTCGGGAAACTTTTTGTTATTGGGCATTATTGAATATATTGGATTGGGAAAAATTAAAAGGCTGTTTAAAATTAATTCGTGAAATTTGCCCCCGCAGATTTTTTGTCAGCTAAGGCTCATTTTGGAGTCCATGGTCCGAGCTATGGATGCAACATTGGCCTCGCAGTGGCGGAAAAAAATGCCTTGGAAGAGTTGCAGGATTAAACTTGGAACGCCTCGAAAAACGATTTCGAACTACATTACCCGCAATTGACTCAAATGCCCTACTCGGACAAATCGGACGAGAAACTGCTGGAGCTATACCGCGATACCCGAGACAAAGGCATCGTATTCGCCCTGTTCGAACGCTATCGCGACGTATTCATTGCTTTGGTACTCAAGATGACCCGTAGCCAGGCCGATACTGAAGATGTCCTCTCCGGGGTCGTTATCGATTTGTTCGATGATCTCCTAAAATTCAAAGTTCGCAACTTCTTCGCATTTACTTACACCAAGACCCGGCGAAAAACACTGACCTTTCTCCAAAAGCGGGGCCGAACTGAGGTTGTGGATATGTTTGATGAAAAATTTCCCGAACATCCTGTGGAAAAACCTGACCTCAGCCGTCTGGACAATGAGCAAAAAGAAAAAGCGCAAAAGATCCTCGCGGATTGTTTTGAAAGTCTAAATGAGATCCAAAAGAAGACGCTGCACCTATTCTACTACTACCGAGATGAGAAAGGTAAATACGGCATGCGCTACAAAAAGATTGAAAAGCGGGCCAACCTTACCGAACGACAAGTAAAAACGGGCATTGAAACCGGCCGTCGGAAGCTGAAAAAATGCCTCGAAAAAAACGGGATCCGAGGACTTGATGACTACTATAATCCAGATTGATTGCGCGAATGAACCCAAAAGTCCAAATGAATATCCATGGAAAATTCTACGCAAAGTCAATTTTTCTTTGGCCGGGAGCACCTGACCGGAAAAGAGTTGCGCAAATACGTTCGCGACACGCTGCCGGAAGATACCGCCCAAGGGATTGAATATCACCTTGCCGATTGTACCGCCTGCCGGGATGCGGTCGAGGTGATGCGCGAAAAAGGTCCGGAAGTATTTGACCAAATCGCGGCCGGAATCGATGCCAAAGTCCGCCGTCACTTGGCCGAAGCAGCCCAAAATGGGGAAGCTGCCCCCCCTCAGAATGAGCCCCCGGTACGGTCCTTGCCCGACCGCCGGGGCCGCATAACCAAATTTTACCCCGCTGCGGCCGCCATCGCCATGCTGTTTGTGGTCGGCTATATTTTCTTCCTTCAAGGCCCCAATGCAAGCGACCGCTTCCGCAGCGATTACTTCCCGCAAACTGAGCGGCTCACGCTTGCCAAACTGGACGCCGCTCCGGATGATTCACCCTTCAAACTTGCCCTGGAACACTACGGCAACCAGGACTATCTTGCCGCCCGGGAAAAATTTTCTGAAGCCCTCACCGCACAATCGGAAAAAGCGGACATTGCGCGGGTCTACCTCGCCGACATCGATCTGATTGAAGGAAAACCCCAGGCGGCCATCGAGGGATTCAACCAATTTATCGCTCCTGATTCTACCAGCGATGCGGCCTGGGACGTGCGCTGGTTCCGGGCCCAGGCCTACTTCGAGCTGGAACAGTACGATCGGCTCGCAGAGGAATTGCGGGCATTCGAACGGGATGGCCCGCCCAAACGCAAAAAACGCGCCCAAGAAGCCCAGAAAGATCTCCGAACGCTGCGGGAGTAATTCTCAAGCTAAGTGGCGACATGATTGTCGCGCTTTCGGCCCACCCAAACCCAGTACCCCGCTCCAGAAATTCCGAGCAGCAATAACAAAACCAACGCCGAACTGGTCCCCACCCGGAAAGGCTTTTTCCACTTGATCGGAGTCGGTGAGATATCACCGTAAATCGTAAACTCCGCCCAATTGTAGGGCCGGTAGTCAAAGAAATTGTTGTGGTCGGACGCGAGGTACATCCGCTTGGCGGCATTGAGCGCGACATCTTTGGGCTGATTGCGGGATAGCCCCCCAAAATATCGCTCCATGATCTGCCCGGTAGACACGCTTTCGTCCGGCACCTTCCACAGGCTGCTGGTCGTACTGGCGCATCCAGAGGCGGTGATCGCGCGGGACAGGCTCAAGATGCCTTCTCCCCGGCGCAATTCGCCCCGGCCGGTTTCACAGGAGGCGAGAAAGAGGTGTTTCAGGTTCAGCGCCATGTTGTACAAATCGGCGGCGAAGAGGGAATCGTTGTTCGGCGATGCGGTGGGATCGGAACCGAGCAACAGTACCGATCGCCCGGGAAAGCTGTCGTTGGCGATGGAATGGGTGGCCGCGATGACAATGCCGAAATCATTTGCCCGGCGCTGAAACTCGGTTTTCGTAGCCGCCTCCGCTTCAAAATAATTGTCCCCGGTGGCCTCTGCGATTTCCCGGGCCGCGTCTTCAATGTTGCGGAGGCTGGTCATTCCATTGAAGCGCGAGGGCGCAAATACCGCGACGCCGTGCTTGTCCCCGAGTTCGCGGTGGCGCAGGATGCGCTGGTGGAGGACAGTCGCCGAGCTTTCGTAAGAAAATGCGTACTGCTGAGCGAGAAAATAGTCCCGCAGATCGTAATACGTCCGCGCACGGGGTGCCGGCCGGAGCAAGGCTTCAAAGGAAAGGTAGCCCAATTGCCCATCGGGAATGACAATCAGTCGTTTCGCCCCCTGGGCTTGCAGCCAGTTTTCCATCTGCCCGATCAGGGTATGGTAAACGTTTGTCGCGGCCGTCTGAAAAATTGCGACTTCATCGATTCCCCGCGGGACCTCTTCGGGAGGCCGACGGCAGATCCGAATCACCGAATCCAAATCCGCATAAAACTGATCGTACAGGGGAAAACTTTTGAAATAGCGTTCCTGGGCGGTCAGACCAATGATCGTGAGGTGATCCCGCTCTAACGAATACGACAGCAGTGCAACCGAGTCATGGTTGAGAATTTCCCGGGAAACGGCCGCCAGCTCGATGGGATCGGGCAGGGTCAACACGCTCGCCAGTTGGGCATATTGATCGGGATAATGCTCCTCCCAATCGCGCAGCAGCTTTTCTTCCTGGGCATTCCGTTGCTTCTGTCGTTGCATGATTTTATCGCCCAATTCGTCCAATTTTTGATCCAAACGGGCGATCTCCGAACCGGCTACCTTCTGGTTGAGGAGGGCGTTTTTCCGCTCGTAAAATGCCTCCCTAAGCTGGTAGTCAACTTTGATCTGCCGGTCCAGGTCCCGCAAGGCAGCAAATTCGGCCCGCTCTTTTTCCGGCAAACTGGCCGCCACCTTTCGCAGGAAGCCATTGCGCTGCAAGAGTTGGTAGAGGAGAATGGCCTTGAGCTTTTCGCTGAAGTAAAATGCCCGGGCAAAGTACTTGAGGTCCTCAGTTTCGCCGTAGCGCCGCAACGCCAGTTTCATCCCTTCGCGGTGGGGCGTCAGCACCAGATCACGGCCGCCCGAATTGAGCTTGGCCTGTTCGGAGCGGGCATTGCTGCGCAGCAACCGGGCGATTTCGGCGGCCCGGGTATAGGTCGCCAGGGCTTGGTCCGGGACGCCTTTGCGCCGCAAAAATTCAGCTTTTAAGTTCAGAACTTTGATAAAATCGGCTTCGTAAAAGGGCCGGGGGGTAACTCCATCCGCTTCGGTCAGGATTGAATCCACGATTTCCAGGTGGCCCTCCGCCCGGGGAAAGTCCTCCATTTCCAGGGCGGCCCGCGCCAGGTGGTAATCCGGCTCGGTCACGTAGCCAGCATCCGCAATCCCCATTTTGCGCAAATCCCGGGCTTTTTGAAAATTGGCGTAGGCCGCTTCGGGTTCGCCCTGAAGGAGATCCAGATTCCCGCGGTCCAGGTACCAATAAGAATGTTCGGTAAGGTCCTCCTCGACGTAAGGCCGGGCCAGTTCCAACAAACGTCGGGCTTCGGCGATGTCGCCCATGGCCACCTGGGCTTCGGAAAGATTCATGTAGGAAAGCGAAATCTTTTTGGCTCCGACCCGGTCCTTACCGGCGGCCAAGCGGATGTCCAGACAGGATTGGTAGTGGTGGATTGCCCGCACCAAATTGGGATTTTCCGCACCCGGATGGTTCTTCCCGTCCAAGCTGGCGTAGTCGCGGTACAAATTGGCCATCCCGGTATGAACAAAGGCGTACTCCGAAGAATCGATGCGGGATACGCCCTCCCGCAAAAACTTCTCCAACAGCGCCTTGGCGGCCTGGTTGTAGCGGATGCATTCGGCGGGCTCCCGAATTTTATCGTAGAGAATGCCCAGTTCAAGCAACACATTGAGATGATCAGACCGGCAGTCGCCCCGCTCGGCGATGAGCCGGTCAAAATGGGTCAGGGCCACCCGTTGTTTCTCGATCCCTTCCAGCCATTTTCGCTGGTAGCGCGCGAGCAAACCCTCCATATACCACTGGTAAGCCACCAGAACCGCAAAAGAGTCGACCTCCCACGCCGACCCCTCATCCAATTGGGCGCGGTTTTCGGCCAGTAAACGCGCCGCCAGGTCATAATTGAGGGAATCTTCGATCTGCTGCCAGACCTGTCCCAAACGCTGCTTGATGACCTTTCGGCTCACTGGCCTAGTCGCCTGCGACTGTGCCCATGTCTGCCCCATCCCCAATAAAAGATGGACCAAAAGGCAAAAAATTATCGCCCGTGGTAAAAACGATTTAGTTGGCTGGTAATGCCACATTGGCCGGTCAATTCTCGATACAAAATCAATATAGTAATTTTTTTCTGTGGAATTTTTCACTCTCGTTGGTCAGTTCTACGATTGGAAAACAACAACAAAGCCTAGCACTTATGGACACCACCAAACGTATGCCTTGGACCTGGCACCTTTTTCAGGCTTGGAAAGGGTTCTGGTCTTCTTTCAGAAATCCCTGGTCAACGGGATCTAACCAACCCAACAACCTAAACCACCGACCTACCCCCCAAAGCGATGATTCGCGCGGACAAGGGGCCGCCACCACCACTGCCGAATGGGAGCGCCTCGACAGTTCGGGCACCGGCTCCAATGTCAGCTTTGCCCGCACCGGGGGCGGACGCGACGACACCCGCCCCCCCGACTTTGACGCTTACGTTGTCATCGGGCTTCCGGGCAGTGGCACCATCATTTCTTCCCGCGACGGAGGTAACGAAACGGACGTCGTCGATTGCATTCCGGAGGTCGTCGTACTCAACGTGCACTACCGCTGCCCCGACGGCACGGTCACCCGGGACCGACTCCGGATCACCCGCATCCCCACCTTCAACATCGGGGACTTTGGGGACACAAAAGTGGCTTCCTCCGGCCCCGGCGAGTACGTCTACATCACCACCGATCCCGGAACCGACGCGGATGATTTCATCTCGTTCATCCCCGAAACAGCAGCGGTCGGGCGGGGCGCAATTCGGATTGAACACCGGGAACGCCTCACCATGCAACAATTGGGCGTGCAGTTACTGATGCGCCTCAACTGAGTCGCCCGCAATGAGACAAAACGGAGATGCGGTGGTCGCCTTGAGGGACGATCACACTAGAGAGAAAAGGAGCCTGAACGGCTCCTTTTCGCATTTTACAGGAAATCAAAAGCTGCTCTGATAGCCGACACTTTACCGTTTTAGCCTGGCATATCAAATGGGCAAGGAAATACCACCCAAATTTTTAACTACCTTACGAATTGATAAATCCAATGCAATCATCAAAGATCTCAGTGATATGTTTAGACGCCTGAACGCAGTTCTGCTGTTTGTGCTGATGGGTATCAGTACGTACGCAGCCGGAACCTCCCTCTTGTTGCGCAATGGCCCGGTGGACATGCCGGACAATGCGCAGGAATTCATTCAGGAATTCCAGCCCTCTTCCTCTGAACTTTATATGGGTCGCTATTACCTCGTGATCCGCTTCGCCGAAACTCCCATGCAGGAGGTGCAAAACAGCATCAAGGGCATGGGGATTCGCCTGCTGGAATATCTCCCCTACAACGCCTACGTGGCCTCGATTCCGCAATCTTTTGATTTGCAGCGCCTCGTCAATGCGGGCGTCAAAGCGTTCATGCGTCCCGGCCACGAGCTGAAGCTTTCGCCGGAGCTGTATACGATGCAGGTCCCGGCCCACGCCCAGTACGGCAACGAAGTCGAAGTACGGGTACGCCTCTATTCTGACGTGGAAAAAAGCCGGGTGATCGACTGGATTGCCAGCCGCTACAACATTGTGGATGAATATCCTCATCCTACACTGACTACTCTCCGCGCGCATCCGATGCGCCTGATGGAACTCTACGCCCAGCCGTTTGTCCAGTTCATTGAACCGGCTCCCATGGCGCCGACGCCGGACGATACGGAAGGCCGCAGCCTCCACCGCTCTAACGTCATCAACTCCGATTACGGCGCGGGCCGCAAGTACGATGGTACGGGCATCTCGGTCGGTCTGGCCGATGATGGCAACATTGGGCCGCACATCGACTACACGGGTCGCCTGACCCAGTTTTCCACCAGCAACGGTGGTAGCCACGGTGATATGACCGCGGGCATCATGTTCGGCGCCGGCAACCGCGATCCCCAAATTCGGGGCCACGCTACCGGAGCTTACATGTACTACTGGAGCATCAGTGGCTACGTACACATCGTCAACGGCATGCAGCATTACTCGAACTACGGCTTGGTGCTGACCTCGACTTCCTACAGTCAGGGCACCGGTGGGGTCTACACCTCCGACGCCCAGTTCATCGACAACCAGATCGCGACCAACCCGCAGATGATCCACGTGTTTTCCGCGGGCAATGCTGGGACCTCGAACCACGGTTACGGCGCCGGCGCCGGCTGGGGCAATATCACGGGGGGTTACAAGGCGGCCAAGCACGTCGTCACTTGTGGCAACCTCCGCGACCAGGACCAGCTCGAAAACAGCAGCTCCCGCGGCCCCGCCGATGACGGCCGCATCAAGCCGGACATCTGCGCCAATGGCTACCAGCAGAACTCCACTGCGGAGAACAACAGCAACCAAGTTGGTGGGGGTACTTCCGCCGCCGCTCCTTCGGTAGCTGGGACCATCACCCAGTTGATGCACGCCTACAAGGCGCTGAACAATGGTCAGGAACCCGACGCCTATCTCATAAAAGCGGCCGCGCTGAACACCGCGGAAGACCTGGGCAACGCAGGGCCGGATTACCAGTTTGGTTGGGGCCGGATCAATGCCTTGCGCGCGGTCCGCATCCTGGAAAACAATCAATACGTCAATGATCAGGTCACGAATGGCCAGACCAAGACCCACACGATCACAGTGCCGGCCGGTACCGGTGAACTGCGGGTGATGTGCTACTGGCTAGATCCGGCGGGTTCTCCCTCGGCCGCGGTTGCTCTGGTAAATGACTTGACGCTGACCGTGACCGATCCGGGTCAAACGACTTACAACTGTTGGAAGCTCGATCCCACGCCAAACGTGGCGAATCTGAACGCTCCGGCCGTGCGCGGTTTGGATTCTCTGAATACGATGGAGCAGGTCACCCTGAACAATCCTGCCGCTGGTACCTACACCATATCGGTGGAAGGCGCTTCGGTTCCGAATGGTCCGCAAGAATACTACGTCGTCTACGAGATGCGCCAGCAAGGCGTAGAAGTTACCTATCCGCTCGGCGGCGAAGGCCTCGATCCGGGTACGACGGAAAAGATTCGTTGGGATGCTTCCGGCGTCACCGGCACCTTTACGGTAGAATACAGCACCAACAATGGCAGCAATTGGACGACGATCTCGAACAACGTCAACAACGGCCTGCGCACCCTCAACTGGAACGTGCCCAACGCCGTTACGGGTCAGGCACTCGTGCGGGTGACGAATGGTTCCTTCAACGACGTCAGCGACGCCAACTTCTCGATCATCAACGTACCGAGCGGACTCAACATCGATTATGTCTGCCCGGACTCGATTGGCTTCAGTTGGAATGCGGTTTCCGGTGCTACCGGTTATGAAGTGAGCATGCTGGGCATGATGTACATGGACAGCATCGGTACGACCTCCGCGACCAACTTTACGATCTACGGGCAAAACCCGAACTTGTCCCACTGGTTCAGCGTCCGCGCCTTGGGTACAAACAACGCCGCCGGCCAGCGTGCCATCGCCATCGAGCAGCCGCCGGGAACGGTCGCCTGTGTCATTCCGACCGACGTTTCGGTAGAAGCCGTGGTCAGCCCGGGCGGCAGCTATTTGCCCGAGTGCCAAGCTTCGGCCACCATGCCGGTTACGGTGGATGTCCGCAACATGGGCACCAATCCGGTCTCGAACATCGGTATCTCCTACAGTTTCAACGGCGGTGCGCCGGTCACCGAAACCATCGCGGGTCCGATTGCTCCAGGCACGACGATCCAGCATACCTTTGCCAGCACCGTGAACCTTGGTACGGTAGGGAACTACACGCTGGATTCCTGGACCACGCTGACCGGTGACGGAAACATCTACAACGACAGCGCCAACACCAGCACCACCGTCGCCTCGAGTGTCACGGTCAACCTGCCTTACAGCGAAGACTTCGAAGGTTTCTCGAATTGCAATACGTCCTCGAACTGCGAAGCCACAAGCTGTAACCTCGGCAATGGCTGGGTGAATCCGCAAAACCTGGTCGTCGACGACATCGACTGGCGGGTGGACAACGGCGGCACGCCTTCGAACAACACCGGTCCCTCGGTAGACCACGATCCGGGCAATGCTTCCGGGAAATATATCTACACCGAAGCTTCGGGCGGTTGTGAAGACAAGGTCGCCACACTGATTAGCCCGTGCTTGGATCTGAACAACGTCAACAGCCCCGAGCTCTCCTTCTGGTACCACATGCGCGGAACCGACATGGGATCGCTCCACCTTGACATTCTCGTCGACGGTGAGTGGAACGACGACGTGATCCTCCCCATCCAGGGCAACCAGGGCAACAGTTGGCAAAACGTCACCTTCAACCTCTCGCCCTACATCGGGAAACTGGTCAACTTCCGCATCCGCGGGATTACCGGCCCGGGTTTTACCAGTGACATCGCCATCGACGATATCCAGGTGACAACGGCTTCCGCCGCTCCGGCCGCTCAGTTTGTGGGCAGCCCGACCCTGACCTGTGTGGGCAACACGGTTATCTTTACCGACCAGTCCTCCAATGCCCCCACAGGCTGGAATTGGAGCATTTCGCCCAATAACTTTGTCTTCGTGAACGGTACTTCCGCTTCATCGCAGAATCCGGAAGTCCAATTCTCCGCCACCGGCCTTTACACGGTCACCATGACGGCTTCGAATATCTTCGGTTCGGATACTTACTCGATTTCGGCCTACATCGATATCACCGCCGGGGCAACCGCTCCGCTGGTCGAAGGCTTCCAAGGTGCTTTCCTTCCTCAAGGCTGGAGCATCGTAGATCCGGGCGGTTCCAACACCTGGGCCCAGGCGACGAACATCACGGGTTCCAACGGTAACCCAACCAATGCCGCATTCGTCGAGAACTATGTCTACAACAGTCCCGGCGCGGAAGATGAACTGCTGTCGCTGCCGATTGACCTGACGACGGCCAATGGCACCGCGCAGATGACCTTCGACGTGGCCTACGCACAGTTCAACGCCAACCTGTTTGATGAGTTGCGCATCGACGTGTCCACCGATTGCGGTGCGACCTTCTCGCCCTCCACTTACAGCAAATCCGGCCCGACGCTGGCAACCGCGCCCGACAACACGTCCAACTGGGCACCTACTTCGGTCTTTGAGTGGCGCAATGACTTGCTCGACCTCACGCCCTACATCGGCAGTTCCATCGTAGTCAAGTTTGTCAACGTCAATGGCTACGGCAACAACCTCTACCTGGACAACATCAACATCGACCTGTCGGTGGCCAATGAGCAGGAGCTTTCCCAAGGTCAGGTGCAACTGTACCCGAACCCGAACGACGGCGCCTTCACCCTGAGCGTGGATCAACTTCCCGCCGGCCCCGCTTCGATCACAGTCCACGACCTCGCCGGTCGCCAGGTGTTCAACCAGGCGATTGAGGGCCAGGGCGGCCGCTACGAGTCCCGCTTGCAGATGGAAGCTCTTCCGCAGGGCGTCTACTACTTGCACCTCGAAGCTACCGACCTGAAAGTCGTCCGCAAACTGGTGATCAAATAAGAATTTAATCGTTTAAGATACTGGCCCCCGCACCCCTGTGGTGTGGGGGCTACTGTTTTATGGGGCAATGCCCCACTCGCTTCCCCAAAGACAAAATCCACGCGTTCCGGGAAAGCAGGGGTTTTGGCAATTTCTTCTATCTTTACCATAGGATTTTAACCTACCACACCTAAGTGCAACTGCGTAAGCCGCTTTTAATTTTGATCTGCGCGGCCTTCCTGTCTTTTTTGACCGGCGGACAATGCACGTATGCCCAAGAATATAACTTCCTGAACATCAATGTCAACGAAGGATTGGCCCAATCGCAGGTCCGCGATATTCTCCAAGACAAACGTGGGTTCCTCTGGATTGCCACCAAAGGGGCGGGGATCAGTCAATTTGACGGTAAGCGGTTCCGGACGGCCAATCGCTACGATGGCCTCTATACCAATGAAACTTACGACCTACTCGAAGACAGCCGGGGCTGGATTTGGATCACCCATCCCGGCGGCGTCACACTTTACAATGGGTATGAATTCGAGATTCTGGACCAAAAAGACGGCCTGACGATCTCGCGGGCATCCTACGTCGCGGAAGACAAAGCGGGCAACATCTATGTCTCGGGCCTGAGCGATGGTTTGTTTCAGTATCAAGAGATTAACGAAGGCCACTTTTCCAAGCTCGCGGGACTGCCGAGTGACACCATCATTTCCATGATCAAAGGCCCCGATGCCGCGATCTATCTGCTGAATCCAAAGCAGATCGTTCGCCTCAGTGAAGGCCGGGTCACGGCTGCGGTTGAGTTGCCAGAACGGGTAAAAAACCTCGAAAACACCTCCCTTGCCGTCGGCGGTGACTCCAGCATCATCCTGGGCATCGGGTCGATCATTTACGAATGGGATCTAGCGCAGAGCGAGACCGTCGTTCCCAAATTTTCCTTGCCCGAGGTTGGCGCGGTCCAGGACCTCTTCCTCGACGACAAGTCCCAACTGTGGGTCGGGGGGCGAATCGGAATCGCGCGCATCCGCGATGGCATCCCGCTGGTATTTGACGGTCGCTTCACGAACTGGAGCATGGGGGTCACCAGCATCTTGCAGGACTTTGATGGCAACATCTGGATCGGGACCAATGGGGGAGGATTGCAAAAATTTTCCGGAGAAGCGTTCATTCACTACGCTAAAGGCACTCCACTGGAAAACAAAAATACTTTTTCTATCCTGGAGATGGAGGAGGGAGTCTACTGGGCGGGCACAGACCGGGGGCTGTTCCGGATCGCTGACAATCAAGTCACCAATGTTCCGATTCTGGGACGGGAAGACCAGTGGATCAATCAGATCTTCCGAGCGAGCGATGGCCTCGTCTACCTAGCCGGTGAGGCAGGCGTATTTACCTACCAAAACGGTCGTTTTCGCGAACTCCGTGCCGAAGATGGCCGTGTCTTGAAGCACAACAACTACATTTCGGAGGATCAAAGCGGCACAATCTGGCTGGCCCGCGAAACCGGAGTCATGGTCATTCGGGACGGTATGGCCTATGCCCGTACCCGGGAACACCGCTGGCACAACTCAGACGTAAGTGTCATTGAGGAGGACAGCCAGGGCAACCGTTGGTACCTCGTGCGGGGCGAAGGATTATTCCGGTATTATCAGGGCAAATACGAACAAGTGAGCATGATGGGGGGCCGCTCGGTAGCCAACCCCTTGCGGATGCTTGAAGACAACAACGGAGCCATCTGGGTCGCTACCTACGAGGGCATCTTCCGCTACAAAGATGGCCACAAGTGTACCATCACTTCCAATGAAGGACTCTACGGCAACACCGCATACCTGCTGGTGCTCGATGACGACGGTAACCTCTGGGCGGGGACCGAAGCCGGCATCAACAAGATCATTCTCGATGATGATTCGGAGCCCCTGGCAATCAAATCCTACGGCAAGCGCGAAGGATTCATCGGGGTGGAGACCAACCGCGGTGCTGGGCTGAAGGACAGCCAGGGCAATCTTTGGTTTGGGACCATCGTCGGGCTGACGGTCTACCGTCCCGCCGAGGACCGTTTTGAATCGCATGCACCCCAGATTTCGCTTTCCAATGCCCGGGTACAAATGCAGGAAGTCGACTGGTCGAAGCGCTCGGAAAAAGTCCGTCCCTGGAACCTGCTTCCCCAGGAACTGGTTCTGGAAACGGATGAATCGGACCTCAGAATCGATTTCATCGGGCTGACAATGTACGTTCCGGAAAAGGTCCGCTACAAGTACCGCTTGCTCCCGGATACGACCTGGTCCCCGCTTGTCCCGGAACAGTACGCTGCTTACTCAAACCTCGACTACGGCGCCTACACCTTCGAAGTACAAGCCATCAATACCGACGGCTTCACCAGTTCCGAGATCGCCCGCATCGATATATACGTGCCCACCCCGCTTACACGTACCCGGGGGTTTCGGCTGTTCGTGATCGGCAGTTTGCTATTTTTCCTCTACGCAATCGTCCGGTTCCGGATCAACCGTCTCAACCGCTCCAAACAAATCCTCGAACGCAAGGTCAAAGCGCGCACCGAAGAATTGGAAACCGCAAATCAGGTCAAATCCGAGTTCCTCGCCAAAATGAGCCACGAGATCCGTACCCCCATGAACGGTGTGATCGGGATGACCGACCTGCTCCGGCGCACCGACCTGAACGAGCGGCAAAACAAATTTGTCGAGAACATCCGCATCAGTGGACAAAATCTGCTTTCGCTGATCAATGACATCCTCGACTTCAGCCGGATCGAATCCGGCAAGCTGGAACTGGAATCGGTGCCCCTGGAATTGCGCCAATTGATGGAGGAAGTGCTGGACATACTGGCTTACGGCGCCTATTCCAAAGGGCTGGAATTGCTGAGTTGGGTGGACCACGACATCCGGGGCCCCATCTACGGCGATCCCGCTCGCCTCAAGCAAATCCTCGTCAACCTCGTGGGCAATGCGATCAAGTTTACCGAAAAAGGCCAGGTGGTCGTCATGGCCAAACTCATAGCACAAGACGAGGCGGAGGCCACCATCCAGATCTCGGTGCGCGACAGCGGAATCGGAATTCCGGAAGAAAAGTTCAATTCACTGTTCGATTCCTTTACCCAGGTCGATGCATCCACCACGCGCAAATACGGGGGCACCGGGCTGGGGCTGGCCATCAGTTTCAATCTGGCCCGGATGATGGGCGGCAACATGTGGGTAGAAAGCGCCCCCGACCAAGGCGCCGAATTTTTCTTTACCATCAAAGGGGGCCTCTCCGCGCCCTGGAAGTTCCTCGGCAAGGACCACCCCGCTTTCGAATTGATCGGGCAGACCGTCGCCCTGGCCATTTCCAATCCGGAGGGTGAGCGCATCATCCGGAGTTACTTGGAACACTGGGAAATCAAAACTGTCACCTACGACAGCCTGGAAGCGGCCACCGACGCCCTGGTCGAAGGGCAGACCATGGATTTCCTGGTGGTAGACACGCGCCTCTTCACTGAACATCACCTCAAAGCGGCCAAAAGCTTCGCGGAGACCTGCGCCCAGCACCAGATGCACTACGCCCTGGTTTGCGAACCAGCGATTGCCATTGCCCTGGAGGAATCCACCAATGAATACGGTTGGCTCTTGAGCAAACCCCTGAAACGCGACGACTTGCTCGCAGCGCTGCTGCACAAGCGGGGAGTTTCCCGAACTACCTACCACGCCCTCGAAGAGGAATTCCAGCTCGCCGTCGACGTACCGCTGCGGATTCTCATCGCTGAAGATAACCCCATCAACATGGATGTCGCTCAGGGCATGTTGCGCAACCTCGGCTATGCGCCACATGGCGCGGAAAATGGTCTGGAAGTCCTCAAAATGGTGGAGGAGCAATCCTTTGACGTCGTCTTGATGGACGTCCAAATGCCCGAGATGGATGGCTTAGAAACGACCCGGCATCTGGTGTCGACCTATGCTCCCGCGGAGCGCCCCCTCATTGTGGCCATGACCGCAAACGCTATGGAATCCGACCGGCAGCGCTGCCTGCAAGCAGGCATGGACACCTTTGTGAGCAAGCCTTTCGTGATGGATGAACTGATCGAATTGATTCAGGGTATCGGAGCCGGAACCGTGGTTTCCCGTGAAATCGTCGACATTGATGCCCTCCCTGCCGAGGAAAAGCCGATCACCAAGGCCCGAAGAACCAACCCGCCACGGCCCTCTTTACCGGATCCCCCGCCGGTTCCTTCGCCTTCCCAAGCGGTCGATCCCGCCCCCAAAACGACCGTGGTTGCCTCAAACAGCGACCTGGTACTGACCAGCCTGGATATGCTCAATGAAATTTCCGGCGGGGATGCGGCGTTTATCCGCGGCATCCTGGAAAAGCTCATCGTCAAGTTACCGGAAGCCATTCAGGAACTGAAGGCCGCCCACGCGGAAGCGGACTGGGAAACCGTCCGGGCCACCGCCCACCGCACCAAATCTTCGGCCGCCTACAGCGGCGCCCCGGACCTCAAGGAAAAGTTTCGCCAACTGGAACACATGGCCCGCGAGCAAGAGGACCTCGACCGGGTTCCGGAACACCTGGCGGAACTGGAAAACTACATCTGTCGCGTCGTCGAAGAGCTCAAAATTCACGTCACAACCCTGTGAATCGAGCGATTTGCAGGCGACATTCTCGAACCACAATTTTTCCGAACAAAAAAGTTCCCGTAACTTGCTGTCGTAGTATTTGTAGGTATTCAACCGCAATTTTCATCAGATGAAGAAGTTTGCCGCCACGTTGTGGATGATTGTCTTTTGCTTTTCGCTTGTCTCCGCCCAGATCGCTGTTTCCGGGATCACTTCTACCGCCCATACCGATAACGTGCTGCGTTACGACATCGATTTTACGCTGGCACCGGCCGCTTCCGCCTACGTGGAATACGGCTACTGGAACGGGAACGATACCATTTGGAGCAGCACGGGTGTCTCCGCCACGAACACCCAACACTCGATTGCGGTCATCGGACTGAAAGCGACCGAGACCTACGCCTTTCGCGTGGTGGCCTTCAATCCGAGCGCGTGTTCCAGCAGCAACCCCAACGACTTCACAGTTGCCGCCCTGCCCACCGCGGTTGGCTTTTTCGGGGTAGACTCTACCTTTACCGCCCCAGGAGCTTCCCTGGGGGGATTTTTGCTGTCCAGCAACCGGATGCCGGATCCCAACAAGGTGGTACAAGTCTTTGACCGCAGCGGCGAACTCCTCTGGTACGAAGAAATGCCGGGCGATCCCGCACCCAGCGGTGACCAGCTCTGCCAGCACGTCAATGTCACCGATGATCAATCCGTCTTTTTGCTGGAATGCGGCCGCATCCTCGAAAAAAGCTTTGCCGGCGAGACCATTGCCGACATTGACGTCCACGCCCTCAACCCAAATTGGTATCCCCACCACAGCGCCTTTCGCAACCGCGACGGCAACATCACCGCTTTGATCGCCATCCCCCAGACAGTGGACAAGTCGTCGGTAGGCGGCTCGGCCAATGCCATCGTCGTCGCCCCCGGCATCATCGAAGTGGACAATCAGGGAACGCTGGTGTGGAGTTGGAGTGCTTTTGACCACTACGATCCGCTCTCCAGTCCCGATCCCGGAGGCTATTGGGTGCCCAAGTTTGGGGCGGAAGCCATCGACTGGAAGCACGCCAGTTCACTCCTGCAAGACCTCGACGGAAACTACATGGTCACCTTCCGCGACGAGAATCACCTGGTCAAGGTCAGCCGCATCACCGGCAATCCGCTTTGGACCTGCGGCGACAATGGCAACATCGACATTATGATGCCGGATACCTTTAAGCGCCCGACGTCCATCGGGCTGGCCGACGGCGCGAACTACCTCATGCTCGACTTGACTTCCCAGGGTACTGTGACCCGGGCGATTGACTGGTGGATCGATTGGGGCTACGCAACGCCGACCTTCATGATCGACCGCTCCTACGCATTGCCGAGCGAATTCTTTACCGCCGAAGATGGCACCTGCGCCCGCCTCAACGGCGGCAATACCTTCGTCGCCTCCAGCAAGGGGGGCCTGTTCGAATTCGATTTGAGCGGGAACCTGCTTTGGTTTGGGCGCCAGGATACCTCGCTGGGCCACGCCTTTTTCGTGCCGGAGCTCTACGAGCGCACCGCATTGGAGTACACGGGCCAAATTCTGTTCTGCATTGCCACCGACACCGCCCTGCAACTCACCGCCAGTCCCGCTGAGGGATATTGGTACGGTCCTGGCTTTACCGCTGGCACCTTCGACGCGCGCGTGGCGGGAGCGGGTACCCACACCATCTTTTACAAATACGGCGCGGACACCCTGCCCGTCGAAATCATGGTTGACGCCGATCCCAGTTGTGCCGTCTCCGTGGATCCGGGCATGGCCTGGAACCTCCACTTCAATGTCTTCCCAAATCCCTTTACCGAGCACTTGACCCTGTGTTACACCCTGGTGCGCAAGACCGACGTCACCGTCGACCTTTTCGCGCTCGATGGCCGGCGGATCGCCCGCCTGTTCAAGGGCAATCAGATCCCCGGCGACCAAGATTTGCGCTTTGATATGAGCCAGTACGAACTGCCAGAAGGACCAGTACTCATGCGCATTCAGACCTCCGACGGGGGCGCCAGTACCAAGCTGCTGATGCATTATTGATCACGCCACCTGCCGAAAATAGTGGATACAATATATTGCCCGTGGGGGGAACCGGCTACCGCCAGTCCCCCACGGGCGATATGGCCCGGTGGACTCCTCGGATACCCCAAAAATTCCCCCGCTCACGCCCGCAAATGAACCGTCTCCGGACAATCTCGTAAATTCGCACCATGACAATCACAGAACATCAAACCCAATTCGTCACCAGCAAGAAGAAAAAGATTGTGGTCCTGAGCGGCGCGGGTATCAGTGCCGAAAGCGGAATCCCCACTTTCCGCGGGGCCAATGGCCTCTGGGAAGGACACGATGTCACCGAAGTGGCTTCCCCCGTGGGCTGGAAACGCGACCGGAGCCTGGTCCTGGAGTTTTACAACCAGCGCCGGCGGGGCATGCTCGCCGCCCAGCCCAATCCGGGCCACCAGGCGATCGTCCGACTCGAAGACAAGTACGAGGTCATGATCATTACGCAAAACATCGATGACCTGCACGAGCGCGCCGGCTCCAAGCGGATCCTGCACCTTCACGGCGAGATCATGAAAGCGCGCAGTACCGTCGATCCGGAATTGATCTACGATCTGAAACCGGGACAGGACATTGAAGTGGGGGACAAATGCAAAAAAGGCTCCCAACTCCGCCCGCACATCGTGTGGTTCCAGGAGGACGTTCCCGAATTTCCCCGCGCCGTGATGCTGACCGCCCTCGCCGACATCGTCATCATCGTGGGCACCAGCATGGTTGTCTATCCGGCAAATACCTTGGTGGAATACGCCCCGGACCGGGCTCAGATTTTTCTCGTCGATCCGAACCGTCCGGAGGTGAGTACCCAGCGCAACATCGAATTTATCCTGGAACCGGGGGGGACGGGCCTGCCCAGATTGGTGGATCGCTTGCTGGAGCAAGCGGCGGCCCCGGAGTAGCATTCCTCAGTGAACCATGACCTTGCGCGCGGTGCCGTCGGAGTAGATTTCCACGTACACGCGGCCTCTTCGGCGCTGCACCACTTCCCGGCCCAGCAGGTCGACCGTGCGCACGCGTGTGGCCGGGCGGGGCGACCCCACCTGCGGCTCCGGACGGGAAACGGCGGGGCACTGCCCGTTGAGGGAAGTGACATGCAGGACTTCACTGCCCATGCGGCCACGCCCATAAGGGACAAATACTTGATAGCGGCCGGTATCGGTGACCGTGATGGTGGCCGTCGTTGCGCCATCGGACCACAGAAAGTCGCCGTAGCTGGCGTCCACCGAGAGTTGGAGGGCATTTCCCTGGGGCAAACATTGAATCGCCGGGCGCGGCAAGCGCCAGGTGGGGGTGTGACACTGGGCCCGGTACGTCCAATGGCTGCTGTCGTAGTAGATCTCCCACGCGGGGGATCCATCGCTGTGTTCCCGTACGATGCGGGGCCCGTTGATCTGGGTATTGTGGCCGTGGGAGCGCAGGACGTCTCCGCCCGGCAACACCCGAAATCCACCCATGGACATGGCGGAGAGGCTGTCGGGCGCCGGGTATTCATTTTCCCGCGTCACCGTCATGTTCACCGTATCGACGTGGTAAATGAGCCCTCGGGTTTCGGCTGGATTGTGCTGTACACCATTGTCAAACACGGAGATGCGGTCATTGCCCAGAAAGCGGGCGTCGTGCTGGCCGTGGAGTCCCTGGTCATTGGTGAAGGCAAACTGGTTGTAGGTTCCCCCCAATCGCCAAACGATCTCATCGGTCGCCCAATCGAGCAGCAGTACTTCATTGTTGTTGCGGTGCGAAACCAGCAGGTAGCGGCCGTCCCAATCGAGCGCGTTCGGGTGATTGAGGAAAAGGGCATTGGGATCGGTAAAAAAGTGCGCATCCACATCGTAGACGGTGTAGTACGGCTTGGCGCGCCACTCCTTTACCAAGTTCCCGGCGCCATCGAGTTCCTGGATGACCCCCGTCCAGAGTACTCCGCTGCTGGATCCGGGATCGCCGTCGCGGGTGAGCAGACCACTCAAATCCACGCCGTCGCTCCGCTCAAGACAGATCAAAAAGGTCCGGCCGTCGGGGGCAATGATGAGCTCGTGGGAATCATTGCGGCGGCTACTCGCACACCCCAATCCCCCGACCAATTGCATCGAGCTGTCCAGCAACAGGTACTCACTTTGGGTAAAATAGCCTACCTGCCCGTTGCCCAGCAGGGTAAAGTTCGTGAAGGTACCCGTCGTCGTTTCGTACCACGCAATGTCGCCATTGCGGTCGAACAGCAGGGCAAAGGAGGTATCCCCGGGCGTGGCCCACTGGATTGCCTCAGTAAACAGGTAATCACACAGTTCAGTGTTGTCGTAGCGTACGAGGTAGACCTCGGGCATTCCCGGCGGAAGCAGCGACTGCCCCAACAGGTGCCCGGGAAACAAGCCCCAAAGGAGGAGGATACGGCACAAGGTCGATCTCATGACCGAAAGATAGAGAATTCAACCCATTGACCATGCTATGTCCCCAGATTTTCCGAACTTCGCCGCAGATCCTAGCCGGAATTTTTCTGCCTCATACCCAAGCCCATGAAAACCGAAGTTTCGACCGAAGCCCTCGAACAATTGTTTACCGCTGCCGATGCTTACCGCGAACTCGCACCCTGGAAATGGATGCAGGACCATCAGCTTTTCGGCGTGGTCAATCCCGCTACCGGAGAAAAAGGCTATTGCACCGTCATGGGCAATCTCGGGGATTATCTCGCCCTGGGACTGTACCCTGGAGCGGAAGGCTACCGCAGCTACGTCTCGCTGTTCGGCGATCTGGAGGAGGAAGACGGCGATCCCCAGGAGGCAGTCTACACGCAACGCTGTCTGGTCGCCGCCTTTGAATACCAGGAGGAACTGGCCGAGGACGACCTCTTACTGGCGCGCAAGTTGGGGCGGGATTATCAGGCGCAGCGGGCCTGGCCGGATTTTCGGAGTTACCAGCCGGGCATGGCCCCCTGGAGTCCGAATCCCGCCGAGGTCACTTTCCTCACCGTAGCGCTGGAGCAGGCGGTGGACGTCGCGCGGCGGGCGCGGCTAAACCTGGACTTGGTGCCGGAGTACAAGCCGAGCGACGGGAAGCCGATTTTGTTCCGCAAGCAGGTCGACGGCGAATGGCAAGATGCCCAAATTGTTCCCGATCCTCCGGTTAACCTTTCTCCGGCGCAGTTGCGCTTCGACCGCGACGCGGTTAGCGCCGCGGTGGGCACCTTGGAAAAAGCCAACGCCATCTGGCTATTTGAAATGTTTTTTCTGCCGGCCCCAATCATGGAGGATCAAGATGTGCGGCCCTACTTTCCCAAAGCCATGGTCCTGATGGATATTGAGAGCGGACGGATTCTGGGTTTGGATGCAGTCCGGGCCCGCGAAGTGGAAACCGATACTGCCGATTCCATCATTGAGATTTTCCAGCATTTTCGAGCGATTCCGGGAGAAATTGTGGTCAGCTCCCGGGACCATTACATCTTGATCAAGGAATTCTGCCGCTTGCTCGACATCACTTTGCACATGGACGAGGAAATCGACGTGGTCGATGGTTTGCGCGAAGATATTTTTGAACAAATGATGGGCGACCAGGGCTGATCGCGGAAGTTGAATCTGAAAGCCTAATTTATTTATTTTCAATTGGTTATTCCGCATTTCGTGGCCAAATGGGTGGACGACCGCTCCGGTTAAAAAGCGCCAAGAACGCAGCCAAGGGCCGGTCCTCCATGAACCAGCCAAATTCCGGTAGCAAATCGCAGAATTATCAAAAATCACCCAAACAAATGCACAATTGTTACATTTTGCAACCTTTTACTCACAAACTGCGAAGAATATCTCGGATGGATAGGAATTCTCCCTTATTTTTACGAAATTCGTAATATCCCCTTTTAGAAGCGATACAAGGTTGAAGGTTTCGCTTCTGCACCCAAATGATTCACAAGCAGGATGGCCCCCGATGGGCGCATCTTTCGATTACCCCGAAACGATCTCCCGCGGAGCATTCGCGGACAGCAACGTAGTGCGGAAAATATTCACCCCAAAAATGGAATCGCAACAAGAAAACAGGAAACACGATGCCCAACCCCGGGAGGCTTCCCCCCCCAACCACGGCATCCAGCACGAAGAACGCAATTCGGCCTTTATCGCCCATCTGCTCTTCAACGAAAACGAACTGCTCAAGGAACTGCTGCGCGACGACATCGCCGAAGGCATGTAATCCCCCACCCGTTTTTCCCAAGCTCGACAAGTGCTGCCCCGGTGCTTGCCAAGGCGTGTCCCCGACACGCCCTTTTTTTATCCCGATCACCGATTCTGAATCCAGAATCGCCTCCCGCAATCATTCCCTCCCAAATCCGCTTATATTTGCCCCCAACCTAAATGTTATGCGGCTACTCTTCTCCCTCCTGCTTCTCAGTTTCCTCGCCCCGGCATGCTCCCAGTCCGAAGGTCCGCCCTCCGATCCGGAAAGCGCATCGATCTTCAATTTTGACCGGTACCTCGCCCTGGGCGATTCTTACACCATCGGAGAAAGCGTTGCTGAGGACCAGCGCTGGCCCAACCAGTTGGTCGAACGGCTTCGGAGCAAAAACATCTGGTTTGATTCGACCCTGATTGTTGCCACCAGCGGATGGACCACCGACGAACTCAGTGTGGGCATGGACGATGCTGGCCTCCAGGCACCGTGGGATCTCATGTCGCTGTTGATTGGGGTGAACAACCAGTTCCGTGGATGCCCCCTTTCTGACTTCGCCGACGAGTTTGAGCAATTGCTATTGCGGGCGGTCGCCCTTGCGGGGGGAGAGACCGGACGTGTATTTGTTGTATCGATTCCGGACTACGGCTACACGCCTTTCGGGCAGGGCAATCAGGCTGGCATTTCTCAGGGCATCGACGAATTCAACACCGCCAGCCGTACAATCACCGAGTCCTACGGGATCGATTACTACGACATCACCCCGATTTCCCGCCAGGACACCTCGGGCTGGGTTGCCAATGACAATCTGCATCCTTCCGGTAGCCAGTACACCGCCTGGGTCCGCAGCTTTTGCGAAGCGGTCGCCGATCAGCTCGTCGAGTGATGCCACTGGTTGACCGCAGAATGCCACTCTCCCATCGGTCGGATTTCTCGGTTCAATAGACGGCTTCTTTCCACTCCCACTGCGCGTAGCCCAAGTGCGCCGCGATGCGGTCCAGTTTTCGCGCCAATATCCGCTTGCCGAGCCTTTCCCGGCTCCGAAAGTGATACACCACAAAAACCAGCCGCCGCGCTTTGCGCTGGAACTTCCATACCCCGACGATGCGCCCCTGTTTCAGCACGACCCCTTCGACGTGCGCCGCGATTCGCCATACCTTTTTGTAGTCCTTTTCCCGAACGAGCCATCCCTTCTCCTTGTGTGCGAGGACCAGCGGATCAAAGCGGTACAGCAGGGTACTCGGCAGATCAGAACGCTCGATGGCGGGATCCACCGGGGAAAATCCAGACTTTACCGCATACAACGGCAGCCCCGCCAACGGCACAGTGATCAATTGATCCGCGATCTGCTCCCGCCAAGTCTGGGCCACCTGCCGCGCTACCCCCCGCCAATGGGCAAAATCCGCCAGTGTCGCCGGGCCGTAAGCCTGGAAGTAGCGCCGCATCAATTCCGGATTCTGGTCGGCGGCCCCCGGCGGTACCATCGGTTCGGGATAGCCCTCTGGCCACCAGTGGTAGGGCGAGTAGATCAGTTGTCGGCCCGCTGCCTGGTCGTAGCCTCCGAGGCAGAGTTGCCCGCGCCGCCCCAGTTCGACGAGGATGCCGCCCCAATTGCCTACCGCCGGAAAATGGGGGGCGATTCCCGTGGCAAAATCGGCAATCGCTTCCCGGGTGCAGCAGCCTTCAGCCCGCAGAAATGCGCCCGTGTGCCGGATCAGATCTTCGTACCCCTCCCGTGAGCCTCCTGATTTGAGGAATTGCTTTTTGCTCCAGGAATGCCCGGAGTGAAATGCATTCGCGAACAGCGGCAAGGTGTGGCTGGCGTAGAGGTGAACCGTATTGCGCTGCCCCCAGGTTTTGATCAGTGTGCGGCGCTCAGAAAACTTCGCGGCGAGGGCCGCGTGGCTTCCGCTTTCCAGCCGCATGGCCAAGGCCAGCGAGGCCGCAGTAAAAATCTGCGACTGCATGCCCAGCAGATTTTCCGCCACAGCTTCTTCCGCTCCCTCCGGCCGCAATTCCACCAAGTGAGAAGCCCGAAAACGGGCGTAGGCGACTTGTTCCGCACTCCACTCCATGGTTCAAAGTAAACAATCGGCTTCGGAAGGACAATAGCGGACTTCGGGAGGCAAGCCCGCTGATTGAGGTGGGGTCAGCCCGGTGACCCCGGTTTCCCAACGGTGGCAAAGCCAACCTTGCCCTCAACCAATTCCGAATGGGCAGGCACCAATTTTGCCTCCGGGATTTACCCGGCGGGAAAACCCTGAGGTCGTCCCGGAGCCAAGGCGCCCCAATTCCCCAAAATTTGCCCCGTAAAAGTGGACCGCAGGCGCCCGGCGTGTCCTGCAGAAGCACGGACTTTCCCAGCTTTGACATTTTTGTCGTCCGCTCTGCCGCGTATCTCACCCACCGAAAAAGCATTTATTGACTATCTTTGCCGTGATAACCAATCCGATAACCACCCAAATAACGCGAGAAATTATGTTTAACCCGATGGAATTGATGGGCAAGCTGAAGGAAATGCAAGAGGAGATGGAAAACGCCCGCAAGCGCCTTGATGACATTCACGTTTCGGCCGAATCCGGCGGGGGCATGGTCAAGGTCACCGCCAATGCCAACCGCAAAGTCCTTAAAATTGAGGTCGACCCCGAAATCATGGATCCGGCGGACAAAGAAATCATGGAAGACCTCATCGCCGCCGCCGTGAACAAAGTCATGGAAGAAGCCGAGGCCAAGGCCCGTGACGAAATCAGCCAGGTCTCTTCCAACTTCATGCCCAATATCCCCGGCATGGACCTCTCCAATCTCGGACGCTGATCCATGGTCCCCGGGGTTACCATTGTCATCCTCAACTGGAATGGCCGCAAGTTCCTGGAACAGTTTCTGCCCTCGGTCTTGGCGACTGCCTACGCAAACTTCCAGGTCCTGGTCGTGGACAATGGCTCAACCGACGACAGCATCGCCTACCTCCAGGCGGAATTCCCCTCGGTCCGCCTCCTCGAACTCGACCGCAATTACGGCTTCACCACCGGGAACAACAAAGCGCTTCCCCACGTCGATACGCCCTATTTCGTCCTGCTGAACAACGACGTCGAAGTCGATCCCGGATGGCTCGGCCCGATGGTAGAAGTGATGGAAGCGGACGAAACGGTGGCCGCGGTCCAGCCTAAATTGCTGGCCTATCAGGACCGGGACCACTTCGAATACGCCGGAGCCGCCGGCGGTTACCTGGACGTGTACGGATATCCATTTTCGCGGGGCCGCTTGTTTGAGTGCAATGAAAAAGACACCGGGCAGTACGATGCCGTCCAGGAAATCTTTTGGGCGACCGGTGCCTGCATGCTCATCCGCAAGTCGGTGACCGACCGGATCGGTCTGTTTGAAGACCGCTACTTTGCCCACATGGAGGAAATCGATTTCTGCTGGCGGGCCAAAAACTTCGGTTACAAAGTCATGTACACCCCCCACGGCAAGGCCTGGCACCTCGGCGGAGGTACCCTCCCCAAGTCCAGTCCCCGCAAGACCTACCTGAACGCCCACAACAGCCTGGCTACCCTGCTGAAGAATTTCCCCGGCCGCCAGGTGGGGTACAAACTCTTCCTGAGGCTTTTGCTCGACGGGGTCTGGGCCATCCGGGCCCTGTTCCAAGGCGATTTTGCGACCATCGGGGCCATTTTCAAAGCCCACTGGAAGCTTTTCTTATCTTTTGGCTACTGGCTCAAAGCGCGCCGGGAGACCTACCAAGAAATCGAGCGCATCCCCGCCCAACAATCCGGTTACTACCGCAAAAGCATCGTTTGGCAACACTTTGTCCGGGGGATCAAATCCTTCACTGAACTCCCCGGCATCAAATAGCCCGCCGTTTGGGTGGGGGCTACCTCGCTCAAAGTTGGTTCAGGAACTGGGCCGCGGCCTCCAGGTTTTCCAGCCAATGTCCCCCGTTGCGCTGCACCATTTCTCCTACCTTTTGTAGCGACCGCCACTGGTGCGGTGACCATTGCTGATCGCCATCCTCCACCAGCAGCACTAAAATCGTCCGTTCCGGGCGCTTGTTGCTATCGTCCACGACTTCCGCAACGGAATAATAGCCCTCTGCCTTGGGACTGAGAACGTACAGCAGGTAATCACATTCGGCCCGCTCCGCCAGTTCTTTTTGGTAATCGGCTTCGGTCCAGGTCGGGACCACCGGATCAAAATAGGCGATTTTTAAACGGGGAATGAGCACTTGCCGCCAATGACTGCCGCTGCAGGTGCCGCCGAGGAATACTTTTTTCATGGTGTGGTAAGCTTGAATGGGGGCAATGTTGGGAAATGTTGGCAGGAAAAACAAGCCCGGATGTATCTTTGCCCCATGCGCACCTTTGCCCTATTTCTGATTGCTGTCGCCTGCTTGCTCCCCGGTTGTACCTCCGCCCCGGCGGATGCCGCCTCCACGCCGTCCCCGACCGACCTCGACGCGGATACTACCGCAGTCGAAAAATTTATCCCCTACCAGGAACGCCTCGCCCAGCAGGAAAAGGCCGAACGCGCCCGCCTCGGGGTCCGCGAAGTCCGCACCCTGCAGCCCTCCCCAAACGAGTCCGCTACGTGGAGCCCAATCACCATCGCCCGCTACGATCCCCGCGGCAACCTCATTTCCGAGGAGACCCGCACTGCCCAGGGGGAACTGCGCAAATCGGTGGAGAACACCTGGCAAGGCGATCTCCTGCTGCGCTCAGTGGTCAAATCTCCCCAGGGCCGCAGCTACCGCGCCGTGTACGAATACGATGCTCGGAAAAACAAGCGCTCCGAAACGCTGTTCAAGCCTTCCGGAGACACCCTCCTCACCCGCCGTTACCGCTACGACCCCACCGGCAACGAAACCGAAGCCTGGTTTACCGACCAGCAACGCAACCGCCGCTTCCGCAAGACCACCGCCTACAATGCCCTCGGCCAGCCCACCACAGTTACCGAGTACCTCGGCGATTCCATCACCTGGCGAGAACACTACACCATTCAACCCCGCAAATGGCGGGTCACCCGCCAGCGGTACAATGGCGATACCCTGAGCCATTTCATCACCGAATTCGACAAAGCAGACCGCGCCATCCGCATCGAACAGTTGGGCCCCGATGACGACCTGCAATTCGGGATCAACTACCTCTACGACGCGGAAGGACGCCTCTTCAAAGAGTCGCAGTACGGCAAGGAAGGGAAAGAATTGCAGTCCGTCCAGTACACCTTTGACGAAGCGGGACTCAAAACCGAACAAATTACCCTTCTCCCCGGCCTGCCCCAAGGCGCGGTAACCCGCTACGAATACGTCCGCAAAAAATAAAGCCGCCGCCCAAAAGGACCGCGGCCACCGTTTTTTTCGCTCGGGAATTACATATCCGTCTGATCGGTGATGATCCAGTCTTTTGATTCGTACTCCGCCTCGTTGAGATTGAAAATCCCATCGTTGATGCCGAGATTGGACTGCAAATCGCTCATCACGTAGGTGTAAGTGGACCCATTGCGGGCGTGCATGACCGCCTTGTCGATCAGCTTGTTGGACTTGTTGATCCACAGCTCGGTCTTCCAGATATCGCCGGTTTTCTTGTTGGAGAACAGCGAGATCTTCTCGGCGCCGTTTTCCACCCCGTCGTATTTCGTTTTGGTATCCTCTTCGTAGACCTTGTAAAGGCGATCCGGCGTGATCGAGGATTCCGCGTCTACGTCCGATTTGATGATTTCCTCGTCTTCGACGAGCAGCACCCAAAGGTATTTTCCGTTGCAGTACATGGATTCGTCGGCAAACTCAATCTTGTACTTCTCGCCTTTCAGGACGATGGTCCCTTGCTTGACGATGGGCTTTTTCAGATTGGGATTGTTCAGGGTGTAGACAAAAGAGGCCTTGAGGTCCTTGAGACCTTCAAACTTCGCCTTGGATTGCTTGATCAGCTTATCGGCTTGCGGGCTCTGGGCCTGAAGCGCCGACACCGCGAAGACCAGCGCCAAAATTCCGATTGCTGTCCTAAGATGTTTCATGAGAGTCGTTCCTAATGTGTCGATTTTGTGCAAATGTCGTGATAATCACGCAGTTTAAAAAGGGCAGATCGCCGGGTCGGCTTCCGCTTCCCAATACCTAAGCACATTCCGTGCCGATTTTGTTTTGCGGCACAAAATTTTTGGCGTCAAGGCAAATCGTTCAAGATCTGCTCCAGGGCGTATTCGTCGTGGACCAATACGTCGCGCGCTTTGCTCCCGCTAAAGGGCCCGACGATCCCCGCCGCTTCCAACTGGTCGATGATCCGTCCGGCACGGTTGTAACCCAGCTTGAGCCGCCGCTGAATGAGGCTGGTCGAACCTTGCTGGTGGGACACGACCAGGCGCGCCGCATCGTCAAACATGCTGTCCCGGTCCTTGAGGTCGGGTTCGCCCGCTTCTGGTTCTTCCCCGTCCATCGCGACTTCCGGCAAGAAAAACGGTTGCGGATAGCCCCGCTGGGCTTCGATGAAACTCACCAAATCGTCCACCTCCGGCGTATCGATGAAGGCATTTTGGATGCGCACCATTTCGCTGCCGGTGGACAAAAGCATATCTCCCCGCCCGATCAACTGATCCGCTCCCCCCGAGTCCAGAATCGTACGTGAGTCGACCTTGGAGGTCACGCGGTAGGAAATCCGCGCCGGGAAGTTGGCCTTGATGATGCCGGTGATCACGTTGACGGAGGGCCGCTGGGTGGCGAGAATGAGGTGGATGCCGATGGCCCGCGCCAACTGCGCCAGGCGGGCAATCGGGGTCTCGATCTCTTTCCCGGCGGTCATCATCAGGTCGGCAAATTCGTCGATGATCAGCACGATGTAAGGCATGTAGCGGTGCCCTTTGCGCGGATTCAGCCGCCGATTGATGAACTTTTCGTTGTACTCGCGGATGTTGCGGACCTTGGCCTTTTTCAGCAAATCGTAGCGATCATCCATTTCTTTGCACAGACTGTTCAGGACTTTGATCACCAGCTTCGTATCGGTGATGATCGGTTCGTCCATGTCTTCGAGCTTGGCGAGAAAGTGGTGCTCCAGGTTTGAGTAAAGGCTCAGTTCCACCTTTTTCGGATCGATGAGCACAAACTTCACCTGTGCGGGGTGTTTTTTGTACAGGATCGATGAGATGATGCCGTTGATCCCGACCGATTTCCCTTGTCCGGTCGCTCCGGCAATGAGCAGGTGGGGCATCTTGGCGAGGTCGGCAATATAGACATCATTGGAGATGGTCCGGCCGAGTACCAACGGCAACTCGGCTTTGGTATCGCGGAATTTTTCCGTCGCCATCACCGAACGCATGCCTACGATTTCTGGCTTTGAGTTCGGAATTTCAATCCCGATGGTGCCTTTTCCGGGGATCGGGGCGATGATCCGGATCCCCATCGCGCTCAAGCTCAAAGCGATGTCGTCTTCCAGATTGCGGATTTTGGCGATGCGCACGCCCGGCGCGGGCACGATTTCGTAGAGCGTGACCGTCGGACCGATGGTCGCTTTGATCGAGGTAATGTCGATTTTGTAGTGCTGGAGGGTCGTGATAATCTTGTTCTTGTTCTCCTCCAATTCGTTGCGGTTCACCTCGCGGCTTTTGGCCGAGTCGCGGCTCAGCAACAGGTCAATCGTGGGGTGCTGGTAATCGCTCAATTCGAGTTTGGGATCGTACTCTTCCCAATCGCCCAGGTCCTCGCCTTCGCCGAGGGTTTCTTTGGCTGCGTCGGGAATGATCTTCTCGAAGCGTTCCTTTTCTACTTCCTGGATGTTGTCGCCTTCCAAGGAGAGTGCGGTCGCCGGGATTTCCGGGGCGGCCTCCACCGGCTCAGAAGAAGTCAGCTCCGGCTTGGTTTCGGTTTCGTTTCCGGGGTTGATTTCGGGGATCTGATCCGGCGTGGGCAGGGTGATTTCCAGTTCCAGATCGGTAGCCGGCTTCTTGTCCTTCTTGCGGGGCTTTTTCTGGTCTTCCGGCCGAATCTCCAGCTCAATGCTGCCATCGGCGGCGGGCTCCACCGGCTTGGGGGACTCCTCAGCAGTGGGTTCGGCAGTTTTTTCTGTTGCCTCCTCAGCGGGGCGCACGGAAATGACAAAATCGTTTCCGGCGGTTTCAGTTTCGGTTTCCGGCGTTTCTTCTTCCGGTACAGTTTCTTCGGCCGTGGCCTCGCCCTCGGCGACCTCGGCCGCTTTGCCTTCTTCGGTTTCCGACTTGGGTTCCCGGCCCAACCAGCGGCTCAGTGGGAATTCCAGGTTGAAATTGATCACCAAAAACATCAACAAGCTGACCAGCACTAAGAGCCCCACTCCGATTCCCCCAATGGCACCCCGGAGGATATCATTGAGGTACCAACCGAAGCCACCGCCCAACAAGCTCGGCTCATTCCAAATGACAAAGGAAACAAACGCAAAGAAGACCGATCCCCACAGCACCCCAAAAATCACGTACTTCAGCAGCTTCCAGAGGGTGCGGTAGTGCTTCTTTTCCAGCATGGCAAATCCCCACAGTCCCGTGTACACCGGAATGAGAATGGCCATGATCCCGAAACCCCGGCTGACGAAAAGCTGCGAGATCCAGGCTCCGATGGAACCCAACCAATTGCTCGCCCGCTCGCCCGATTCGAGGGTACTCTGGTCCTGGTAACCGGTGAAAAAGTGGGAAACGAAGGCGATCAACATGAAGGCGCTGACGAGAATTCCGCCCAAGGCGAGTACTTTGCGGCCCTCGGGAGACCGCAAAAAAGAGAGCACCGCTTTCAGTTGGGCACCGGCTGATTTGCCTTTGCCCTTGCCTTTCGGCTGCTTTTTCTTTTTGGCGCCCGATCTTCCTTTCACCGTGTTTGCTTTGCGCGCCATCAGCATAAATTCAGATGTTGTTTGGATATCATGTAAGCAAGCAATTTACCTCAATTCGCAGGCTTGCGAAAGACGGCTTTTGCAGTTATCGACAAGCCGTGACCAGTAATCTGTACGAGATCACCGGCACGAGGTTCCGGCATCGTCCCCGGCGCACCTGCCTGCGACTGCCCGACTTTCCCGGCACCGCTGTCCATTGTCGGCGGCAATTGGGCAAGCTCGCCCCGGCATTGTCCAGCATACTATACAAAAAATGTAAAATTTCTTCTCCGACCAAAACCGGCGATTTTACCCCACCTAAAACGTTTTTCCTAACTTTTTCGTCCAAAAAATTATCCGTTTTGGGGCAGCGCGGCGCGATTCTGGCACAGGAATTGAAACCATGGGAGCAGATGACCAAATAACTTGAATGTCCTTACACAAAAAATAGAACGTATCATGAAAAAGCTTCACATATCTACCCCGCTCGCACTGTTGGTTCTGCTGGCTTCGATGTTTACCTTCAGCGGTTGTCTTGTCGATACCTGCGACACCTGCAACGCGCCGCCACCTTGTTCTTACGGCCCGGACGGCGTTCCTGGCCCGGCCTTCTTTGGCCTGGATTGGGTGACCCACCAGCCGGACTACGTCTGGACCAACAACAGTTCTATCCCGGGCGTATTCCGTTACGGATCCTACTACAATAGCCTCCCGGGCGACTTCCAGCTCTACTACGAAGGTGCTTTTGGCAATCCTTGCTGCGTGACTGAGTATTTCTGGGAAGTGAATTTCAGTGTCTGGGTGAATGCCGGCACGATTGGCGGATGCGGATTTGCCGGAGCCGATGGCCTCCCCTCCTACCTGATGATGGTGATGGGCCCAAATGGTCCGGGAGAAGAGCGCACGAACAAAACCGCCGCCGCGCAAGCTGGAGTCGACTACCAGGTCCTCTCATCCAGCGACACCGAGCACACGATCCAGTTGGTCAAGGGTGACATCAACATCCGCGTGAAGTACACCAAGCTCGAGAAAAGCCGCAAAGCTGAACTCAGTACCGACGGGGTCAAGGTGGCCCAGTAACCAAGATAAAACTCGACCTACAATTGAGGTTCTTACATGGCGAAAGGGCTCCCGGTGCCGGGGGCCCTTTACTTTTGTTGGGGGCCGACAACAATTTGAGCGCCCGGCAGCCCGCCGCCATTTCTCCGCCGAACAATTCGCGGTATCTTTGTGCCATGCCGAGCCCCTTTGCCGATCCGTTTGCCTCCGACCTGGACTTCGACGCCGCCGCCGCGCAACTTTGGGACTACCAACGCGCCCAAAACCCCATCGTGCGCCGGTTTTGTGAATTGCTGGGGACCGAATCCCCTACCTTCATGCCGATTTCCTTCTTTAAGGAACACGATTTTCGGACGGGCGGCGACTGGACGCCGGAGATTGAGTTCCAAAGCAGCGGCACCACCGGGCAGATTCCTTCGCGCCACCGGATTCGAGAAGCCGCGCTGTACCGGAAAACCGCGCTGCGCGGATTTCGCCAGTTTTACGGACCGGGCAATTGGAGCATTTTCGCCCTCTTGCCCCACTACTTGGAACGGGGGCACTCGTCTCTGGTCTGGATGGTCAAAACCTGGATGGAGGATTTCGGAAATCTGGGCAGTGACTTTTACCTCCACGACCGGGACCGGCTGCGCCGGGCACTGCAATCCGCCGCCAAAAGTGGTGACCGCATCCTGCTCATCGGGGTGACCTACGCGCTGCTGGATTTGGCGGAAGAGGGAAAATTGGACCTGCCGGACAATGCGGTGGTGATGGAAACGGGGGGCATGAAGGGGCGGCGCAAAGAAATGATCCGCGCGGAACTGCACACGATTCTGCGCGATGGACTCGGGGTCGGCGCCATCCACTCCGAGTACGGCATGACCGAACTGTTGAGCCAAGCCTACCTGACGCCGGAACCCGGGGCGACGTATGCCCGCTTCCGGTGTCCGCCGTGGATGCGCGTCACCATCACCGATCCCTATCTGCCCGGCCGCGTGCTCCCGACCGGGCAAACCGGGCGGATCAACGTCACCGACCTCGCCAACCGGCATTCCTGCGCCTTCATCCGGACCGACGATCTGGGCCGGGCCTTCCCCGACGGCAGCTTTGAAGTGCTGGGACGGCTGGACCACGCCGAAATGCGCGGGTGCAACCTCATGTACAGTTGACCCAATACATGCCCGCCATTTTCTCGGATTGGTCGCTGTGACGTCACGGCCCGGCAAATTGTGGTGTGCAACCCGAAAGGTTATCGGGAGAGATTCGTGGAGGAAAAGTCAACAAATCCGCTTAGAAGCGTGTCCTTCAGCACAATGAAGCCCTCCACTCTGCATCTGCCATTGTAATATCGGTCTCGGTTTTGCTGTGGTTTATTTCTGGCGCTTTGTAATTTGCGAAGGCTTGGGGCGATTCCCGGGCCGTAAACGACCGACTTAGAGGAGCAGACATTACCCCGATTCTATCCGTATTGCTGTTGATCGCACTCAACGGAAATCCCAATGAAGAAAGATGTAATTCGACGGGGGAACCGGCTTCTCCTGGATGTATTCATTGCGGCGGCTTTCGAGCCTTGGCCGATCATTGACCGCCCAATCCCCAAAGAAAAAACCGCCATCGCTCCGGCAAAACAACTCCGGGACGACCCTGATTCATAAATTAGGTAAGTGGGTAGAAGGGCCGGTTGGACAGCTTGCTGTACCTCCGGCCCCATTTTTATTGCAGCATCCGTTCCAGTTCGGACCGGTCCGATCCGGCGATTTCGAAAAATGCCGCGGCCCGATCCAGGGATGCCGGCACCAGTGTACCGCCGGTCCCCTCGGCGCTCACTTTGAGAAAGCGAATCACCTTTTCCTTCATATCGTCGCGCCAGCCCGCGTATTTTGGGCCTTGCAGATTCAGTCCGTCGCGGTGCCGCACGATAAACATCATTTCTTCAGGATGGACTTCCCCTTCCCGCGC
>JBCCQH010000078.1:0-35989 GCA_039024435.1 Bacteroidota bacterium
AGGCACCTCCCGGTGCAGGCCCAAGGCAAAAAGGCGGTCAAATTGCTGCCCTGGGTACACATTTCGGTCACCAACGTGAAGCGCAACCTCTCGGGGATATTCCATGGCGTGAGCGAAAAGTACTTGCAGAATTACCTGGACGAATTCTGCTACAAGCTGAACCGACGCTACGAAGGGGAAACCCGATTTGCGACCATCCTGGGCAATTCACTCCGGCATTGGAACAAATACCACGTGTGGCAAAGAAGCGGATAGCCATTGTTGGAAATTCTCCTTTTTGCTTGTCCCGATTGTTACAAAGCCTGTCCCAGGTGTGATAAGCCCTCCGGTCCAAAATTCCGATGTTTGTAGGGTAAGGCAAGCGCCGGGGCAACGGCAAGTTCATAAGACCTACACCCGCCCGGTTCCCGATGTTTTGCTACGTTCTTTATCAGCCTGGAACTTATTTCCCTAAGACATTTCTGAATTCGGACGGCTGATCATACGACAACCAGAAAGCCATCAGTTCGCTGGCGAAATGTCAGCGACTGACCTTGACCTTTATTTTGGGTTTGTAAAATTTTTGTGTGATTCAAGGGGCGTGCCCATAAAACGGCACGCCCTTGTTCTTTTCCGGTCACAACCCCGCACTCCCCGCGAACCTCAAATTGAGGCCGCGGAACCGGCACCGAATTCCGTAATCTTTCCCAGCCCAAGTGCCAAGGGGAGAAAAAGTTTAATTATTATGCATGCATACTAAATCGAAAAAGCTGGATGCAATGCACGCATTGATCATCCCGCGGCTTTCCCCCCGGGCAGATCAGTTGCAAATCAGCCCCCAGGATGTTATTTTACCCGCCAGTTCAAAAAATCAATCGCATTAGAAAATGAAATTTTACGCAATTGTCTTAACGGCAGCGGTCAGCTTGTTGCTGCTGTGCCCGCCCGTTTCCGCTCAGTTCCAAAACCCCAACATTGAAGATTTCGGTCCCCCAAACGAGTTTTTATTGGCCGCCCCCAACCCCAGTGAAGGTACCCAGATCATTCCGGTGGGAATCGATCTCTACAACGGCAACGACGACAATACCATTCATTTCGGCCTTACCCCGCCCAACTCTTCCTCGAAGCCGGTACTGGTATTTGTCCACGGCTACGCCTCAAACGCGAGCGTGTGGTACAACGGTGACGACAACATGTATCACGACGTGTACCAGGATGGCTACCGCGCTGCCTTCGTGTCCTTGACACCCAACCGTCACATTTGGACCAATGGTTTCATGTTGAACCGCATCATCGACCGGGTGACCCAGTACTACGGGGTGAGTGACGTGGTCGTCATCGGCTGGAGCAAAGGTGGGGTCGACACCGATGCCGCCATCGTGCATTTCGGCGCCAATGGCAAGGTCTCGCAGGCATTTACCCTCAGCACGCCCCACAACGGTACCTACGTCGCCGAGCTCGCCAATTCTTGGCTCCTCAGTCTCGTCAACATCATTTTCATGCAGGACAATGATGCCACCCGCAGCCTTACCCGGGGCTATTTGAGCTTTTTCCGCTCCATCACCGATAACAATCCCAACAATACAGTCGGTTACACTACGCTCGGCGGTTGGGGCAATGGTCCCCTGGCGCGCCTTTCCATCCCCCAGGATATCCTCTACCTGAATGGGGGCAGCAAATCTTCCGGCGGAAACGACGGGGTGGTGCCTTACAGCAGCAGCCTGCGCCCAGGCGGAACCGAACTGTTCGGCGGGCAGTACAAAGCCTACGGCTGGTTTGGCATTCCCTATTACCCTGGTCCCTCGGAGACTGAACTGGATCACTTTGAAGTAACGCGTGGGGATTTGGTCTGGCCCTACATCAAAGGCACCCTCAACGGGACTTTGCGCACCGCCCAAATCCCCACGCCGAGCGATTACAATCCCAATGCGACGGTCAGCAGCCACCAGCAGATTGTGACGTCACTGGCGGACAACCAAACGTTCGTCGTCGAGGAAGGTGCGGAAATGGTCCACATCCAACTGCTCGGAACTGAGGCGAGCGATCTCCAAGTCACCGGCGATCAAGGTGCCGCCGCGCTGCAACGCTTGGCCGATGGATTTTGGCAATTGAATCAGCCCGCCGCCGGCACCTATCGAATCGCTACGCAAGGTGAATTTGTCGCCTTGGTTTCGGTGCCGAATGGTCCCGAGGCACGCCTGCACACCGGACTTTCCGCAGAAAAACCGGTGTATCCGCTCGGTTCAGCCATGGAATTCACGGTGGACCTACCGGAGCTGAAAAAGGAATTTCCCGCCGATTTGCGCGTGACCGCAGTGCTGCACCGCACGATGGACCTCGCATTGAATCAAGTCGACGCTGCTCCGATGGTCCTTGAATTCAAAGGAGAGGGACAGCAGTTCTCCGCCCAAACTGGCACCGACCTCGCCGATGGCGTGTACAGCATCACGGTGAATGTGCGCAGTGAGGCATTTGCCCGGACCATCGTGACCAGTGTCGCCCATCTGGGAAATGCTGCCGCCAAGACGGCCACCCCCCAGCCGCAATTGGACCTCGCCGCCTGGCCGAATCCATTTTCCGAGCAACTCCACCTCGACCTGGAAGTGGAGGAAGATTTCGCCGGCGAATTGACCATCTACAACGTGCTCGGCGTGGCCGTCAAATCGCTGCCGGTAAACGGGACGGACGAAGTGGTCTGGAATGCGCGCTCCGAGGGCCACGCGGCCGGCGTCTACATCGTCGAGTTGAACGATGGGGCCCGGAAAATGACCCGGAAGGTCGTTTTGCGCTAAATCATTGGTCGATGATCAACGGAACGAGATCATTTGTGGCTTCGGATTTTCCCGGTGCCGCCGGTGATCTCGCCGGATTTTTACCCGAACATCCCGAGCGATGGGTAACTTCCCTTCAGCACTAGTTGGGGATCGGCCTTGAGCCAGTGGGTCAGTAGTTCGGCGTAGATTTGCCGGAAATCTACCTGAAACTTGAGGTCCCCGCCGTCGAGATCGGCGAGGTTGGGTGCAGCGTTCATGAGACCGGATTTTTTTAATCCTCCCCCCAGGACGAACAGGTTGTTGGCGGTGCCGTGGTCGGTACCGCCGCTGGCATTTTGCTGGACCCGCCGCCCGAATTCGGAGAAGGTGAGGATGCAGACATCTTGCCAGCGTCCGCCCGCTTTGAGGTCTTGGACAAATGCATCCACGGACGCAGCGTAGACTTCGAGCAGACGCTGGTGCTGGGCTTTCTGGTTGACGTGGGTGTCGAATCCACTGGTGTCCACGTAGTAGACCCGCGTGTCGAGGCCGGAGCGGATGAAACCGGCGGCGGTGCGGAGCCGTTTGGCGAGGGGATTGACCGGGTAGTCGGCTTTGCCCTGGGCGATGCGGCTGGTTTCGTGGATGTATTCGGCGGAAGAAATGCTGGACGCCAGCGTTTTGTAGAGGTAGTCGGCTTGCGAATGGTCGGCGTGGGCATGCTGGTGCGCCTCCGAGATGGCCCGGAACCAGGGTGAGGCGGCGGTGCGGTGAAACCGGGCGGGATCGCTGACCGCCAAACCTTTGATCTGCTCACCTTTCAAGACGAGGTCCAGGTGATCGCTGACCTGAATCGCTCCGGTCGGGCGGGGAAGGCCGGCGCAGTTGGCATCGAGGTAGCGCCCAATCCAGCCGGTGGACAAGTATTCGTCCGCGCGGGAAGCCGTCTGCCAGATGTCCATCGACCGGAAATGGCTCCGGTCGGGATTGGGATAGCCGACGGAATTGAAGATGGCCAATTCTCCCTGGTCAAAGTGCGCCCGCAAAGGGGCCAGTGCCGGATGCAAGCCTTGTTCATCGTTCAGGCGGATGACCTCCGAGGTTGGAATGGCGATCTGCGGCCGGGCTTGGTAATAGAGGTCGTTGCGGAAATTGACCACCGTGTTGAGGCCATCGTTGCCGCCGCCCAACTGGATGACCACGAGGACTGTATCGCCCCTGCCGAGGCGGTTTGGGGATTCCAAGGCTTTCAGGAAGCGGGGGACAAGCAGGCTGCCCGCCGCCGCCAGGGCCGAAGTGCGCAGGAATTCTTTGCGGGATAGGTTTTTCATGGGGGCCTATGCAAGTTGATATTCGGGAAGCGAAAGTACCTGCAAGTGCAGGGTCTTGAGGCGGGCACCGCGGCTGCTTTTGTCGGTGTACCGGTCAATGAGTGCGAGGTTTAGTCGTGCGGGATCGACGTTGAGGAGGCGGCGGACGACCATTTCGGGCAGTTCATCGTCGGGGATTCCCCGGTAGGCAGCCGCGACGCGGGACCAATCAAATTCGGCCTTGATTTTGCGGACTTTGCGCAGGCTATTTCCTCGGGTGCCCATGTCCATGAGTTCGCCCGGGATTTCAAAATCGGGATCATCGGCCAGGATGAGGGCGCGGGGCAAGGTCATGCGCAGGAGCAGGGTGGAACTGTCGATCCAGGCTTGGCCGCCGGGCCAGCCGGCGACATTGGGCGGTTGGAAGAGGACTTGTCCGAGCACACGCTGGACATTGGTGACCGGTTTGGCTTCGGGCAATTTCATGCTCAACTGACGCATCATGGTCACCAGGAACTCCACCGGGGACTTGATGTGGGCGGCGAGGTTGGCGGCGTCGTAAAACCAAGGGGCGGTGAACAGGTGGCGCAGGGTTGCGGCAATGTCGTAGTTGCGGTCGTACAGCACAGTGGCCAGTTCTTCGACCGCCTTTGCCGAGGGTTCGGGATGCACAAAGAAACAGTAGAGTTTTTCGCTCAGGTAGCGGGCCGTTTGCTTGTCGGCAAGGAGCATCCGGAGGATGTCTTCGCCGCCGAATTCACCGGTTTTACCCCGGAAGGTTTTGCGGCCAAAGTCGTGTTGCCGGTGGCGAAAGACAAATTGTCCCACTTGGTTGTAGTTCCAGCCGGTAAAGGCGCGGGCGGCTTCCTGGATGTCTTTTTCGGTGTAATGCCCGCGTCCGAGGGTAAACAGTTCCATCAGTTCCCGGGCAAAGTTCTCGTTGGGGTGACCCTTGCGGTTTTGCTTGTTGTTGAGGTATTCGAGCATGGCGGGATGCTTGGAAACCGCGGTGAGCAACGCACCAAAATTGCCGAGGGCGTGCTGGCGCATCGTGTTGTTCAGGTTTTGCATCGCGAGGGGATGCTTGATGGCGCAGGCAAAATGGCCGTGCCAGAACAGGGTCATTTTCTCCCGCAACTGTGCCGAATCGGTGGCCATTTGTTGCAGCCAGTGGTGGTTGAGCCTTACGAGGTCCTGGCGGCGTTGCTTGCGGAGTTGTTTGCGCGCTTCCGGCGGGAGGTCGCGCAGCCGCGGGGCGTCGGTGGAGGGGGGAGAGATCAGCGTGATCTGGCGAGCGCGTTTGGCCCGCTGAAAAATGCGGTCAACCGCGTCCGAAACGGAAGTTTTGCGTTTGAAGGTTTCCGGTACGCCGGGGCCGAAACCCGCACGAAGGTGGAGGTGCCGCCATTGTCGTTCATTGAGTTGCGTCATTGGTTCGGAATTCATCTGCTTTTTTAGGACGCAAAAATCCGGCCAGGGTTTAATTTGGGTGGGGTCAATTTTAAATGTCTTCTTCGACGGCAGACTCACTGCTGCACAATTTTTTCGGTTTGGGTCTGCCCGGCGGCGATGAGCTGAACGAAGAAAATTCCGGCCGCCGTTTCATCCAGTTCCACGCGGTAGTGGTGGACACCGGCCGGTAGGGTTTCGCCGGTAACCAAGTGGGTGACCGGTTGCAGGGCTGCATTGTATACGGTTAGGCGGACTGGTCCGGGTTGCCCCAATTTCACTTCGAGCGAAAAGGCTCCGCGGCAGGGGTTTGGATAGGCCCAAAGGTTGGCGTGGAGGACGGAGGATGGCCGACTTTCGGAGGTGAATGCGGCCGCCTCGTTCGCAAGACTCGCCCCTGCGCCAGTAAGGGAGGGTTCCGCACCGGGATTCGGTGCGGGGGGTACGGCCTTGATCACACCGTGGGTTCCGATCTCGGCGGGATCGGGAGGCGTACCGCCGGAGATGGGAGGGGCGATGCGACATCCTACGCAGGGCGCTTCGCGGATCTCAACTGTGGAAAGCGTCCCGTCAAACTCTACCGAGTCCATTTCGATGACTTGTCCGGCCTGGATGAGGATGTTGCTTTGGGCGGCTGCGCTCACGCCATCACGGATCCAGATGGTGTCCTTGACGATGTAGTCGACGTCCCCTTTGATTTCCAGGTTTCGGAGGGTAAGGGTATGCAGACAACAGGGAAGGGGCGTCTCCGACCAAAAGGCGGTGGTGTCTACCCAGGCGACCAGGGTATCGTAGATGCCGTTCAGGACGGTAAATCCAGCGGATTGCCGGAAGGCGCCACACTTGTTGCCCAAGGCGATTTCGTAGAGGTAGGTGCCCGAGGCGACACTGTTACCGAGGATTTCCCCAGGCCAGTAGAAATCCGGCAGTCCGTTGGGGTTGGTGTAGGTGGTGTCGACGACGACCTGACTGCCGGCGGTGGTGATGCGCAAGCGCAGAGAATTGGCGTTTTGGATGTCATAAATGCGAAATGGCGTGGCGGGAGGAGATTGCACGGCGATCCGGGGGCAGATCTGACCAGTGGCCGGAAAGCAAGCGCTGTCGATGTCGCAAGGGCGGAAGAGGCGGACATCATCGAAGTAGGTATACCGGTTCCAATTGTTGTTGCCGATACCAGCACCTCCCGTGATTACCAGCCAATCCAAATTCTCCCACCGGTTTTTGTTCAGTTTTACCGTAAAGTTTTCGGATTCATCGTACCAGGTTCCCGGCTGAAAGGTATATCCGGAAATCTTTCGAGTCAGTATTTTGGTGTGGGTTCGGTCGGTTCGCCTGGACAAATGAATTCGGAACCTCGCCTTTTCGCAGGGAAAGGCCCGCGCCCATTTGAGACTTACGCGGTAATCTCCCGAATTCAGAATGCAAGGCAAAGGTTGCTGAAACCCTTCTCGGGTGCCATCGTTCGAATGGTTTAGTCCGACAAAAAATCGTCCGGCCCCGGCCTCCATCAATGTTTTGTTTGTACTGTCGTAGGGATTTTGGCCCGGGGTACAAGCGTTGCCAAAGTACCCATTACCGAAGCTTATGACCGGTAAGTTGGGATTGGTCGCGACAAAAAAAGAATCGACCAACCACCTTTCGTCATCCAGACTATTCGACACTTTGTATTCGATCCAGTCGGGAGGTGGGTTTTGCCAGAACAATTCTCCCGCTTGCGGATAAGTGCTTTGAAAATTTCCCTCAAAACCTCCGTTCAGCAAGAGATTGCTTTGTCCCAGGAGCAATTCGGGAAGGAGAACAATAACAAGTACGATGTATTTCATGAGATTAAAATCTATATCCGACTTGAAAGAAGCCCATAGGCAGATAGCCGGGGCGCTTTCCGAGGAAGCGGATCGATCCATCGGGATTAAGGTGATAGTCGGTAACCCATACGTAATTGACCATTGCGGAGAGTCCGAGACTGATTCGTGGGATGAGAAAGTACTGCCCGGATACGCCGATTCCATACTCATTTTGAAAATTTCTGAAGCCGAGATATTCATCCAAGAGCGCAACAACTCTACTTCTAAAATGCCCCCAATGGCCCAAAATCGAAATTCCTTCAAGCTGATTGCGGCGATTTAAGAAAAGGTAGTACCGGGCATCGACGGACACGGCATACTTTGTTGTTCGGGCCGATTGTGTCGGTGACAACAAAGCGCTATTTCCCTTTTGCTGCCACATTCCCGCTGATAGTTCAAGCGAAACTCTCCGAGTCAACGAGAACTCATAAGCTACGGAAGGAAGCATTCCTTCATAGTGATAGTAAATACCAATGCTACCTTTGTGTGTATGCTTTTGATCTTGTGCTCTCACCCCCGAGCAAAGCACCAAGGCCAACATTATTGGGAAATATTTTTGTAGGAAGGTCATTCAGAATTGCTTCGAATCAGAGGCGAAACATCAGCTTTCAGAGCTCTATTTTCCTTCTCCAATCTAATCAAATGCAAAGTCAATTCCTCGATCTTTTCGAGCAGTTGGGCCTGGGTTTGACCGATTTCTACGCCGTTGGTGGCGACTTCTTCGGCGGAAGGAAGGCCGGGCAAGTGGCCGTGTTGCGCGATGAAAGCCTCGACTTCGGTCAGGGGCATGAGGACGTAGTCACGGGCAAATACGTGATCGGCCCACCCACTGTAGACCTTGATCTCCTGGGCCCGGATGCGCCCGTCCACCGAAAGGCGGTAGTCCTTTCCGTTGATATTGTCGAAAAATACATCGGTGCCCAACCCCAGATGGGCGTCGAGAACCACGTCTCCGCCAAAGTCAGTTCGATTGCCGCCCGGATTGATCACCAGCCGGTTGGTGGCATTGTTGTTGTTGGTGGTGGTGTGCTCGATGCCGATCCGACCCGATTCGGTGACGCGCATGCGCTCGGTATTGTGGGTAAAGATGCGCAGAGCGGCGGCATTGGTGGAACCGAGGAAGCAATCGGGAGCGAGGTAGTTGCCGTCCGCTTTCCAAAGCTTGGAGGAACAGTCAAACAGGCTGTCTACGGCAGGATCGGTTTGGCGGAGCAGGGTTCCGTCGCCGGCCACCGTGACGTAAGCGCGGCCGGTTCCGCTGAGACTGGGGAGTTTGACCGGGCCATTCGGGGTGAACTCCATTTGGGTGGTTCCATTGACCTTGATTCTGACCGGCACCGGATCAGTGGTGCCGATGAAGCAATTGGGGTCGAGGTTGTTATTTCCGGAGGTTTTCCATTCGGGACTTTGTCCGAAGAGTGAACCGATACCGGCGAGAAAAAACAGGGCGGTGTACCGCCGGAGAGCAGGGTGCGGGGTTGCATTCATAATTGTCGGATGAGGAAGGCAGAAACACCTTCATTTTCAATCAAATATTTTCATCATCGGTGAGGATTGGGAATTCTTCAAAAGGCCCTCAAGCTCAACACACTAATAATATCGACATATTGTGTCATTTTATGCAATAAATTTTGCTTGAGATCACGGCCATTTGCTGGTGGATGATATTGGTCTGGCAATTGCTCCCGTGCGGCGCCACTCGAACCTCGGAAATTGCTCTTTCATTTTTGTTTGACGCGGCGCGACCAGCAATCTCCCCGGGATTCTACCCCCGACTGCGGCCCCAATCCCGTGTTCAAGTCCTTCAGAATAAACAATTTTGCCTCCCCCAAACATTCCCCACAAAATATTATTTGTTTGGGTCGATAAAGTGGAATTTTTCCCATCAAATGAGCATATTGAAGGTAATTCTTAGACAATTGATTGACGCAATTGTCCGGGCCAACTTAATTCTCTGTGATGAAAAAACTTTTTCTCTTTACCCTACTCACCCTTTTGCTTTCTCCGGCGCTCCACGCGCAATGTCCGAGTTTGTTTTTCGATGGATTTGAATCGGGCAACTGGCAACCTACCTGGTCAGCGGCCGGGGGAACTTACACCCGTTCGGTGGTCACCACCAGTCCCGCCAATGGCACTTACTGTTTTTCCTCGGTCGGAACCAGCAGCCATTACCAAGGCACTACCACCAACTTCACCCCCTCTACGCCCGACGACCTCGGTTTCTGGGTGAAAACCACTGACCTGAGCTCGAATTCGGCCTACGTAGTCATCGGCGATGCCAACACAAACTCCAACCAAGGCATCATCTTTTTCTACATGCGTTCCAATGGCCAGGGCCGCGTTTACTCCAGTTCCGCCAACCAGTACAACTTCAATGTGACCGCCAATACTTGGTACCACATTGAGATGCGCAACATCAACTGGACTGCCAAAACCTACGATATCTACGTCGACGGTGTCCTCGGTCAGGCCAACTTCCCTTTCCGTTCGCAAAGCTCGACCAACATCGACCGGGTGTTCTTGTACAACTTCTCCGGTTCGGCCACCGCTTACTACGATGACATTGACATCGGTGGGGTGAATCTGCTGCAAGCTCCGACCGCAACCGACGTCCTTTGCGACGGCGACAGCACCGGTACCGCCACGACGCTGGTCACCAATGGGGGTACGGCGCCTTACACCTACGCCTGGAGCAGCGGCTCCACCAACCAAACCGCCACCAATCTGTTGCCCGGAACCTACGCGGTGACGGTCACCGACAGCTTGGGTTGCACCGGTATCGATTCGGCTACGGTGGGTTCGCCGGCGGCCCTGATCAGCCAGGCGGCCGCGACCGATGCCCTCTGCAATGGAGACAGCACCGGTGCCATCGACTTGACGCCTTCCGGCGGGGTCGCTCCTTACACTTACCTCTGGTCCAACAGCAGCATGATCGAGGACCCGAGCAACCTACCCGCCGGCACCTACACGGTCATCGTCACGGATAGCAATGGATGTACTTCTACCGATACCGCCTCGATCAACGAGCCGACCGCTCTTGTACTGAACGCCGTTGTGACGAATGTATCCTGTGCGGGCGCCATGGACGGCGGCATTGACCTGACCCCGAGTGGCGGAACGCCCGGCTACAACTATACCTGGAACACCGCCGCCAGCACCCAGGACATCAACGGCCTGGCCGGCGGTCAGTACACGGTCTTCGTTGCCGACAGCAACGGTTGCTCGGATGGCGCCATTTATATCGTCAATGAACCGGCCGTGATCGCCCTCACAAACCAAGCCAGCAATGTCAGTTGCTTCGGCGCGAACGATGGGATGATCGACCTGACGGTGGCCGGCGGAACCCCCGGTTATTCCTACACCTGGAGCAACAGTACCACCAATGAAGACCCAAGCGGCCTCGGGCCGGGCGTCTACACGGTTGTCGTGACCGACAGCAGCGGCTGTACTTCTTCGGATACGGTCAATATCTCCGAGCCCACCCAAATTATCGTCGGCGGCGTCGCTTCCCCGAACAATGGTTTCAACGATGGGTCGGTGGACATCACCGTAAGTGGCGGCAGCCCGGGCTACACCTTTGCCTGGACGGGCCCGAACAATTTCACTGCGTCCACGGAAGACATTTCGAACCTCGCGGGCGGTACCTACATCGTGACCACGACTGACCTGAATGGCTGTACCTCGATGGACACCTTTGTGGTGGACAATCTGATCGGGGTGGATCCGAGCCTGGGCGGTCCGGAGATTGCGGTTTCGCCGAATCCCACTACCGGACTGATCAATGTCGTGGTGACCCTCGAAGAACTTGCGGAGGTCCGCTTCGCCGTCACCGACCTGCGCGGCCGGGTGATCTACCGCGAATTGCAACCGGCTGCCGGTCTGCAGATCCAGCGTGAAGTCGATCTGAATGCACTCTCCGCCGGAGTTTACCTCTTGCAAGTGGAGTCGGGCGGACAGCGCAGCTTTACGCGGGTCGTGAAGCAATAAGCCCCACTTTCTGGATTTACTTTTGTGCCGGGCAGTCTCCGTTTTGGGAGGCTGCCCGGCGATTTTTTTGGCGCGAGATGCATCTTTTCCCTCCGCGCCTGCGTATGCTTTTCCAGTCTGTTGACCGCCAATTTCTGCCCATGTTGCACCTCGACACGCTGGAAAAATCCTTTGGGTTCAAGCAAATTCTCGATATCCGGGATCTGCACTTTAACCTGGGGGTACACTTTCTGATCGGCCCCAATGGCGCGGGCAAAACCACTTTTCTGAAGTGCTTGGCCGGGATCCATCCCTTTCGGGGCAAGGTCCGCTTTGCCGACGGGATCGACTTGCGGAAAGCGCCGGTCACCGCCCGTCGCCGCATCAATTTCAGCGAAGCCGAACCACAGTTTCCCGAGTACCTCCGGGGGCAGGAGTTGCTCGATCTGGTGCGCCGGGCAAAAGGGGGAACCGTGGCCCAGGCCCAGGAATTTTGCCGGAGGGTGGGCATCGACTATCTGGGCGATAGGGTCGGAACCTATTCATCGGGGATGAAAAAGAAACTGGCCCTGTTGCTGGCATTTGTGGGGTCGGCGGAGTTGCGCCTGCTCGATGAGCCGTTTTCCGCGGTGGATCAGCCTTCGCGGAAAGCGATTACCGAGTTGATCCGAGTGGAGGTGGAACGGGGAGTGACATTTTTCATTTCTTCGCACCAGCGAGACTTACATGCCGCCTTTGGCGAGGGTCAAATCTGGCTGCTGGAAGGCAAGACTTTCCGGCCGGTGACCGAAACTGCGGCGGATCAATGGCTGATGGTGCATTCGCAGGACGAGGAAACCGCGGCAGGATGACGGTTTTTCAAGGGCTGCAGCGGACATTCGTCCGGAGTTTCTACCGGCAAAATGCGCTTTTCTTTGGGGGGGTGCTCTTCTTCTTTGTGGGCGTGGTGCGGCCGCCGACTTTCTTTTTCAGTGCGGATTTTGTGGGCAATTTGCTGCGGGAAGGCCAGGCGGTAGCGGCAGTACTGGGCCTGGCTGGGGCGTATTTTGCCTACGCGATGCGTTTCCTGTTGATCTATCCCACCGAGTCCCGGCAGCAATTTCTGCACGTACTGCCGGCGCTGGGGGTAGGGCAATTGCGGTGGCAAATGCTGGGGGTCGTCGGGGCGGTTATGGGGCCGGTCATCGGTTATCTGTTGTTGATGGTGGGGTACGCATGGCAAATGGGGCTGGCAAGCGGGATTCCGGTGGCCCTGGCTGCTTTGGCAATCTGGGTTGGGGGCGGCGGCTGGCTGGCCCACCGGATGTTGCGGCCGCTGGCGCCGGGGGAGCGAAGGGTGCGTTGGCGCAGGGTAGTGCGGCGCACTTCGCTGCCGGTGGTGTACTGGGGGATCTTGTGGCGGCGTCACCGCAGTGGAACCCTGGTCGTAAAGTTGGTTTCCGTCGCCTTGTTGCTGCTGTTGTTGGTGGCCGAAGCGATCACCCCGAATCCGTATGCGCTCGTTGGGCTGACATTTTTGCTGGTGGCGGTACTGCACGCTTTTTTGCTGTATCGGCTGCGGGAATCGGAGGAGCTGGAGTTGAGCTGGTTCCGCAATCTGCCGTTTTCGACGCTGCGCAAATGGTTGCAGTGGGGGGCGACCATTGCCCTGCTTTGTCTGCCGGAAATCGCGTTGCTGCTGCTCATGATTCTGCGGGAAGGTTTGTCGCCCGGGCTATTGCTGCACTTCGGCCTCGCGGTAGCGGGGTTTGGGTGGCTGGCGATCGGATTGACGTATTTAAAGCAAGTGCGGCCCCAGGACCTGACCACGCTGACTTTGTCGTTGGGGTTCGGGATTTTCATTGCTCTGCTGTTCCAGGTGAGTTTCTGGCTGCTCTATTTACCGGTGGTGGGGCTGGCCGGGCTGCTCTACGGGCGGCTTTCGCGGTGAGATCAGCCTGTGGGGCTCACTTGATTTTGGCCCGGAGGAAATCGCCGTACTTAAAGATCTCGGTATCGTCGGGCACGTAGTCGTCGAGAAAGTCCTGGATGTCTTGCACCAGCACTGGATCTTTGCGGACGTCGAGGGTTTCGTTGAGGCGCTCGATCAGGCGGACGAGGGCGGCGTCTTTGCGGTAGTTGGAATCGGGCAGCAGATCGCGGTAGTCGTTGTTGAATTGGCCCAAACGGTACTCCAAAGTCTCAAAATCACCACTCTCCAGCCGCAGGGCCAGTTCAAAGATGTCCACCCGGAAGTGAAATTCGGGATCGGCCGAGGAGTAGACGTCGAGCAAACGCAGCCGAACCAGGTGGCGAAGGGAGGGTTTGTACTTGCCGCGGACGTATTCCGAAAGGGCCAGGTTCAGGTTGATGTACAGCAGGTAGTGCGGTGTGCGGCCGATCAGTTCGTTGTCGGACATTTCTTCCAGGGTCGCGATGGCCTTGTCGATGTCACTCGCGGAGTAGTTCAGCACCAGCGCATTGTAATAGAAAAACAGGTAGCGGTCGTAGTGCAGGCGGTTGTAATCTTGCATGGCTTCCCAGAGTTGCGCAGCAAAGTCCAGCGAGGCGGTGTGCTTGCCATTTTTGAACAGGCTGTTGATGATGTAGGTCAACATCTGCAAGCGGGTGTCGTGGTTGCCTTTGTGGAAAAGCCCCTCTTCGACGAAGGAGGCATAGGTTCCGAGCAGGTAGTCTTCCAGGGCTTCATAGTCCCGTTTCTGGAGGAGGATCTTGCTGACGGCATCGTACATCCGGAAGCGAAACTTGGGGTCGGACATGATGGTCTCGTCCTGGGCAAATTCCGCCAGGGTTTTGCGCAGCAGTTCGTGGACCGCCGCATTGTTGTGGGAAAGGTTTTGGGAGCGCCGCAGCCGGTAATTGACCGCGGCCAGGATGTTGTCAATGCGCCGGAGTTGATTCAGTTTCTCCCGGTTTTGTCGGCGCTTCTCGATGTAGTCCTCCGGGTTGATGTCGGTGACTTCAAAGGAAAGCGTAATGAACTCGCTATAAATCATATCCAGCAATTCCAGCCGGTCCAGATTTCCCACTTTGAGTTCGGCCTTGCGGAGGTAGTAAACGGCGATCCGGGGATGCTGTTTTTCCCGGTACAATATCGACAGCGACAGATAGTGCAATGCGAGGGCGGTTTCCTCCCGGTCCCAATGCAACAGGGCCACCGACTTCCCGACTTCGGTCAGCAGGCGGTTGCGCAGGCGGTAGTAGGTGTTTTTCTTGGAACTGCCGCCGTACAATTGCTTTAGGATCTTGTACTCGTCGAATCGCTCCCCGCTGCGCCGGATGTAATCGAAAAGGGCAAGGTCCTTGCGCTCCCCCTTGGCGTGGGACCGCGCAGCGTACAATTTGAAATTTCGCAATTCTTCTTTGGTCATCAACTCTATGACACTGTTGAGGATATCCATGCACTAGGATTTTGGAAGCGTAATGTGATTCACGCTTTAAGTTAGGATTATTTGCGAAAACTTATTTCCTTCATTGCATTAAACTGAGGTAATTACCATTTCATGCGTCAAACTTGTCTGATTACGGCTTGTGCTTTTGCAATATTGTTGTCCTTCCTGCCGCTGCGGGGCCAGAACAATATCTTTATCGCATTTGACAGCACCAACTGGCTTGCGCCGAATCCAGTCGGAATCGGCGATTCAGTAATGTACACCTTTGACGTCAGTCACAATTTGGCCACTGCCTACATGGGTCCCGTCGACATCATGGCGCAAGTGGGCGGGGGTACACCTTTCAGTCTGTTTTCGACGAGCATGGAGACCATTCCCGCAGGTATCCCGGGCAAGTCATACACGTTAACCGATACCGTTACACTGGCCCGCTACGGCGGAGGAATCAACATCGTGGTAGTTTGGCCGACCGCACCGAATTTTGTGACCCTGGATACCGCCTTCGGTGAGTTGACGGTCCTGCCGACGAGTGTCATTGATCCTCAATTGGACCGGTATCCATTGCGGATTTACCCCAACCCAACCGCGCGGGCGGTCCGCATCCGCACGCAATTTCCCCCGGTGCTAGTGGAAGAAACCCGGCTTTGTGATCAACAGGGACGCGTACTTTTCCGCCAGGACGGGGTGCCCATCGACGTATCCCTGGAAGGAATGACCGGTGGTTTGTACTTTTTGGAGATTCAGTTGATGAATGGCGCCTTGCGCCGGTTTAAGATCCTGAAGCGCGACTGAGGATCACTTGGGGAGCATGACGCGAAAGGTGGTCCCTCGGCCCACTTCGCTCCACTGAACAAAGATTTTTCCTTTGTGGTAGTTTTCAACGACGCGCCGGGTCAAGCTGAGACCGAGGCCCCAGCCCCGTTTTTTGGTGGTGAAGCCGGGTTTAAAAACGGTTTTGTGTTGGTGTTTGGGGATGCCTTTGCCGGTGTCCTGCACGTCGATGCAAAAGAAGCGACCCCGGGCAAAGGCGTGGATGGTGATATGACCTTTGTCTTTGATTGCGTCGAGGGCATTTTTCAGGAGATTTTCGATCACCCATTCGAACAAGGCTTGGTTCATCTGTACCGTATTTTCGCTTGGGAGCTCGTTTTTGACTTCCAGGGTGACTTTCTTGGGCATGCGTTTGCGCAGGTAGCTCGCCGCACGGTCCAGCAGTCCGGTCAGTTCCACCGACTCCAATTCCGGCACCGAACCGATTTTTGAGAAGCGTTCGGTGATGGTGCGCAAGCGGGTCACGTCTTTTTTCAGTTCGGTTACCAGTTCGATTTGTTCCGGATCATCCCCCCCGGTAAGTTCCAGCAGCTCCACCCAGGCCATAAGGCTGGAAACGGGGGTGCCGAGCTGGTGGGCAGTTTCTTTGGCCATGCCGACCCAGACCTTGTTTTGCTCGTTTTTCTTGGCAATGAAAAAGCTACCGAACACAATGGAGATGAAGGCCACGATCACCAGTAGCATGAGATAGGGGTAAAAACGCAATTTCTTCAGCAGGTCGGACTCATCGTAGTAGATGTACATCTGCGAACCGTAGTAGGGTATAATGAGGGGTTCGGGTTTGCCCTGGGCCTGCAGCCGTTGTAGATAGGCCTCCTCAGCGGCCTCGCGTTGCTGGTCCGGCATATTTTCGTCGAGGTCCAGGTTGCGGGTGCTGTTGATCTGACCGTTGTATACCAGGATGGTGGGGATGCGGTCATTTTTGGCGATGACATTTTTTGTGATCCATTCCAGGCCAGCACCCTCCGGATCGAGTTCCAGATCGCCGACGTATTCCAGGGCCCGGGCCTGTAAATCCATGCGGACTTCTTCTTCGATGAGCAGTTGGCGGGCGAGGTAATTTGAATACACCAGAGAGGCCGCAGTAATGAGTACGGCGAGGATAGCAAATACGATCAGGCGTCCATTGGATCGGAGCATACAGGGTGCGATGTAAGATGTCGGACTGATTAGTCTCAGCTCAAGGGAACTCTAATCGGTTTTGCGACGTAATTTCAGTTGAAATGTCTTGCCGCAAACCTAATAAACGTCACAGAGCTGGTTTTTTAATGACTTTTATCATTCAGCCTTGTATATTTGTCTAAGTCAAATGTACGCAATCGAGCGGATCATAGATAGTCATATATTTTGAACCGAATAACCGATTCAGGAATGCACATCGAATTCAAGGCACTGAGTCTGTCTCATCAAAATGCACCAGTTGCGATCCGGGAACGGATGCATCTGAGTGTTGACGCCTGTGACCGCCTCGCACTCTCCCTGAACGAGATTCTCGGATTAGAAGAGATTCTCGTCCTCTCCACTTGTAACCGAACGGAGGTGTACTACACGTCCATCACCGATCATTCGGCGAAAATTATCCAATTGCTTTGTCTGGAAAAAGGCATTGCTGCCCCGAAAGCCTACGCTCGGTACTTCGAGCACTTCAACGACTCGAAATCGGCGGCCTTCCACCTGTTTGAGGTGGCCATGGGCTTGCACTCGTCGGTTATCGGCGATTTGCAGATTTCGAATCAGGTCAAGCAAGCCTATGCGCGCTCGGCCGGCCTGAAGTTGGCGGGTCCGTTTGTCCATCGCTTGTTGCACACGATTTTCCATTGCAACAAGCGGGTACAGCAGGAAACGGCTTACCGCGATGGCGCGGCTTCGGTCAGTTATGCCTCCGCCGACCTGGCGAAAAGTCTGGTTGCGTTTCACCAATCCCCGGCGGTCCTTGTGATCGGAGCCGGTGAAATGGGGTCCGACGTGGCCAGAAATCTCAAAAACGGAAACTTTTCCCGCATCGCCATTATGAATCGCACCTGGGAAAAGGGCGACGCCCTCGCCCGGGAGTTAGAAGCGGAAACTATCCCCTTCGAAAAATTGCGTGCCGTATTGGCGGAATTTGACATCGTCATTGCGGCCGTACACACCGAAAAACCGATCATTACCGCTCAGGACTTGCGTCCGCAAGAAAGTCTGCGCCAGAAGTTTTTGATCGACCTGTCGGTGCCCCGGGCAATTTCAGAATCGGTCACGGACATCAACGGCGTCTTGCTGTATGACATCGACGAAATTCAGGAGCGGACGGAAAAGACCGTTGCCCGCCGTTTGGAAGCAGCCCCGCAAGTGCGCGCGATCATTGCCGACGAGATGAGTGGCTTCAGCAAGTGGTCGGATGAGTTGAGCATTTCCCCGACGATCAACAAGCTCAAGGATGCCCTTGAGCAGATTCGCCGTGACGAAATGGCGCGTTACTTGAAGGATGCCGATGAAGCAGAGGCAAAGTTGGTTGAGCAAGTCACCCGGAGTATGATGAACAAGATCATCAAACTGCCGGTCTTGCAACTGAAAGCCGCTTGCAAGCGTGGAGAGCAAGAGACCCTCATCGATGTGCTCAATGATCTTTTCGATCTGGAGCGCACCGGAGAGCAGGTTCGCAAGTAAGGTTACTCAAACAGATCGTCTACATTATCCCAGGAATCGGTTGATTCCTCGGGATCAATACCCCTTTGTTTTTGCGGCACGCTTTTTTCCTGGGCAATGCGCACTCGCTGCCCGTAGTGCTGGCCCCTTTGGTAGGCCAAAAACTCGGCTACCCGTTGGTCCCGCAACAGCAGCAGCAGCACTGCAATTGATGCGATGATACTGGGCAGGCTGAATGCATACGTCAGCGTTTCCGGAGGCTTACTCAGCAAGAGATAAATTCCCCCTACCATTTGCAGCCCCAACAAGGCCAGAAAAATGTATTGGATCGATTTTGACCCGCGCACGGTTCCGAGAGCGGCGACCACGACAAATGCCAGTCGCGACAGTGGCCACCGATTGTTGCGCCAAAAGTCCGGGCCGGGGTCAAACTCCGCGAAGGTATACAGCAGTTGACCGGCGACCAATGCGCCCAGTGCAATATAAAGACGAATTTTCCCCTGACGGATGCGGGACGGGTCAAGCTTGTGCATGCGGCAAAAGTATAACATTTCTCGGCGTGCCACAGGGTCAGTAAATTTGTCAAACTGACATTCTTGCAGTTCGATGGCAGATTTTTTTCCAAAACCCTGACAAAATTGCCCACTTTTCCCGATAATCGCGGCTGGCACAGTTTTCGCTGAACGCGAACTGTATTATTGAATCTTCTATCAAACACTTATTTAAGGAGGATAAAAAATATGTCACTGAACATTCGTCCCTTGGCTGATCGCGTAGTGATCGAACCCGCTCCGGCCGAGGAAAAAACGGCTTCTGGTATCATCATTCCTGACACTGCCAAAGAAAAGCCGCAACGCGGTACGGTAGTTGCCGTAGGCCCGGGCAAAAAAGATGAGCCCACCACGGTAAAGATTGGAGACACCGTTCTCTATGGCAAGTATGCGGGTACTGAGATCCCCATCGATGGCGGGGACTATCTGATCATGCGTGAATCTGACATTCTCGCAGTCGTTTGATATTGATGTTCAACCTATTTTGAGGTCAATTCCAAAAACAACAAAACAACATGGCAAAGAATATCTCGTTTGAATCCGATGCGCGGTCTGCCTTGAAGGCGGGTGTGGACGCGCTCGCCAATGCGGTCAAAGTGACCCTGGGCCCCAAAGGACGCAATGTGGTCCTCGATAAGAAGTTTGGTGCCCCTAACATTACCAAAGACGGTGTCACCGTCGCCAAAGAAATCGAACTCGCTGATCCCATCGAAAACATGGGGGCTCAACTCGTAAAAGAGGTTGCCTCCAAAACCAATGACGTCGCCGGTGATGGTACCACCACCGCGACGGTATTGGCCCAGGCCATCGTCCGCGAAGGCCTCAAAAACGTAACTGCCGGTTCCAACCCGATGGAACTCAAAAAAGGCATCGAGGAAGCGGTCAAAGTGGTCGTTTCCGACCTCGCAGGGCTTTCCCGCCCGGTGGCGGACTCGAAAGAAATCGCGCAGGTCGGTACCATCTCCGCCAATAACGATGCGGAAATCGGTAGCCTGATCGCCGAAGCCATGGAAAAAGTGGGCAAAGAAGGAGTAATCACCGTCGAAGAAGCCCGTGGCCTCGAAACCTACCTCGACACGGTCGAAGGGATGCAGTTTGACCGCGGCTATTTGTCGCCTTACTTCGTCACCAACCCGGACAAGATGGAGGTGGAAATGGACAAGCCGTTCATCCTCATCTTTGACAAGAAGATCAGCACAATGAAGGATCTGCTTCCGATTTTGGAAAAAGTGGTCCAAACCGGTGCTCCCCTGGTCATCATCTCCGAAGACGTGGACGGGGAAGCCCTCGCGACCCTGGTGGTGAACAAAATCCGCGGCGCCCTCAAAATCGCCGCCGTCAAGGCTCCGGGATTCGGTGACCGCCGCAAGGCCATGCTGGAAGATATCGCGATCCTGACCGGCGGTACGGTGGTCAGTGAAGAGCGGGGCTACAAGCTGGAAAACGCCACCCTCGACATGCTTGGACGGGCGGAAAAAGTAACCATTGACAAAGACAATACGACGATTGTCGACGGATCTGGGTCCGCCGAGGATATCCAGGCACGCATCTCGCAAATCAAGACGCAGATTGAGAACACTACGTCTGATTACGACAAAGAGAAACTTCAGGAGCGTTTGGCAAAACTTTCCGGTGGAGTCGCCGTACTCTACATCGGAGCAGTAACTGAAGTGGAAATGAAAGAAAAGAAGGCCCGGGTAGAAGACGCATTGCACGCCACGCGCGCAGCCGTCGAAGAAGGCATCGTCCCCGGTGGCGGTGTAGCCCTGGTCCGTACCATCAGCGGCCTGGAAAAAGGCAGCGGCGGCATCAATGATCAACTTCTCCTCGGTGATATCGGGGTAGGGGTGAGCATCGTGCGCCGCGCGCTTGAGGAGCCGCTTCGCCAGATCGTTGAGAATGCCGGTCTCGAACCGGGTGTGATTCTCGCCAAAGTGGTCGAAGGCGAAGGCGACTATGGTTTCAATGCCCGTACGGAGGAGTACGAGAACCTCTTCGAATCGGGCATCATTGATCCCACGAAAGTCACCCGCAGTGCACTCGAAAATGCAGCCTCCATTGCTGGCTTGCTGCTCACAACTGAGTGCGTCATCACCGACGAGCCGGAGCCGGAAGCTCCGATGCCCGCGGCTCCCGGTGGCATGGGTGGAATGGGCGGCATGATGTAAATCAGCCCAATATTAATTCAACATAATGTTCTCCGGCGGCGCTTGTAAAAAGGCGCCGTCGTTTTTTTGTGCGGGGGGAAGAAACGAGACTTGGGACCAGAAGGATCGGACTTACCCATCCCCGAAAAACAGCAGCGGCTGTCCCGCCCAGAACAGCCGCTCCCTAATCTTGCTATGATAAGAACTCTTCGTAAGTCTCGGGACCCAAGCTGCAACAAGGGGACCGCATTGAGACGATACATTTCCTGAAAGACCGGAGAAAAATTGGAGGGTTGCAGCTTCGGCGGGAAAAACTGTCACTTCGACAAGAGAGGCTGACTTTATGTCACGATTGCCGGCAATGGCACAATATTTCGACAGAGATAGCGACAAGCATTACAGCCACCTTTATTGATCCTTGAAAGAATAAACTTTGTATCCGCTATGGCCGATGTAAAAACCAAAAATCCCAATGTTGAGACGGGCAACATCTCCGTCCACACCGAAAATATCTTTCCCATCATCAAGAAGTCTCTGTACTCTGACCACGAGATCTTCTTGCGTGAACTCGTGTCGAACGCCATCGACGCCAGCCAGAAACTCCGCCACCTGGCGGCAATTGGGAAATACAAAGACGAAGTCGGCGAGCTCAAAATCTCCGTCGAACTGGACAAAGAAGCCAAAACCATCACCGTAAAAGACCGTGGCCTTGGCATGTCCAAAGACGAGGTCAGAAAGTACATCAACCAGGTCGCCTTTTCTGGGGCCGAAGAGTTCGTCAAAAAATTTAAGGACATCAAAGACAGCCAGGAAATCATCGGTCAGTTTGGGCTGGGTTTCTATTCTGCCTTCATGGTCGCTTCGGAAGTGGAGATCATCTCGAAGACCTACAAGAAAAACGCCGGCGGGGTCCGCTGGACCTGCGATGGAACGACCACCTACTCGCTGGAAAAGTACGACCGCAAAGAGCGCGGCACCGACATCATCCTGCACATCGCCGAGGACTCCGAGGAGTTCTTGGAAGAAGCCCGGCTCAAAACGATCCTGAACAAGTACTGTAAGTTTCTGCCCTTCCCGGTGGAATTTGACGGGGAAGTAATCAACAAGACCGAGCCGCTCTGGAAGAAGGCCCCCAGCGAACTCAAAGACGAGGACTATCTGGAATTCTTCAAGGCGCTCTACCCCTACGCGGATGAGCCGCTGTTCTGGATCCACCTCAATGTCGACTACCCCTTTGAACTGACCGGGATCCTGTACTTCCCCAAGCTCAAGCAGGAGATGGAAGTGCGCAAGGACCGCATTCACCTGTATTCGCGGCAGGTATTCATTACGGACAATGTCGAAAACATCGTCCCGGAATACCTCGGGCTGCTGCAGGGCGTGATCGACTCGCCGGACATTCCGCTGAACGTATCGCGGAGCTACCTGCAGGCCGATTCCAACGTGAAGAAGATCAGCAGCTACATTTCCAAGAAAGTGGCCGACAAGCTGAATGAACTCTTCCGCGACGACCGGGAAAAGTTTGAAGGCAAGTGGAGCGAAATTGAAGTGTTCGTGAAGTACGGCATGCTGAGCGACGAAAAGTTTTCCGACAAAGCCGAGGATTTCTGTTTGCTGAAAAACGTCGACGGGGAGCACTTCACCTTCACCGAGTACAAGGACAAGATTCGCCCGAATCAGACCGACAAAAGCGACAACTTGGTCGTACTCTACGCGGCGGACATCGAACACCAGGATACCTTTATCAATTCGGCACGGAAAAAGGGCTATGACGTCCTCCACCTCCAAAGCCTGATCGACCCCCATTTCATCGGTCAGATGGAGCGCAAAATGGAGAAAACCAACTGGAAGCGCGTCGACGCCGATTCCATCGAAAAACTGATCGAAAAGGATGAAGTTGCGGCCAGCTTGCTCTCGGAAGAGCAGGAAAATGAGCTTAAAACCGTCTACGAAGCTGTCGCCAAAGACTGGAGCGGGGGCGTCCGGGTGGAAGCCCTCGGCGCCGAAGAAATGCCGGTGGTGTTGATCAAACCTGAATTCATGCGTCGGATGCGGGAGCAAGCCATGCTCGGCGGCATGAACAACGACATGTTCAAAGAGCAAGTCAACGTCGTGGTCAATGCCAGCCACCCCCTCGCCGAAAAAGTCCTCGGCAAGAAGAAGGCGGATGCCCGCGAGCGCATCGCGAAGCAACTCACCGACCTGGCCCGCCTGTCCCAAGGCATGCTCACCGGTAAGGAACTGACTTCCTTCATTGAGCGGAGTGTGGAGCTGGTGGCGAAGAAGTGAAAAAAGTTTTTTTACCGAACGAAAAGTATATCCTCGCTCAAAGATAGTATAGCCCGTAAGTGGCTGACACAACTTTTCGACAATACAAATTTTTTACAATACAACGTCCCCCATATTTTGGGGGATTTTTTTTCGAGTAAAATGAGCCGCAGTAAATATCCTCTTTTTCAATTTTCCTGGTTCTCCAATTTTAGGCAAACGCTCGAGGATTTGCGAAACCTTGCGGTTTCCGAAGACTGGGAATACCAACGCTCGAAAGCGCAGAGAAATGCAATCCTTTTCAACTATATCCATCATACTTTTACCCGGCTGCGGGAAGAAAAAAAGACAATTGAGAAGCGGATCAAGCGCAATGACAAAACTGCGATACCCCAATATTTCCGTGGCAAGGTACAGTTGCTGATTCCTTTGTGCTTGGAAAGTCGCGGAAAAGCCGATTTGGCGTTGGTAGTATCAAAAGTCGGGCAGGTCTACCGCGCCAGTACTTGCTTATCGTTAGACATGGCGATCAACAATGCTCGATTGATTGCTAAGCCAGATGATGATTGGTTGGTCCCTTGATTGGCCAGTGGGCAAAGAGCCTGATTCCCCCAACTTTTCGATCAAATTGCGGGAGATGTAACATTGCGCCCGGATTAGTTGCGTTTCGGCAATGGAGATTGTTGTGAGTTTCTTATATTCGCCTCACCAACAATAGATTAACCAAATTAATTTTACGACCAATGTCTTATACTTTTGCCAAAGCAACCGTAACCGAAAATGTGGAGGGCGGACTCAACGCCGAAGTTTCTTGTCTCAATGGCCTGGTGGCTCCTCCCGGATCGACCTACTCCCTTTCTGACAATCCCGTCTACCACGATGGCGAATCCATTTCTGCCGGGGACGTAATCCTTTTCCGCGTCAGCGGCGGAGGCGTCCTGGACAACAACAACATTTATCCCTACAATCCGGCCACCGGCAGCCCCTTGCGGCTGGGGGGCGGAATCGGCAAGGGCAACATTATCGAAGAGGATGCCTCGCCCACTGTCCGGGTCGCCTGGGTAAATGGCCTGAACGCCAGCGGCACGATCGACGCATCTCAAGCCGAGGGTGCCGACCAATTGCCGGTGGATACGGCAGTGTATTTCCTGTGTCAGCTCAATGAAAGCAGCGTCTTCGAAGTCACCTCCGTAGCGGTTTCCGAAGGCACTTGCGGCGATGTACCGGCTGGACCTTCCGAATTCAATTTCAACGGTGTCGGACAAACTGCCTACTGAGCAAAGAATTTCCAATTGAATGCCGCTAAGAGGCGGTTTAAAATTGGTTTGTGAAATTTGCGAGCGCAGATTTTTTGTCCATCGAAGCTCATTTTGGAGTCCATAGTCCGAGCTAGGGGCGATAAAATAGCGGAAGAGGGGCGGAAAAAGATGCCACAACAAAATCACCGGATCAAATTTAAATAGCCTCCAAGCCAAGCAGCGAATTTCGGGCCCTATCTCTGGCTTCAGGTCGCGCGTTTCGAACGCGCCCATTAGAAATTGAAAATCGATCAATTGGAAATTTTCTCCCGCCAATTGGAAATTCTCGATTCAAGAATTAAAGTCGATCTCAGTGTTGTCCCCGATGTTGACCGAATAGGCGCGGCCTTTCATGGAGCTGTCATTGCCGATGACCGAGCAGTCCAATACGATGGAATCAAGCGAGGAATAGGCTCCAAGAATGGAATTCTGTACGATGGAATTGCGGATGATGGCATTTTCCGCAATGGCCACGTTCGGACCAATGATGGAATTTTCGATGCTGCAGTGTTCCGAGATGTGGACCGGTGGCAAAATGACCGTATTGCGGAAACTGTATTCCATGGTTTGATTTTGGCGTTCCAGTAAGGTCTGATTGGTCTCCAAGAGGGTTTCCTTGCGCCCGCAATCAAACCAGTTGTCGACCATGTAGGTCTTGATGCGGACCCCTTCTTGGATCATACGCTGCAGGGCATCGGTGAGCTGGTATTCGTTGCGCTCCCCCCGGGCTTCCGATTGGATCATGTTTTCCAGGGCCTTGATCAGGGCCTCCACCTCCCGGATGCGGTAGAGACCGACCAGGGCGAGGTTGCTCTTGGGAATGCGCGGTTTCTCTACGACACTGGAGACGTAGCCTTCCTCGTCTAGCATCGCCACGCCGAATTTGCGCGGATCGTCCACCACCTGTACACCGACCGTCGATTCCGAAGCTTCCAGTACTGCCTTCAGGTCCACGTCAAAAATGGTATCGCCCAAGACGATGAGCGCCTCGTCCACGCCGCGAATGGCTTCGCGGGCCACCCACAACGCGTGGCCCAAACCCTCACGCGGCGATTGCACCACAAACTCGAGGTTCACGTCCTCCGAATAGCGGTCTCGGACGTAGCCCTCGATTTTCTCGCCCAGGTAACCGATGACAAACACAAAATCCCGGATGCCCGCCGCCCGTAAGTTTTCGATGATGTGTCCCAGAATGGCTTTGCCCGCCACGGGAATCAGGGGCTTGGGTTGGGTGTGGGTGTGGGGCCGGAGTTTGGTGCCGACCCCGGCCACGGGAATGATAGCTTTGATCATATTGGGATCGGTTCAGAAGCAATGAGCGGTAAAAATAGGGAAAAACCACGCCGGCGCAAAGCTCAAAAGCGGCAGCCATGCCTGGCCCAAAAAGCCGTAGGGACACCCAACGGGCATCCCTACGCCTGAAACTGGCCATGGCCCCGTCTGGGTGCGCGACCAGCAATATCGGTATCGTTACTGGACCTCCCCGGAGGTCATTTTCGCCGATTTTGACTTGCAGCAAGATTTTTTGACGCCAGTACACGCCTTCTTGGATTTGACCTTCTGCTTGTTGCTGCCCGCAGAAGCCGAAGTCTCGGTCACACTTCCGCTGAGGGCAGCGGACTTGGACTTGCTGCACGCCTTGGTCTTAACGGCACCGGAGCATGCCTTTTTCTTGCTGACCTCAGCGTTGCTGCCGGCGGAAGCCGTGGTTTCGGTGACGTTTCCCCCGACGGCGGTGGCCTTCTTCATCCCGGCGCAGGTCATGGCGCAGGACTTCTTCTTGGCCGGAGCGGCGTCCGTGACGGTAGCCGAAACCACTTTCCCCTCGGTGGGAGCGGAGGCTTCGGTCTGGGCGTAGGCAAGGGAGCCGAACATGATGCTGCCGATCATCAGGCCGCAAATCATGAAAATCTTAGTGAGCTTTTCCATATCGGTGCGATTTAAGGGTTATCAAAAGAGGAAGACGTGAACCTCGTGATTTCAAGCAGGAAGTTACAGGAATTTCCTTCCTGAACAACGTCCCGCCCCCTGGTTTCTTGCAATTGTCCCAAAATAGCGGGCCGTGATCCAGGCAAATGCTCATTTTGGGCCTTGCAGCAGCTTCCAGGGACCGACCGCCAGGGCCGCCCCGATGACCGGGGCCACGAGGTAAATCCAGATGTGGGTGAGGTTGGCGTTGACGAGGGCGGGGGCCAGCGAACGGGCGGGGTTCATCGAAGCCCCACAAATCGGGCCGGCAAAGGCAGCTTCCAGCATAACCACCAAGCCGATGACCACGCCGGCGGTCAGCCCTTGCTCCCGCGATCCGGTAGCCACCTGGAGGATCACCAGCATCAAAATGAAAGTCAGGACAATCTCCAGGACAAAGGATTGCAACGGCGGACCCGCCGGCAGGGTTTCCCCCAGGGTCGGAGTTTCCGGGAAAATGAACCGCAGCGCCGCACTTGCCAGCAGGGCCCCGGCCGACTGTGCCAAGAGATATCCGGGAACGCGCCGCCCGGGAAATTTGCCCGCCAACCAAAAAGCGAGGGTCACTGCCGGATTGATGTGAGCACCGGATACCTCGCCGAAACTGTAAATGACGGCCGTCACGATGGCCCCGAAGCTGAAGGCAATGCCCAAATGGCCCACGGTGCCGCCGGAAGCAACATCGACGACGATGGCACCGGTTCCGCAGAAAAGCAGCAGGGCCGTTCCCAGGAATTCCGCAAAGTAGGCTTTCGGGGCGTCGCTCATCCTTTGACCTCGATCAGCGCTTTCATTCCCCGCTCCAACCCGTCGGTCACCAGGGCAAACTGAGCCGGACCGGTGGATTCCGCAACGACCTTGGACCAGGGCAAGAGGATCCCCAGCCAGCCTTCGGTGTGCCATTGCAAGTCGCCGGTCAGTGCGGGTAGTGCCGTGCGGTTCACGTCATCTGAGGGATAGCAAGTCAAGTGAAAATACGGCTCGGCGCAATTGTAGTCATCGCCCGGTGCGTAGCCTACGCCCAGGTGCCAAAAGTCATCGCCCTTCGCCAGCCGGCGGCGCGAGGACAGGTCAAAGTGATGGGGCCAGGTGCGCACCGATTGCCAAAGTTGGTACCGGGACGCCACGTAGTTCAGGATCACTTGGGCATTGTGGAAAGTCCGGGCAAACTCGACAAATGCTTCCGGATCACCCAGCGCAAATGGCGCTCCGTCGGCCTGCGGATAAGCGGGGATTTCGTATGGGAGTTCGGGATCGATGGGCTCCGGATCAATGCCGAGGGCTTTGAGTTCGGTTCTCAGCCAGGCAAATCCGGCGGAGTAGGTAGTGCCGTCAAGGGAAAGTTGGGCAAAGGAATCGCCCCGGGGCGTGCAGAGGTGCAGGCTCAGGTCCGCCGGACGCAGCCCGACGCGGCATTCGAAGCGGCCGGGAATGGACCAGCCCAGCCACATCCGGGTGGACGCAAGCCATTCGAGGTTCCCAAAGATGTCCCAGGGATGGTGAGGCAGTAGGTGCCGGCCCGCCGCCGAAACGATTTGCACGGCTTGGTGGACCTGGCGCTTGGCGGCGACCAGGCGCGGCAATTCTTTGAGGGTCAGTGCCTCCCAGCGCGTAGAATCCATAGCGTTCTGGTATTGATATTGGCGAAGCCGGTGCCCGATGACAATCGGCCGGAATCGGGGGCGGCTCCTACTCACCATCCCATCTTTCCGGCCTGCCCGAAGTCCCGATTGTTTTTGTCCCGGCAATATAGTCGATCTTTTTCACCACTGCGATCTGGAAGCTAAATTTAGGGGAGGAAATGGCGGAACCAGATGTCGCAAATGAATTCCAGATGCCGCTTTAAAATTGGTTTTTGAAATTTGCAATCGCAGATTTTTTTGTCCACCGAAGCTTATTTTGGAGTCCATAGCCCAAGCTATGGGCGAGAAAATAGCTGAAGAGGGGCGGACAAAGATGCCGTAGCAAAATCGCAGAATTAAATTTAAACAGCCTCTCAAATTTTGATTATTTTATTTTGAGATTGGAGGAGGGATTCGAAGGTAAAGAAATCGTGATTGGAAGATTATGATAACGGAAAATCCCCGTCTTCCCGATTGATTTCCGCAGTACAGGCAGTATCTTCTTTCTGCTTCGATCAACTTAATTGCTTCACGCTCACTGCATGTTAAAAACGGTTCGCGGCCAGCTCTTATCTGCTTTCATCGTCATCGCCCTAATTGCCGGTTCGACGGGTCTGTGGGGCTTGTACCTGCACCAAAAGGCGACGCAACTGTCCGCCCTGGCTTCGGAGATGGATGCAGTTTTACTCAAGGCGATGGAAATGAGCTTATTGGAGGGGGATGTTCTGCGCTATGACGGCATCGATCCGGAGTTTTTTGCGAGGGGAACGAGTGAGCGGCTCACCGCGCACCGGGCGACAACCTACGAGATCGACTCGTTACTGAGCCAGATGCGGGCCGGAGGACAACTGGAGCTGATCAGCAGAGGAGGGGACAACTGGGAAGCAACTTTTCGGAACGTTCAGAAAAATCTGCGTGCCTACCGCGACTCGTTTGCCACTTTGGTGGATTATCAATTGCAGCGGGGCTTCAAGGACGCCGGGGTCATCGGGGAGATGCGGCACAAAATTCACGCGCTCGAAGACGATCATCCCGGGGTGGAAGTGAAGCATGTGCTGATGTTGCGGCGCCACGAAAAAGATTACATCATCCACAAGGACAGCCAGTACCTCGGGAAGCTGGAAGGGCTGGCCGGGGAGTTGATTGCGGGCCTGGAATCCCGTGGGGACGCCGAACGGCATGCCCGGGTGATCGATTTGCTGGCGGGCTACCGCGCGGATTTCCGCCGGATGGTGGAGTTAGAGGCGCGCTTGGGCTTAAACAACCGCGGGGGGCTCATGGCGGAGACCCAGAGGCAGGCGCGGGCTACGGCCCAAGGTTTGACCCGGCTCGGCGACAGCATTCACGCCAGTGTGGCCGAGCAGAACCGGAGCTACCATACGCTGCTGATTGTGGTGGGGATCGGGTCGGTGGCCCTGGCGGTATTCCTCGGATTTTTGCTTTCGCGGGGGATCACCCGCCCGATCCAGCGCCTGACCGATTCGGTTCGGGAGGCGGTGGCGAACAACTTTGCCCGGGCGACGCCGGTGCGCAAGGATGCCTACGCGGCCGAGGTCAATCAGCTCGCGGCGGACTTTGAGCGGATGCTGGACGAGATCCGCAAGCGCCTGGCCGAGGTCCGGCAACAAGCCCGCACCATGGACACCCAAAACAAGGTCTTGAAGGCGCTCAACCACCAGTTGACCGAATCGGAGCAGCGGCTTTCTCGGATCAACCGCGTCAAGGACAAGATGCTGTCCATCGTGTCCCACGATCTGCGCAGCCCCCTCAACTCGATGCAGGGCTACCTGGAACTGTTGGAGACGCAGGTGGGGATGTTTACGCCCCGGCAGACGGAAGAATTTGCCAATGCGATGCGGCGCAAGGTTACGGGCGTCGTGCAACTGCTGGACAATTTGCTGCGCTGGTCCCTGTTTCAGTCGGGGGAGCTGGAGTTCAATCCGCAGCCGGTAGACGTCCGGGAGATTGCCGCGCGGAACATTGACCTGTACGAAGACATCGCTCGGGAAAAAGGCGTGGCGCTGAAAATGATCGGTCAGGGACCGGCTACCGCCCGGGCGGACGAAGTGATGCTGGATTTTGTATTGCGGAACTTGCTTTCAAACGCGATTAAATTCTCGCCGCAAGGGGCGGAAGCGACGATTTCCTGCGGTGGTTCAGCGACCCAAGTGGAAGTCGCGGTGATCGACCAGGGGGTGGGGATGACCGAGGAGCAGTTGCAGCGCTTGCTGGACCGGGGAGAGCACTTTACCACCACCGGAACCAACCAGGAAAAAGGAACCGGCCTGGGCATGACGCTGGTGATGGATTTCTTGGAAAAGATGAACGGCCAGATGCGCATCGACAGTGCGCCGGGCCAAGGCACGTCGGTGTATTTTAGCCTTCCGGTAGCGGTACCGGATGAAGCACTTGCCTGATCGGTTTGGATCCGAGAAATGTACTGGGCAAAGTCGCCGAATTAAATTTAAATCCCTTCTGCGCTGGAATGGAAAAAAAGCTCTACATTTACTTGCCGCATTTGCCTGTGGCAATGCGAACGCTTCAACTACTGCTATTCTGTGTCGCTTCTGCCTCTCGTCAATGCGCTCTGTGGCCCTGGCCACCTGCTTTCTAAAAATCAATCATCCGCAAGAAGAAATTTTATGACCGGTAATTGTTTGCCCTCCTGTTGCCTGCTCAATCCCCGTTTTTCTGTTCTGACTGCTTTTATTTTCCTGTTGACTTACTTCAGTGCCCCTGAGGTAGCGGCGCAGACTCCGTGCCCGTTTACGGGAACGGGTTTGAACGCCGGACCCATTGGTGTGCTGAATGCAGGCGATAGCATTTGCTTCCCGGCCGGGACAAGTGGTTATTCCCCGGGGGACAACGTAGGCTTTTCTGGGTTTACTGTCGGTCAGGCGTATACGGTGAGCATCTGTGGTCAAACTACCAATCCTGTGACGAGTTCCGCGAATACTTATCTGGCGATTTGGGATTCTACGGGAATGAACTTGGTTGGGGAATCACTCGGCGGAACTTGTGGGGATGGGGATGATGAGCAGATTACTTTTGTGGCGACCGATGCCAGTCATGTTGTCGTTTTGCGGAAAGAAAATTGCCTAAGCGATCCATCACCTACTGATCTCTGCATTATAGCCTGTCCCTTGGGAACCATCACCACCGATCCGACGGACCTGACGGCCTGTCCGGATGCGACAGTTATGTTTGCTGCCGATACAGCCGGCGGTGGCGGTGCGGATAGCCTGCGCTGGGAAGTCTCGACCGATATGGGGACTACCTGGACAATTCTGAAAGATCTGGCTCCCTACTCCGGGACGAACACCCTGATGCTGACGATCAATCCGACGACAATCGGGCTCAACGGCAACCAGTACCGGATGCAAAAGTACAACTGTAGTCCGCCGATCGGGAGGGCTTCCGCTGCGGCTACGCTGACCGTGGAGGACAACCAGGATCCGGTCATTGTCTGTCCCGCCAACCAGACCGCTAACGTTGACGCCAACTGCGAGACGGTGTTGCCGGACTATATTGGCGCGGCGACGGTGACCGACAATTGCACCACCATGCCCACGGTCACCCAAAGTCCGATGCCCGGCGGCACCATCTCCGGGGTGCCCACGACGGTCCCCATTACCCTGATCGCAAACGACGGAAACTCGAATATGGACACCTGTATGTTTGACTACATCCAGGTGGATGCGGATGGCCCGACGATCAATTGTCCCATGAGTAGTGATACCGTATTCTTGGACGCGACTTGCACTGCCATGCTCCCCAAGTACGACACCTTATTCACCATCACCGATAACTGTGATGCGATGCCAATGGTCACCCAAAGCCCCATGTCCGGCATGGCGCTGACCGGAGTCGGTACGATAACTCCGGTCACCCTGACCCTGACCGACGTGAGCGGAAATACAACTATCTGCTCTTTCAATTCCGTCACCGCCGATTCCTCCCTGCCGGTATTGACGTGTCCGATGGCCCAGGAGATTTTCCTCGATGGAAATTGCGACGGTGTCCTGGGCAACTACGTTCCTTTGACTTCGGTGACCGACAACTGCACTTCCATGCCCGCTATTACTCAGCTCCCGATTGCCGGTACTGTGGTCACGGGAACCGGACTGGAAAGCGTAACCATGTCCTCGGATGATGGGAACGGCAACGTGGGGAATTGTTTGGTGTTTGTCAATAAAATCGACAATACCCCACCGAATGTGACGTGTCCACCGAATCAGGCGGTTCCCTCCAATGCTTTCTGCCAGGTCATTCTCCCCAACTTTGCCGATTTGGCCACCGTCGCGGACAATTGCGATACCATTCCTGGGATCATTCAGAACCCTTCCCCGTCGATCCCCCTCTCCGGCGGATTTGGGACCACGCAGTCGATTACCCTGACCGCCACCGATATCAACGGCAATTCCTCCGATTGCTCCTTCACGATAACCATCGGCGATACCACGCGGCCCATGCTGACTTGTCCCACCGACCAAAACGTGGTGGTAGACGCCAGTTGCAGCGCGATCCTGAGCGATTACGTGGGGTCAACTTCGGCCGTCGACAATTGTGATCCCTCACTCACCATTACCCAGAGTCCGATGGCCGGCACAGTGCTCTCCGCGAACAATTCCCCGGTATCCGTGACCATGTCGGTTGCCGATGCCGCGATGAATGCCCGCAGCTGCACTTTCCTGGTGACGGTGCAAGACAATGATGCTCCGGTGCTCACCTGCCCGCCCAATCAGACCGTTGGTCTCACGGTCAACTGTACCGACACTTTGCTGGACTATACTTTGCAGACCACGACGACGGACAACTGCACTATGAGCCCGACTCTGATGCAGTCGCCGGCCCCGGGCACAGTATTTTCCGGGGTCGGATCGGCCTTTGTGACCATCACTTCGGAAGATGCATTTGCCAACTCAAACACCTGCACCTTTGAAGTAATGCGGGAGGATACGACCCGTCCGACCCTCAACTGCCCCGTCAACCAGAATTTCGTGGTGGACGCGAACTGCGGTGCCACCCTGCCCGACTACCTGCCTCAGGCCGGGATCACCGACAACTGCACCGCCAATCCCACCAACACCCAAACCCCGCCCGCCGGAAGCACCTTCACTGGAATCGGGACGCCGATCACGGTCACGCTCATGACTAGCGATGCCAGCTCCAATAGCAATACTTGTTCCTTCGTCGCCACGTTGGCGGATCAGACCGCGCCCACGGTGACTTGCCCGCCCAACCAGACCTTGGTGACGGATGCCTCTTGCTCGGTCAGCATTCCCGACTATCTGGGGCAGGCCAGCGTAGCCGACAACTGCGATTCCAATCCGTCCCTGGTGCAGAGTCCGGTTATCGGCTCCACCGCCACGGGAGCCAACTCCGTCGTCACGGTCACGATTACCGGTACCGACGCCAGCTCCAACCAGGATGATTGTAGCTTTTCGGTTACCCTCGCGGACAATACCCCACCGGTCATCGGCTGTCCGGTGGATCAGACCCTGACCGCCGATACCGTCTGCGCGGCCAGTCTGCCCGATTTTACTGCCCTGGCCTCCACCTCGGACAACTGTGATGTGAGTCCGCTGGTGACCCAGGCACCCATGCCGGGAACCGTCCTGACCGGATCGAATACCACGCAAGCGGTGGTCCTGACCATCGCCGACGTCAGTGGCAATGTCGACTCGTGCTCCTTCCAGACCACCGTCCTCGACCAGACGCCGCCGGTTCTCGACTGTCCGCCGAGCCAAAACCTGTCCGTCGATGCCAACTGTGAAGCCTTGATCCCGGTGCTCACGCCCACGGTCACCGACAACTGCGACGGCAATCCCCTGATTGTCCAAAGTCCGCTATCCGGTACGGTACTCTCCGGGGCGGGTACGACCCAGGGCGTGACGTTCTCCGCGACCGATGTAGACAACAATAACAGCACGTGTACCCTGACCCTTACCCTGGTGGATCAGTCGGCGCCGGTGATCACCTGCCCGGCCAACCAGACCTTGGTCGTCGACTCGGTCTGCGAAGCGGTGATTCCGGATTACGTTGCGCAGACGTCCGCCTCGGACAACTGTACGGCGCTTCCCACCATCAGCCAAGCGCCCCTGGGGGACACGATTCAGGCTCCCGCCGTCGTGACGATTACGATGATGGCGGGCGATGCATCGAGCAATACTTCGACCTGTACCTTTACGGTGACGGCGCAGGATACGACCCGGCCCCAATTGGCGTGTCCGACCAATCCCGTTTTGCCACTGGGGGCGAACTGCACGGCAGTTTTCCCGGATTACCGGACGCAGACGGTCACTTCGGACAACTGCACCACCACTCCGATTGTGGTCCAGAACCCGCCACCGGGGAGCACCCCGACCTCTCCCGGTTTGCAAACCGTGAGCATTTCGGTGACCGATGCCTTCAACAACGTGGATTCCTGCGTCTTTAACGTCGCCATTCAGGACACCACCGCCCCTTCGATCAATTGTCCCAACCCGCTGACCTTGATTCTGGACAACAATTGCCAGACCACGATGACCGACTACCTGCCTTCGATCAGTGTGTCGGACAACTGCAACAGCAACCCGACCGTGACGCAGGTGCCCGCCCCGAACTCGACCGTCTTTGGTGGGGGGACCTTGCCGGTCAAGTTCACCGTGGACGATGGCAACGGCAACCTGGACAGTTGCACGATCATCGTGACCATTTTTGACCTGGTGGCCCCGCAGATCACCTGCCCGCCGGGGACGACTCTGGTGGCCGATGCCAACTGTAGCGGCATCATTCCCGATTTTACCACGGGGGCTACGGTGGTGGACAACTGCTCCAATCAAATTGCCATCAACCAGATTCCGGTGGCCGGTACGACCATTGCCGGAGGAGGATCCACGGCGAGTGTGGTACTTTCCGCCATCGACAGCACGGGGAATCAAGATACGTGTTCGGTGTCGGTGCTCTTGCTGGACGTGACTGCCCCGGTGCTTACCGGCTGCCCTTCCAATATCACCATAACGCCCACGACCCTCGATTGTAATCCTGCGGTTCAGTGGACGCCCCCCCTCGCCACCGATGCTTGCGGTGCCACGCTCAGCGGTACCAGCCAGCCCGGCGACAATTTCCCGATTGGAACGACGGGGGTTTCCTACACCGCAACCGATAGCAGTGGGAATACCGATTTCTGCGCATTTACCGTAACGGTCAATCAGCCACAACTGGACAGCTTAATCGTGCTCAGCGATTCGCTGCCTTGTGCCGGAGACACCGTGTTCCTTTCCGCTCCGGGTAATTTTACCTCTTATGGCTGGAGTACTACCGATACTGCGCCGACGATTTTGGTATTTGCCAGTGGCATCTACTGGGTCGATGTTGCCGACAGTACCAACTGTGCGGGACGGGACTCGGTCCAGGTAACTTTCCAGCCGCTGCCCACGCCTGCGATCACCCAAGTGGGGCTGGATCTCTGCGCCGGGGCCTTTGTCTCCTACCAATGGGTGGAAAATGGTACGCAGATTCCCGGAGCTACCGGTAGCTGCATTACCCCGCTCACCTCGGGCACTTATTCGGTAATCGTGGTTGACTCCAATGGTTGCTCAAGTGAGTCCATGCCATTTGTCTTTGTCGGTGCGACCGAAGCCGGGGCCGCTCAGGATTTTGAGCTTTTCCCCAATCCAACCAATGGCTACCTGACAGTGCGGATGGAGCAGCCCCTATTGGAGGCAGGGGAGGTTCGGGTGTGGGACCTCACCGGTCGGGTCGTGAAGCAGATGAGCTTCGATAAGATCGACGCGCCGCTGCGCCTTGATTTGCGGAAAATCACCCAGGGCACCTACCTGGTGGAGATTCGTTCGGAGACTTTTATCGGTCGCAAAAAGGTCGTCCGGATCGAATAGGTTACTTTTCAAGAAGTGTCGCTTCTCAGAGGCTGTTTAAAATTGGTTTGTGAAATTTGCTAGTGCAGATTTTTTTGTCCGTCGAAGTTCATTTTGGAGTCCATAG
>JBCCQH010000079.1:0-35647 GCA_039024435.1 Bacteroidota bacterium
GCCAGCAGATACAGTGCAGCTTCAAATTCCAATCCCCCCGGAACGGGCGTTCCGGTGTGCGGACACAGATGCGGTGCCAGCCCATCCACGTCAAAGCTGATGTATACCTTTTGCGGCAGGTCGGCGATGATCTCCACACATTGCCCGGCCCAGGTTTTCCCGGAAAATGCCGCCCGCGCCAATTCCCGTCCGGTAAAACAGCGCACCCGCTCCCCCTCAGCACGCACCCGGTCCGCTTCGGCCCGGCAAAAATCGCGTACGCCCACCGGAACCAGGTGCGTGACCTGCGGCAGCCCGAGGGCGTGGTGCATGATCGATGCGTGAGAATAGGTGAATCCCCCGTACGCTTCCCGCAAATCCAGGTGGGCGTCGATCTGCAAGATCCCGAACTCCGGGTGGCGCTCCGCCAATGCCCGCAGGTAGCCCAGCGGCGTACTGTGGTCGCCCCCGAGCAGGATGACTTGCTTGCCCCGGTCCAGCCAGCCCGCCACCGTCTCTTGCACGATCCCATTCAGGGTCGCCCCCGCCGCATTCAACTCCGCCAACCGTTCGGCCAGGGCGGGGTGCTGGGCCATCTGGCCACCGTGCTCCAAAAAGTGGATCAACTCTACCGCCCAGGGCCGAAAGCCCGCATTCAATTGCTGAATCACCGGATTTTCCTCCGCCAGGGCAATTCCAACCTTCCAAAACTCGCCCGCCCCTTCGTCGTAGAGGTCGAGTTGGGGCGAGGCCGCTAAGATGGTCGCCGGGCCCTGGGCGGTGCCCGCCCGGTAAGACACGGTCACCTCCCAGGGCACCGGCACGATCACGATGTCCGCCTCCTCCACGGAAAACGGCAGACCAAAGATCCCACCATTGACCCGGCCGGGGCCATCCGGGTCAAACCCGGCTCCTCCCCCGTTCGGCGTACTCACGCCGTCACCTCCGCGGCCAATAGTTTCCGCACGAAACGCGGCAGCACAAAAGCCGCTTGGTGAACGTCGGCATCGTAGTAATCGAGGTCATGCTGCTCGGCAAATGCCCGCGCGGCCGCAAAATCGAGGTCCTGGATCGGGTGCAGGTCCGCCTTACTACAAAAGGAAAAGCTCCAGGTTCCCGAAGGATAGGTGGGAATCTGTCCGAGGTAGCAGTGGACATTTTCCGGCCCGAATATCGCGCGGTAGCAGGCGTAAATCTCCTGGAAAACTCGGACGTTGTAGCGCGGAGACTCGCTCTGAGTGATCATGATCCCGCGCTCATTGAGCACGCGGTGTACGCCCCGGTAAAATTCGGCGGTGAAGAGCCCCTTCCCCGGCCCTACCGGATCGGTCGAGTCCACGATCACCAAGTCAAAAGCCGCTTCCGGAGCCTCAGCCACATAATTGATGCCATCATCGATGCGCAAATCCAAGCGCGGATTGTCCAGTTCGACGGCAATCCCGGGCAGGTATTCGCGGGAAGCATCGACCACCATCTGATCGATTTCCACCATGACCACCTCTTCGAGTTGTGGATAGCGCAGCAGTTCACGGGCCACGCCGCCATCGCCCCCCCCGATGATGAGTGCCCGCCGGGCATCGGTCCGAAGTTGCATCGGGACGTGGGCGATCATCTCGTGGTAAGCGTATTCGTCCCCTTCCGAGGTCATCACCAAACCATCCAGGGTAAGCAAGCGTCCGTAGGCGTAGGTGTCGTAGACCTCAACTTTCTGGAACTCGGACTGCCCCAGAAATAGGCGGTCGCCGCGATGGCGGAGGGATATGGCAATGTTCTCGTTCCGCTCAGTGAACCAGACGTTGCGGTTCTGCTGAATCGGCGGTCTGGGCGCCTCGCGGTCCGGGTCGAGGGTATTTTTTGCTCCTGACTTACCCAATTGACTTTCCTGTCCACGCAGCATTTCCATGGCCGAAGCGTAGCCCGCCCCAAAGGCCTTTTCCAGGAACTTGTAGCACACCCAGGGATCGACCGAGTCGCCACAGGTAAATATGTCCACGGCGGCATAGCCGTACTCTGGCCAAGTGTGAATGGCGAGATGACTCTCGTGGATCACCACCACGCCCGAGGCCCCGAAAGGCGAAAAATGGTGGAAAGTACTGTTGATCACCGTCGCATTGGCCGCGCCGGCCGCTTTGAGCATATTGCCCTCGATCAACGCCACATCGTTCAGGATGTCCGGATCGCACTCGTAGTACTCCACAACCAATTGTCTGCCCAGAGAATTCATGCTTTCAAATTGAATTGAATTCCGCAATGACCGGAAAAGTTGCAAGGTAAGAATTTCCAAGGGGAGAATTTCCGATTGCCTGATTTCCAATGGGCGAGTCCCAGACGCGCAAACAGCGATGCACAAGCAACCAAAAACGTCGCTACAACCCGGGGGATCGTAGCCGCACGGCACGCCGTGCGGCCCCCGAGGATTTTCCGTGGAGAATTTCCAATTGATCGATTTTCAATTTCCAATTCGCGCGTCTTAAACGCGCGTCCCAATGCGCAAACAGCACTGAATAAGTCGCAACAACCCGGGGATCGTAGCCGCACGGCGTGCCGTGCGGCCCCCGAGGATTTTCCGTGGAGAATTTCCAATTGCCTGATTTACAATCGGGCAATGGGCGCGTTCCGAATGCGCAACCTCCGATGATTAAAACTTGCCCCCAAAATTTTCCAATCGCCGACCAGCCGTCATCACCATTGGAAATGCTCGAATTGGAAATTGACAACTCATTAAAAAAGCCCCCACCCTACCGGGCGGAGGCTTTTTGTATCTCAATGTTCTGATCACACGTTGTAGATCTTCGCGATTTCGGCTTTGTACTTTTCGTTGATGATTTTACGCTTGAGCTTGAGACTCGGCGTGAGTTCGCCGCCGTCCACGCTCAATTCGCTGGGCAACAGTTCGAAGCGCTTGATCATTTCCCACTTGCCAAACCCAACGTTCAGGCGTTCACACTCCGATTCAAACTTGGCCTTGACTTGGGGATTGGCGATGATGGCGGCCGGCATGTCGCGGTTGTAGCTGATCTCCTCGTCGGTCAGCCAATCGCAGAGGATTTCAAAGTTCGGAACGATGAGCGCGCCGGGGAACTTTTGCCCCTCGCCCACGACCACGACTTGCTCGATGAACAGGGACTCTTTGAACTTGTTCTCGATGACCTGCGGCGCGACGTATTTGCCTCCCGAGGTCTTCCACATCTCTTTCTTCCGGTCGGTGATGCGGAGGAAGCCGTCTTTGAGTTCCCCGATGTCGCCGGTGTGAAACCAGCCATTTTCGTCGATGACGCTCTTGGTCTTTTCTTCGTTTTTGTAGTAGCCCAGCATTACATTCGGGCCTTTGTAGCAAATCTCTCCGTCAGGGAAAATTTTCACTTCGCCTCCGCTGATGACCTTGCCGACCGCACCGATGCGCATTTCCCCTTTTCGGAAACCATTCACCGAGATGACCGGCGAAGTTTCAGTGAGGCCGTAGCCTTCGACCAGCGGCACACCGATGGCGTTGTAAAAGCGGGCGAGGCGGGATTGCAGGGCGGCCGAACCGGAAGCCACCGCGATCACGCGGTCCAGGCCGGCTTTGGCACGGATCTTTGAGAAGACCAGCTTGTCCGCGAGGTTGAGCTGGGTGTGGAACCAACCCCCATTTTTGCGGTCCGGTGACCACTTCAGCGCGAGATCGGTAGCCCACTTGAAGGCACGGAGTTTGAAACCGGAATTGGCGAGTCCACCGGCCTGTACCTTGTCGTAAACCTTTTCTAACAGGCGCGGCACAGCCGTAAATACGTGTGGGCGAATCGCCTTGAGGTTTTCGGGGATTTCGTCGATTGCTCCAAAACGCACCGCAATGCCCACAAAGTAGTACATGTAACAGATCATCCGCTCAAAGATGTGACTCAGCGGCAGGAAGCTCAGACCAATGTGGCCGTGGTGAACTGGTAGCCGCTCAATCGAGGAGTTGATGTTCGATACGATATTGTTGTGGGACAGCATTACACCCTTGGGCTTGCCGGTCGTGCCGGAAGTGTAAATGATCGTCGCCAAGTCATCCGCCTTGATTGTGTCCTGGATCTCCTTGAGGCGGCTGCGTTCTTCATCCTGGACCGACTTGAACAATTCGCGGTACAGGGGCGCGCCCTTGACCTCACGGAAGGTAAATACCTGGGCGAGGCTGCTGACATTCGCTTGGCAGCCTTTGATTTTTGTGTACAGTTCGGCCTCTTCCGTAAACACCGCCTTCATCTCACAGTGGTTCATGATGTAGGTGAGGTCTTCGGCCGAAGAAGTCGGGTAAAGCGGGACCACAATGCCGCCCATCTTCTGGATGGCGAGATCGGCGAGGGCCCATTCCACGCAGTTGCCGGAGATGATGCCGATCATATCGCCTTTTTTCAGGCCGAGTTCGAGCAGCCCAACGGCCATGCTGTCGGTCATTTCGATGACCTGCTTGGTAGAATGCGTTTCCCACACCCCGTTTACCTTGCCGCCGAGCGCATCGCCGAGCGGATATTTTTCCATTTGATACGGGAAAATATCAAAGAGTCGTTTGACTTCCATAGGAGAATATTTGCTTAGTACAGAAACAATCGAGAATCGAAGAGTAATAATAGTAAAATATACCTTTTAATCCCTAATATACTGGCAGTCAAATCTTCAAAAAGCAACCTGTGCGGCGCACCTGACCACAAACGGTTCGATTTCTCAATGCTTCCAAAATTGGGTTTGATTCTGCGAAAATGCGGTGGGTCTGGGACCTGCGCTACCGCCCGATATTCTCCTCTATCTACCTAAAACAGGGTAGTCCGGCAAAATTATTACCCCCAATAAGGTATTGAATTTCAGCTTTCCGGGTGCTTATTTAGAACCGTTCTAAATAAAGAACAATTCGAGGAAACTCGATCTCGGAAAATTCCGAACTGGATACTTTGTAACCACCGAAAATTTAGGATCTGATTTAGTTCAACTTCTTTCAACCTCTCTACCATTTTCCGACAGACCAAATCATTTGTCAATCAGCTAACCCGTTGCAGACTGCGTAAAATTCCCGCAGTCTGCATTTTTTTTGCCCCGGGTGAGCCCCCGTCCGTGATTTCAGGAAGGACAAAAAAATTGGCACCTGCCACTTGAAACAAGCGCAGGTGCCTCCTCAAAAGTGCATCAATCCAACTTCACTCCAACTTTAATTCCATCGGAAAAGAAGTCTGCCCGGTACGCTGTCCGTGCAGCTCAATGCTCTCAATGCAGTACTGGGCCCGCAGCGAATACTTGCCCGGTGGAGTATCGCGGGCCACCATGGTCAACTGAGTGGAGTGACAAGTGCAACTGCTTAGGCATGGGAAATGAATCAGGCGATCCGGGACAATCCGCAGCGCAGCGGCCCCATCCGCGGTCGTGCGTCCATTCGGAGACCAGGTCAGGGCGGTAATGGTCAGGCCCCGAAAGGAGACATTTGTGAAGGGGTTGCACACGGTAATCAGGACCGCCTGGGTACCTTGGATTTCGATTTGCTCGGCGGGAGGGTCCCCGTAGTGAAAGAAAAAACAGGGCTTGATCTCGGGCAGGTCAGCATCGCGGCATTGAAATGCCGGGCGGCTGGGCGCCCCACACAGTTGGGGATGGTTTTCCGTCCCCGGCACGGTAAAGGCCTTTTGCCGCATTTCTTCTTCCAGCCAAATGGAATGCCAGTCGAAATAGGGCTGGCAATCCCCGCACTTGGGATCCGGGCACGCGCAATCGGCGCACTCCTGCCTGGTCAGGCGCTTTACCGGCAGGCGAAACACCAAAAACTCAGCGTGGTCAAATCCAGCAAAAGGATGGTAATTGGGCCCGGCGGGGTAGCGGCTGCCACTTGCATTTCCCGAGTCGTGCCAGACAAAGCGCGCTTGCGGAGCGATGCCCGGTACGGTGAAGGCAAAGGGCATCCCGCTGGCATCATTGCTCTGCCCGACGAAGGGCGCTCCCCAATCCGCCCGGTAATTCCCAATCACGATTTGGGCGGAGACTTGGGCCATCCGGGGCCGCGGATGATTTGCAGAGCTCACGTTGTTGTCGGTGGCCAATACTTGCCACACGGGGTCGCCGGTGCGGACGGTCCGGGTGCCGGTCAGCTCAGCTAGGAAGCCATTTTGCCCGTATTTGTTCGACCAACCGACAAAGTACAAGTAATCGCAGCAACTCGCCTGGCCTTCGATGCGGGTAGGATCCTCACTTTGGAAATCGATGGAATACAGCTTGCGGGTCACCTTGGCGGCGGTTCCCAGGTACACATCCACAAAGTCATCGCACCAAATATGGCCCCGAAATCTCACCGGGCCACACGTACCTCCTTTCGGTTTTTTTCCGGACTTGAGTTCCGGTGGAAATTGCATTTGTTCGTTCATCACTTTCGGAATTTTAGATTGGAAAATTTAGGATCGGCCCCCCCGGGTTCCCGCCGGAACTTGGGCGGAGCGAATCAATTCTTTAAGGATAGGTTAGGTCAATCGTTTGGGGGATTGGTATCCGCCACCGGCTCATGGGTACGGATCTCAACCGTATAGGTGCCCACGATTTCGTCGGCATCGTTGATCTCATCAATTTGTAGGGGGTAGACCGCCGACTGCCACTGATTCGGCGGGACCAACTCAAGTTCAAAAACCACCTGGGATTCTTTTCGCAGGCTTTCCGGCACCCGGTAAGTCCCTCCATTGGTCACCTTCGCGGCGTCGTCTTTCCGCTTTTCCTTGGTGCTACACGGCGGGGAGGCGCATTTCTCTCCGGATGCGGGCATTGCTTTCTTCATGGCATAATACAGCCGTCCCCCATCCTCGAGAAACGTCTGCCCAGTTTCGTAGGCCCTCTGCAAGCGGACGCGAATTTGGGTTCCGGTTTTGGGCTGAAACCGCACCGGGATCACCGCCGGAGAGATACAACCCGAATCGCTACACTGCTGCTCCGCATTTCTGTCTACACTATTCTGTCCGGAGCGGCCATACTGCAAGTCCGAGTACTGCGACTCCGGGAAAAGGTCCACTATCTGCAGATTTTTGATGGCAATGTTGTTGTTGTTTTTCACGTTTTGCATCGTTGAAAGTGACTCGCGATGAGCCATTGTATCGCCGGCAGAAATCCACCGCACCAGAATGCTGTAACTGGCAAAGGATTCCGGCGGAGTCCAGCGAATTTCTTCCAGGTGGTCACGGTGGGGCAGCAGGTACAGCGAATCCGAGCAAAAGAAGAGCATCCAGCCCGTCGGCCATACCACATCGATGGTGGCCGGCGCGACGTAAGCTTTTAGTACACCGCGTTGCGGAACCTCCCGGTCGTTGCGAAATTTCACGTAGAGGTAGTTGGAACCTCCCGGCTGGGGCATCTGGTAAGCTCCCCAGAACAGCAGGCCCGCATCGCGCTCCCGGCGGTTCCAGATGTCCGCCGGATTTGTCAGGGCATCGTAGGCCACGAGGGAGGGCTCCTCGCCCCGGTCCTCGGCGTGGCGCTTGAACCAGACATCCTGTAGAGCCGAATTGCGGCAGCGGTAGCTGCTCACCAGGGAAAAGGACCGCTGGATAACCGAAACGGCATCTTCCTCGTGCTCGATTTCTCCTGTGCTATCCCGGTAGACTTGTCCCGGCCCAGGATCCAAATGGGAGAACAGGGGAATGCGCTTGGCCTCCGCGTTGCGGGACATGACCGAACGGTACTGGGTACTATCTTCAGTAAAAACAACCGGATATCCTGAAGGGGTGACGGGAGGCGGCCCAGCGAAACCGTAGTCGTGCGTCAACCCCAACAAGTGTCCCATCTCGTGGGCCAAGGTGAGGCTCTGGAACATGTGCCTGGGATGTACCACCGCGTAGGCTTCCTCTGAATTGGGGACGCTAAGCGACTGCATCATTTGCGCAATCCCGTACACATCCTCAATCGGGTGGACAAAAAATACCACATCCGCGGCGTGGACATTGCGCAGGGTCTGTACCACCGTGTCATGGGATACCACATCCAGCAGCTCCCGCCCCTGAGTCGGCAGGTCCCAATTGGGCAAAAAGATCTTGTCGAAGGCAATGCGGAGCTGATAGGGCAATTCCGAACGGCGGAAAGCCTCATTGGTAATCGCTACGGCCATCATCGTCTCTGCCCGGAGGGCTTCCCTTCCTCCCAAGTCGGCTTCGGCCGCCGCCGAATGCAGCACAAGTACGTCGATCACTCCGGTTTCCACGTGCCCGTAGCAAATACCGCCGTAGCTATCCACCGGCAATTCGTAAATGTCGTCTTCTCGCTCGGGGTCCATCACGTAGCTTACCTCAGATATGACGTACTTGTCGTGGCAAGGGTAGCCGCGAAAAAGCTGTCCCCGATAGCTGATCTCTGCGTGAATTTCCCCGGCTAAGTTGACCATCAGCCAGTAAGAATGGGGATCGCCCACTACCCGGCCCGTAAAAGAAGCATTTTGCAGCAACCACACCGAGCGGTTTTCCCGCACCAAATCCAGCGTGTCCCCAAATATGACCACCCGAAAACTGTCCCAACCGGTGGTCAGCAATTGGGGATCCAACTTGATTACCTCGGATCGTAGCTCGTGGGGCACCAGGTGGGCACACTCCGGAACGGCCTCGGGAACGCCGTAGATCCCAACCGGAACCCCTCGGGGATTGGTCCTTTCGACGGGTGGCTCCTTGTAGGTGGAGCCGCAACCCCAGGCCAGTACCAACAACACCATACACAATGCGTACATGGGCCGGGTAAATAAGCAAACGGGAGATTTATCTTTTGCTTTCATGATTCGATTCGGTTTGTCCAGTGAAGTTGCCTCCGCGGCTCGGAAAACTTTGCCACACTTTTTGCGAAATATTCCCAGTCCAACGACGGTATCCCGAATCTAGATTCGTCGATTCTTGCCTAGCTGCCCATATTTTGCTAACATTAAGCTGGTATTGATGCGAGAAAACTTCCCAATTCCCATGGCAGAAAAAAAACGGCTCCGCAACCGAAAGCCCTTTCAATTGCTAGCTTGCATGTCCGATTATGAGGTTGATCAGTTTACTGCATTCCTCGATACTTCCTGGAGCCAGGCCGGGGATCGCCTGATTCGCTTTTTTGCCCTGTGCCGGGACCAGACGGTGTGGAAATCGGACCTCAGCAAGGAAGAACTGGACGCGATCTCCCCGATTTTCTACAGCGATGGGGGCTTCAACAAGCTGACCTCCGCCCTGGACGACGAACTCAGCCGCTTTCTCGCTCTGGGCGAGTTGCTGGACAGTCCCCGGGAAATCCGCCTCCTCGAAATGCTGGCCATCAGCCAACGCGAGATGGAGAAAAATGAATTTGAAAAGCGCTGGCTGTACGCCGTCCGCAAGATCAAACAGGGGCCGCCGGACGCCCAGCGCTTCCGCATCGAGCTGGAATTGGAACTGATCAAGGCTCGGCACAACCGCACCCGCCGGGTCGCCCCGGAAGTCCGCAACCTCGGGCACCTCCACCATTCCCTCGACCAGTTTTATTACATCCAAAAACTCCGCTTCCTCTGCGCCGAGGTCAATGAAGCCACCATTTTTGACAAGGCCACGACCCACGAGCGCCCCCTTCCCAACTGGCTCCACGAAAAGTTTGACCAGTTCAACGACGTGGCCAAGGCCCACTTTCACGTGTACCACGTCCTCAAACAGATCCGGCCCGAACACCACTACGTCGCCTTCAAAAAGATCCTGCAATCCATTCCCAAGGAGACCCCCAAAACCGATTTCGAAGAATTGCAAGACCTCTACGGCTACCTGCTGAACCACTACATGCGCCGCCTCAATGCCGGAGAAACCGATCTGATTTCCAATCTCCACGAGGTCTACGCCCAGTGCCTCGCCGATGGATACCTGCTCGAAAACGACAAGATTTCCCCGGAAAACTTCAAGAACCTCCTGAAGTTGAAGCTGCGCCTGGGACTCCACCGGGAAGCCCAGGACTTTTTCGATGAATTCATTTCCGGAGACCGCCTCACCGATACCCAGCAAGGGGCCATCGCCGACTACAGTGGCCTCCTCATCAAGTTCTACTCCGGCCGGTTCAAGGCCACCATCGACCAGACCGAACGGCTCATCGGGAACAAAGGCCGCTTCAAGGACGATCAGTTTTACGGATTGGACGTGCGCGCCCTGCTGTTGATCGCCTACTACAGCCGCATGAAAGATTGCCACTTTCGCGAGTGGGACCAATCCGACGAGCGGGTACAAGATTTACTGAAATCATTCGGGCCCTTCATTGACCGCAAAAAGGTATCCGAGGGAATGCGCACCGATTTCCAAAACTTTCGCGCCATGTTCCAAAAGCTGTACCAGCACCGCTACGGAAAGGCGAATAAGATGACCCAAGAAAGATTGGAAGCCTTCCTCCAAACGCTGAAGGCGGCTTCCAATTTACCCAATAAGGACTGGTTTGTTCGTGAAGCAATTGAATGTCGGGACCAACTTTGAATTGAGCACCCACAAAGCGGTCCCCCGCAAAAAGGTCGCGGTACTACTTGTTGTCGATCCCGTTGATGTTCGTGACGATCACGATTCCCCCGAATCGCACCCGCATCGGATCCACCGTGGGCAGTTCTTGTCCGGGGCGCGGACGAAAATCAAACTCAAATAACATCCCCGGTCCCCGCAGCAACTCTTCTCCGGGGCCGAACGCAACGATTCCATTCTCGATCACTTTTATCGTTGAAAAAGAGCTACCGTTGGTTCGCTCTACCCGGATTTTTACCTGGAGATCCAGGCCCTCCAGATCCGCAAACTTGATTTTGTTGATTTTGGAAGCGCAACTGCACTCGGGCGGGAGGGTAGGGTAATGGCAGGTATCCTCAAGCGTGACCCCCAGATCCATGCCGGGACTCAACGCCCCGGAATAGGGGCTGCCGTATTCGCTGAAGGTCAGTACATTGGGAAAGCGCGTTCCGCAACTATCGGGATCCGGGTCAACCGGGGTCTTGTACCCCACCCTTCCCTGGCGCAAGGCAGCCAGCGAATCGTGGATCATTTCTTTCATCTCCCGTCGGAGGACGGTGAGCGTGTCTTGAATCATCCTCTTGACCTCAGGTTCGGAAATCTGGGAGGAGGAAGGCGGGAATTCACAGTGGTTAAGCAGGAGCAGAGTACAAATAATCGCCGTAAGCCGCTTGCTAAAGCGGAGTGTTGTAGCTAAGTTCATGTTTGAAGTATTTTGGTTTTGCTTGCAACAAGCTAGCACCACCCCCAGCGAACTCTTTCCACACGTTTTTCCATTTCTTCCTGCCCCAGCCGGAAGTAAAAGCGGTTCCCGATACCGGAAACGCCGATGTACCGGGGCAAATATTCCCCCCGTTTCCCCAAAGTATTTTTCTCATTGGCCCCTGCGCGATTCGCCAAGCGCATGGTTTTTGCCGGGGTTTCCGTATTTTCACCGTTCAATAACATTCCCTCAATGAGTCACCGCACTGCATTTCTCGCCACCGTTTCGTTGCTGTTTGCCCTTTGCTCTTCGGCCATTGCCCAAACTTCCCGGGAAACCATCCTCGCCCACGGCCGCGCCCACGCCCAAGCCCTCGCCCATCCGGACATGAAAGGCCGCGGCTACCAACACGAAGGCCACCGCAAGGCGGCCGACTACCTGGCCACTCAGTTCGAAAAATTTGGCTTACAAGCGGTCCCCAAGCTGTCGGAGAACGATGAGCCCTACTTCCAATATTTCCGCGCCAACCTCAACCTCGTCCAGGACAGCATGTACCTGCACCTCAATGGCGTCAACCTGCGGGACGGGCACGACTACATCGCCAAATCAAACACCGGCCGCGGCGAACTCACCGAGGCGCGGGTCCGGGACCTCGGCTACGGACTCCCCGAAGACTTCGACCGCAGCTTCCAGGGCGAGGTCGTCATGTTCCGCGCCGGCCTTCCGGAAAAGATCACCGCCGACAAAAAACTCAAGGAAGCCTACCGCCGGTTTGGCTCCGACGATGTCAAAATCGACTTCGCCACCAAGATGCAGGCCGCCGGGGTCATCATCCTCAAACCCAAACTCACCGCCGGTTTCAGCCCCATGCCCGTGGAAATCCCCGTGCTGGAAGTACTGGAAGAAAAACTGCCCGGCAAGCACCCCAAACCGGAAAAGCGCCGCAAAAAGATCAAGACCTGCGACCTGCGCATCATGACAAAATTCACCGCCATCAATACCCAAAACGTAATCGGGATGATTGAAGGCAGCGTCCACAAAGACTCGGTCGTCATCGTGTGCGGCCACTACGATCACCTCGGTACGCAGGACGAAGCGATTTTTTACGGGGGCAATGACAATGCTTCCGGCACCGCGATGCTGCTGAACTTCGCCGAGCATTTTTCCCGCCCGGAAAACCGCCCCCGCTACAGCATGGCCTTTGTCGGATATGGGGGTGAAGAAGCCGGACTGCTCGGCTCCCGGCACTACGTCGAGCAAGATCCACTCATTCCACTTGCAAACACCGTGTTTGTCCTCAACATCGACCTCATGGCCAATGGCGACGAAGGCATTACCGTGGTCGCTGGCCCCGATTTCCCCGAGCCATTTCAGCAATTGCAGGACATCAACACCGAAATGGAGGCCGTCCCCCGGGTCAAGGGCCGCGGCAATGCGCCCAACAGCGACCACTATTTCTTCGTCAAAAACGGAGTCCCAGCCTTTTTCATCTACACGCTCGGCGGCCCACCGCACTACCACGACGTCAACGATACCTACGAAAACATGCAGTTTTCGCGCTTCTACGAAGTACAAACGCTGCTCACCCGCTTCCTCAACCAGCGCATGGGCCAATAGCCAAGCATCAAAAGCCCGAAGACGGAATGGCTACTTCCGTTCCTCACTTCCGTCGGCATAGCGGGCAAATCGGCCGCGGTCGCGTCCGTGGACCTGTTCCCGCTCCGGCCAGGGCCATCCCCCGAATTCCGTGCGGCGGTATTCCGCAAACGCCTCCCTGATCTCCTGCTCGGTGTTCATCACAAAAGGACCGTGCTGCGCCACCGGCTCACTGATCGGTTGGCCTTCGAGGATCAACAGATAGCCCTCAACCGCCCCGTTGCGGAACGCAATCTCGGCATCTGCCCGCAGGGTCGTCACGTAGTTTTCGGCGACCGATTGTCCTCCAATGCTGACCCGGTCGCCCCGGTAAAAATAGGCCGAACGGGTCGCCCCGGTCGCGGTGGCCGGCAAGGTCCACTCCGCTTCCGGCTCCATCCGCACCGTAAAGATGCTGACGGCGTGTGCCGGATCGGCGGCCCAGGAATCGGGCGTCGGTGCCGGAGCCGTCCGCTCGGCAAAACGGCCCGCCACCAAGTCAATGAAGGTGCCCCGGCCCGCCGCATCGCGGCGTTCCACAGTCGGAATGTCCTCCCGCCACAGCATTTTGTAGTGCGGCTCTACCATTTTGCTCGACTGCGGCAGATTCAGCCAGATTTGGAACAGTTCCAGCGGATTGCCCCGGTCTTGCGCCAACAGCGGAAACATCTCCGAATGCTGAATGCCTTTGCCGGCAGTCATCCACTGCACATCGCCGTTCATGAAGCGGCCCGCGCCCCCGAGGGAATCGGTGTGGTCGACCACGCCTTGCTTCACAATGGTCACCGTCTCGAAGCCCCGGTGCGGGTGGTAGGGAAACCCCGGCACCTGCGCACCGTGGTACATGCGCCAGGCACGGTGCGGGGCAAAATCCTGTCCGATGGCACGCCCCCGAGTGGCTGCTGCTCCCGGGCCCAAATTGGGATCGCCCGGCGGGTAATCGTCGAGGTGGTAAGCGCAAAACAGAAAGGGATCCTGGGTCTGCCAGGGAAATTGGAGCGGTTGGACGCGAATGACGGGGTGGTTCATGGGATTTCCTCGTTGGATGGATGAACGATGACCGGAAAAGCCTTCGCAAAGGGAAAGACCCCCGAATCCCAAAATTGTTTTTTGGACGTCTGGCCCCGGTTATTCGACCCGTAGCATGACCCCACCGCGGCGCTGATCCCCCTCGCCTTCGAGGCCATCACCGACCCGCCGCACCGCGTGTACCCCCCCAAAATAAAGCGATTGCTCGCTCCAGGCACGCATTTCCCGCAGGGTCTCCGGCGCCGGTACGTCCGCCGGCAGCCCGGGCTCCAAATTGCAGACCCCTTCGTGCCAGTGCAGGCGGGGGGCATTGATCGCCGTGCGCAGATCCAGCCCCAAGTCCACCATGTAGTGGATCACCTGCGCCAACATGAACGGAATCCGCCCGGCTCCCCCGCTCCCCAGTACGACTTCAACCCGATCCGCTGCATCGAGCAAGATCGTCGGGGACATCATCGACCCCAGGCGGACATTGGGCTCCCAGGAATGCAAGCCGTGCGGCAAAAGCGCCATTTCGCCCAGCATATTGTTCAGCATAATTCCGGTTCCCGGAACGAAATGCCCGCAGCCTTCGCCATTCGAAGTCGAAATCGCCACCCCATTGCCCTCTTCATCGAGGATGCTCAAGTGGCTCGTCCCCCCCAGCTTTCGGCTGCGGTGGGTAAATCCATCCGCGCTCCCGGGCAACCAGCGGGCAAGCTCACGACTGAGATGGGCCGGAGTTTTGGGCACGCGATCCAGGTAGGCGTACACTTCCATGAGCCGGCCCACGTGCTCGCGGCCGTAGGGAGCGTAGGCCACGGGGCCTTTTCGTTCGAGCATGGCCAAGGCGATGGCGATGATGCTGCCCCCAAGACTGGGCAAGGGATTGGTGAGGACGGTGCGGTCACGGTAGGGAAATGCCAACGGCGTGTGTTGGTCCACGGCATAATTCGCCAAGTCCTCCGCGGTGAGGTGCCCACCGTTCTCGTCGTTGAGCTTGAGGATCAGCTTCGCGACATCTCCCCGGTAAAACTCCCCGATGCCGTCGTGGACCAAGAATTCCAAGCAATCGGCAAATTCGGGATTGCGGGTGCGCTCACCGACTTCGAGCAAACCGCTTTCACCCCAGAACACCGGCGAAGGCTTGCTCAGGGCAAGGATATCTTCCAGCAGATTGAAATCGTGGTTTTGGAAATCATCCATTTCCACGCCTTCTTTGGCCATCCGAATCGCGGGCGCGGCCAGCACCGACATGGGCAAGCGCCCCAACTGCTCGGCAATCCGAAAAGCCCCCCCAATCGTTCCCGGAACCCCGACCGAACCCAAGCCCACGTAAAACGTCTCTTGCGTCGTACCAAAATCGATGACAATCGGAAAAAATTCGGTTTCGTCCGCCCGTCGTTTGTGCCGTGGAGTCTGCACAAAAAAGTCGTAAACCAGCGCGTTTCCATCTTGGGTGAATGCGGTCATGAATGCCCCACCGCCCGCGGAGCTCATACAAGGTTCGGCCACAAAACTGGCCAACAGCGCCGCTACCGCGGCATCAAACGCATTCCCGCCTTCGCGCAATACGACGGCGGCAGCTTCTGCGGTTGCGATATGTCCGGCTGAAATCAGCCCCCGAGTCTTGCTCATCGCGCAAATATAAATGTAGTTTTGCTAATTTTAGGCAACGGACGCGCATTTTTGCTACCTTCCAATTGGCCTGCCTGTTGACATGATCACCGCCGCAAAATCCATCGCTATCCTGCCATTCCGGAACCTCAGTCGGAACGCTACCGACGATTTTTTCAGCGATGGCCTGACCGAAGAACTTATGGCTCTGCTCTCGCGGGTTGCCGGACTTCAGGTGACCGCACGGACCTCCGCTTTTTCCTTCAAAGGCCAAGACCGGGACGCCCGCGAAATCGGCCGGCGGCTCAATGTCAGCCACGTGCTCGAAGGCAGTGTCCGGATTCATGCCGGGCAGGTACGGGTCGCCACCCAACTGATCGATGCCCGGACGGGCTTTGTGCTGGAAAGCACGACTTTTGCCCGCAAGCTCGACGATCTGTTTGCCATTCAGGACGAACTCGCGGCCCAGATCACTACGCAACTCCGGAAGCAATTGGCCCTGGCGGCGGTTCCGGAACGCAAATCGGGCGTCGATCCCCAGGCGTACGCCGATTACCTCAAAGGGAACTTTTTCCGCAATCAACGCCTACCCGACCCGATGCGCCAGGCCATCCAGTCTTATCAACGGGCCCTGCGCCGGGTCCCCGATTTTCCGGCGGCCCACGCTGCCTTGTCCCGTTGCTACACCTTCCTGGGCCTGCGCAGCCGACTGCCCCTCAAAGAAGCCCAGCAACAGTCCCGCTACCACGCCCTGCGCGCGGTAGAGTTGGCCCCGGATTTGGTCGAAGCCCAACTCGCCCACGCCATTTCCGCCCTATACGCCTGGGAATGGGACCGTTGCCGCAATGCGATTATCCGGGCCACCGAGTTGAATCCCGGCCACGCCGAAGTCCACCTCATCTATGCCCGCTACCTCAAATACTGCGGCCTTACGCCTCAGGCAATCCGGGAGATGGAGTTGGCGTTGCGCCTCGATCCGCTTTCGACCCAAATCAAGGTCGCACTCACGGAGATGTACTACATGGACCGGCAATACGATCTCGCCATTGCATCGGCCAATCAATACCTCAAAGAAACCCCGGATCTGCGCGCGGCGCTGTACAACCGGGGCTGGACCTACCTTGCTTTGGGCCAGTACGAAAAAGCCTTGGTCGATTTTCAGCGCATTGAAGCCTTGATCGACAATCCGAACCGGCGGATTGGCTCCACCGCCATTGCCCTCGCGCTCCTGGGGCAGGAGGTCGAAGCCCGGCAGATCCTCGACCACCTTTGGGCGCGGTCCCGTAGCGAGACCGGCCACGGATTGAGCATTGATTTTGCTGCCATCCACGGCGCTTTGGGATCCTGGGATACCAGCCTGGAATGGCTGGAAAAGGCGTTGCCGCAGCACTATGGAACATTGCCGCTGACCTGGACCTACCCGTTTTGGGATCCGATCCGGGATGATGCGCGATTTGTGGCCATTCTGGAGAAAACTGGCTTGCCGGCCCACATCCGAAAGATCCAAGGGGCAGCGCCACAAACTGTCGTGACCTTGCAGACCGATACCCGGGAAACCCTGACCCTCGCGCTGGAAGATCTCCTCTACGCCCAAGCGCTGGACAATTACAGCCGGATCGTGTGGCGGGAACACGGCCGAGTTCGGCGCAAGACCTTGCGGGTGACGCTCAAGCACCTGACCGAGCAACTGGCAAATCCCGGATTTGCGCGGGTCCACAAGTCGTTTTTCGTCAATCTCAACGCCCAGCCCAAACGTCAGGGCAACCTCCGCTCGATGGAATTGATCTTCCCCGATGTCTCTGAACCCATTCCCGTTTCGCGCCGGCAAGCCCGTCGGGTGATGGATGCGCTGGGGGAAGGCTGAGTTGACCGTTCCGGATTCTGAATTGTCAAGGTGCATTTTACGGGGGAGATCGCGGCGGATGGCGTCCTCCCGAACTCCCCGCGCTCCACCCCAAACCACTACTTCTCCACAATCCGAAACTCTACCCGGCGGTTCAAAGCCCGACCGTCTTCGGTTTCGTTGGTTGCAATGGGCACCGACTCGCCAAACCCCTTTGCGTCCAGCCGGTAACCCATCACCCCCTTGTACTTGAGGTAATTTACCACTGCCTGCGCCCGGCTTTGACTGAGGGCGAGGTTGTATTCGTCGGTTGCCTGGTTGTCGGTGTGGCCCTCAATGCGAATTTTGACCGTAGCATTCGCCTTTAGGAAGGCGTACAGGCGACTCAATTCCTGCCGCGATTCCGGCTTCAGGATAGATTTGTCCAGGTCAAAATAGATGTTTTCCAACTGAAAGACACTGCCCACTTCGGTCGGCAGCGGCTCCATCAGTAAATTGCGTTCGTAGCGTTGCCGCGCCGAGGCCGGCACCAAAGTACTCGCCGCAAAATGGTACTTTTCCTGACCGGCAATCGTATACTGCACCCCCGCCGGCAAGCGGATTTCGTAGGCTCCGGTCTTGGGATCAGAATTGATCGTGCCGAGCAGCTTGCTCTCGGGCAAAGCGTAAAAAGTCAGTTCCGCCCCAATCGGCTGACCGGTTTTTTCGTCAGTGGTCTTGCCAAAAATCAATACGTCACCCGCCACTTCCGCAACGGGTTCGGTCGGTTCTTCGGGTTGATTGGGTTTGATCGCAACCGGTTCACTTGGTTCTCGGGGTTCAACTTCCACCGGTTCCACCGGAGCATCCACCAGCGCGACATCTTGGTACACGTCCACAATCACCCGCGCGAGCAAGCAGTTCAGCGGATTCGGAAGGTCGCATTGCCGGTACAGTTCAATCGTATCCTGGCCCGTGAAGTCCGGGGCCGGTCGGTAGAAGATATGTTCACCTTCCACTTCGCGGTTCAGGGCGACCGTGCCCTGGGGGGGCTGGCGCTCGGCATTGCTGCGGCGCAGGTCCACCATCTCCGGAACGCGGCCGCCGAGTTCGAGTTTGACCGGGGTGTTGCGCGGCGTCCGGGCCCGTAGGGTTACAAACGACGGCGGCATCGCGGCCGCGGGCGCTACTTCTGCCACAACGATCACCCGGTCGCAATCATCGCTGTGGGGCGGATCGCAAAGCGTGAGTTCCAGCGTCTCGGTTCCAGCAAAATCCCGGGCCGGTCGGTAGATAAAGTGGGGAACTTCTTCCCGCACCACCAGGCGGCCCTTCCCATCGAGGGAACGCGTCGTGGTCAGCGGCGCGTTTTTGCCCGTTATCCCAAAATCGACAAAGGAAACCGGCAACGGAGTATTTTCCTTCGCGAAAATCCGCAGCGTATCCGAAACTGCCACCGTCACCCGAGGCGCCAATGCGGGAATATCCGCCACGGAGACGCGGTAGATGTCCCCCGCAGCATCGGTATTTGGCCCGGACACAAAGTAAGCTTCCGCTTCCCCCGGCGCCAGGACAAAGTGCCCATCAAACCCCGCGGTATTCACCGCTGGACCCAGGTTTTCCGGGGTGGACCACTCGGTCCAACCTTCGCCGGTGCGCTGCACCCGGTAAATGTCCATACTGCCTGCTCCGTGGCCATCGCTGGCAAAAAAGAGTGTGCGCTGGTCCTCGGAAAGGAAGGGCGAGATCTCGCTGCCGCTGGAATTGATCGTCCCCCCGACGGAAAACGGTGCTCCCCAAGCTCCATCACTCCCCCGTAAGGATACAAAGAGATCTTCGTTTGCCTTGGGATTGTTTTTGCGCGACATGGAAATGAACATCACGCTGTACTCTGCATCCACACAAAATCCAAGGTAATTCACCGCGACGCCGAGGGTCTGCTCGGTCAAAAGCGGTTTCGGCGCGGTCCAGCCTTCGCCCTGGCGGAGCGCAATCGCGATTCCCGGCGTGGGTTGGTCCCCGTAGATATTGGAGAGCAACAGTGCACCGCCGGAAGAAGCGATTCCCCCGATGGCATTGTGGCGTTCATCGTTCAATGGCTCCCCAAGATTGACCGCCGTGGACCAACTGCCGTCGGCCAGTTGCCGTGACCGCCAGATGTCCTGCCCGCCCAATCCCCGGGGATGATCCGTCCGCACGAAGTACAGCGTTTGCCCATTCGGGGAAAAGCGGGGCAGCAACTCGTCATATTCGGTATTGACCTGGGGGCCAAGGGCGGTTCCTTTGAATTCCTCGCCGGACTGCGCCGGTAAAGCAGCGGCGAGCATCAGCCCGAGTAAAAACAACCAGGGTCGGCGGCAAGAAGCGAAATGGAGAGCGGAATGTTTCACAGTGTTCGTTGAAATTGCTTACCAGAAATATGTACGGGGGGCGCCAGTGGGATTGGCCAGGCGCAAGGCCAGTACCAAACTGTGGGTCCCCGAAGAGACATTCGAGAGCGCGGAAGTCGTGTAGTCGTAGCTGTACTGCAAGGCCACGCGGTGGTTCAGATTCACCCCGATGATCCCAATCAGGGCATCCTGGTGCCGGTAGCTGAGTCCGAAAGAGAGCAGGTCCCGGATGTCGGAGCGCAGGCTGACCTCCCAGGAAACCGGGGCCGGCGCGATGTAACGCAGGATCAGCGACGGCACGAAACTCACTCCCTGTCCCACCCGGACCCGGAATCCCCCTTGCAACAGATAGTGCACTTCCAGACCGGAAATCACGGGGTTCTGCGGATTGATCTGGACGCGGTTTTGCAGCAATTGGCGGGTCGCCCCGGCCAGAAATACCGAACGGGTGTAGAGCGCAAAGCCGGCATTGACGCTGGGCAAAAACAGATTCGTAGTGTTTTCCGGAATCACGACATCGTTTGCTTCGAGAAAGGTAATCGACGTGGGATCGAGGCGGTAGTTCAATATTTCCATGCTCGCGCCGATGGACAAGCGCAGCTCCCGGGTCAGGCGCAGGTGTCCGGAAAATGCCCCCGAGATCCCATTGTAAGAAATCGGCCCGGCCGTCTCCGAAAACAGCGTTCCGCCCAACCCAAGGTGAAAATTGCGGTTGTCCCCGCCAATTTGCTCGATTTTTTCTTGGGTGGGATCCACTGCTACCCTTCCCCGTACCGGCAGCGAGGTCACTTTGGTCCCGGACGATGCCGGAGGGTAGATGCCCTTGTTCAGGCTCAGGTACAGTCCCCGCGGAGCCCCCTCAAACCCGACCCACTGCTGGCTCCAACCGGCCTTGACGTCCAGGTAACGCTCGGCCCCACCGACGGCGGGATTGACGAGGAAGCTATTGAGTAAATACTGCGAATACTGGATCCGCTGCTGGGCCCGAATTCCGGTTACCGCCGCGGCCATCAGCAAGATGAACAACAATATCTTTTTCATAGCTATCGGAGCAGGGTAAGGTTGCCTTTGATCGGATCCTGGTCGGGAGCGTTCAAATCGATGATAAAATAGTAGGTGCCCGTAGGCAGGTCTTTGCCGTTGCGCTGGCCGTTCCAGGGTAGGTAATTTCCCTCGGTTCGGTACACCAAGCCCCCCCAGATGTTGTATATCTCTACGGTCGCTTGGGGAAACAATTCGATGCCCGGGAGTTCCCAAGTATCGTTGGTCGCGTCGCCATTCGGCGAAAACCCGGTTGTCACCACCACGGTGTCGCGGGATGGCGGCGGTGGGATAATCGCCTCAATCTCAAAGGTGAGGCTGTCCAGGCAGCCCAAATCATCCACGATATAAAGTGCATAGGTGCCCGGGGCGAGGTTATTAAACGTCGCGGAGGACTGAAAATCGTTCAGGCTCAGTCCATACCGGTACGGTGGGGTTCCGGAAAGCGGAATGTTGACGACCATGCCGCCATTGGCGGAATCCCGGTCGGCCGCGGTCGCGGAAGCGAGGCCATCGTTCACCACCTGGCTGACGAATACGGTCATCTGATCGACCTCTTCCGGGCAAGGGCCGTTGCGCATGGTCCAGGTAAGTACGTACTGCCCCACTTCGAGGCCACTCACAGGGGTGTTGAACAGGTTGGTATCCCCAAATACGGCCACCGAAGGCCCCGAAAGTTGGTTCCAGGTGCCCATTGCGGTCGGCGCAATCGCCAAGGGATTGTTCCCGTCCAGTACGGCGTCGTCGCCCGCGCAGATAAATTGGTCGCCCCCGGCATCAACTTGAGGGCGGTCAAACACCCGCACCCGAACGGTGTCTTCCCGCGCCGGGCAGGTGCCATTGGCAATGGACCAGACAAATTGGTAGGTACCGGGCACGAGCCCGGAGACGTTGCTGTTGAAGAACAGGGGATTGGTAAACATCGCTTGGGACGGACCGCTGATTTGGCTCCAGTTGCCCTGCGCAGTCGCCTGGATGTTGATGGGATCGTTTCCGGCCAAGCTCGCGATGGAAACCCCACAAATGTCTTGGTCTGGCCCCGCGTCAATCGAAACGGGCGCGTAGCGGGTCAGGGTGACTTGGGCGCTGGTCATCATGCAAGGACCATTTGTGATCTGCCAGGCAAATACGTTGTCGCCGTAGCCGAGGGCGGTGATCCAGGTCGCGGTGTCATTGGGCGTGGAAATACTGCCTTGCCCACTGACCAGCACCCACTGCCCTACCCCACCCAGGCCATTCATCTGGGGACCCGGATCATTGCCAAAGACAAACGCGGAGTCCAGATCACAAGGCAATTGCTGATCGGGCCCCACCGTTGCGGGCGGCGGATCGGCCCAGCGCGAAATTACTACGGTATCGGGCGCCGAGGGGCAGCCCCCGTAATTGATGTCCCAGATAAAGGTGTAATCACCGAATCCGGTCAGATTTTGCATCAAGGTATTGGGATTGTTGGGATCGACAATGTTTACCGGAGGTGATCCCGGTGGTTGCCCGACCACGGACCAGGTGCCCAAAGAGACGACGGGGGGTTGATTGCCTTGCATGGCGTAAGCGGTCGCTTGCGGGCAGATGATCGAATCGGGGCCAGCCTCGGGCTGCACGGCGATCCAGCCATTGGAACCCACACCGCCGATCACCGGATAGCAGCCCCACCAGCGGGTCGCGGTGGAATCGCCCCGGCTGCAGCCCCCGGGCTGCACCGCCGAAGTGGGCTGCCCGTCATTTACCCCGATACTGGGGCCATCCCCGGGGTTACCGGTGCCCCAAGGCGACTCCGCGTAGACAAATTCCTCGCCGTTGCAATTCACGTTGACCCCGGGAGGCACTACTTGATAAAGCACCACCCGGATATTGGATGGGATGCCGTTGCCGTTGGTGATGGCGTTCCAGGGAATGGTGACTTCCAGATTGTCGCCGTTGGCCTGATTGGAAAAAAACGGGGCCAAAGTCGTCGTGGGGGCGGACCAGGCACCATTTGACCAGGTCCGGAATTCGTCGTAGGTATCCCGGAAATAAGCGGCAAAGTTGACGCCCCCCATCGGGGCCAGGCCAGGATTGAGGCCATCGTAGAGAAAGCCAGTGTTGGTTTGGGTGGCTCCCGGGTACTCAGCGCGCAAGTAGATGACCGCCCCCTCGGCGTTGTTGCCGCCGATTTTGCCCAGGTACAGATTGTTGTCGTCCCAGGTCATGTACCAATTGATGATCCCCATAAAGCCTTGGAAAACCTCGTCGGTCTCCCACAGCGTGGTATTGGACCCGGCGGTGGCGCCATCGATGACAACCCCGTCAATGTTGAGTCCGCGGTTGGTCGCTCCCGAAGTAGACGTCGCCGCCAAACTTCCCGGGACCAGCAACATGAGGAGCACAATGATCTTTTTCATAAGACAGCAATGAATGGCAATCAATCAAATATACCCATCCATTTCAATTTCTCAAGGGACGAATGCTGATCGGGAATAGGTCAGACGGCCGGAGGGAGCTATCGCTGCCGGTCCAGCTCCCGGTATTTTGCCAACAAATCCTCCAGGGAAAGGTTCTCGGGCAGTTCGCCGGCGGGAAAATGCGTCCGCAGCACCGCCAAAGCCGCCGGACGCAGGGGGACGTTGGGCCGGTGGTGGTCGCGGAAATGATGGAAAAACTGCAAGGTGCGCAAGCCATTCAGCCAATGGTGGTAGCGGTCCCCAAACTTCTCCGGCGAGCGGGTGTAGCGCTGGCATTCCCGGACCTTCGCCACGAAGTCGATTTCGCGCAGGTAAGCCGCAAGGGGTTCCGGAAATCCCGCCAATACGTTTTTCAAAGCGGATTCGCCCAGGGTAAACCAATCGGCAATGCCAGTCATCGCCGCCCGCCACATGCGAAATGCTTCCGGCGCGTACACCGGATACTCCGGATCCGGGCCCTCTACGTAGCTGTGTATGGCCTTGCCGGTCCCAAACGGCACCCGGTGGCTGATCCGCGGGGAGGGAATCACCCGGGTCGTGGTCAGTTCGCCGTGGGCTTCCCGGGGCAATTTGTTCAGAAAATAAAAGTCCTCGCCAGCTTTGCGCCGGTTCATCCCGCCTTCGCTTTGGTAAAGGGCCGAGCGGACCGCCATGCTCGATCCGATGGTGTGGTGGGCGTAGGGACTCCTCGCGAGGCGCAGGCCGTTCACGTAGTAGCGCAGGTACAATTCATAGCGGATGATCCCGGCGTACACCGCTTCCGAATGCTCATCTCCCGCAATCGGATGCTCAAAATGAATCGAGCAGTGCTGCATTTTCGGATTATCGGCAAAGTAGGCCGCCAATTCCACCAGGTAGTTCGGCGCACAAGTGGCATCCGCATCGAAGCAGACGATGGGCGCGTCCGGGCGTGCAACCGTTTCCAAGCGGCGCACGGCTTCGTCCATCCCGATTTTGCGGGCCAGGCCCACGCCGGCGTGTTTCTTTGGTAATTCCGGAAAATGTAAAAAATGAAAACGCAGGTGCTCGGTGCGGTTTTCCTTTGCCCAGGTCCGGGCGGCTTCCCGGGTCTTCTGGTTGCGGGTTTTGACTTCGGCCGGATGGTGCACCCCCGAATTGATGACTACAATCACTTCCACCGCGCAAGGAGGCGGAGTACAGTTCTGCAGAGCGGTCAGGCTTCCGATCAGATCCGGCTCATCAAAACAGGGAATCGCAATCACCATTCCCAAATCGGGAGGCGGTGGCTCGGCAATCTGCGGCGGGGCAAACGCATTTTTTTCCACGTAGCGCAAATGCGAATCAATCGGCATGGCACAAGGTACGGATTTCTGAGGATTGCTCCGGTGACCAGAATTGGCTTTGCGGGGACGGGCGATTGAGTGGGATTGGAATGTCTATTTCCGTACTGGATATCGCACTCCCGCCTATTTTGTCATGCAACGATCAAGCACCGCCCGCCACAATTGACATCCCGAAGATCAGGCACCGCCCGCCACAATTGTCATCCCAACGATCATGCACCGCCCTCCACAATTGTCATCTCGATGATCGAGCACCGCCCGCCACAATTGGCATCCCGACGACCGACAAAGGAGGGAGGAGAGATCTTTCACGGTGCAACTGACCGAAAACAGGGAAACCGGCTCCAGGAAAAATCACCACTTATTCATTGCAATCTCTTCCGCCTGCCCCCGGCTTGGTACGACATTTGTACGGGCAAAAGCGTATTATTGTAAGACATTACATTTCTCCGAATGCGCAGATTCTTGATTTTAATGGTGGGAACGGTACTGGGCTTCTCCCTGTCGGCCCAGGATGTCTCCGGTTTTCCCTTGGAAGGCAAGACGGTCGCGGTTTACTTTTCCAAAAAGCAGTTTGTCTTTGACAGCAGTTTCCGCATCCCACTTTCCCAGTTCATCCTCAGTGATAAGGGAGAAGATGCGCCCATCGAAGACATCAAAACCCAAACGCTGATCTCGCTGGGGACCCTGTTTTCGGAGCAACTCCAACCCGCCGCCCAAGCCGACTCGGTGTATTTTTTGAATGAGTTCCCAGCCCAGGCCCGCGCTTTCATCGCCAATTATGACTCGGAAAATCGGACGTTGGGGCCCACCGGGGAAATTTTTGCCGGAACCGACTACATACTGGTCGTCAATCCATTTGTCCTGGGTTCCTACACGACCTCGGCGGTCTACACGCGCAGCAACCGCCTGATTACAGAAAAAGTCATGGTGAAAACCGGGCGGGTCCGAATTGAGATCTACGACGCAGCCCAAGGCAACCGCGTCCACAGCACGGAAGTCTGTATCGATGAGCGCAAAACGGCGGTTCCGGACATTTTGTTTGAGTTTCACATGCGGAGTTCCCGGACCGGAAATTTTCTCGCGCGGCTCTTTTCCCTGGCCATTTTTCACCTGAATTACCGCCTGGAAAGCAATTGTGAGACGGTAGAGTAGCCGCGAGAATTACGCTTGTAAGATCTCCTGCAGGGCCACGTAGGCCGATTCCGAAGCACCGTGGACCGTCGACCAATTGACCGCCATCGCTTCTCCCGCCCAATAGATTTTGTCGTCCACCGGAGCCGCCAGGGTTTCGCGGGCACTGCCGTCTTGGAAACTGTACGATCCGCGGATATACGGTTCATTGGTCCAATCTTGGAACACGTGCTTCACGTAAGTCGCGCTGGCTTTTCCGTCGAAGATTTCGTCCAGGCGCCCAATCAAATATTCTAATTTTTCCGCTTCGGTCGCGAAACCCGAGTACACGGCCGCCGGTGCCTGTACCGTAAACAGGTTCATGATGTTGCGGCGCGAACCTTTGCGGTACACCCCGTCGATGAACAACTCGGGATCGGTACCACCGACTACCCCCGCCAATGAACGGGCAGTCATGTCCGGGTAGAAGCGTTCGGAAAATTCGATGCTCGCTTTGAAGCCGGGGGGAAAATCCATGCCGTCGATGGCGGCAACTTTGGCGGAGGGTAGACGGGGGGTAAACTCGATCAGCCCCGCTTGCAAAACCCCGATAGGTACGGTGACCAAGACCTTGTCCGCTTCCCGTACGGTATTGTCGGCGGTGGTTACCCGTACCCGGGTGCCGGTATAGTCGATGGAAACCACCGGAGCATTGTAGGCGATGCGGTTGCGGAATTGCGCCACGAAAAATTCGTCGAAGTAATCCCACCAGGTAGAGCGCCGGAATTTCCATTCGGCGTAGGTCGCATTGCCGATATTCAGGTTCTGCAACCGGCTCCCATCCCAATATTTGATGGATTCCGGGCGGTAATTCACGATATCGATTTGGTCGTTTCCAGCGGGATCGTCCCGCAAGCGGGCCAGTACGGAGGGGTGGGTGTGGATCCATTCGGCGCCCAGGTCCAGGGGGACATCGGCGAAACCCTCGATTTTTTTGACCCGGCCACCGTGGTTGGCGGTGGCTTCCAGCACCTCAAAGTCGATGTTGTAGCGGTTGAGAATGTAGCCCGCCGTGATCCCGGCCGCACCGGCGCCGATCACGATGACATTGCCGGAAAAATTCACGTTCCAGCCGTCGGTAAGGTCCAAGGGCTCTCCCTCGCGCGAGCACGAGGTAAGGAGACTGGCCAGAAAGGGCGAGGCGGCGCCGAAGATGGCAGCTTTGCGGAGAAAATCTTTTCGTGTCATAATATCTGAGTGGCTTGACCGGTTCATTGGGTAGCGTTGAGGCGGACCCGCAGGCCCAAGCCGAGGAATACATTCGCAGAAGAAACGGGGCCAAAGCGGCGGCCCAGCGAAAGGCGCGCGAAGCCGTCGAGTTTCTCGGCGAGTTGCAATTGGTAGGCGTAGTTCCAGGTCACCAGAAAGTAGCTGGCCCATTCCCGGGTGCGGCTCACCACGGCACCATCACTCAGGTCAACGTTGAGCGAAGTGATATCAGATTCTCCCAGATAGCCGGTGCTCAACGAGAACGCTGACACCGATTTGCTGCTCTTCCGTGCGAGTCGGATCCCGCCCTCAGCGCCGATCAGGTAGTAATTGCTGAACGAGGGTATGGCAAAGGTGCCCAGCTCTGGCCCCACAAAAAGCTGGCGCTGCTTGGGCGATTTGCCGCGGTTGGGGGCTTTCTCCCAATTTGCAAGGCCGTATTCCGCCGCGACCTTGAAGCCGGGACGGTAGGCCAAACTTCCCCAATAGCCCGCGCGGACGGCTTGCCACTGCGCCGCAAGGCCGCCCGCGGCAAAAAGGAAGATCAGAAAGGGTACGATTTTTCGCATGGCGTTGATGATTTATGGCGGAGCAAGTGGTGCTCTCGTACTTGCTACCGCCGGATGGGGACTTACCCTACCACGGCGTACCACAAATGCAAAATAAAATTACCATCCTCATTTGCAAAATCTGCAAAATGGGGATGGCAATTCGGTAGCTTTTGAATCCGCGGTGTAACGCAGTTACTCCTCTTCTGCCTTGTCTTTTTTGTTCAGCAAATTGAACCAGTAGCTGACCCGCAGCGAAATCTGGCTGCCGCGCAAAGCCCAGTCGAAGTAGTGCTCGGGGAACTCTTCGGGCAGCGGTACTTCGGCGTTGGGATCATTGGGGTCGAAGGGTCCGTTGAGGGTTTCCCATTCCTGAACGTTGCCCCGGAAGATTTGCCCGGTGCCAATGCCCCATACGAGGCTCAGGTTGAGGACATTGCCACTCTCAGATTGGAAATCAAGCCCGGCCCCCAGCAGCACCGTCGGGATGGTCGCGGAGAAATTCTGGTATTCGTGGCGGGTAAAGCTACCGCCGGAATCGACCGCCATGTTGGGCGTGTTGATGACCGTGGAGTCGTCCATGGTAAGGTCCAAGCTGTGCCCGGCGATGATATTCAAATAGGTGCCCCCTTCTTCTTTGAGCGGGATCCGGTAGTGGATCGTCATCGGGATGGAAATCGCGGTGGCGTTGCGGGTGATATTGGTAAATGACAATCCTTCCCGCCCTTCCGGTGCCTGCAAGTTGTATTGCCGGTAGGTAAATCCGCCGCCAATGTGGGCCCGGATGTTGTCGTCGAATTGATAGAGGATATCCAGCCCCCCGGAGGCATACAGGCTCGCGGAGTTGCCAAGGTAATATTGGCTGGTATCGTCGACGATAAGGTTGTTGGCGTAATTCATTCCGCCGGACACGTTGGGACCAAGCAGGAGCTGGGCGGACAAAGTGCCGCACAGGGATGCCGTCAGGAGACCGGCCAGCAAGAAAATTCTTTTCATCATATCAGTTCCGGAATTGGCGGCAATATACGAAAAACCGTCACAATTGAACAGGCTGCCATTCCGCAACCTTTCGGGAAATTGAACTGCGGGAACCGCGAAATGTTGGCCTTGGTGGTACACTTCCGGATCAGGGGGTGGCCGCCTGCATCCGGGCGGGGACCCCAGTGTAGATTTTGCCCGGTTCGAGGTCGTGGACCGCTACGCCACCGGCTCCGAGTACAGCTCCAGCCCCCATTTTGATTCCTGGCAGCACCACGGCACCACTGCCGATTTCCGCTCCCTCCCCGATCTGAGCGCCGCCGCTGACATTGGCCCCGGGATGCACCGTCGCAAAGTGGTCCAACACCGCGTCGTGACCCACGGTGGCATTCAGGTTGACGATCACAAAATCGCCGAGTTCAATGTTGGTGGTCAGCACCGCCCCGGCACAGACGATGCTTCCCGCACCGATGCGGACGTCCTCGGCCATCTGGACCCGGGGATGCACAAGCCGGTGGGCAGAGAATCCCTGCTTCAAATATTGGATGGCGATTTCCCGCCGCCGCCGGGGATCGCCGATGGCTACAATGAAGCGCACCTCCCGGTCCAACTGCTGGAACGCCCGGTTGTCGTTGCCCAAAACGGGGATGCCTTTGATGTGATTTTTTTCGGTTTCGGCCACAAATCCGAGCAGTTCAATGGGCCGTTCGCGCCGCCGGTTGCAGTCCTGGAAGAGCCAGAGCACCTCCCGGGCAAAGCCTCCGGCCCCGACGATGATCAGTTGTTTCATGGGGTGAAATTACTGGATTTCAGCGAACTAATAAAAACACCCCCAATTTCCCTTCCCCCAAAAGTGACTCCAGTTACCCAGATTGTTTTGCGCTACCGCCGGGCGATCAACTTCTTTTTCTATTTTTGTCTTATGCAGCAAAAAATCCGTACCTGGTACCTGATCTTTGCGCTCCTGCTTCCGACTTTGCCGGCCCTGGCCCAGACGGGATACGTCTGGACCAACAGTGTCGGGGGACCAAATTTCTCGGAATTTGGCCTGGATGTGGCGTGTGACCCCCTAGGCAATGTCATCCTCGTGGGCGAATACCTGGACCAGTGCCGCATCGGAGACAGTGTCTACGCTACGCTGGGCGACAACGATATGTTCATCGCGAAGTACGATCCCCAAGGCAATCCGCTTTGGGTACGTGTCCAGGGCAGTCCGCAATTGGATCGCTTGTATGGGGTGGATGCGGGACCGGAGGGCGACATCTACATCGCGGGCTACGGCAAGGTCAATTTCCCAATGCAGCGCACTGCCATTCACGCCCGGGATGCCCTGATCGCCCGCTACCGGCCCAATGGGGACCTCGCCTGGGGGCACAACCTCGACGGAGATATCTTTAGCGAAGCGCAGGACATTGTGGGGCTGGCGGATCGGGGTTGCTACGTCACGGGCGAATACGAAACCACCACCTGGCTGGACAGTGACACTCTGGAGGGCAACGGGGGCGCGGATGCCTACCTGATGCGGTACGACAGTGCCGGCAATTACCTATGGGGACGAACCATCGGGGGTTCGCTGAACGACAAGCCCTGGGCCCTCGGAGTGGATGCCCAGGAAAATGTCTACCTGGGCGGCCTGTTCAGCAGTTCGATGATGGTGGGCAATGATTTGCTCATTTCGGCCGGGGGCAGCGATGCCTTTATCGCCAAATTTGATCCCAATGGCACTCCCGTCTGGGCCAAAGCGTTCCACGGCCCGCTGAACGATTTTGTCCTTGCGATGAAAACCAGCCCCGGCGGCGCGACCTACTTTGCCGGAACTTTTGAAACCGAACTTGTCTTTGGCTCGGATACCCTCACCGGCAGCAGTGGCGATGACATCTTTTACGGTAAATTGGACCCCCAGGGGGACTTGCTGTGGTGGCACGCGGGTACGGGGAGCAGCATCGATGCGGCGCAGGATTTGGAAATCGATTGCCAGGAAAATGTCTACATCGGAGGCTATTTCTTCGGGACGCTGAACTGGGATACGGTATCGGTGGTCAGCGCGGGGTTTGACGACATGTTTTTCTCCAAACTGGACAGTGCTGGCAATCTGATTTTCTTCGAAACCTCCCACTATCCAGACACGCGCGATGTATTTGGCTTGGGAGTTGATCCGGCGCAAAACCTGCTGCTGACCGGAGCTTTCATCCAACTGATCGACCTCGGGGGCGATACCATCCAAGCGGTCAACAATTCAATTGATATTTTCCTGACCAAATACGCCACCCGCAATACCGAAATCCAACTGGACTCGCTGACCGGTTCGCCATTTTGCGGCGGAGATCAATTTCAAGTCCACTTTCGGGCCTACGGGGACTTTGACTCTTCGAATGTCTTCTACCTGGAGCTCTCCGATGCCAGTGGAAATTTTGCCCAACCGGATACCGTGGGAGTGCGCAACGGGGGATTTGGAGGTACGGTCACAGGGACCATTCCCCCAGGTCTGCCCCTGGGAACCGGCTATCGGGTGCGCCTGGCTTCATCGGCGCCGGGCATCATTACTCCGGACAATGGCTTTGACATCACTCTGGATCCCACCACGGCAATTCCGGTGCAAATCATGGGGGACTCAGTGCTTTGCAATGGCATTCCGATTTTGCTGGAAGTGGATCAAGGGTTCGTCAGCCAAACCTGGAGCACCGGCGACACCAATTACTTCATTGTGGTTACGGCACCGGGCGTATACACGGTGGAGGCCATCGACACCAGCGGCTGTTCAAACCAGGACCTCATCGATGTCCAGAGTTGCGTATCGGTCAGTGCGCCCAAATCGGCAGTGGATTTGACGGTGTTTCCCAATCCGAGCCGGGAAACGGTCCGGATTGAAGGTGAAGGTGCGGGCGCGTGGTCGCTGCGGTTAATTGATCTTGCGGGGCGGGAAGTTTGGCGCGATGCTTTCCGTGCGGGCAATATGCGCTGGCGGCGGGGACTGAACTTGATGCATTTGCCCCGGGGAATGTATCTGCTCCAGGGCCGCCTCGACGAGCGCCGGCGGACCCTCAAGCTCCTCCTCGAATGATCGACGAGGGCTACATCAAATTTCAATCGCATTGGCAACCGGGTCCGGCGAAGGATTCTCCGGCCCTGACGGAGTTGATCGCGGTGCGCAACGCACTGTTTTCCGCCGGCTTGATTGGCATTTACCCGGAGATCAACGTTGGTTTTGGCAACGTCAGCCGCCGCATCGGCGATTCCGAGCAATTTTGGATTTCGGGAACCCGTACCGGGGGCATTGCGGTAGCGGACCATGCGCATTTTACCCGGGTGACCCGGGCACAGATCCCCAAAAACACCGTCTACAATGAGGGGCCAGTCGAAGCTTCTTCCGAGTCGATGACCCATGCGATGTTGTACGCCCGCTGGCCGGGCATCGGTTGTGTGGTCCACGTCCACCACCGTGGGCTTTGGGAATGGCTGCCGGGCCGGGTGCCGGTCAGCGCGCCGGAAGTTCCGTACGGTACTCCGGCCATGGCCCAAGAGGTGGCCCGCTTGTTTGAAGAAACGGACTTGGCCGGGCAGCGGATCTTTGTCATGGGGGGCCACGAGGAAGGCATCATTGCGTTTGGAGCGGATCCCGAGTCGGCGGCGGGCGTCGTGTTGGATTGGCGGGAAGCCTGGCAAATGCGCGCATGAAAAAGATCGTCGGTTACCTGCGGGATTATTGGCGGGCGGAGTTCCACGGGGGCGTCTATTCGGTCTTTGGGATCGGAATGGCCGCAATCATTTGGTTCAATTACAGTTATGGGCTCTTTGCGCGCGAGGTCTCCCCTTATTTCGGGCAATGGAAGCAATGGGGGATCTACTTTGTCATCTTTGGACTGCCCTACGCAGGGGTGATTTTGCTGGAAAATGGCTGGAAAGGGGATTGGCGTCGGCTGCGGCAACCGGGCTTGTGGGCCACGGTGGCTTTTGCGATGGCGCTTTTGAGCTTTTCGATGTTTTTCCATTGGTACCGGGATTGGGCGGCGGATTTGTTTCCCCCGGCGCTCCGGAGCTACGGAACGACCTTGTTTTGGAACCTGAAACGGGTGCTTTCGCTTTTGCTCCCTTTGCTGATTTATCGGTGGTGGCGGGACCGGAAGGCGCATGGATTTTACGGTTGGCGCATCGGAGGAGCCGATTTGCGGCCCTATTTTTTGATGCTGGCCATTGTTCTTCCGGGGGTGATTTGGGCCTCCTTTCAGCCGGATTTCTTGCAGGCCTACCCCTCTTGGGTGCCGGGGTCACTGGAGCGGAAATCGGGGGTTTCCATTCCGGGGCTGGTGGCGATTTACGAATTGATCTACGGACTGGATTACGCCTTGATCGAGCTGTTTTTCCGGGGCTTTTTGGTGATTGGAATGGTAAAATGGCTGGGAAAACGGGCGATCCTGCCGATGGTAGCGGTGTACTGCATTTTGCACTTTGGGAAACCAGCGGGTGAGGCCATTTCTTCAATTTTTGGGGGCTATATTCTGGGGGTGATTGCGCTTTACACGCGGAGCATCTGGGGTGGGATCGTGGTCCATATGGGATTGGCCTGGATGATGGATTTGGCCGCCGGGATGCAGCTTTGGTGGCGGTGAAATGGGTTATGTTCCTGGAAAGGATTATATTGTGTGGTGCCAAAGATCAAGTCCATTCCTTTCTTTTTTCTACCAGTGCTCCTCATTTTGCTGGCGATGCGCCTCCCGGCAGACCGCGATGCGGCCCTGGTAGGCAACTGGCGGGCTCCCAAACCAAATGGTCCGGATGACAGCAGCGATGTGTACGAGTTGCGCTTTGACAAAAAGGGCAAAGTTGCGATGTTCCGGATTCGGTACGATTGGGACGCCGAAACGCAGACCTGGACCCCGGCAACTGCCGATCAGCCGGCGCAGGGCGACAACGATGAGTGGGCCACGGAAAATGGTTTTATCACGATGGAAATCCGGGAGCGCTACATGACCAATCGCGATCTGGTGTGCCGCTACACCATTCGGGGCGACACGTTGCGGCTGCAAATGGCGGAAATATTTCGTCCGGTCAAAGGTGAACACGATGGAATTTTTGGCAGTTGGAAAATGGAAACTTACGACCAAGCATTTCCCGGGCAAACGCGAACCCGGGAAATCACAATCCATCCGCCGGGACAAATGATCGAAAAGGTCGGCGAAAACGAGTTCCAAGGACGCATTTTTCCGGTGGCGGCAGGCTGGAAACAACTTGCACAATTAAACAGTGGCGCCCGAGAGGCAGTCCCAGATACGATTTTCCAGCCCATTCATCTGGCCGGCGGAAACCTTTACCTCTACCAGACCGCTACCTGGCTAACCTTGATTCGGAGAAAATAATATTTTTAGCCAATTGCTAATAATTTTTGATGTCCAGTCGGAAAATCGTACCTTGCGGAGGAAGGGAGGAAAAGAATGGGTACGACAACCAAAAGCCGAGACCGGCAATCCGAGGGAGCACCGCCGGTGGACAGCGATCCGCAGGTAAGCAGAGTGGAGAAGGGAATATCAAGCGGGGGCGACGCGGAAGATTTACATCGCCGGATTGGATCCTCCCACCAAACCGCCCCCCCAAATAAACGGATTCCGGTTTCATTGACGCCCGAGCGCGAGGCGGACTTCCATTTTATCTGGGAACAATTGCACTTTGATCGCGGAGGACTCACTACGTCCTGTGGCAAGCAACTGAGCATTGTGCATCCCGGCACCCTCAACACCGATCAGGGTCCGGACTTCTTGCAAGCAAAGATCGAGCTCGACGGCATTCTGCTCTGTGGGCACGTAGAATTGCACCTCGACGGACAAGACTGGTATACTCACCGCCACGACCGAGATCCGGGATATTGTCCGGTGATTCTACACGTAGTTGCCCAGCCGAGCCGGCGGCCCCCAAAACGCAAGGATGGTACGGTGATTCCGGAGCTGGTATTGAGAGAGCGGATTCATTCGGGGCCGCTGGCGCGGATTCGGGCGTTGCGGAGCCAGAGCAAAGGGCTGGCCTGTGCGCCTTGGCTCGTGAAGCAAATCCCCCATCTTTCGCACAAGGAATTCGAACAATACGGCAAAGGACGCTTGCTGCGCAAGGCGGAGGCGTTTCGGAAGCGGATGCAAGGTTTGCGGGGGGATTGGGAGCAAATCATTTGGGAGGCCTTGGCGCGCAGCTTTGGGGGACCGGTAAATGGGGCAAGTTTTGGAGAATTGGCGCGGGCACTGCCCTGGAAAGTGTTGCGGTCGTACCTGAGAGTCCCGGGGAGGCGCTATCTACAACTGGATGCCGTCACACAAAGGAATCAGGGGGCAAATATCCTGCGGGAAAAGCACCAAGCGTACGGGCATTTTCCCGCAACCGAAGTAATTTCGGAGGGTTCGCGGGAGTCACTTGAAGCCTTGCTTTTTGGGGTGGCAGGTCTATTGGAAGATCAGCTTCCCAAACGGGAGCCATGGCCCCTGCGTTTGCGACTGGAATGGTCGTACCTCGCCCGGAAACACCGCCTGCGAGCCCAGGCGATCCCCTGGCTGCACCACCGGATGCGTCCGGCCTCGTTTCCCGAGGTCCGGCTCTCCCAACTTGCCGGATTTCTGCTTACTTTTTCGGATTTGGCGACGCTTTTGGTGCCGTCCGCCTGGGACCGGGTTTTGAAATCAGAGGTCGGTACGGCGCGCTACTGGGACACGCATTCACGGCTAGGCAAGGTAGCGGTGCCCCGCAAGCGGGCTTTGGGGGCCTCGGTTCGGGAACGATTCATTCTGAATGGATTGGCACCGCTCGCCCTCTTGTACGGTGAGTGGCACGGAGCACGCTGGATTCCCGGAGCAATTCCGCCGGAGAAATTGATCTTCGAGGTATTGCGGGGAATGCCCCCGGAAGACAATCGGATTGTCCGCCTCGTACAGGAATCTCACACCCGGCCCCAAAATGCACTGCAAGCCCAAGGTGCTTTGGAACTATACAAGATGAACTGCTTGCAGCACAATTGTTTACAATGCCGAATCGGCCGGGATATTGTGGGGAGTTAACCTTTTTGCGGGGAGGAAATACGGTGAAAGGGGGAAACAGTTCTGATACAAGGGGAGCGTGAGGTACAGTGAACGGTACGGGCGAACACAGTCATCGTGTAAGTACACTGCACAGGGGGAGTGTGGAGGAGGGCAGACCAAAATGGATTGCATAGAATGCGTGCATCTGCTGGGATTGATTGGCTATTTTTCTGACCGATACATTTGCGGTGAATTGCTCGGTTGCGTAAATTATAACTACCCCTTTGCATCGCATAGAGAAATCAAGGCCACGGCTCAATGTCCGAATCAAAACTGGAGTATTTCCTGACCCATCTATCGGGGGC
>JBCCQH010000080.1:0-35583 GCA_039024435.1 Bacteroidota bacterium
CCGTCACGGTGAACGATACGGAGGCTCCGACCATCACCTGCCCGTCGAACATCACGGTATCGAACGATCCGGGTATCTGCGGTGCCGTTGTGAACTACGTAAACGTGCCTTCGGACAACTGTCCGGGTCTCACCGTGGCTCAGACCGCTGGTCTGCCGAACGGTGCGGTATTCCCGGTGGGAACGACGACGAACACCTTCGTGGTGACCGACGCTTCTAACAACACGGCGACCTGCTCGTTTGACGTGACGGTGAACGACACCGAGGCTCCGACGATCAACTGCCAGATGGCGGCGGGTCCGATGAACCTGCTGAACAACGCCAGCTTCGAAAACGGCACCGTCTTCAACGGACTAGGTGCGGGTACGGGTTGGACGATCTTCGGTGCGGTATTCGGTATCGATGCCGGTATCATTCCGCCGTCGCAGGACGGTAGCTTCTACCTGAAGATGTTCGGTGCCAACAGCGGCGCTTTCCAGGACCTTCCGGTGAACGCAGGCGACAACATTACCGCCTCGGTTTACATCCAGAACGCTTCGTTTGATCCGATGCTTCCGGGTTGCGAAGGCTTCGTGAAACTGGAATACTTCGACGCGAACAACCAGTTGATCTCCTTCACCGAGTCGAATCGCCTGGACGCAACGCTGCCGCAGAACGTGTGGACGCAAGTTTCGGTGACCGACGTGGCTCCGGCCGGAGCGGTGACGGTACGTTACGTTGCGATCATGACCTGCAACGCGGGTGGCGCAGTCTTCTTCGACGATGCAAGCCTGACCATCGGTTCGGCGAGCATGGGTCTGGTGGGCGATGTCACCGTAGCGAACGATCCGGGTCAGTGTGGTGCCCAGCTCCAACTGGCAACGCCGGCTTCGGCGGATAACTGCGGTGTGGTCTTCCTCACGAATGACTACAACAACACGGCCAATGCGAGCGACTTCTATCCGGTGGGCACCACGGTGGTGACCTACACGGTGGGTGACGCGGCCGGCAATACGACCTCTTGCTCGATCACCGTCACGGTGAACGACACCGAGGCTCCGAACGTGGTCTGCCAGAACATCACGGTCCAGCTCCAGCCGAGCGGTGATGTAACCATTACCCCGATGATGGTTGACGGTGGAACCAGCGACAACTGTAGCTTCACGCTCACAGCCATGCCGCTGACCTTCGACTGTGACAATGTCGATCAGCCGAACAACGTGACGCTGACCGCAACTGATCCGGCCGGTAACACCGCAACGTGTACCGCAATTGTGACCGTGGTAGACACCACCGGTTCAATTTGCTGCCCGATCACGCTGGACTTTGAGAAGGACGCCATGGACAACGCGCTTGCCGCCGGTACCCTGATCAACAACCAGTGGAGTGCGGATGGCATCGTCATCAGTGCAGACAACAACCGCAACAACGGCCCCGACCAGGCAATCCTGTTCAACTCGGCGGCTCCGACCGGAGGCGATCCCGACTTGGGTACCCCGAACGTGGCCAATGGTGGCCCGGGTATCGGTGGCGGTGGTGCCAGCACCAACTTTGTCCCGGAAGATCTGATTCTGATCATCGCCGAGCGCCTGACCGACAACAACAACGACGGTTTGGTCGACAATCCGGACGATGAAGCCCGCGGCGGTTCGATCCGCTTCGACTTCACCCAGTTTGCTGCTACGGTGGACGCGATCAAACTCGTCGACCTAGACGACGGTCCCTGGACGATTACGGTTGAGATTCTGGGTGGATTCACCACCAGCTTCTCGGTGAACGCCATCGGGGACAACGCTACGATTGACTACCCGATTGGGCTGTCGAACGTCGTTGCCCTGACGGTAGAGATGCCGAAGTCGGGGGGTATCGCCAATCTGGTCTACTGCCCGGATGGCCCGGCCGTTTCGACTTGTGCCAGCACGCTGGACTTCAACCGGGATGGAATGGGCAACCCGCTGCAGATGGGCGTCAAGCTCAACAACCAGTGGTTGAACCAAGGTATCCGCGTGAGTGCGGACAACAACCAAGGACCCGACGAAGCGATTACCTTCAACAGCGCCAACCCGACCGGTGGCGATCCTGACCTCGGTACGCCGAACCAGGCCTTCGGTGGCCCGGGCATCGGTAATGCAGGCTCCCCGAGCAACCGCATCGCTGAAGGCAACCTGTTGATCATCGCCGAAAACGTGACCGACAACAACAACGACGGCCGCGTGGACAATCCGGACGACGACCTGAACGGTGGTACGGTGAGCTTCGAGTTCACTCAGACTGCTTTCACGGTAGACTCCATCGTCTTGGTGGACATTGACGAAAACGCCCCCGCGGTGATTAGCGTCGAGAAGCTCGACCAGAGTGTCGTTACCTTCACCGTACCGGGTGGGGGTGACAACTCCAAGACGACCGCAGCGATTGGTGTGGACAGCGTGGTGAGCGTAGACGTGAGCCTCCCGGGCTCCGGCGCGATTGCCCGGATCCACTACTGTGAGGAAGGCCCGGTCATCCCGACGCCTTGTCTTGCCGCTCTGAACTTCGAGACCGACGGCAATGGCAACCCGCTGCAAGCTGGTACGCAGATCAACAACCAGTGGGCAAACTTTGGGGTGACGATCCAGACGGATAACAACCGCAACAACGGTCCCGATCAGGCGATTATCTTCGACAGCTCCAACCCGACCGGTGGGGACGACGATCTGGGCACGCCGAACCAGCAGTACGGCGGACCTGGCATCGGTAGCGGTGGTGTGACCAACAACATTCCGGAAGGAAATACGTTGATCATCGCCGAGCGCTTGACCGATAACAACAACGACGGTTTGGTCGACAATCCGGACGATGAAGCGCGGGGTGGCTCGATCACCTTTACCTTCAACCCGACGGCGACGGTCGACTCGGTCGTGCTGATCGACGTGGACGACAACACCGGATGGAGTGCAGCTTCCTGCGTTCTGAACAACGGCCAGACGCTGAATATGCCGATCCCGAACATGGGCGACAACGGTCGCATCGTGATTCCGATCATGCAGGACAGTGTCCAGAAGCTGACGATCAATCTGGGTGGTTCCGGTTCGATTGCCGGTCTGTACTTCTGCGCCGATGGTCCGGCTCCGAGCAATGCTAAGATTGCCGAGCAGCCGGTCGCAGGTGGTGGTATGGGCCAGAGTGCCGGGGCGAATCTTGAGCGCTCGGGTATGTTCACGGCCTTCCCGAACCCGTTTGAAGATCAGACTACGGTACGTTTCGAACTCACTGAGGCCGACGACGTGACGCTGGTGGTCTTCGACATGAGCGGCAAGATGATCGCAACGCTTTATGAAGGTCCGGTTGAAGGAGGCGAAGCAGTTGACGCTGTGTTCACTCCCGATGACGTGACCGATGGCATCTACCTCGCCAAGTTGGTAACGACCGGTGGATTGGTGATGACCAAGAAGCTGATGATTCGTAGATAAGTAAGACCACTTCTTATCGACATATACGGCGGCCCCGCTACCTTTTGGTGGCGGGGCCGCTGACTTTTAAGGGAGAAGCAAAGCAGGGGAGAGTACGGTCAACGGTACGGTAGAAATACAGTGGACGTACGGGGGATGGTTATGCTTCGATTTGGCGGGAAAGCGGATAGATCTGGGGGGAGGAGGATCAGCGTTCCCGTATGGCAAACTGGTCATTGTGCCACTGGAGGTACTGCTTGCCCGGATAATAAGCGGAATTGTGGGGCGGCTTGATGGTTTTTCCCGCGAATTGCTGGAGCCGGTAGGGGGAGCGCTCATTTTCCCGAAGGTGCCGAGAAAGTTGCACCTTGAGGTTCTGGGCGCCAATGGTAAAGGCAAACTGGTCAAAGGCTCGGTGCAAGGTCGGCGTCAGGGCAATGCCGTTGCGGATGTCGTTTTTCCCAAATTTGGCGTGGGGAAGAATGTGACAGGCATCGACCAAAATGCCCCGCGGGTGAAGGACCTGCATTTCGGAAACACAGCAGGTTGCCGCGTACGCGTACAGGACGTTGCGGCGAAAATGTGAATCGCGGAGGTACTTTTCTTCGGTCTTGTCGGTCCGCACCGTTTTCTTTTCCGGATCGCGGCCCAGAAGCGTTGAGGCATCGGGTTCGGCGGCCAACCATTCCCGGAGTTGGGTGTAACGCCGCTCGGCGGCGAGTTGTTGGTAAGCGTGTGACTGGTCCGGGAAATAGCGATCCAACAGGGTTTTTTGCAGAATCACCCGGCTTTCGGGTTGCAACAACAGCACCGCCAGTGGGGCCTCAATCTCAATGTAGGCCAGGGTCTCCCGATAATGTCCGAATGAGCGCACATTGCCACTGCGGTCGGTGATAAATTGGGTCCCGGGAATCGCTACCGAGCGCCAAAAGCCATCCGAGCGCAAGCGCCAAATGGGGTTGATGATGGTGGGCGAAAACGGCGAGGTCTCCGGCACGAGTTCACTCCAGATGGAATAAAAAGTTTCGATCAGTTCGTCGGAAAAGGAAAATTGCGCGCCGGGGATGCGGCCCCGCGCGTAGAGATCAATCACCGCCAGCAATAGAACCGGCTTGTGCGGGGCACCCCCGTTTTGCCGGTTGACATTGAGCTTTCGGAAGCGGTCCCGAAATTTTTCCAGTGCAGCCATTCTCTGTTTGTGCGCAAGCGCAAAATACCAAAAAACCGCAAGCTTCAATTGGAAATTCTTCCCCCCGTAACCACTCTGCATTTGTAATCCTACCCGATGACAAATTCACCCGAACCGATGACTGGGATGCGAACGATATTTCTGATCTGGATTTGCGGCACGCTGGCCGCACCGCTGGCCGCCCAGTGGCTACCCGCGGATGAGTATGAGTACGAATATGCCGCCACCGATTGGCTGGTGGACTCGCTCGATACGGCCCGGGATGCGGATTATATGCGGCCTGAGGAGCGCGAAATGATCTACGAAATGAATCGGCTCCGTTCCGATCCCCAGCGCTACATCCAATACCTCATACCTTACCTGCAGGAAGCCCGCTACGACCTGAAGACGCAGGGCAAGGGGACCATGCACTATTCCCTCACGACGGTGCGCTGGACCGATGCCCAGGGCAACTCCACCGTCCGGGTGGATACCAACTGGCACGACCGCTTCGAGGAAGCGGTTCGCGCGGTAGAATCACTGATCGAGACCCTTGAGGTCATGGACCCCCTGCCGATCCTGCGGCCCGATCCTGGGATTTATGCGGCGGCCCGGCACCACGCGGATGACCAAAACCAGCACGGCTGGCGCCTCGGACACCGGGGAAGTGACGGGAGTGGCCCCAATGACCGCATTACTAGATTTGCCCCAAACATGCGCTGTGGGAACGAAAATATCGGCGGGAAGGGCCTGGGGCATCCTGACAAAAAACCCACCCCCCGCACGGTCGTGATCTGCTTGCTGATCGACACCGGAATTCCGGGTTACGGACACCGCCGGAATACCCTCAACCCCAATTGGACCCACTTCGCGCCTTGCTACGGAGGCTACGCCCGGGAGATGCACATGTGGCTCCAGGAATACGGTCGGGCGAAATAATCCCCCCCGTGGTCAAGCACGGCAGAGAAATCAGTCCATTTTGACTTTGATCGGACCTCCACTCGAAACCGAACTGCCCCCGATCTCGTCGATGTTCACGCTCAATTCATCGCTGGTTTCGATGTCCTTGATGCTGACCTTCATCAGGTCGTAGGTATCGATGTCTTTGATGTTGACGTCCATGACTTCATTCGGGGAAATGGCCTCCACCCGCACACTGACCGTTCCGTCCTCGTTGAGCGGAACCAGACCGTATTCGGCCTTGGAGTAATCGTAGCCGGCGTACGCCTTGGGCATCAGGTCGATTTTGTCCACGACGAGCAGGACCAGGCACAGGGCGATGACGGTGAGAATGGCTTTGGTGTAGAGATCGGATTTCATGAATGTAGATGTTTTGGATGGAAAATGAACATTGCGGTCACAAGCGCAATCCGCGCGACCAAGATGAAATTACGCAATCGGGCGATCAGATAAAACTGCCCTGCATAGGATCGAAGATAAATGCGCCGTCGAATTTTTCGATTTCCCCCAAAATGTACAGCGAGTCGTTGAAATAGGCCATACTGGGGTCTCGGCCATCCGCGTACATTTCGATCCGGCGGCTGCAATTCTGCAACCGCTCCTTACCGGAGGGATCTCCGGTCCAGTGGGCGGCCATTTCGGCGCTCTCAAAGGGCACCTCGGGCGCATCGGAGACGTTGAGGTAGAAGGGAAAACGCTCCACCAACACTACGATTTTGTCTTCGCCGAACCGCTCGATGTTGATGGTGCGGTCTTCATTTTGCCCGTAAAACTGTTTGAGGGACACTTCGAGCCGGGCTAGGCTGAAATCGGAATCGTCCGCGATTGGGATGAGGTATTCGTACATGATGGTCAAGCTAGGAAATTATTCGAATTCGGAGGGGGATTTCCCGGAGGAACGTCCGGTGCCTGCTCGGTTGCATCCAATGAATTCCCGGAAACTCCCCCCGTCGCCCAACCATTTTGCGAGGGAAGAGTTTTCTCCGCATGTCCCCTTACTTCAATGTTTACGTCGCGGTGGATTGGAGTGCTTCCCGGAATCCCGGCCCGGTCAAGCCGAAAAAGGACGCGCTCTGGATGGCCTGGGAAGATGCTTCCGGAGCGCGTAGCGTGGCCTATTTCCGGACGCGCGAATCCCTCATGGAAGCCTTGGCCGAGCGGTGCCGTGCTTGGCTGGCGGAGAAACAGCGCATTTTGGCCGGATTCGATTTTGCGTTTGGCTATCCGGCCGGCTTTGCTGCGGCTGCCCAATTGCCGGGAGGGGGGGCGCCTTGGGAGCGCACCTGGGCCTACCTGGAAGAAGCTTTCCGCACCACCGACGACCGATTTTCCGTCGCCGATGCCCTCAACGCCCGCTGCGGGGAATTGACCTACGGACCGTTTTGGGGGCTGGCTGGGGGCAAAGGGGACCGCGAGCACCTCGCGCGCAAACGCACTGGATTTAACTATCCCTATCCGCTGGGCGATGGCCGGCACCTGCAGCGCCTCCGCCACACCGATGCCGCCACGAAGGGCGTTCAGGAAGTGTGGAAACTCGCTGGGATTGGGAGTGTGGGCAGCCAGGCCCTGACCGGGATCGCGCACCTGGAACAGTTTCGGAAGCGGCCCGCGCTGCGGGAATTCAGTGTGGTTTGGCCTTTGGAAACTGGCTTCGCTTTGCCGGAGCCGGAGGGACCACGGTTGGTGATCGCCGAGATTTTTCCTTCGCCCGCCCCCCAATTGCCGGAAGAACCCGATGCCGCGGGCCAGGCCGAGATCCGGGACCGGCGGCAGGTGCGGTCCTTGGTGGCCCATCTGAAGAATTTGGATCAACGGGGCGATTTGAAGCCGCGATTTGGGGCACCGGCGGCCTATTCAGACGTGCAAATCACCGAGTGCGTGGCGGAAGAGGCGGCAATTTTGCCGATTTGAGGAAACGAGAGCGGGCCACGCGGCATTGCTGCCCGTGGCCCGGTATACAAAATCTCAATTTTTAATTTCGTTCGGGGGGAGGAGACAATTGATGCTTGAGGAGCAAAGTCCCCCCATTGATTTTTAACTGCCGCTAATGCGGAGCGAGAAGGAGCTTTTTGGTGAGGGTGTGGTGATCGGCCTGGACCTTGACCAGGTAGATTCCGGGGGCCAAATCGTCGGTACGGATTTCGCGGGGCTGGCCAGGCTGCGCGTCGAGGTTCATCGGCCGGACGGCTTGTCCCGCACCGTTGTAGAGGTGGACTTGGGCATTGTCCGGAACCCATCCCCCAAAATCAATCCGGAAGTATTCCCGGGCCGGATTGGGGTAAAGGTAGACCTGGAATTCCGGCGCGTCGACGTTGACCATGCGGAGCTCGGAAAATTGTACGCCGCCATCCCGATCTTCCATGCGCAAACGGTACCAGGAAAGGCCGTTCAGGGGGCGCGTGTCGAGGAAATCATATTGTTGGGGTCCATTTTGGCCGGCGGCCGTGACTTCGCCCAGTGCGTTGTAGTCGCGGCCATCGGCCGAGCGTTCCACCACAAAAGCCCGGTGATTTTCCTCGTTCAGGGTATACCAGTCCAGTTGGACCCCGGCGTCGATCGGACGGGCGGTAAAGTCGGCCATCTCCACGGCGAGGAGGACATCGACCTGGAAGGAATCGATGAAGGTGCAGCCGCCCCAGGTCGTTTCGCGGAGGTAGAGACCGCCCGAGGTCACCGTCGTTGTTTCGGTGAGATCGCCGGTAGCGGGCCAGAAGTAGGTGGCACTGTTCGGAACATTGGTGCCACTCCCGATCAGGGTGGGAAAAGCGTTGCTGGCGACGAGTTGATAATTGAGGGTGGCGTTTCCGGGAAATGGATACACCGAACCGCTGTGGTAGGGACCGCCCGCGATGCGTCCGGCATTGAGGAACGGAGCCTGTCCATCGACGTCCATCACCTGGTGGTTGAAGGTCTGCGGATTGCTGAAGTTTTCCATGTCCAGGAAAAATTGCAGGCCCGGAGCACTTGGATTGAGTGGCGTGCTCACCCGGCTGGCCAAATCGGCGGGCAACCCGGTCCAAAAGGCGATTTCGTCCATGAATCCGCGCATGATCACGGTTTGGGCGCCGTCCCAGCGCTTGTAGGCTCCGATTTGGCCGGGTCGGTTGCCGCGGAAAATGGTGTATTCGGCCGCGTTGTTCGGTTCGGGGATTTCGTAGTCGGAGGACAAGCGGTGGTAGACCTGGTCGGCGGCGGGGACTTGGGCACCATTGACGTAGAGGTGGACCCCCGTAGTGGTGTGCATTACGGCGACGTGGGTCCATTGCCCAAGGGGGAGAACCGGATTGCGGGTGCGGGTGTAGTAGCCATCGGTGGAATCGCAGGCCCCGTTTTTGCTCCAGGACCAGCGCAAAATGCCCCGATTAAAACTAAAACTGAATTCGGTGTTCAGGGTGCACCACTGTTTGGTGAAGATCGTGCCGGTGCTGTCGCAAGGATGGAGCCAGGCTTCGATGGCGAGGGTGTCCCCATTGTACTCGATGGCGGCGGTGTCGCGGATCGTCAGGGGGCCACCGGTCCCGTCGAAGTAGAGGGCGTGGCCCGACTGGGCGTAGCCAGTTCCGAGGGCAAGGATGAGTCCCCAGGCCAGGATCAGGGTGCGCCGGAAGACCGAACGCAGGAAACGAAGGTTTGGTTTTTTGGGGGCAGGCGCGCAAGGATCGTGGAGATTGTTGAATTGTAAGTTCATGGTAATGATAGGATTAGAGATTTTGTATTGGGGGCTGAGGCCATCACCTCGGGGCACAGCCCGGTGGTATCCGCATTGCGGAGGAGAACCGGTTTTGCCAAAAACGGGTGAGGTGGAGTAGGCGTCTCAGCCTGGAACAAAGATGCACGCCAGGGAGGCGGAAAAAAACCTCACTTTTTTCATTTTGTCGGATGAAATATTAGGGGAATCACAATTCTTTAAAATCTTGGTTTGATTTTGGCCAAGAGTGTCGGATGGTTTCATTGCACCCCGCGCGTGCTGGGGTCGAAAAATGTGTGGTACAAGCTGATGCCCCAGAAGTACACCATGGAGGCAATCGAGGCCACCCGCAGCCATTCCTGGGGACTCCCCAGCGCCAAAGCGGCCAGCAAACCCAGGTTGGATCCGAGAATCACCACAGTAGCCACGAGGTTGGGGATGCGGAACTTGGTGGAGCGGGAGGGGTAGATGAATTTGAGCGGGAGGAAGTGGGCGATGCTGAGGAAGACGATCCAGGCAAAATTCACCTCGGGCGTCCAGTCAAAGACGAAAAACAAGTAAAACGCTACGCCGTTCCACATCACGGGAAAGCCTTTGAAGTACATGTCGCTGGACACCATTTCTTCCCTGCCGTAGTAGAGGACCGATACGATCAGCAGCAGGGCAATCGCGGCCCCGCGGTACTCTTCCGGCAGGAGATATTGCCATTTTCCGTCCACCATTTTCCCCGCTTCGTAAATGAAGTAACCGGGGATGATGGCGTAGTTGGCGAAATCGACGACGTAATCCATCAGTTTGCCGTCGACCTTGGGAAGGACTTCGCGGACTTTGAAAAGCCGAGCAAGGGTGCCATCTACTCCGTCAATCACCAGGGCGCTGATGAGGCAGTACCACGCTTCGATGAATTGGTGGTCGGCGATGAAGACAATCGCAAAAAACCCCGCGACCATACCGGAGGCGGTAAAGGCATGCGTGGCCCAGGCCAGTGCTTTTTGGAGCGGGGTAAATGCAGGCATTGGGGAAAATAGAAAAAAAAGTGGGATTTGGGGAGCTTGATGCGGGGGCTGGGGCAGAAGCCAATGGACAAGGCTCGGCAAATCCTCGCGTGTGCCCAGTGTACCGTGCGCCTACGACACACTCTGGGCTGGCTAACGTCTTGTGTACCGCAGGACGATACCGGGCCCACTTTGATTGCGATTCTCCCAAATTTTAAACGTATCTTCAAACAGCACCACAAAATCCCCCGCATGGACCTGGAAGGCGATTTCATCAGCAAAATGATTCCGACGGTAGCGCTATTGGTGCTGGGAGTCATCGAAGCGGCCGGAGGTCTCTACTTCCACGACCGCCGCTCCCGCAACGACTTCTCGATGGAGATCGTCAGTATGATCACTTTGCCGGTTCTCGTGCAGCCAGGCATTTTCTTACTGACCTTTTTTCTGGCGGGTTGGTGGTTTCCGAACTGGGAAAACCACTTCGTCGACCTGGCGTTTGGGGGGCAGTTTTTGGCCTTTTTGTTGCTGGATGACATGTTGCAGTATTGGTGGCACCGCTGGTCCCATTCCAGCCGGATCATGTGGAAGTTGCACCGACCGCACCACCTCATCGAAGAGATGGGGGTGCTGATGACCTACCGCAATGCTTTGCTTTACTATGCGCTGATGCCGGGCATTTGGTTTTCCGCGGTGCTTATTTACCTGGGCATGGGCTATACCTATTTGGTGTACTTGCCGATCAAAATCACGGTGATCCTGCTGGCGCATAGCGAAACCAAGTGGGACCGCTTTCTCTACCGTACGCCCTGGTTGCACCCGCTGGCGTGGGTCATCGAACGGACCATTTCTACGCCGAGCACCCATTTTGCCCACCACGGTTTGAGCGAGGAGGATGGCATTTCCCACCCCAACGGCAACTTTGGCAATCTGCTTTTCTTGTGGGACATCCTGTTCGGCACCGCTAAAATTACCCGCCGCTATCCGACCCGGTTTGGGGCCTGGAACCGCATCAAGGAGCCCTGGTACGTGCAAATCTTCTTCCCGATTCTCCGCGCCAAGGATCCGGAAAGCGAGTTGCATTCCTTGCTCAGTGCCCAGGATCACCACCCTCGGCGCCGCAACCGGGAAGCCGCCAAGGAGAAATCCAGCCCAGGAAGGAAAAATGATCCGACTCAGCCGCCGAGCGAATAGCTCCCATCCGCGCAATTGACCCACACGGTGCGGTTTGCAAACTGCCGGGTAAACGTCATGCCATTGTTCGAGACGGTGGCGGGCCCGAGGGGTTCGCCGGTCACCAGATTCTCGTACTGCGAGTGCCAGTCCCAACTCACGTCAAACCAGCCCCCGCCTTCGGGATCGTTTTGCATGTCGGAAAATCCGAAATAGCTGCCTTGGCCCATCGAGACCAGAAAAGCGGCCATCCCGAATTCAAGAAACTCGTCTTTGGTGAAGGTTTTTGGGCTGCCGTTGGGTTGGATGCAGCCTTCTAGGCAGCCGCCATCGTTGGGGAAATAGGGCTGGTGGACGATGATTGGAATCCCGGCCTCGGTCTCGCGGATGGAATTGCGGATCTGCTTGGCTGCGATTTCGCCCAGGTTCCACATCCAGAATTCATTGTTCCGGGCGAAGGGGATGCCCTGCAGCGCTTCCAGGGTGGCTTCTTCGGCGAGGGGACAATCATTTTCCCAAGGCACCACCGCTCCGATGTCAGCAAATCCGTTCGTGGTGGAGAGAATGGGGTATTTGTCATTGGCCACCAATTCCGAAAACACGCGGGCGTAGAGGTCGAGGGTTGCCGTCATCAGTTCCCGGCGGGCATTGCGGGTCAACTGGCTCAAGTGATTTGTTTCGTCGCAGGGCACACTCTGGGCATTGTCAAAAAATATGCCGTCGGTGGCTTCCTGCGCGGCAAGTTGCAGGAGATTTTGGTACTCGCGGCGGGTAGCGCACTTGCGAAAATCCCAGCGGCAGTATTTGAGACCCGTTGTTTCCCCGGATTCATCCACGTCCAGTGGATAGTCAATGAAGCCCGTGCCCAAGCGCTCGTCGGGAATAAAGAGCGACTGGTTTTGCAGGGCGAGGAACTGCCGCTCAAACATGGAGCCCGCCCACATGCCACTGCGGTAGACCAGACAGGGCGGACCATCGGGATAACTCGCCTTCATGCGGCGGCACTGCTCTTCCATAAAGCCCGCCAGGTCGCCATTGGCCCACTTCCCGGTGGTATTTTCCGCTACGAACTGGCCCATCCGAAACTCGAATATGGCGAGGCTGAAACGGCTGATTTTCTCCATTTGGCCGGCATCCATGTAGCCTTCGGGATTCGCCGCGAAGTAGAGGGCGGGAAACCTCTCCCAGCCTTTCCATTCCCAGGGTTGCCAGGTGGAAGACTTACCCGACGGAATGACCGGGTCGAGGTTGTTGCACGTTTCGGCGGACGCATTATCGTTGGCGATTACCTCTTCTTTGCGGCAACCCGACAGGGCCACGGCAGTCAGTAAAACAAGGCATATCATCAGTTTGGGGAAGCACATAGGGTATTTTTTTAAAACGTACGCAGCCCACTCTGATTTCCCTACCGTTTCTGAAAAACTTGGTTGCGCCTCCCCGCGCAATGTTCCATTGCGACGGCTCGCTTCATCGATTTGGTTTGCCCCCAAATAAGGTTTATTTTAAATCCCAAGGAGTATGATCTCCGATTTTATGACCACAACTCGACCGTGCCGAATTGGTTTTCCTTTGGGAAAGGCTATTGTGTATTTCACTTTGGCCTTTTTCGGTGGTCTGTGCGTCCCGACGCCCACCTATGCGGGCCATGTCTCGGGGATTGATCTCACTTATGAATGCACCAATAGCTGCACCGTTCGCGTCAATTTCCGCGCCTACCGCAATTGCAGTTCCGCGATTCCCACGATTTCTCCCTTCAATACCTTTGCGATTGCCGCCGACAGCAGTTGCACCCTGCCCACCCAAATCGGGACTTGGTTGAATGTCGCCAATGTCGAGGTAACTCCGGTCTGTCCTGGTACCCCGACGAAATGCAATACCCCGGGGGCGGCCCTCGACGGCATCATGGAGCACCATTGGATCGGAGATTTTGATTTCTGCGCGGCGACCTGCTCGACGTATACCCTGGCCTGGCGCTCCTGTTGTCGCAATTCTGCAATCAATACCATTTCCAATCCCCTCGCCACCCCGATTTACGTCGGCACGACCTTCAATCCCTTCGAAACGCCCTGCAACAGCAGTCCCCAATTCACGAATCCACCCGTAGCGGTGCTCTGTGAAGGCCAAAGCTACATTTTCAACCAGGGCGCGACCGACCCCAACGGTGATTCTCTGGCCTACCTGCTCGGCCCCTGCATGGTCAACGATACCGACTCGGTGGTTTACCTGAATTTCACCTCTTTCAGTGAGCCCTTGGGGCCCGACTGGATCGTGGACCTGGATTCAATCACCGGAGACATGACCATTGCGCCCAATCCCAACGGTCCCTCTCCCGGAGGCATCTACAACGGAGTGCTGTGCATATTTGTCGAAGAGTGGCGCAACGGGCAATTGATCAACACCATCGTGCGCGACATGCAAGTCATCGTGGCTCCTTGTCCGCCCAATACCTCGCCCTTTACCTCCGGGATCAGTCAGGTTTCCGGAGCGATTGCCAATGGATTCACCTTGACCACCTGCCTCGGAGCGACCGTGTGCGCCGACCTGCGTTTTCTCGATCCCGACGCGGGGCAGACGCAAACGGTCTGGTGGGACCTGAGCCTGGCCCCGCTGGGGGCAACCTTCGTCGCTGCGGGCAATCCCACGGTCACCGATACCGTAGTGGGCACCTTGCCCACGGCAAGATTTTGCTGGACGCCGACCACGCCGGGCACTTACACCTTCGGGGTGACGGCGATTGACGATGCCTGCCCGATTTTTGGGATCAACCAGTACACCTACACGATTCATGTCGGTGAGATCGAGACCTTGGTCAGCGACTCGATCTCTGGGTGCGACAGCGTACTGTTCTGTGCCTCCCCAAGTCTGGGGACGGCGCCCTACAGCTACCAATGGTCCGGCTCCGGTGGCATCAACGTGAATCCCAACAACGCCGATTCCTGCTTCAATCACCAGTTTCCTTTTTCCGGCACCTACGCCTATCAACTCGTCGTGACCGATTCCATTGGGTGTACGGCGACCGCCCTCGACACCGTTCTCATTCCGAACAATGTCCAGGCCAGTGCGGGCCCCGACTTGTTTACCTGCTCGAATCAGCCGATCGTGATCGGCGACCCGCCCCAGACCAATCCCGACCTCGCTTATTCCTGGACCCCGGTGAGCTTGTTGAGCAATCCCGGGCAGCCGCAGCCGACCGCCACCATCTCGAACAATGGACTGGCGCCGGTGCTACAAGACTTTGTCTTGTTGCTCCAGGACTCGGTGACCAAGTGCTTCGACCAGGATACGATGCGCCTGACCGTCTTTCCGATCCCGGCCTCGCCCTTTTTCATTCCCCAGCAGACCTGTCAAGGGACACCGGTGGGGGCCACCTACACCGGGACCAATGGGCCGCTGGCGACTTACGACTGGACCTTTGCGCAGGGGACACCGGCCACAGCGACCGGAGCCGGCCCCCACGTGGTGGTCTGGAATACCCCTGGCTTCCACGAAATCACCCTTACGGTCACGGAAAATGGCTGCGTTTCCCCGGTGGAGCGCGATACCATATCTGTCATTCCTATTCCAGTAGCCGACATCGGCAATGTTGCGGACCAATGCCTCATCAGCAATTCTTTCAATTTCCTCAATCTGGGCAGTTACGGATCGCTGGCTTCCTTCCAATGGACCTTCTGGCCGAATGCCGCGCCGTTTGTCAGCACCGCCGAAAACCCCGCCGGCATCGTCTTTTCCACCCCGGGGCCCAAAACGGCCATCTTGCAAATCACCGAAAACGGCTGCCCCAGCGTACCCGATACCCTCCACTTCAATGTCACGCCCGACCCCGACCCCAACTGGTCGGTGCAGAATCCGGTGCAGTGTTTCCTCGGAAACAATTTTCAGTTTGCCGTCACCGGCAACAACGATACCTCCGCCACTTATTTCTGGACTTTTGCCGACGGAAGCCCGGCGACCTCGACCGACACGCTGCCTCAGGTCACCTTTTTGACGCCTGGCCCCAAGGCGGTGACCATGACCGTCACCCAAAATGGCTGCACCAGCACCCGGACGGATACCATTGTGGTCGCGCCGGAACCCACGGTCTCGGCCGGCCCCGCCCAGGAATTTTGCCAAGGCGAAGGCGGTGTGACCCTTTCAGCATCCGTCAGCAATGGCACGGCGCCCTACTACTACACCTGGAGCTGCGCCCTGCCCTCCCTGGGCTGCGGGATCGATTCGCTGAACGACGACGATCCCCGGGTCAATCCCAGTGCAAGCACTTGGTACTACGTAGAAGTTGTCGATGGCTACGGCTGCGGCAGCGGAGTCGACTCGGTATTGGTGACAGTAATGCCCAAACCCCAGGTCGATGCCGGAGCGGACTCGACGATCTGCGGCTTGAATGCGCCCTGCACTGTACTGATGCCCACCGTAGGGGGATCGCCCGGCCCCTACGGCTACCAGTGGATTCCCGGTCGTGGACTGAGCGACAGTACCGCCCGCAATCCCTGCGCCCGCCCGGACACCACGACGATCTACACCCTCGTCGTCACCGACAGCACCAATGGCTGCACCAGCGATTTCAATACCCTCGATACGAATTCCACGGTGCAAGTGACCGTCGAGCAAGTTCCCCAAGTCGACGCCGGCCCGGACATTTCCCTGTGTCAGGGAGATTCCGTCCGCCTCGAAGGCATTGCTACCGGAGCCGGCCCGGCCTACCAATACAACTGGACCCCGGGCAACACCCTCAGCAATCCCTTCATCTCCACTCCCTGGGCCTCACCCACCCTGACCACGCAGTACAGCGTAGTGGCTTGGTCGAATGGCTGCCCGAGCCTCGCCGATACGGTCAGCGTAGTCGTCCACACCATACCCACCGTGGATGCGGGCATTGATATTGAGATTTGTTTGGGGGAAACTGTGACCCTGAATGCTACGGTGGGAGGGGACAGCACGGCAAACTACACCTTCAATTGGGCGGCCCCGCCGCTCGGCAATCTGCAAGATCCGACCTTGGAGGATCCGCCGGCCTCGCCCGGCGCGACGACGACGTATTACGTGACCGCATCGTCGAACTGGGGCTGTACCGCGGTCGATTCCGTAACGGTATTCCTCCGTCCGACGCCCATCGCTGAAGCCGGAGACGCCCTGTCGGTCTGTCTGGGGGACTCGGCGGTCCTGCACGGCAGTTATTACTACGGGCTGACGGACAGCGTAGTCGATCCCTCTTTGATCTGGTATGCTTGGTCCCCGGCGCAGTCTCTGACCGATCCGGCGGTTCCCGGTCCGGGCCTGCTGCCTGCGGCTTCGGGTTGGTACCATTTACAGGTCCAGCACGCGAACTGTCAGACGACGGATTCGGTTTTGGTGACGGTGATTCCCCAACTGAATGCGGCGGTGGGTGCGGATACGAGTGTGATTTGCGCGGGTGATTCGCTGCAATTGAATGCCGGCGGTGGTCTGGGGGGACCGCTTTATACCTGGATTCCGGGTTCTGGTCTGAATGATCCGACGGCGGAATCGCCACGGGCGGCTCCCGATTCGAGTACCCAGTACACGTTGATTCTTTCCGAAGCCGGCTGCGCGGATACGGCCGGATTTTTCCTGGAGGTATTGCCGCGTCCGGATGCGGAGTTTGTGCATTCGCAAGCGGCGGGTTGTCCACCGCTTGCGGTGAGTTTTCTCGAAACGACGACCGACGGAATTGCGCGGATTTGGGACTTTGGGGACGGAAGCCCGGTCAGCAACCAGCCGGATCCGACCTGGGTGTACACCGAGCCGGGCGAGTATCCGGTGCGCTTGGTGGCGATTGCCCCGGGCGGTTGCGCCGACACGGCGGAGGGCTTGCGGGTACGCGTGGAATCCCCTCCGGTGGCCGACTTCAACGCGCTTCCTGATCTGCCGACCCGCTTGTATTTGCCCCGGGCAGAAATTGAATTGCGGGACGCCAGTCTCGGTGCGCTTACCTGGCGCTGGGAACTCGGAGATGGCCGCCAATTTGCCGAGCGCAATGTGCGCTACGTGTATGCTACCGAAGGCGAATACTTCGTGACACTCCAGGTCGAAAATGCCGCCGGTTGCCGCGCTTTGGTCCGCAAAGGGCCGATTGTGGTGCTGCCGCCGGACTTGTTTATTCCGAATGTCTTTAGCCCGAACAGCGACGGCGTAAACGACCGGTTTCGAATCGAATACGAGGGGGACCAGCCATTTTTCCTAGAAATCAATGACCGCTGGGGGGCAAGTGTCCATACGACCCGCAACAAGTTGCCGGGCTGGGATGGGCGCGATGCCCGCGACCGGGCGGTGAGTGCCGGGGTGTATTTCTACCGAATACAAATCGGCGACCGGGCCTACGTCGGTGAAGTCACGCTGGTGCGCTGAGGGCTTGCCCGGGTTCAATATTCACCCGGAATTTTCGTTTTCCGAATGGTGACACCGAAAAACCCAATCTGTTTTTGACTAAATTTGCCCCCATGAAGTGGATGACGCATACCGCATTTGCATTGCTGTGCTCATTTTCCTTGATCCAGGCCCAAACCGGCAATATCAAGGGAATCAAAGTGGCCAAATTGCAGTACTATGGTGGGGGAGACTGGTACTCCAATCCCACTTCCATTCCCAATCTCATCGAGTACATCCGGGAAAACACCAATATCCAACTCGATCCGGAGGAATACGTCGTGAAGCCGGGCGGAACCCAGATCTTTCAATATCCTTACGTCTACATGACCGGGCACGGCCGCTTTTTGCTCTCCGATGAGGAAGCGCGCAACCTGCGCACCTATCTGCTGTCCGGGGGCTTCCTCCACATCGACGATAACTACGGAATGGACAAGTACGTGCGGGCGGAGATGAAAAAAGTATTTCCGGAACTGGATTTTGTCGAGTTGCCCTTCAACCACGCGATTTACCGTTCCCAGTACGAGTTCCCCCAAGGATTGCCCAAAATCCACGAGCACGACAACAATCCGGCGCAGGGCCTCGCCCTGATTTCCGAAGGCCGGGTGGTCTGTTTTTATACGTTCGAAACGGATTTGGGTGATGGATGGGAAGATCAGCGCGTCCACAACGATCCGGAAACGCTGCGCCAACTCGCTTTGCAAATGGGGACCAATATCTTCATCTACGCGCTGAACAATTAATCTGCTCCCGCTCCGATGCTCCTCGCTCTACGTCTGAAATATGGTTTCCTGCTGCTGCTTGGGCTGGTTTGGGGAAGGCCCGTGCTCGGGCAAGAAGTGGTGCGGCAGACGCTCCCCAACGGGATGGAGGTCGTATTTGTGCCGGATACCACTCGAATTCTCAATCATTTGTCGTTGACGGTGCGGGGCGGGGCCTTGCTGGACCCACCGGATGCCGATGGCCTCAGCAATTTGCACGCGCATTTGTTGGCGGACCGGAGCGACAGTTTGCCGGGGGACGGACGCCTGGTCACTGAGGTGGCGCAACAGGGCATGGCTTTTTATCACCTGACCTTTGCCGAGGGCAATTTTTTCAGTTTGAGCACCTTGCCGCCGCGCACCCCGAACGCGATGGCTTTGCTGGCGTATTTGTTGCAGGCGCCCGGCGCCGACTCGGCAAGCTTGGTACGGGCCCGGGCACTGGCGGCTTCGGAAATTCAATTTCAAGAGGGCGATCCTGAGTTTTTTCACGAGCAGGCACTCCGGCAAAGGCTTTGGGGGCGACAGCGCCACCGAAAAAATATTTTGGGCAGTTATGTGCCATTGGCGGCTTTGCGCCTCGATTGGATCCGGCAGTACCTGGCGGCTTATTTGCATCCTCGGAACTGCCTCCTGGCGGGAACGGGCGATCTGCCGGCGGCGGATTTTTTTGCGTTGGCGGACTCTTTGTTTGGGGGCTGGAAGTACGGGGCACCGGGACCGCAAATTGCGCGATTTGATCCTCCGGAGCTCGTGGGACCGCGTTTTTTTGTAACGGAAAATGCTTTTGCCGCGCAGCCGGTGCTCAGCATGGCCTGGCCGGTGCCGGGGGCGGCGACTGATCCGGCGATGGTGGAGCAGCTCGCGCTTTTCGCCGAAATCGCGGGATTGCCGAATGGTTTCTTTGCCCGGGAGCTCGTAGGAAAAGGATGGGCGCGCCAGATCGAGTGGCGGTATTCCCCTACCTGGGCTCCGGGGCGCATGACGTTGCGGGTACTGCCCGAGCCGGACAGTCTGGTCGCCTGTCTGGAAGGCGTGCGCGATGCCCTCTACGCCTTGGGAGAGCGGAATTTTCCTGGGAAGAAAGCCGTGGCGGCCGGAAGGCGGAAGCAGCGGCTGCACCGTGCGCAGCGTACTGATCGGAGTTTGGATCGCCTGGCGATGCTGGGGAAGGAGTGGGGCCGCGGGCAGCTTGCCCCCAATTTGCGGCGCTCCCCCCCGGGCCAAATTGCCATTTTGCGGGAGCTGGCCCAGCGATTTACCCCGCAGACGCCCCACGTGACCGGTCTGCTCCACAATGCCCGGGTGGATTTGCTTGCGGGCTTGGAGAGCATCTTTCGGAGTGGAATCCCGGCGGTGGCCACCGCGGAAGACACGGTCCCGGAGGTGGCTCCTCCAGCGGAACCGGACAGCCTGCTCAGCCTGCGCCCGCTGACGAGTTTCCGCATCTACTTCGAATCCGCGAGTTTTCAACCCGACGGCCCTTCGCTGCTCAATCTGGACACAGTCGCGAGCATGCTGCACACCTATCCGGAAATGCGCATCTACCTGAACGGCTACGCAGATGGACAGGGCGATGGCGTATTCAACTACAAACTGTCCATTGAACGGGCGCGTTCCGTGGAAAATGTACTGTCCAGTGCCCACCAGATTGATCCTGAGCGCTTGGTCGTGCGGCCATTTGGGGAGGCGTTTCCCGAGTACCCGGACGACACGCCGGAGCACCGCGCCCTGAACCGCCGGGTGACTTTCAATGTCGCCCCGCCCGATGCTGTAGAATATGAATTTTAGGTTCCTCCATACCGTCGGCCTGGTGCTGCTGGGCTTGCTGATCGCGGGTTGTCCCGGTTCTCAGTCCAATGAGCTGGCCCACGACCCGATGGCAGGCGTAGTCCGCTTCGAGTACAGCAAGATCCGGGTGGTCCAACAGTACAGTGACCGCCCCTACATCCACCTGCGCTTGTACTTTGAGGGAGGCGCGGCCCTGCGGGATCCGGCCCGGGTGGGCCTGCAAGCCCTGGCGATTGAGGCGGCCTTGCGGGGGGGAGCGGGCACAATGAGCGGAGCAAACTTCCGCCAAAAGCTGGAAATGCGGGGTGCGGAGGTCAAAACGGAGCACGGTCCCGACCATTCGGCCGTGGTCTTGAACTGCCTGTCCGAGCAGTTTGAGGCGGTCTGGGGGATATTTTCCCAGGCGCTGCTGGATCCACAATTTTCCGAGGCAGATTTTCGCCAGATCCAGCGGGAAATGGTGGCCCGGGTGGCGGAGCGGGTGGAAGATCCGGTGCAACAAGCCCATCGCCTCGCCGAAGCAGCGGGCTTTTCCCCGGAAACAGCCGATGACCCGTCCGCCGCACAGATCAATGCCTATTCGGCACCGCAGGCCCGCGCTTATTTTACCCAAGAATTGGCGCAGAAGTGCCGGCTAGTCCTGGTCACGGTCGGCCCGATTGACGGGGAGGGCATCGTGGATCTATTGTTGGACAATCTGGACCGACTGCCGGAAGGGCCTTGCGGGGAAACGCGCCCGCCGGAGTGGATTGCAAACTCCCGGTCTTTGCGGGCGCGGCAATCATCGGCCCGAATCCAAGCGGTGAGTGGGGTGCTGATCCGTCAAACAGAAGCGGCGCTTCCGGCGGATGGGTTGGCGCCGGTCTGGGCGGACCTGCTGGATCTGGTGCTGCAGGCGCGGTTGCGGGAAGTGGGGTTGGAGGGAAGCTTGCGGGTGAGTGCGGAGGTGCGGCGGGGCCAGCCGATCCGGTTGACGATGCAAAGTCCGCGGGCCCTAGCGTGTACCGAGATTCTTCTGGCGGAATTGCGAAAATTGAAGGAAAATGGCCTCAGTGCCGAAGAATGGGAGCGGATCCGGCGGCACTTGTTGACGGCGCGGGCCCTGGCTTGGGAATCGGCGGAAGGTATGGGTAAATACCTCGGGGAGAGCAACTTGCTGGTCGATCCGGCGCTCTGGGGAAGTGAATTGCGCGGGCTACAGGAAATGTCCCTCAAGGCGGTGAATGGTCGAATTCGGCAAGAACTCGGTGGGGTCACCTGGGGCTACGTCGGGGATACCACCCGGATGGATCGGCAAAATTTGGAAAACCTTTGAGAGGCTGTTTAAAGTTATTACTGCGATTTTGCTGTGGCATCTATTTCTGCCCCGCTTCAGCTATTTTCTCGCCCATAGCTCTGGCTATGGACTCTAAAACCAGCTTTGATGGACAAAAAAATCTGCGATCACAACTTTCATCAACCAATTTTAAACCGGCTCTGAGGAACCGGACCGGTTAACAATGGGGAAATTGGGAATGCCTCAGCGAAGAGAATTTCGGATTTCATTTTGAATGCGTGCATTCCAGCCGTATTTTCATGCAAGCTGATTACGGAAACCCCGAACTAAATTATGATAAAGAGAATACTGACGCCTCTGTTCCTTGCTGCTTGCTTCATTTTGGGTGCGGTTCCCTTCGCCTCGGCGCAAACTAGCCCGGCCCAAGGCCGAATCGTGGTCAAAGTGATCGCCTTCCGGAGTTCCAATGGCTCAATTGAGCTTTCCCTGTACGACAAAAAGCAAGCGGAAGCTGATTTTCCCGACATCGAGGTCATCACCCGCCGGACCCGGAATCCGGTGGTGAATTCGTCGGTCACCGAGGTCGTTTTTGACAATGTTCCCTACGGCTCTTACGCGATTGCCGGGCACCACGACGAGAACGACAATGGCGAGATGGATTACAATTTTATCGGCCTGCCCAAGGAAGGCTATTGTTTTTCAAACGATGCGAAGCCAGTGCTTTCGGCGCCGTCGTTTGACAAAGCGGAGTTCCGGCTGGACTCAAAGGAAAAGGTGCTTTATGTTGCGATGCAGTATTGATTGGCGCCTCCAGTGGTGGCCAATACTGCTTCTCGGGGGCCTGATCTCGGGCTGTAGCAGCTCGCTTGCGCCCGAAATCCTGGACCAGATGAAAGCCGATTTACGGCAAAACCACCTCGTGTTGGCGGATTTTGAACAGTTAGAGGACGTGGTAGCTTACCACCAAGCATGGTATGCGGCATACACCGATTCGATCCCTTCGCCGGACAGCTTATTGCGGGTGCGGGTCCACCAAGTGGATACTAAATTTCGAGACTGGTTTGCGCGCCATGTGGCGGCGACCCGGCAGTTGCGCATTCATCTGGGTGAGATGGATGGTCATCTGTACCGTGCACGAGCCGGTACGCGTTCCCGTATTCAGGTCACCCGGGCCTGGGATTCGGACCAGTTGGAGTTTGACCGGCTCAGTGCCCACTGTCGCAAGGTGCAGGATAGCTACCTTGCTTTGGCGGATGCCTACGCGGTGTTTGATACTTTAGTGCCGGGCAATTGAGCGGTATCGCGGCCCCGCCCTTCCAATTTCTCCATTTCCTCAATAAATTTGCACTTTGGAACGGTATCGCGCAAAGGCAATATGAATAAAACATCTACGCTCATCTTGATGCTGCTGTGTTTGGCGTCGGTGGCTTGCAAAAAAGTAAGCTCCCACGAAGACCAGGAAAAAATTCTCGAATTGGAGAAGCTAGCGGATGAAAGCCGAGAGCAGAACAATATGGGGAAGGCTCCGCTGGATACCACTTTGCTGGCGGAACTCGGGCGCGCGTATTTGGCCTACGCTGAGAGCTATCCGCAAGCAAATGAAGCTCCGGAATACCTGTTTCGGGCGGGCGAAGTCTACTCAAATGAATTGAAAGATTTTCCCCAAGCCATTGCCGCTTTTAAGAAAAACTACCAGGACTATCCCAACCACGAGACGGCGGCCAACGCCCTGTTTTTCATTGGTTACCTCTACAACAACTCGATGCGCGATATTGCTGAAGCCGAGACCCACTACCGGGAGTTTCTCGACAAGTACCCCAACCACAATCTGGCACCCCACGCGGAGTTTGAACTGAAGTCATTGGGGATGAGTATGGAAGAGGTCTTCAATCAATTGATCGGCCAGGATTCAACGGCGGCGGTCGACTCCACAATGGCAATTCCCTAAGGGTTGTCCGCTGTGCGTCAGGCGCCCATCAGACTCCTTTTGCCGGGCTGAATTGGAATTCGCATATTTTTTGTATTTTTATTGCCTGTTACTTAGCTGATCGAAACGAAGATCTGAATGAGAGCCTATACTGCTGTTTTTTTGCTTGCGATGATCATTCTTGCGGGGTGCAACGATGACCCCGAAGACGTTATTCCCCCGGTACGTGAACGGAGCTTCTTGCACATCGTTGGTGGCGCGGAGACGGCGTCGTTTGACATCACTTTTGATTACTTCAATGCTGACAACAAGGTAATCGAAGACTTCTTCTATCAGCGCAATTTCCCCCTCGAAGGCTACGCTGACCTGCAAGCCGCAGGCAACACGGTCGATACCTTCGGCAATGGGCAACTTTTCCTTACGGCTACCCGACAGCCCTTCGCCAACGAAGCACCGGACACGATTGCGGGACCGCAGGCGGTCACGCTCATGCCCAACGAAAAGTCGACCCTGGCTTTCGCGGACAGTGCGGGCACACTCAAGATGCTGAAGTTTACCGACGAGTATTCTTTCCCGGATGGTGCCACTTCGGCAATTCGTTTTATCAATTTGTCCCCCAACTTCCCGATCGCTTCTCTGAGTTTGTCGGTCAATGGCAATACCGTGGCGGAAATCGCCAATGTCAATGCCCTTTCGGCATCTAATTTCATCAATGTTGGGGATGACCAGATTTTGGTGGAAGCCAAAGACGGCAATGGCAATCTGCTCAGTTCCATTAACATGTGGATCGGTGGGGGAGTGGCCCACACCTTCTATCTGAGCGGAACCGGCGACGGCCTCGCGGTTTTCAAGCACTGATACTGCGGTTTACGGAAAATTTCGGCTTCGGTCCGTACGGTGTGACCGAAGCGAATTCTTTGGTCCCATTGTCCAATTTCTTTTGCTGTATGACTTCTTTTGCGGATAAATTTCCGGACCGCTTCGTGGTCGTCGGAATCGATACCGATGCGGGCAAGACGGTGGTGGCCGCGCTTCTGTGCTTGGGATTGGAGGCAGATTACTGGAAGCCGGTACAGGCCGGACGAGAGCCGATGACCGATACCGGAAGGGTCCGGGAAATTACGGGCCTGCCGGAAGACCACTTTCATCCGGAGGCTTACTGTTTGGCATGGCCGGCCTCGCCGCATGCGGCGGCGGCCCAAGAAGGCATTCGCATCGCGGCCGAAAAGATTGTCCTGCCGGTTACCCCGCGCAAGTTGGTGATCGAAGGGGCCGGAGGGCTGATGGTTCCGCTGCGGGAAGATTATATGTATCTGGATTTGCTCGCGGAATGGAAACTGCCGGTAGTGCTGGTGGTGCGGACCTATCTGGGGAGCATCAATCACAGTCTCCTGTCGATTGCTGCCTTGCGGCGGAATGCCATTCCCATCTTGGGTTTGGTATTTAACGAGGGTGGTCGCCCCGAATCGGAGGGCGTGATTGAGCGCTACTCCGGCATTGAAGTATTGGGGGGCGTACCCGAACTGGACGCAGTCAATGCCGAGACGCTGCGGGCCGTCTGGCGGTCCTGGTCCGCGCCGGATCAGTAGGTATAGGTCAGGGCGATTTGCTCCTCGGCTCCCTCCCAGTTCAAGCGCAAGACGGCTTCCTTCACACCGGGATACTGAATGGTCGCCAGGTCAAATTTTAACTGTTCGTACTTGATCGCCCGACAATTGTCGCCGCGATTGTTGTGGTAAAGGTAGAGTTGCGTCTGCGGCGGCATGCTTTCCGCCCACATTTCACCCCAGTACAAACCAAACTGGTGGTCCTGGCAGCCGCCGGAATAGCTGACATTCAGAACGAGACAGCCATTTTTGATCTCGGCTTCGACGCTCATGAGGGGGGAGGACTCGGGCATTTCCCCAACTTTTGGGGCCTGGCACTCAGACTTGGTGCGTGGCGGGGTATCGGTGGTATTCGCGGTGGGTTCCGGATCCGGATTGGACGGAGGTGTGGTGTTTTTGCAAGCGGTCACCAGCATTGCCGCGAGCATCAGCAGCAGAAGAGTACTTTTCATGTCTGCAATTTAGGAAAAGTTCCGCGACGATTTTCACGTGAGTTTTTCCTTAAATTTGCGCGATGGCGAGGATAAGACCATTTCGTGCATGGCGCTACGACCCGGAGGAGGTGTCGGATATCAACCAGAAGTTCTCTCCGCTGTTTGACGTTGTGAGTCCCGAGCAGTTGGCGCAATTGTACGATATTCCCAACAACTCGATCCATCTGGCGGTCCCCCGATCCGACGAAGAAGCCCTCGCTAAGCTCGCAGCCTGGAAAACCACGGGGGTTATTCGCCAAGATCCCTTGCCGGCAATCTATATTTATTACCAGGAATTTTCGCTTTACGGTGAAGCGCGGCGCTACACCCGCAAGGGATTCGTGGCGATGATCCGGGTCGACGATGAAAGTGGCACTCCCACGAGCGACATCGTACTGCACGAGGATACGATTTCTTCCTCGGTGGCGGAGCGGACGCGGCATCTGGAAAAAACCTTGTTGAATACGGCACCTACCCACGGTCTCTACGACGATCCGGACTTCTCGCTGGAGCCGCTGATGGACCGCTACATGGAACATCCGCTGTACGAATACATCGACTATCAGGGAGTGATCAACAAGCTCGCCATTGTGCAGGACCGCCAGGACATACTGCGGTTCCAGGCTTTGCTCGGTGAGCGCAAGGTCTACCTGGCGGATGGGCACCACCGCCTCGCCTCCTCGGTGGCCCTGCGGCGCAAATCCCACGCTTCGGGTCCGAAACTGCCCCCGGACAGTTTCCGCGATTATCACCTGATGTACCTGACGAATTTGCAGTCAGATGATTTGCGCATCTTGCCGATTCACCGGGTCATTTCCCTGGACAAGAAGACCTACAATCCCAATCCGATTCTGCAGGCTTTGCGGGCCTACTTCACGATCACTGACATTACTTTTGACCGGGTTCCGGTGTACGAGCGGGTGCGGAACCAGCGGTATGCTTTTGGCATGGTGCTGGGGACCACGCAATTTTTGTTGGAGTTGAAGCCGGAGATCGACCCGGTGGTGGGCATTGCGCTGGATTTACCAGAGGCGGTCCGGTCGCTTGACTACACGGTGCTGCATTACTTCGTATTTGACCGGGGGTTTGGGATTCCCTACGCGGAGCAGCCGCGCAACGATTCGATTTCCTACATCAAGGACTACGGCCTTGCGGTCAAGGCAGCGGTCACCCACGCGGACCGGGTGGCCTTTATCATGCCGGATACCAGCATGGCCCAGATGATGGAAGTGTGTGCTTCCGGGGCCTTGATGCCGCAAAAATCCACTTACTTTTACCCCAAGGTCGTGTGCGGCCTGGTGTTTGCCTCCATCGACGACAATGAAAACAACAGTTCCTTTGATATTAGCTTCCGGCTCCCCCCGGCGGCAACACCTGCTCCGTGAACTGGGGCTGGAATTTGAGGTAGTACTGCGTCCGGTGGAGGAGCCCTTGCCGGATGGACTCGACCCAGTGGCGGCGGCGGAGGCATTGGCCCGGCGCAAAAGTGCGGCCTACCCCGATCTGGCGGAATCCCACGTGGTGATCACCGCCGATACCATTGTAGCGTTGGAAGGAAAGCTGCTCACCAAGCCAACCGACCGGGCCGAAGCGGTTGCGATGCTCCAGGCCCTTTCGGGCAAGGAAAATCAAGTGATTTCGGCGGTGGCGCTGCGCTACCGGGGTGAAATTCGGGTGTTTCACGCCCGGTCGCGGGTATTTTTCCGTCCTTTGTCCACGGCCGAGATCGCCTTCTACATCGATACTTGTGCGCCCTACGACAAGGCAGGGGCCTACGCGGTCCAGGAGTGGATCGGGATGGTGGGCATTGACCGGATCGAAGGCGATTACTACAACATCGTCGGCCTGCCGGTCGCGCGGTTGTGGGCGGAGTTGCAGGATTTTGTCCCGGGAATCCTGAAGATCGGTCGCTGAGGGAATCCGGGGCCATCAGTTCAGCCAAAATGCGTACCCGAGATAGGCCCGGATGCCGCGGTGTTGGCGGAAAAGGCCGGTCAGGCGAATGTCCTGGTCCTCAAAAAAGCCGTTGGGCAAGAAGCGCGACTCGGTCCAGGCGGCACTGAACACCAAAGCCTGGTTGTCCAGCGGATGCAGCTCTATGCGCACCCCGCCTTCAAAACTGAAATCGGGCCCCATGGTGTGTGTTTGCTCCGGACGAGTCACTTCCGGGATGTAAGTCGATGGGCGGTAGGTGGTGAACATTGGTGCGATGTACGGTCCAATGCGCACCCGATCTACGATTTTGAACAGGTATTCCAGGTTGAGCCCGATATTCAGGCGCAGTTCCGGCAGGCGGTCCCGGTTGCGCTCGACTTCCACACCGGGGACAAAGTAGCAGCTATCCGGAACGCAGACTTCGTAGGGATCGCTGACCCGGATGGTTTTGAAGGAAGTCCACCAAAGGGAATGTTCGATTCCCGCGACCATGCCGAGGCGCAGGCCGCGGTGGCGGTAGTTGGTGTTCAGGAAGATGCCTTTGCTGGAATTGGAGACTTCGTAGGTGACAGGAAATCCGGTCGAGGCGCGCCGGTAGGCGTAATTGATCCGGTTCAGACCGAAGGTAAGGCCGAAGCGAACGTCAAACTTTTGCAAGCATTTCTCCTCGGGGGAGCGGGGGTGTCCGTGCTCATCGAAGAGGCGGGAGGATTCCGGAATCTCGGCGGGCATGGTCTCGGGGGTGGCCACTTTGCGGGCTTCCTGTTCGCGCTTGTAGAGAAACTCCTGGTATTCGGCGGGGGCGATCAGGGAAATGTCAATTGCGGGGCCTTCACCATCCGCCGGGGCAAAACGGACACTTTCCTGGGTGTGTCCCGGGTGAAAGACCACCGGATCGCTATCGTTGGTAAACACGCGGTCTAGGTTGCGGTCCGGGTAATAGCGCGGTTGCTCGTCGGTAAATTTGCCCACGATCATGACGATCAGTTGCCCTTGGATTTCGTTGTCTTCGCGGACGCCCACCCATGCCACGGCGAAGGAAGGATTGCGGAGTTCGCTCAGATTCGGTGGGACGACCTCGATGTATTCGGGGATGCGGTTGGCAATTTCCGGATGCATGAGCTTGAACCCGCGCAGGTCGAGCATGGGATCGGAATAGGGAAACACATCAAACTCGAATGCTTGCTCAATGTCAATGAATGCGTCCTTCCCGCGCCAGAAGCGCTTGTCGATGTAGTACACTTGGCTGAGGAGGCATTCACAGAAAAACAAGCAACAGCAGAGGAGAAGTAGTCGTCGAATCATCATTGCTTATGCAAAGTAGCGACAATTTCGCAGCGAAGAAAGCGCAAAGCCGACGATTTGAAATTCGTGGGGGGGAGAAAAGATTTGGCCTTTTGAATGAAGGAAAGAGTGGGAATGCTGTTTCACTAACTGGCCACTGAGTGGCAGCGGCGGGACTACTCGCAAAGGTCGAAGGCTTTTCTCCGGGCTGCGCTAAACTCGTCTTCACTTGCTCGTTCCGGAATTTTGAAGGTTGCTTCCGGATAATGCAAATGCCCTTCTTTTGTTCCTCCCGGCCCGTTGTGTCCACAAACTCCCCGGTCATCGCGATGACCCCCCCATTGCTTTCCCCGCCGAAGAACCCTATTTTACCCCTTCCCGATAACCGCCGAATACCTCCCGCATGAAGACTGCGTTTCTTTTTCTGTTGTTCTGCCTGTTCCTGGCTGCTTGTGCGCCGGAAGGCTCCGATTCCCCCGCCACCCGCGAAAATTCGGCCGCCGCCGACGAAATCGTCCCGATCACCCCGCCCGCGAAAACCGCCCAAGTCATTCGCCTCGACCTTGCCGAAGCCAATCGCCTCGCCGAATTGCCGCTGGCCTGCATTCAGAATCCCCTGCCCTACAAATCCGGGGTTGTCATCGCCAAACCGGAAGACCTCGCGCTGCCCATTGAGCACCACCCGGCTTTTTACGGCTGTTTTGACTGGCATTCGGCGGTCCACGGGCATTGGTCCCTGGTCTATCTGCTGAAGACCTTTCCCGAATTGGCGCGGCGGGAAGATGTAATCCGGATGCTCGGCGAAAACCTGACCGCGGAAAACATCGCCCAGGAGGTCGCCTATTTCTCGATGAACCGGGAATCAAAATCATTTGAGCGGACCTACGGCTGGGCCTGGCTGCTCAAACTGCAGGAAGAATTCGTCACTTGGGACGATGTGCAGGCGCAAACCTGGGCGTCCCACCTGCAACCCCTGGCCGATTACATCTCCCGGGCGTACCGGGAATACCTCCCCAAATTGGTCTATCCGATTCGGGTGGGGGAGCACAGCAACACGGCATTTGGCTTGAGTTTTGCCTTTGACTATGCGGTTGCGGTGGGCGATTCCGCTCTGGAAAAGGTGATTCGGGAAAGTGCCCGGCGCTTTTACCAGGACGATGCCGGCTGCCCCATCGACTGGGAGCCCAGCGGCTACGATTTCTTGTCCCCTTGTTTGCAGGAAATCGACATCATGCGCAAGGTGCTCGAACCGGCCGCGTTTGTAGAGTGGCTGGCCGATTTTCTTCCTGCACTGCACCGGCAAACCCTAGCGCTCACCCCCGGCGAGATCCGGGATCGTTCGGATGGGAAACTGGTTCACCTGGATGGGCTGAACTTCTCTCGGGCCTGGTGCCTGTTCCCGCTCCGCAACAACGCCAATGCCTACAATCTGGCGGTGGGTCACCTGGACCATTCCCTCTCCCGGATTGCCGATGGGGACTACGCTGGGCAGCATTGGCTGGCGTCGTTTGCGCTGTACGCCTTCAAGTGCCAACGCGAACTGGATGAATAGGCTGCGGAAATTGTTTGGTCCGGGAACCCTGGTCGCGGCAGCTTTCATTGGACCGGGGACGGTCACGACCTGCACCATGGCCGGAGTGGAGTCGCGCTACGAATTGCTTTGGGTGATGGCATTTGCGACCCTGGCCACGATTGTGCTCCAGGAAATGTCGGCCCGCCTGGGGTTCGCTACGCGCAAAGGATTGGGCGAGGCGTTCAACCAACAGTTCCGCCGTGGGGTGGCCCGCTACCTCGTCTTTTTCCTGGTGATCGGGGCGATTTTGATCGGAAATGCCGCCTACGAAGCGGGCAATCTCTCCGGCGGTGTCCTCGGGGCCGACCTTGTGCTGGGCGAATTCAAACTCTGGCCGGTGGTCATCGGGTCGTTGTGCTTCCTGCTGCTGTTCATCGGCCAATACCGCTGGATTGAGCGGGTACTGGTCGGGATGGTGCTGCTCATGAGCACCTGCTTTTTGCTGACCGCCATCTTGGTGAAGCCCGATCTCAGCGAAGTGCTGGGGGGGTTGGTCCCGCGGGTGCCGGAGGGAGACGGCCTGTTGCTGGTCATGGGCCTGATCGGGACGACGGTCGTGCCCTACAATTTGTTCCTGCACGCGGCGACGATTCCGAAAAAATGGGGCAAAAATGCGTCGCTGCGGGACATCCGTTGGGAAAATGCCGTGGCCATCGGATTGGGAGGACTGGTGTCCATGCTGATCATTATCACGGCGGCGAGTACGAGCGGAAGTTTGGAAAAAGTAACTTCGGCCGGCGATCTCGCCCAGCAACTCGAACCCCTTTTTGGGGCGGGGGCGCGGATCTTTATGGGCATCGGGTTGATGGCGGCGGGCATCAGCTCGGCTTTGACTGCCCCGCTGGCGGCGGCTTACGCGGCAAAAGGGCTCTTCGGCTGGTCCGACGACGAGCGCCAAGGTAAATTCCGCGCGGTATGGATGGCGATTCTGGTCATTGGTGTACTGGTGGCGATCACGGATGTGGATCGTGTGCTGGTCATTCAATTTGCCCAAATCACCAATGCGCTCTTGCTGCCCTTCATCGCGGTCTACCTGCTATACGTGGCCAATTCCAAGCGCCTGCTGGGCCGCTACACGAATCACTTTCTCGCCAATGCCCTCGGTACATTGGTCATTCTATTCACCCTGTTGCTGGCCTTTCGGTCTTTCAACAGCATCTTCAAATTTCTATGACGCTCGATCTGAATTGTGATCTGGGGGAACTCAAACCCGGCGCATCGCGCAATTTCGACGCCGAGTTGATGCCTTACCTTTCCTCTTGCAACGTGGCCTGCGGTTTCCACAGCGGCAATCCGGAACTGATGGAACAGACCATGCGGGCGGCCCTGGCCCACGGCGTGCAAATTGGGGCCCATCCTTCCTACAACGATCGGGAAAATTTTGGGCGGGCGTCGGTAACGGTGCCCCGGTCGGTGCTGCTCGCCGAGCTGCGCTACCAGATCGCCGCCGCCAAAGGGATGGCGGAAAGCCTGGGAGCTCAACTCCACCACGTGAAGCCCCACGGCGCCTTGTACAATGACCTGGCCCACGACCGGAAACTTGCGGCGGATTTTATCGGTTTGGTACAGGAAATCGATCCCAAGCTGAAAATCTACCTGCTGGCCGGATCACCGGCGATTGCAGTTTGCCGGGTGGCGGATATGGTAGCGGTCGCGGAAGGATTTGCGGATCGCCGTTACCAGCAGCAAGACCGCCTCCGCAGCCGCCAATACCCCGATGCGGTCCTGCACGAAGCCGCCGCCATCACCGCGCAGATCGATGATTTTCTCGCTGGTCAGGTGCGCACTGCCGAAGGCGAAGTTTGCAAAATCGCGGTCGAATCCATTTGTTTACACAGCGATACCCCGGACGCCGTGCGCCTGGGGAAGAGCATCCACGACCATTTGCGCCAAAAAAATGTACACATCGCTGCAGTATCCTGATTTTACGGTTGAAGTCGAGGTGTTTCACCACGACTTTGTCTGCCTGCGCAGTGCGGACCGCCGAGCTTTGCCGCGCCTGGGACGGGCCATATTCCGGAAGCAACTCGATTTCGTCGCCGAGGTCGTCGCCACCGAAGTCGAGTTGCTGCTGCAATTGCGCGGTCCCTTTACCCCAGCGCATTGGACGCAATTGCAGGAGATTGATTTGGCGCCGGAAAGCGCGGTGCGGGAGTGGCGCTTACCGGTTTGGTGGGGTGGGGAAGCGGACTGGTCCCGGGTCATTGGCCATACCTCAGTCGACAGGGCAAGCTACCGCGAGCAATTGATTCAGACGACCTTTTCGGTGGCCATGCTCGGATTTCTGCCCGGATTTGCCTATTTGCAGGGACTGCCGGCGGCTTTGTGGGTGCCCCGCAAAACCGTTCCCGCCAAATACGTCGCGGCGGGATCTTTGGCGGTGGGAGGGAAGTACCTCGGGGTATATGCACTCGACAGCCCGGGTGGCTGGAATGTGATTGGGCGGACCCCGCTGCAACTGTTGCAAATCCCGGATTTGCCGCCCGTGCCTTACCTGCCGGGGGACACCTTTCGCATTGAAGCCATCGGGCCGCACCAATTCCGGGACTTGCAGGCCCGTTCCCTCCACCTGATTGAGTACCATGCCACAACTTGAGATCATCAAACCGGGCCTTTTGACCACAATTCAGGACCTTGGGCGCTCAGGAAGTCGGTTTTACGCCATTCCGGTTTCCGGGGCGATGGACCCCAATGCGGCCGCGATTGCCCTGTTGTTGTTGGATGCAGCGCCGTCGGCGCCCCTGATCGAATGTACTTCGTTGGCCCCGACAATTTGCTTCCACGGTGCGGGACGCATTGCCCTGAGCGGGGGAGATTTTGGCTGGCGGTTGAATGAACGGGCCGTACCGCGCAATCAGGTGCTGGCGGTTGCCGACGGCGATGTCTTGCGGGGGGGACATGCGACGGACCAACTGCGCGGTTACCTCGCAGTGGGCGGGGAACTATCGGGCGCAGGGCCGGTGTACGGATCGTATTCCACTTATCTCAACGGAAAGTTTGGTGGGTGGCAGGGACGACGCTTGCAAAAAGGTGACCGGCTCAACTGGCAGGACTTGGCAGTGTCGGAGGATATTTTTCGGATCCCCTTGCGCCAAGGGCCAGAATTTACTTGGTTGATGCCGGAATCACGCAAGGAGCTATTTGACGCGGGGTTTGTCATTGGACCGGAAACCAATCGCATGGGTGCCCGCTTGCAGGGGCCAGTCTTGCGGTGTAAACCGGATGCCCTGCCGGACAGTGTACCGGTGTTGCCCGGATTTGTGCAGTTGCCCCCGGGAGGCCAATTGATTGTCGTCCTGCAAGATGGGCAGGTGACTGGCGGCTACCCCCGAGTCGCTTACCTTTCGGCGACGGCGCTGTTGCATTTTAATCGGATACCGCTGGGGGCGGAGGCGAGATTTTGCCCGGACGATGTCGTAATCGGGTAGGGTATTTTTCTGCGAATGCGTATTGCAATAAACCGGCGGGCTAGGTGCACGCAACTACAACTTACCGAGTACGACTATGAAATCCATCACCATCGCCATTTGCACTTTGGGCCTTGTTTTGAACTTGAATTCCTGCAAGGACACCGATCCGAATCCGCAGCCGAATCCCGATCCCAATGCGCTCAAAGTCCTGACCTTGGGTGACTCGCGGGTGGAAGGGGCCCGGCCCGAGTATGAGAGCTACCGGTTCGAACTGTGGAAGAATTTTGTCCAGGCCGATTGGGCGGTTGATTTCTTGGGGCGGCGGCGCGACGCGGGCGATTATCCGCAGGAAGCCGGGCTGAGTTTTGACCCGGATCACCAAGGCACAGGTGGAGAAGTGAGCGCGGGCTTACTGAATACCCTACGCGATTACGAAGCGCCCCTGGACGTCGAGGTCGCCCTGGTCGGCATCGGGGGAAATGATCTCCTGGACGGAGGAGAAAGTGTGACCAGTGTGCTGGACAATATCTCGCAGATCGTCACTGAACTGCGCCGCCTCAACTCCGGGGTGGTCATTTTGGTGGAACAGATCGCCCCGATTCGCTCCGACCTCATGGTCGATGGCTTGCCGGAAACCTTGACGGAGTTCCACTCGGGGATAGCCGAGCTGGTTTCGAATTTGAGTACGATGGCCTCGCCGGTCATTGCCATTGATATGGCGCCTGGGTGGTCGGATAGTTTGCTCGCCGACGAAGTGCATTACAATACTGCGGGGGCCAAACTCGTCGCGGACCGCTATTTTGCCGCGATTGAAGCGAACCTTCCCCGCTGATCAACTGCCGAAATACCACTTAATAATTTGATTATGAAAAACTGCATTGTTGCGGTGGGGCTGGCTTGCTTTGCCTTGCTGCTGGCTTCCTGTCAAAAAGATCCGGTCGCGCCGACGCCGGGTGATACCACGCCGACGCCCCGCGTCTACCAAGTTTTGCCCCTGGGCGACTCCCGGGTTCAGGGATCACCGGGCGATTGGGAAAGCTACCGCTATGAACTTTGGAAAAACCTCGTCACCAATGGCTGGTCGGTGAATTTTATCGGTCGGATTCAGGATGAATTTGCCTATCCCCTGGTCAATGGCCAAACCTTTGATCCTGATCACGAGGGCTTCAGCGGCGAGGTCAGTGCAGGAATGCTGGCCACGTTGAAGACTTACGATGCAACATTGGCCCCGGATATGGCCTTGATTGGAATCGGGATCAATGATCTCGCGGACAATATCAGCACGGTGGACGCGGTACTCGACAACATCTTCCTGGCCTGCCTCGAATTGCGTCGGCTCAACCCTAAGGTCACCATTTTTGTGGAGCAAATCGTTGGGGCGCGCTCAGACCGGGCGATCAACGGCTTGGCCGAAACCCTGGCCCAGTTCAATGCTGGCATCGCCGATTTAGCCGCCAATTCCAGCACGGCGACTTCCCAAGTCATTGCGGTGGATATGGCCACTGGCTGGATGGACAACTTCATGCCGGATCAACTGCATTACAATGCCGCGGGCGCAAAATTTGTTGCGGACCGTTACTTCGCCGCCATCTCGGCGAATCTGAATCCTTAGAGGCGGTTTAAAATTGGTTTGTGAAATTTGCTAGCGCAGATTTTTTTGTCTCTCAAAGCTCATTTTGGAGTCCATAGCCAAAGCTATGGGCGAGAAAATAGCTGAAGAGAGGCGGAAAAAGATGCCATAGCAAAATCACAGGATTAAATTTAAACAGCCTCTTAGTTC
>JBCCQH010000081.1:0-35437 GCA_039024435.1 Bacteroidota bacterium
CAAAAAGGCGGTCAAATTGCTGCCCTGGGTACACATTTCGGTCACCAACGTGAAGCGCAACCTCTCGGGGATATTCCACGGCGTGAGCGAAAAGTACTTGCAGAACTACCTGGATGAATTCTGCTACAAGCTGAACCGACGTTACGAAGGGGAAACCCGATTTGCGACCATCCTGGGCAATTCGCTCCGGCATTGGAACAAATATCACGTGTGGCAAAGAAGCGGATAGTCATTGAAAAATTTTCCATGAGACAATTTTAAATTTCCAGTGAATCGCGCTTCCGCGCAACATATCGGCCCATTGGAAATCGCAAATCAGACAATTGGAAATTCTTACTTCATTGGCAATTCATCCGCCACGCGAACAAATTGACAAATCTGAATGCGTCTACGGCAAGAAATCGTATTTGAGAGCGGTTCTTTTAACCGTTGCCCGCACGTTCCGAACGCGCCAATTCGAAATTCTTAAAGCGATGCTGTTCGGCCACCGTCTACGGGCAGATTGATGCCGTTGATGTAGGCGGCGGCAGGGCTGGCCAGGAAAGCGATGGCGTAGGCGACTTCTTCGGGAGTAGCGAATCGGCCGGCGGGGATTTTGCTGCGCATCGCATCCGACGCTGATTCATAGGTGGTTCCGCTGCGCTCAGCCTTGCGTTCGATGATCGAATGGAGGCGACCGGTCGAGGTTGCTCCGGGCAGGACATTGTTCACGGTGATACCGAATTGTCCAAGTTCATTGGAGAGGGTTTTGGCCCAGTTGGCGACGGCGCCGCGAATCGTATTTGAGACGCCTAGGTTCGGCAAGGGCTGCTTGACTGAGGTCGAAATGACATTGATGATGCGCCCGTAACCCGCCGCTTGCATGCCGGGGAGTACCGCCTGCACAAGCAATTGGTTGCAGATAAGGTGCTGGTTAAACGCCGTACGGAATTCTTCTACCCCCGCCCGGTGCGCCAGTCCTCCGGGAGGTCCGCCAGTATTGTTGATCAGGATGTGGACCGGATCCGGAAATTCCGACCGGTGCCGTTCGAGTGCCGTTTCAAGCTGGCCAGGGCGGCTGAAATCGGCCGCGATCATCCGGTGTTCCTGCCCATTTGCGCGGGACAATGCATCCCGGGCGGCGGCCAACTTTTCCGCATTGCGTGCCAGCAGGGTCACTGAAGCCCCCATTTCGGCCAACTGACGGGCGATGGCCGCCCCGATTCCCGCCGTGCTTCCCCCGACGTAGGCGCGTTTACCATTGAGATTGAGGTTCATGGGCATCTGATTGTGTGAGTCGCGAAAACGGCAGTTCAAATTTAATCCAGCGAGATTACTCCAGCATTTTTTTCGTCGATTTTCCGGGTAAGCCGGTGCAAATTAGCCCTTATACGGTGAATGCCTCACTGAGCATCGATTAACGAAAGAATTTGCGCGGACAAATTTTACCAATCAATTTTAAACTGCCTCTAAGAGTTGATCGGAAGATGGGGAATCAGACGAAAAGCCGCAAATATTTCTGGAGATGAGCGCTCGCCTATTCGGCGGAAAATGGGACAGTCCCCCCTTTGTTTAACGGCTAAAAAATTGGATTTCCGTTGCTCTTCCGTTCGGCTACTCGGCTCGTGCTCTCCGGAGAGGCAAAACGCATTTGCCCGAATCCGAATTCGATTACATTCAATTATTGCGCAAAAATTTCTATTTTGGGATTGAGAAGGCCCACGTTAGGGCGGTTTTTACCAGGAGAACTCACCGTATCCGCACTTAATTTGGTTGTAACTGAACGCCATCCACCTGTTTAACCTCGTGCCGGCGCCAACTGCTGCATGGGAATAATGAATCACAATCGCATGAGACAAAAACTACCGAGAAAACTTGCCGCCGGACTATTGAGCTTCGGCGCGGCTTGCCTACTGATGCTATTTCCGCTGAATTTGCGGGCTCAGTGTCCATTTGATGCCAATTTTACCGCCACCAATGTCTACGTGTGCGCGGGAGAAACCGTCAATTTTACCAACACCACAACTCCCGGCGCAAGCATTTTTTCCTGGACGGAAAACGCAGTGGCCTTCGCAACAACGACCAATGCCAGCCGGACATTTAACACTCCGGGAAATTATTTAATCGGCTTGGTGAGTTCCAATGGTTCCTGCCTCGACACCGCCTCGACCATCGTGGTGGTAACGGCGGTTCTGGGATCCTCCATCGCGGGTACCGATGCTTCCTGTTTTGGCTTCAGTGACGGCGCGGCCGACCTTACGCCCAGTGGCGGCACTCCGAACATTGCCCTGGAAAATGTCCGCACCACCAATGACTACATCGCGGCCAATTCCCTCGCCGAAGAGAACTATCTCAGCGGCATCACCATTGAAGCCTGGGTCAAGCCCAGCACCAATGTCACCTCGGGCGATGGCATTTTCGGCGCTTTTAACACCGGAACCGGGCAAAATAGATTCCTGATGGGCTACAACTACGGCCTGCAACGCTACGTGTATTTCGACGACAATACTTTCAACCAGTTCCAAAACGGTGGCACAACTCCTCCGAATGTCTGGACCCACATGGCGATCACGATCACGAACACTAACACGATGCGCATGTACATCAACGGGGTCCTGCGCCGCACTACCAACACTACGGCGACCTGGCAACCTCAGTCCGGGGACCAATTTTCCATCGGGCAAGAATTTGATGGGATGGCCACCTCGCAGCACTTTGACGGTTGCATCGACGAGTACCGGGTCTGGAACATTGCCCTGAGCGGCACTGATATCCTCGACCTTTTCAACAACAGTTGCGCCTCCCTCAGCCCGAGCAATCCCAACCTCGGTAACCTGATGGCCTACTACAGTTTGAATGAAGGAGGAGGCAGTTTTATCTTTGACCGTTCGGGCCGCGACAACCACGGCAACCGCTTCGGAACGCAGTGGTGTACCTCCGCCGAAACTGATTGGGGTTGTTTCGACCAGGGCACCGGCTTCAACTATCTCTGGAGCAACTCCGCCACGACCGAAGACCTCACAGGCTTGGGTGCGGGCAGTTACAGTGTGACCCTGACCGACGGCGCGGGCTGTCAAATCGCCGATACCGTCGTGATCAACGAACCGGCGCCCGTAGTGGTGAGCATTTCTCCGAACCCTTCAGATACGATCTGCGCCGGTGATTCTACCAGCCTGACCGCTTCCGGGGCAATGACTTACAGTTGGGCACCGGGCACGGGATTGAGCGCTACTACCGGCAGCAACGTCAGTGCATTCCCCGGCGCTTCCACCACTTTCAATGTGATCGGAACCGACATGAATGGTTGCCAGGACACCGCCGACTTTAATGTCACCGTGAATGCCCTGCCCACAGCGGCGATCACCGGCATTGACACCATTTGTGCCGGTGATTCCACGACCCTGACCGCCAGTGGCGGGGTGGGCTACAGTTGGTCCAATACCGCCAGTACCGCCACTACGACTGTCACTCCGCCCACGACCACGTCCTACACGGTGACCGTCACCGACACCAACGGCTGCGAGGACTCCGAGCAGATCACCGTCAGTGTGAACGCCTTGCCCGTCGTGGCCTTCAGTGGGAATGACACCCTCTGCGCGGGAGATTCAACCGTCATCACGGCTTCGGGCGGAGTCAGTTACACCTGGAGCAACAGCGCTACCACCGCGGCGACCACCCTGAGTCCGAGCACCACCAGCAGTTTTGCGGTTACGGTCACCGACGCGAATACCTGTAGCAATTCGGACTCCATCGAGATCGTGGTAAATGCGCTGCCGGTCATTGCCTTCAGTGGAAATGATACCATCTGCTTAGGGGACACCACCAATGTCACCGCTTCCGGGGGCACCATGTACAACTGGAGCAGCGGGGCGATGACCGCTACTGCGCCTCTGGGGCCCGCCGTGAATACCATCTACACGGTTACGGTCACGGACGGCAATTCCTGCGTCAACACGGATTCGATCGCCATCGTGGTGAACGCCTTGCCCACCGCAGCCATCACCGGTAACGATTCAATATGTGCGGGTGACTCTACGACCTTGACCGCTAGTGGAGGCGTCAGCTATGTGTGGGACAACAGTGCCACTACGACCAGCGTCACGATTGCCCCAGCGTCGAGCGGCCCAGTTTCGGTACTGGTGACCGATGCAAATGGCTGTCAGGATTCCGATACGATCAACCTCACCGTCACTCCGCAGCTTACGGCTATGATTGCTCCGTCCGATCCTTCCGGCGCCATTTGTCTGGGCGATTCCATCACCCTGAATGGCAGCGGTGGCACCGGATTCATTTGGAGTACCACCGCTACCGGTGCCGCTATCACGGTTGCGCCCACTACCACGACCACCTACGTCCTGACCGTCTCTGACGGGGCTTCCTGCGACGGCATCGACAGTCTGACCATCGTCGTCAATGCGCCCCCCGCCACTCCGGTCATCATGCAGATGGGGGGCCTTCTGGTGACCGATCCCGGGTTCGTGAACTACAATTGGACGGTGGATGGTACGCCCGCCGGAACCAACTCGGACACCCTGTTTCCAAGCGCCAGTGGCAATGTTGTGGTCACGGTTACCGATTCGAATGGCTGCACCGCGACGTCGCAGCCCTTTGCCTACGTGAGTACGGTCGATCCCGCACCGCGCTATTTGGAGATCGACGTATTCCCGAATCCCAACGATGGCCGGTTCACAGTCCGCATCAACAGTGAGCTGGGCCGCGATCTGGAATTGGCGGTCTTTGACCTGCCGGGGCGTCAGGTCTACGCCCAAGTGGTCCGCATCCCAGTGGGGGCCTGGACCGGGCAAATCGATTTGCGGCGCTTCGCCAAAGGTGTCTACATCCTGCAAATACACAGCGGCAACCTGACCGAATTCAAGAAGGTCATCGTCGAATAAATCTGAACGAAAATCAAGGGTGGGACCAGTGCTTCAAATCGAGTTCTGGTCCCATCCGAATTTAGGGGAGGGGGGTGAGGTCGATCATCGAGATGACGCTGTCCACGGCAAATGGCTCCAGGCTGGCTCCGGCATGGAAGCCGACCCCTTCTACGATCATTTGTTGGTTCATGATCTGCACGAAGCCGGATGCGTGGAAGGCCCGCTTGCCGGGAATGATCGCATTTTGGGTCCAACTCAGTTGTTCGATTTCGATGGCCTCACCTTTGGCCAGTTCGATGTTGGTGATGCCCAGAAAGTCGAATTCACGGTAGGGAGCAATGGTGACCGCGCCCGGGCTTTTTAAGCGGTAGTAGAGGGTTCCATTCCGGAACACTTGTATGCGCACGGTGTCTTCCAGCAACAGCCGCCGATTGCCGATTTTTCCCTTGGCGAGGACTCGGCCCGCTTCTGTGTCAATCAAGGTGTGGGCCGAGCGGTAGGAATTAAAAAACGACTTTCCAGATGCCGTAGGGTAGATCACCACCGCTTCTTCCCGTTCGCTGATCTGGTCGACTGATGAGTACTCGGAAGAATCCGAGGACTGGCAGCCCAAACCCGCCAACAGGACAAAGATGAAAATGAGATGGCGCATCCTGAGGCGAATTTACGATATTTGTCTAAAGCACCGATAAGTTATGGACCTCAAATCATCGCTTCAGGACCGTGCCCGCGCCATTCACACCGACGTTGTGGCGCTGCGCCGCACCCTTCACGCCAATCCAGAATTGGCGTTTGAAGAATACGAAACGGCGGCCCTCGTCCAGCGGGAACTCGATGCCCTGGGCATCCGCTACGACGCGGAAGTCGCCAAGACCGGCGTGGTCGGCTACATCGACGGGGGAAAAGAGGGCGGTAAGACGATTGCCCTCCGCGGCGACATGGACGCGCTCCCAATCGTCGAAGCCAATGAGGTCGATTACGTCTCGCAGAATCCGGGCAAGATGCACGCTTGTGGCCACGATGTCCACACTTCCTCGCTGTTGGGCACAGCGAAACTGCTGCAAGAGCACCGGGATGAATTTGCCGGGACGATCAAGCTGTTTTTCCAGCCCAGCGAAGAGAAACTGCCGGGGGGGGCTTCGGTGATGATTCAAGAGGGAGTTTTGCAAAATCCTCCGGTACAGTCCATCCTTGGTCAGCACGTGATGCCTTTCATCGACACCGGCAAAATCGGACTGCGTAGCGGGATGTACATGGCTTCGGCGGATGAGATCTACCTCTGCATCAAGGGCAAAGGGGGGCACGGTGCACAGCCCCAAGTTTGCATCGACCCAATTGTGATAACCGCGCAGATCATCAATGCCTGCCAAACCGTGGTCAGTCGAATGGCCGATCCCCGATTGCCCTCTGTACTGAGTTTCGGCAAGGTCATCGCTGAGGGTGCCACGAATGTCATTCCCAGTGAGGTCTACCTGGAGGGCACCTACCGCACTATGAACGAAGCGCAGCGCACGAAAGCCCACAAGATGATCACCGACATCATCGTGCAAACGGCGCGGGCCATGGGCGGCGACGCTCAAGTCAACATTGTCAAAGGCTATCCGGTCCTGCACAATGATGAAGCCCTCGCCGAGCGGGCGCGTACCTGGGTGGAGGATTATGTGGGCCCGGAAAATGTCGTCGATCTGGACCTTTGGCTGGCGGCGGAAGACTTTGCCTGGTACACCCAGGAAGTACCGGGCTGTTTTTACCGGCTGGGCACCCGCAACGAGGCCCGGGGTATTGTCCACGGTGTCCACACTCCCAAGTTTGACATCGATGAGGAAGCTTTGGCGCTGAGTACGGGGCTAATGGCTTGGCTGGCGATCAATGAATTGCGGGCCTGAACGGCATGCAGAAAATTCTCATTATCCAGACTGCGTTCATCGGGGACGTCATCCTCGCTACCCCAGTGATCGAGCAATTGCACGAACGATTTCCGCAAGCGGACATCGATTTTTTGCTGCGCAAGGGCAATGAGAGTTTGCTGCGGGACCACCCGCATTTGCGGCGGGTATTGGTTCGGGATAAGTCGCAAGGCAAGGTCAAGAGTCTGCGGCAAATGCTCCGCGTGGTACGTCGGGAACGCTACGACCTTGTCGTCAATCTCCACCGATTTTTGTCTTCGGGGCTCATCGCAGGCTTTTCCCGGGGGCGCGAAGTCTGCGGCTTCACTAAAAATCCGCTGGCTTGGCGGTACCACCACAAGGTTCCCCACCTCATCGGCACGGTGGAAAATCCGGTCCACGAAGTTGAGCGCAATCTGTCGGTGGTTGCCCACCTCGCCAAGCGTCTTCCACCCGCACCGATGCGGTTGTATCCTTCGGCCCGCGATGAGGCAAGGGTCCGCCGCGATCACCCTTACTATTGCATCGCTCCGACTTCGGTGTGGTTCACGAAGCAGTGGCCGGCGGAAAAATGGATTGCGCTGATCGACCGGCTTCCCGCCGCCGCCGACGTATTGCTGTTGGGAGCTCCAGGTGATACCGCGGGTTGCGCGGACATCGCCGCAAAAGCGAGCCATCCCCGGATTGAAGTGCTGGCGGGTCAGCTTTCGTTGCTGCAATCGGCGGCGCTCATGCGGGGAGCCGTCATGAACTACGTCAACGACAGCGCGCCGTTGCACTTGGCTTCAGCGATGAATGCTCCAGTACGGGCAGTTTTCCTCTCAACGGTTCCGGAATTCGGTTTTGGGCCGCGGAGTACGGATGGGCAAACAGTGGAAACGACGGCCAAGCTGGATTGTCGTCCTTGTGGCCTGCACGGTTTCAAGTCTTGTCCCCGGGGCCATTTTCGCTGCGCCGAAATCAACCCGGAGCGCTTGTTGCACTAGAGAAGATCAGAACAACTCATTTACCCGGGGTTTCACCACCTTTCCCAAGGCATTGCGGGGCAATTCCGCGACAAAGGTAATTTTACGGGGCAGTTTGTACGGGGCAAGTTTGTCTTTGGCCCAGACCAATATCTCGTCGGGCTCCGGAATGGCGCTTTGCACCGTCGCCGCCAGGGCAACGATCTGCCCGTAGGTTTCATCGGGTAAGCCCACCACCGCTACGTCCCGCAGGGCGGGATGGGTCCGAAAGACTTCTTCAATCTCCAATGCGGAGAGCTTGTAGCCGCCTGATTTTAAAATGTCGACCGAGGAGCGGCCCAGGATGCGGTAGTAGCCATTTTGGATAATGGCCATGTCCCCAGTGCGGAACCACCCATCGATGAAGGCTTCCGCGGTCGCCTCGGGCCGATTCCAGTATTCCCGAAATACATTTGCGCTCCGCACCATGATCTCGCCTGATTCCCCGGGCGAAACGTCTTGGTAGCGGTTGTTTACCAGTCGGATTTCCACTCCCGGTAACGGCCGTCCGACGTGTCCAGCCCGGCGCTCCCCTTTGAGAGGGTTGCTCAGGGCCATGCCGATTTCGGTCATGCCGTAGCGCTCCAGGAGCCGCTGTCCGGTCATCGTTTCCCAGCGTTCCAGAATGGTGACCGGTAGGGCCGCCGAGCCCGAGACCATCAGCCGCATGCGCATACTCGCGTCGGTCCAGCGGACCTGGACGGAGGGGGGCTGCGCTTCGTAGTGCTGAATGAGCTTTGCGTAGATGGTCGGGACCGCCATGAAGAGAGTGAGTTCGCTGCTGCCGAGGCGTGACCAGACGGCGGTGGCCTCAAATTTGGGCAGAAACTCGCAGAGGGCTCCATTCCAGAGGGCGGTCGTCAGGATGTTGGTGATGCCGTGGACATGGTAGAGGGGAAGCACGTTCAAAATGTGGTCGTCCGGCTGCCAGCCCCAGGCTTCAGTGAGGCAAGTGACCTGGGCTTCGAGGTTGTGGTGGGTAATGATGACTCCCTTGGGCTTGCTGGTGGTTCCGCTGGTAAATAGAATCAGTGCTCCCCGGCTCGAATGGATCTCCGGGAGGGGCGGCCGCGCACTGCTTATCATTTCGTCGGTGGGAAGGAGGCTGACTCCGTGGTCGTCCGCGATGGGACGCAGTTGGTCGAGGTAGCCGGGGGCGGCGATGATCACCTCGGGAGTTGTGGTTTCAATCACGTAGCGCAGCTCGGCTGCGGGGTAACTCAAGGCCAGGGGAACCGCCATGCCTCCCGCCCGCCAAATGCCCCATTGCACACTGACGTAATCGAATCCAGGCGGAACCATCATCGCGATGCGGGCCTCGGCAAGGTCCGGGCGTCCCTTTAGCAGGATGCGGGCAATCTGTTCGGAAGCGGCCAATAGTTCGCCGTAGGTATAGGCACGGTCATCGGAGATCACGGCGAAACGGGCGGGGTGGCGCTGGGCGCGGTGGATGATTTCCATGGTCAGGCGGTTGGGTGAACGGGGCAAAAATATGGATTTCTGCACTGGTGATTCGGGGCCGGCGGAACGAGAATTGCCTTGTGGGCAACAAGCTGTATTTTGCGGGCGAATATTCCGCATGGCTGAGCGACTTGACCATACCGCCCTTGATCGCTGGAATGTCGCCCGTCCCTGGGCGCTGCCCTTGCTGTTTTTTGTGGGCAATCTTGCGCTCAAGTTGCCGGGATTGACTGGATCGGACATCGCCCTCGATGAGCCATTTTCCGTTTTTTATGCGCAGCAGTCATTGCCAGAGTTGTTCGAATTGTTTCCACGGGAGAACAATCCGCCCTTGCATTTTTTGGTGCTGCACGCATTCATTGCGGTTTTTGGGGTGTCGGCTTGGGTGGTGCGCCTGCCCTCGTTGCTCTTTTCCTGCTTGAGTGCGGCGCTGTTGTTTCGAACGGGCACACGACATTTCAGTGCGGGAACCGGACTAGTGACGGCAGTGCTGTTTAGCCTGAGCAATTTTCATATTTACCATGCCCATGAGGCTCGGGCCTACAGTCTGCTGGTGTTGCTGACAATTCTGGCATTGGATCGCTTTTTGCGATTGGTGGATGAGCCGGATCGGATGGTGCATTATGCTTGGTTGGCGCTGTGGAATGTGCTGCTGATTTACACGCATTTTCTGGGGTTTTGGGTGCTTATGGCGCAGGGAGCCGCATTTTTTTTGCTGCCGGATAAGCGCAAAGTGTGGTGGCGGCTGGGATTGGCCTTTCTGGCCAGTGCCCTGGCGTATCTGCCTTATTTCTACGTGGTCATGGCCCGGATGAACAATTACGCCAGTGTCGGGACCTGGGTGCCGCAGCCGGAGTGGACCCAGCTCTACGGAAATATTAATCGGTTTTTGAATGGCCGGTGGGTGACCGTGATCGCGGGGACCAGTGCTTTGATTGCGGTACTTTGGGGTGGGCGGAGCCGGCGGGATCCCGGACAGATGCGCAAATGGTGGATGTTACTGCTGGTGTTTGGGCTGATGTACGGGGGAATGTACGGGGTGTCTTTCCTCACCGCTCCGATGTTTTTGGACCGCTATCTGCTGTTTGTGACGGTGCCGATGTTTCTGTTGTTGGCGGCGCTGCTGGTAGAAGGTCCGATAGATCCGCGCCTCAAGATTGCCCTGGCGGTTCTGGTTGCAGCTGCGATGCTCATTTTCGTACAAATCAATCCCCCAAACGGGCGCCCGGTTGCGGCATTGGCGGAGCGGGTAAAGGCAGAGCGGAAGCTGGGGGCTCCGGTGATCATCTGCCCTCCCTACCGGGACAAGACGCTGCTTTACCACTTGGATCGCGCCGCTTTTCGGCGGTATCGGGAAAAGGACCGTTGGCTGAACGATCAGGCAATCTACCCGGTTCAGGCATTTTCTGAGCTGTCCGCGGATATCTTACAAGGACCGCGCGTCGTTTTTGTGGACGCCGACAGCCGATTCACCCATCCCGGCAATGGGATCGAAGACAGTCTGCGAAAATATTATTCCCAGGTTACCACGGAGGAGTTCGGCTCGGCTTGGCGGGTGTTGTGCTTTGAAAAAAAGCGCTCTCAGCAATCTCAACCATGAAACCGCCCCTTTATCTCCTTTTGATTTTGCTGCCCACCGCAATGTGGAGCCAGACGGTGTACGATACGATTTTCGTCGTCAATTGCGTCAGCAATCCGCCGACTTCGGACTTCATTTGCGATACTGGCAAGTGCGAGGGCCCTTGCATCGCATACTTTACAAATGAAAATTTTTTATTGCGCGGCACGTTTCGCGACGGTCAGCCGATGGACAGTGTGATCAATTACTTTCCCAGCGGACAAATGGAATACGTTTTCATTCCCAGCAGGGGCAATAAGCACGGGCGATCAATTGATTACTACCCCAGTGGGCGGCAGAAATCTGAGTACGACGTAGCACGGCGCACCTCGGCGGAATATTACCCTTCTGGCCAGGTGAAGGAGCGTAGCCGCTGGGATCGAAAATTTGCGGTGTCTTCCGAGGAATTTCGGCCTGATGGAACCCTCTGCCAAAAAACGCGGCCCCGGGCGCAATTTCGCTACGATGATCGGGGTGCATGGCGGGAGAAAATCCGATTTAAACCGGTCCGCGCTTCCGACGAGACTTCCAGTGCGTTCCAGCGTTACAAGTATCGCTGGGAGTCGTTTGTGGGGCGGGGCCAGATGGTGCGTCGCATCGACCACCGGATCTACGATTTCCCCGGAACCTATTTTGCCGAACACCTCCTCGACATTGATACGAGTGATTTTGAAGAAGTCGTACTCTACCGGGAAGGCCAGCCCCACGCTCGGCCGACGTTTCTGCTGGATTACGCGGACGGTGAGTTGATATATCTCAGAAGCGGTTTATAATTGGTTTGTGAAATTTGCTGGCGCAGATTTTTTTGTCGATCAAAGCTCATTTTGGAGTCCATAGCCCGAGCTAGGGGCAAGAAAATAGCTGAAGCGGGGCGGAAAAGATGCCATAGCAAAATCGCAGAATTAAATTTAAACCCCCTCTCATGGTTCGGTGGAAGATGGCCAAAGATTGGGTGGAGGTGGTGCGCACGGGGCGTACCGGAGTTCACGCCTTGATCGAGAAGTTGGCGCGGGAATAACCGGTGTCGAAGCACGGGTAAAAGGCGATCAGGCGAAGGTGGATTCCAAATTGATTCGCGAGAAGGGCCAGCACAGCAAGATGACTGAACCGATGGGGCAAACGGATAATTTCGTGGGGATGCCGATTGTAGGGATTTCCGTTGTAAAATGTGTGGCGATGCGATAACTTAGCCATTGAATATCGGATATCATCCATCCAAAAAATAACGCCATGGCGGAAAAAAAATATGACGTCGTCGTGATCGGGTCGGGCCCGGGCGGCTACGTGGCTGCGGTCCGGGCCGCACAGCTCGATTTTAAAACTGCGATCATTGAGCGCTACCCGACGCTGGGAGGAACCTGCCTGAATGTGGGGTGCATCCCTTCAAAAGCTTTGCTGGACTCCACCCATCATTTTCACGATGCGATCCACAAATTTGCCGATCATGGGATCAAAGTTGGGTCAGTGGGCGTGGACATGCCGCAGATGATCAAGCGCAAGGCGGAAGTCGTCAAGGCAACCACTGACGGCGTCGATTTTCTGATGAGCAAGAACAAAATCGACGTCTACCACGGACACGGCAGCTTCAAAGACAAAAATACGATCTCCATCAAAAAGGACGATGGGTCTACTGAGGAGATCAAGACCGACAAGACCATCATTGCTACCGGTTCCAAGCCTGCGACCATTCCGGGCGTAGAAATCGACAAGAAGCGGGTCATTTCGTCGACGGCGGCGTTGAAAATCGATGCGGTACCTAAGCGCATGGTCGTCATCGGAGCCGGGGTAATCGGGCTGGAAATGGGCTCAGTATTTGCCCGGCTCGGAACGGAGGTAGAGGTCGTGGAGTATACCAACAAGGCCATCGGGGGGATGGACGGCTCGATGGGCCGGGAGATTGTAAAGGTGCTGAGGAAGGAATTGAACTTCAAGTTTCACTTCAAGCACAAGGTGACCGGTGTCAAAGCGGCCGAGAACTCGGCTACGGTAACCGCCGAGGCGCCCGATGGCTCCACGGTTGAATTTGAGGGCGACTACGTCCTCGTGGCGACGGGTCGCCGACCCTACACTGATAATCTGGGGCTGGAAAAGATCGGCATTGCCGAACTCGAACGTGGCCGCATTCCGGTCGACGGTAACCTCATGACCTCGGTTGATGGCGTCTACGCCATTGGGGACGTAATCAAGGGCGCTATGCTTGCCCACAAAGCTTCGGAAGAAGGGGTTTTTGTGGCGGAAAAGATCGCTGGGCACCACCCCCACATCAACTACCGCGCAATCCCGAATGTGGTCTACACCTGGCCGGAAGTGGCCGGGGTGGGCTTCACCGAAGAAGAGCTCAAAGCGGACAAGGTACCCTACAATTCCGGAAATTTTTACTTCCGGGCCAGCGGTCGGGCCCGTGCGGCCGACGACACCAATGGTCTCGTAAAGGTACTTACGCACAAAGAAACGGACGAGATGCTGGGGATGCACATCATCGGTGCTCGGGCGGCGGACATGATCATGGAAGGGGTAATCGGACTTGAATACCGGGCTTCGGCGGAGGACATCGGGATCTTCTCCCACGCCCATCCGACCTATTCGGAAAGCATCAAGGAGGCCGCGCTGGACGCAACCGGAAAGCGGGCCATTCACAAATAGGCGTTTCTACGCCAACAACAGAAACCGGTGGTCGCAGTTGCGGCGGCCGGTTTTTGCTTAGAAGCTGTTTACATTTAATCCTGCGATTTTGCTATGGCATCTTTTTCTGCCCCTCTTCAGCTATTTTCTCGCCCCTAGCTCGGGCTATGGACTCCAAAATGAGCTTTGATCGACAAAAAAATCTGCGCTAGCAAATTTCACAAACCAATTTTAAACCGCTTCTTAGGCACAGGTGGACCAGTTATTTTTTGCGGTCGGGTTTCCCTAAGCGGGCCAGGACCGCCAGCAGTACGCCCAGCAGCATCGCCCACGTACCAATGGCAACCGCTCCAAGTTTGTGCCCCTGCCACCAGGTTCCACCCGCTACGATTCCCGCGATGGTGATGAGCAGCCATGCGGATCGGCCGGCAAAGCGTCCCGGAAAAAAGCCCAAGAGGGCGACCAAGGGTCCGATCACCGCCATCCAGTAACCGGCCTGCACCCCCAACTCGGACCGAAATCCACCGACGGAAATGGCATCAAGGGACATCAGTGGCAAAAAGCCGGAACCGAGCAGGACCAATCCTGCGGCAATACTGAGATATTTGGACAATTGCTGCATCCTGATCTTAAGATGGCGTAATTTGCGAAAATGGGCGACAAAAACACAGTTTACCGAATGGGAGTGATCTCCGACAATCACGGCCAATTGCGACCGGAGTCAGTCGAGTTGCTTGAGGGGGTGGATGAAATTTGGCATGCTGGTGATTACGGGAAGGTGGAATTGCTGGAGGCATTGCGGGCCATCGCCCCGCTGACCTACGTATCTGGCAATGTGGATGGTTGGAAACCTCCACTAACGGCAACGAAAACTGTCTGTGGTCACAAAATCCACTTGTTGCACCGGATTTCTGATCTTGCACTCGACCCCGTTGCAGAGGAAATCGATTTGGTGATATACGGGCACTCGCACAAACCGGCCCGGGAGGTGCATCATGGGGTGACCTACCTGAATCCTGGGGCAGCGGGGCGGCGGCGCTTCCACTTGCCGCTGACCCAGGCGGTAATCCACATCTCACCCACCGGATTCGAAATCCAGTTTTGGGAATTGCCCGAAAAAACCCAGTTTATCCTGGGAGCCTAGACGACAATCCCGGGCAGCCTCAGGAGGCAAGCTTTTGCAACTCTTTCATCATGTAGCGTTCCAGCATCGTTTTTTCTGGCAATTGCAGCATGTACTGCTGAACAAATATGTTCTCGTCCAGCCCTGCGGTGGCAAATTTCACCAAGGCCTCGTCTTTGTGGCCGACCATCAAAATTCCCACCGGAGGATTGTCATTCGGTTCGCTGACCTCCGCTTTGTAGTACGCAAGGTAGGAATTGAGTTGACCGATTGCGGCGTGGGTAAACGCTCCCACCTTCAGTTCGATGAGGACGTGGCATTTCAATATCCGGTGGTAAAACAACAGATCAATGAAATAGTACGATTCACCGATCAAAATCCGCTTTTGCCGGCCTTCGAGGCAAAATCCATTGCCCAATTCAAGGATAAACTTCTGCAGGTTGTTCAGCAAAGCTGCCTCCAGCGTCGATTCCTCCAATAAACTCGCCTCCGGTATGTCCAAGAACTCAAACGTATAGAGGTCCTTAACAATATTGTGAGGATCGGGGGGATGGATCTGGGATTGGATCAGCCGAATAAATTCTTCAGGATTGGCTAAGAAGCCGGACCGCTCAAAGAAGAGGGTTTCAATTTGTCTTTTGAGCTCCCGCACACTCCAAGTCCCTTTGATGCTTTCCAGTTCATAAAAGGTTCTTTTGAGTTGGTCATCGATCTTTAAAAGCTCGACAAAATGGGAGTAGGAGAGTTTTTTCAAAAGTTGTTCTGCCGGCGTAAATAGCTTGTTATTAGAGTATTGGAATTCTTGGGACAGTGTCCCAAGAATTCGATTCGTACTTTTTTCCGCCGACAAATCCACAAATTCATCATCTTTTAGAGTTTCCACGACGCCCGCCGGAAGCCGATGGCGGAACTTGCCTTGAAGGGCCGCTTGGATCTGTGGGTAACACTGGTAAAATTGCCGACAACGCGAGAGCTCCGGAGCCGTCAGGCCGCGGATTGTCAGCTTTTTTGCCAAATGTTTCAGTAAGTGTCCACCGTATTCAGCCCGATTTGCACCATTTTGTTCAAATTCGATGATATACATACCGATCATCCAATTGCGAATGGTGAGTGACTGATTAATTGCACGGTTGGCATTCGCTTGCATTCCTTGGTGGACATAAGAAATGCGTTCGATCAACGCCTCAAAGTCTTTCTTCACAAATGTAAAACTAACCTTAACGGCACCACTTATCCAAATAAAATAGCAAAATGTATGTTTATCGCTTCGGTAAGCAATGAAAAATGGCCCATCGCCAATAAAATATGCTATTATGGACAAAGGTATGGCCAATGAAACCTGGGTCCAGAAAATCAAAATCAATACCTTTGCCGGATGCAGCCCAGTTACACTGAAATCAAGATCCGAGGGTATCACATCGACCTTAACGGCCACGTCAACAACGCCCGCTACCTGGAATTTGCCGAGGAAGCGCGTTGGAACCACTTTGAAGAATTGCTGGATTGGGAAGAATTCAAGCGCAACGGATGGCTGTTCGTTGTGGTCAATATCAACCTCGACTACCGGCAGCCAATTTTCCTCGGAGACCATTTGCGCATTGAGACCCGGCTCAAAAATGCAGGGCAAAGGAGCATCGTTATGCAGCAAATTTTTCGCGTAAAAGGGAAAGACAAGACCGCCGCCGAACTGGATGTAACCTTTGTGATGGTCGACCAAAAAACCGGAAAGTCACTCCCACTCGAGGGGCGGTTGCGGGAAGCACTCCTAGAGCATTGAGCATCCGCAATTCCCCGGGCAGGTTGCATAAAAAACGCCGACTCACAAGAGTCGGCACTTTTGTCGGGGTGGCAGGATTTGAACCTACGACCTCTTCGTCCCGAACGAAGCGCGCTACCGAGCTGCGCCACACCCCGTTTTTCGAAGGATTACAAAGATAACCGATGGGATGGAATTATCAATGATTCACGGCCAATTTTATTGCTTTTTGACCCACCGGCCGCAAACCGCGAAGCTGAGAACTGCCTCCACGGCAATTTATTCCCCGTGATGTAATCCAGATAGACAAATGTAAGAATAGGAAACGATTTAGTCCGGGAAGTACCGAGGAATCGATCTTGGGTACCCATCTTTAGTATGTAATGGAGCGAGGGTTTTGGTGTGCAATTCACGTACCAAAGTCCGATTGACCTACGTTGAACTATCAATGTCCACCAATTGCTTTCCGTTATGAATCAAAAAACCACGCTGCGTGCTGACCTGAACGAAATCTTGTTCGATCAGCGCCACAAAGCCTACGGTGCCTACTACATCCGCAAAGAATACCCCCGCACCATTATGAGCGCCTTTTATCTCGTCACCTCGACTGGCGTCGCTTTGTTGCTTTTGTTCTATTTCCTGCGACAAGGCCCGAGGGCTGACCTCGCCGACCTCCAAGCCGGGATGGTCAACCTTGTCGAAGTAACGGTTAGCCGCCCATTGCCGAAACCTCCCCAACCGAAAATTGCCAAGCTACCACCCCCCGCGGTCAAGCAGTCCGCCCCACCGGCCAAGCCCAAGGGGATGGACACCCAGGAAAGCAAGCGGGTGAATCCGACTCCTGATGCCGATGAGCCGGCAACCATTGCTCCTGACTCAGCCTACCGCGATAAGCAGCCGGGCCCCACGACCACCGACACAAGTTCCAGTGACGTATTGGGCGGAGATCCCACTGGAACCGGCGACCAGGATACGTCCCCTCCTTGCCTGGGCTGTCCCGCTGGCGATGGAGATGGTGGTGATACCAAAATCGACGACCCTGATCCTTTTGCGCCCTTTCTGGGGGAAATGCCGATGCCGCAGAACCTGAAGGACATCCGCAAAGAAATCGGCTATCCCCGAGAGGCAACCCAAGCACGCTTGGAAGGCAAGGTCATCTACCGGGTACTGGTCGATGAAGAAGGCCGCTACCTCCGCCACCTCGTCCTGCGCTCATCGCATCCCCTCTTTGAACGGGCCTGCGCCAAGCATCTGTCCAAACTGTCGTTTACCCCCGGCAAAATGGGGGACCGTGCTGTGAAGTGCTGGGTCGTTTTGCCCTTTAAGTTTCGCTTGATGCGCTGATCGGGACGCCCGATAAAATCCTCCTGCCGGTGCAGCCGCAGAAAATCGCCGGCACAAACATAAACCGCTACCGCGAAGAAGCAACTGACTTTCCATTTCGACAAGCCAACAAACCCGGGGAAGGGAGGGCCCCGGGTTTACCTTTTCCAGGAGGTCTTTGTAGACCCGCTTGAGCCGGGGGATCTCCTCGTGGCGGGGCGCAATCTCTCCGGCGCGGCGCATCAAATTGCGGGTGTTCGGGTAGCGGCCGTAGTATCCGATCCCCGCTGAATACGCCAGGGCCACGAAGGCCCCCTGGTGCTGGATTGGAGCGACATCGCTCATGGATTGAATGGCTTGGAGATAGCGTTCTCCCCCCGCCAAATCGTCGCCTACAAAAGCGATCCGGGCCAGGCCCGCCAGCGCGGCGTAACGCATCGCTCAGACCCACTCACTGCCCCGAAAAAAAGCGTATCGCCCCAGATCGACGTCGAGGCTGGCCAGCAGCAGCTTGGGGTCGCTTTCGATCAGCAAGCTTTGGATCCGCACCTCCACCAGTGCCGCCTGCATGCGTTCTCGGTCGGGAAAGATATCGTGCGCCGCCTTGCACTCACGCAATTGTACTTGCCGGTGGTGAGCACTTCTTGCCGATTGGCGACGGGTTGGTAGGCCTACGGTGGTTTTCCTGCAGGTACCCATTGACCAATTGTACCTTCTCTTCCCGGACCTTTGCCTTGCACAAAGGCTTTTCCAGCGCGGTTGCGATGTCTTCCATGAACGCTTCCAGTACCGCAACGGAGCGTTCATCTTCTGCCCACAAAGCCAGCAGCAAATAGGCCGTGGCGGGGGCGGAAGCCGAGTGGCAGAAGCTGATTCCTCGAACGCGTTGTCAAACGAGATTTTGTCCAGTCCCACCAATTTGGGCTGGGAAAACAGCCCCACGAAAAAACAAGATGGAATCCGAAGAGGATCCAGAGGCGGAGGGTATGCACAGTGATGCGGTTTGATAATTTGGTCCTCAAAAATACGGATTGTGAAACAAAAATCTTAGGATGACCGGTGAGGGTCCCCGGAAACAAAACATTTTCCTAACTTGTGTTCTTTCCGAAAAATGCAGATCCGAAGGACGATACAGAACATTCGCCGGGTGCGCGAAGTCATAGGAGTACTGTTCAAGTACGGCTTCGAAGATGTGGTCACGCACACCCAACTGCGAAGATTCGTCACGCGGAGGCGCCGCCTAAAATGGACGCGGCGGGGTCGTCCGGTGTTTGAGTACAGTCGCTACGAACGCATCCGGATGGCGGCGGAAGAACTGGGACCGACCTTTGTCAAGTTGTGTCAGGTCATGAGCAACCGGCAGGATTTGTTGCCGGAAGAACTCATCCTCGAATTCCAGAAGCTCCAGAGCAATGTCCCGCCCTTTCCGACCCCCAAGGCCATTGAGGTCATCGAAACGGAAACCGGCAAGAAGATCGACGAGATTTTCTCCTACTTCGAGGAGGAGGTCCTGGGTTCCGCATCAATCGGTCAGGTTCACCGCGCTCGGCTCATCACCGGAGAGGAAGTCGTCGTCAAAGTTCAGCGGCCGGGGGTCCGCAAACAAATTGAATCGGACCTGCAAATCATCAAGGACATTGTCCAGTTCGGGGACAATTACTTCCGCAAGCAGGGCGTCCTCAATGCCCTCGACATCGTGGAGTCCTTCGAAAAAGTCATGCAGAAGGAGCTGAATTACACAACCGAAGCGCGGGCGATGGACCAGTTTCGGAAGTTTTACGCCGACAACAACTCTTTCTACGTTCCGAAGCCCTACCGGGATATTTCCACCAGCAAGGTACTGGTCATTGAATTTATTTCGGGTTGCAAAATCACCGACGTGCCTCAGTTGCAGGAGTGGGGCATCGAACCGACCGAAGTGGCCGAGCGGGGCATGGACATCTACCTCACACAGATTTTTGAATTTGGGTACTTCCACGCTGACCCGCATCCCGGTAACATCATCATCCAGGAAAATGGTCGCATCGTTCTGATCGACTTTGGGATGGTGGGCAAGATGATGGAACAGGATAAGTTTGCCTTTGCGGGGGTCTTCATTGCGATGGCAAACCACGACGCCAAGCAGATGGCAGTGCAATTGCGCAACCTGGCCGTCGAGCATGAGATCAAGGACATGCGGAAGCTGGAGATGGAGTTGAATGAACTCATCGAGGACTTTGCTTATTTGGACGTGGATGAAAGCAGCATCGCGGACATCTCTCAGCGGCTTCAGGCGATCATGTACGAGCACCAGATGGTGGCTCCCAGTGGAGTGTTCCTGATTTTTCGCGCCCTGGCCATTCTTGAAGGCATTGGTAAGACGATCCACCCCCACTTCAATACGATGGAAAAGGTGCGCCCTTTCGGCGCAAAACTGCTCAAAGAACGCTTCAGCGCCAAAAATATCTGGCGTGAAGTCACTTTTCGGGGGCAGTCGTTCTACTCCTTTTTGAGTTCATTTCCCTACGAATTGCGCGGCATCTTGCGCAAACTCCGCAAAGGGGAACTCAGAATTGAAGTTGAAGATCCGGGCCGCAAGAAACTCCTGGACAAGATCGATTCGGTGGGAAACCGCCTCTCATTGGCGCTGGTGACCTCGGCCATGGTGATCGCTGGTTCCTTGATCATGCTCGCTGATCCCAATTACGCCAACGGTGGGAACCTGCCCAAGGTAAGTATCATCTTTTTCGTCATCGCCTCCACCCTTGGAGCCTTTATGCTCTACAGCATGTGGCGCGGCGGAAAAAATGACTCCTGATGGTGGGCCGATCCCCGCGTTTTATCGGCCATCAGAAATCGAGAATTGGCAATTAAAAAAGGGTTTTAATTCCACTTTGGGTGCTCACGTAAGTGGCGTATTCGCGGATGACGGCGGCGAAGTCGTCGTAGTTGGGGGTATTGCGGAGCTTTTCCATCCAAGACGGCGGGATGGCATCCAATCCCAGTTGTACCCCGGCGATGTGCCCGGCAATCGCACAGTTCGTATCGGTATCGCCACCGGCGGCAACGACTTCCTTCATCATTTTTTCGATTCCGATCTCCGGCGCCTGTTGGGCGGCGTACAAGGCCAGTGGCACTGACTCGACGACCTGGCCCGAACTGCCAAACTTCCGGCCGAGGTCACGGATGCGCATGTTGGGTGCCTGTGAGATCTCGATCAGGCGCTTTCGGAGTTCACTTTCCGGCAACTGACGAACAATGTTTTGGATGAAATTCAGGCGGTCGTTCTGGACAAACCGAATGGCGTACACGACGGCCAAAGCCCCCAAGTAAGCCTCTTCATTGCGATGGGTGATGCAACAGATGTCCCGGATGTGGATGCGGTCGGCTTCGACCAGTGGGTCCAATAAAAATGCCAGGGGAGCGATTCGCATCGCCGCGCCATTGCCGGAGGACAGCTCGCCTTCCGCACCGGCTTTCGACCAGTGTTGCCCACTCCGCAACTCCACAAGAGCCTTGAGGGTCGACGCGCCCAGTCCACTCAGCCGCCCCTGATTGTACCAAACAACGATGTGCCGGGCAATCTCTTCGGGTTGCGGACCTTTCGCTTCCAATATTGCTTCGCAGGTCGCAATTGTCAGTTGGGTATCATCGGAAAATTCCCAACGTTCCTCCCCCGCCGGCAGATCCATCTGCTCGAATCGACTGCCAAAGGCATCACCCAGGGCGCCGGTAATGAGGCATGATTTGATTTTTTCGTCCATTCAAAATACTTTCTCCTTTACTCTGTATCCTTACCGGAACAGGGAAGTCCGGTCCATTCAAAATTAGGCTTTGCCGGGCTGCAAAGCGATGGCAGTTTTCCGCCCTCCACCTGGATTCGTGCAGGGATCAACGCAATCCCCGGCAGAGCACCTGAAAATCAAAGGATTGAATGGCGGGTTTTTGCCCCAAAATTGGCGCTTCCCGGTCCTAAGGGGACAGTTTATGCACATTATCCATCTCCTAAAAGGCGGTTTAAAACTGGTTTGTGAAATTTGCGAGCGCAGATTTTTTTGTCCATCGAAGCTCATTTTGGAGTCCATAGCCCGAGCGAGGGGCGAGAAAATAGCTGAGGAGGGGCGAAAAAAGATGCCATAGCAAAATCACAGGATTAAATTTAAACAGCCTCTAAGAATGGCGCAGAAGAACAAAAAAAACGGGACTGCTCCCTAAGGAACTGTCCCGCTACATTCATGTATTGTGAGTCTTGGGGAGCGCGATCAGCGCAGTTTCCGGGCCACTTCCGTTTCCCGATACTGCTCAATCACGTCACCGATCTTGATGTCATTGTAACCTTCGATCTGCATCCCGCATTCGTAGCCTTTCGAGACCTCGCGGACATCGTCTTTGAAGCGCTTGAGCGATCCCAACTTGCCGTTGTAAATCACGATGCCATCGCGAATAAGGCGAATCGGGTCTTTCCGACTCATCTTTCCGTCCAGCACGTAGCAACCGGCGATGTTGCCCACCTTGGAGATGCGGAAGACGTCGCGGATCTCGGCCGAGCCCATGATTTCTTCTTTGACATCCGGAGAGAGCAGACCTTCGAGAGCATCCTTGACTTCATTGATCGCGTCGTAGATGACACTGTACAGGCGGATGTCGATGCCTTCATTTTCCGCTGTTTTGCGGGCATTGATGCTCGGACGGACCTGGAAACCGATGATGATCGCATCGGAGGCGGAGGCCAGCAGTACATCCGCTTCGCTGATCTGACCGACCGCTTTGTGGATGACATTGACCTGGACTTCGTCCACCGAGAGGCGCAACAACGAATCGGAAAGGGCTTCTACCGAACCGTCCACGTCGCCCTTGACGATGATGTTCAATTCTTTGAAGTCGCCCAATGCACGGCGGCGGGCCAATTCTTCCAGCGTAGGCCGCGTGTTTTTGCGCAATGATTGCTCGCGGTACAGCTCGTTTCGCCGCTGGGCGATTTCGCGCGCCTTCGAAGGATCTTCGTAGACCAGGAAACGGTCTCCGGCCTGTGGTGTACCCGAGAGGCCCAAGATCTGCACCGGGGTAGAAGGTCCGGCTTCCGAGACGCGATTGCCGCGCTCGTCCATCATGGCCCGTACCCGAGCGGAGTGGATCCCGGCGACCAGCGTATCGCCCACTTTCAAGGTACCATCCTGAACCAGGATCGTAGCGACAACACCACGGCCCTTGTCGAGCCTTGCTTCAATCACGGTTCCCCGGGCCGGTTTTTCCGGATTTGCCTTGAGTTCCATCAGTTCGGCCTCGGCGAGCACCTTTTCCAGGAGATCGTCGATTCCCTGTCCCGTCTTAGCTGAGATTTCCTGGGCTTGGTAGTCACCTCCCCAGTCCTCCAGTAAGATGTTCATTTCGGAAAGTTGGGTCCGGATACGATCCGGATCGGCTCCCGGCTTATCGACCTTGTTCAAGGCGAAGATCATGGAAACATCCGCCGACTTGGAGTGATTGATGGCCTCCTTCGTTTGGGGCATCACGCTGTCATCCGCCGCGACCACGATGATGGCCAGGTCGGTGACTTTCGCGCCTCGGGCCCGCATTGCGGTAAATGCTTCGTGACCCGGAGTATCGAGAAAGCAAATGCTGCGGTCCGCGTCCAGTTCCACTTCATAAGCGCCGATGTGCTGCGTAATACCACCGGCCTCACCGGCAACTATGTTGGCGCTGCGGATGTAGTCGAGCAAAGACGTCTTCCCGTGGTCGACGTGGCCCATTACCGTGACGATCGGAGGACGCTCCTCCATCAAGGCGGGATCCTCCTCAACTTCCATCGCTTCTTCGAAATCCTTCTCCGCAAGGTCGACGAATTCCACACCGTAGCCGTATTCTTCCGCCAAAAGCTGAATCACGTCGGCTTCGAGGCGCTGGTTGATTGAAACGAACAAGCCGAGCTCCATACACTTGGTGATGATCTCGGTCACCGCCACGTTCATGAGGTCCGCGAGGTCATTGGCAGTGATGAACTCCGTTACCTCGAGGTTGCGCGCGTGCGCCATTTGCTGCATCAACTCCTTGTCGCGCTTGTCGCGGTGGGCTTCCCGCTTGCTGCGGCGATATCCCCGACCGCGGCCGGAAGGCTTCTTCTTATTGAGGTCCGCCAGCGTATTCTTGATGATTTCGCTGATTTCCTTGTCGGACTGCTCTTCCTTCTTTTTGCCGCCTCCGGTGTTGCCACCACGCCGGCGATTGTTGTCGCCTCCGCGGTTGTTATTGTTGTTGCCACTGGAAACGGTGGTTCCCGTGGTAGACTTGCGTTTGCGCCGACGCTTGCGCTTGCGCTTGGCGCCATCCCCCTCGGTTTTTTCCGCCGTGGTACCACTTTTTTCGTCTTTTTTGGCCCCACCGCGCTTGCGGTCCGGTCCCAGATCCATTTTTCCGAGGATCTTCAAGCCGCCCAGCGTCTTGGCCTGATCGGCGGCGCGGATGACCTTGGGTTCGACCGCCTTATTGTCCTCTGGTTTCTTTTCCTCTGGGGAATTGGCCGGGGGATCTACCTTGGCGGCAGGCTTTTGCGGAGTGGGCGGTTGGAGATTGCCTTCCCGCTCTTTGCGCAAAGATGACTTGGACGGACCATCGGCAGCCGGCGGTTGATTTACCACCGGTTTATTTTGCACCGGAGTTTCCGGCTTTTTGGTCGGAGGAGCCTTCGTTTCGGCGGCCGGACTCACCGGCGCCTTTGTTTCAGGCTTGGATGCCGGCTTGACCGGATCGGGCTTCTTCGCCACCGGAGATTTCTTGTCTTCCGGTTTGGACCTTGAACGGCCTTTTTTGCGGTCAAATTGCGAGAGATCAATTTTGCCCAGCACTTTTGTCGAGAAACGATTGTCCTTTTTGGAAGGTTCGGCCGGAGCTTTTGCCTCAGGCTTCGTTTCCGATTCTTTGCGGGGCGCCGGCTTGCTTTTGTCCCGGTCCAGTGCTCCCTCACGGATATCAGCCGCGGTGAGAATCTTCTCCTCCTGTTCCTCAACTTCAGGTTCTTCGCTGCGGAGCCGCTTTTCCTGTTTGGCCACTTTGATCTGCTCCGCTTTCTTTTTCAGAATCTTTTCCGAAGCAAAGTCTTTCAGAAGAATCATGTACATTTCCTCCGAAAGCTTCTCATTCGGGGCATTGTTGACCGCAAATCCCTTGCGGGAAAGGTGTTCCACCAAGGTAGAACTCCCTGTGTTCAATTCTTTGGCTACTCTGAAGAGTCGATATTTCTTTTTCGTTTCTGCCATATAGGATCTAAGATCACCAAATATTTTTTAGTCTTCAAATTCTGAACGCAGAACATCCATCACTTCAATGATGGTCTCGCGGTCCAGATCAGTACGCCGCTCCAGATCATCCACCGAAAGTTCCAATACGGCCTTTGCGGTGTCGCAGCCGGTGGCTTTCATTTCGGCAATGATCCACTCGTCGATTTCGTCGACGAATTCGTCCAGGTCCACGTCTTCTTCGTCATGTTCCATCTCACGGAACACGTCGATCTCGTATCCGGTCAGGCGGCTGGCCAACTTGATGTTTTGCCCACTCTTGCCGATGGCAAGTGACACCTGGTCCGGTTTGAGGAAGACCTGCGCTTTTCGATTGCTGTCGTCCAGCTTGATGCTGCTGATTTTAGCCGGGCTGAGTGCCCGCTGGATGTACAGCAATTCGTTGCTGGTATAATTGATTACGTCAATGTTCTCGTTGCGCAGTTCCCGGACGATGCCGTGGATCCGCGAACCTTTCATCCCCACACACGCCCCAACCGGATCGATGCGGTCGTCGTAGCTCTCAACCGCGACTTTGGCGCGCTCACCCGGTTCCCGTACGATGCCTTTGATCGTGATCAGGCCGTCGTAGATTTCCGGGACTTCCTGCTCAAAGAGTTTTTCCAGGAAGAGCCCAGAAGCCCGCGAGATGATGATATTTGGGTTGCCATTGCGGAATTCCACGTCCAGGATGACCGCGCGGATCGTATCGCCCTTGCGGAAGCGGTCTTTGGGAATCTGTTCCGACTTCGGCAAAATCAATTCGTTGCCTTCGTGGATGACCATGATCTCGTTGCGCCAGATTTGGTAAACTTCACCGACGATGATTTCGCCGACGAGTTCTTTGTAACGCTCGTAGATGGACATTTTTTCCAGGTCGCGGACCTTCTGCGTAAGCGTTTGCTTGGCGGTTTGCACCATTTTCCGGCCGAAATCCTTGAAGGAAATCTCATCAGCGACAAATTCGCCGACTTCGCTGTCCGGGTCTTCGGTCAATGCTTCCGAAAGGGTAATCTGGGTTGCTTCGTCTTCCACTTCACCGTCTTCTACGATTTCCCGCTCCCGGAAGGCTTGAATGTCGCCTTTGTCCACGTTGATGATCACGTCGAAATTTTCGTCGGATCCATATTTCTTCCGGATCATGGTCCGGAATACTTCTTCCAGCACGCTCATGAGCGTGGCTCGATCAATGTTCTTGAACCGGGCAAATTCCGCAAAGGAATCGACCAGGTTCTCTTTGGTATCTTGTACTTTCCTTCTCGCCATTGTTCAATCGAATGAGATTTCTACTTTCGCCTCTTTGATCGAATCGAAGCCTATCGTGATTTCGTTGTCATCATTTGCCCCGTTTGGGGACGCTTCTTTATTTTTTTTGGCGGCGTTTTTACCGCCTTTTTTCTTCTTTTTCGGTGGCAGCTCCAATACGATCACATCTTCTTCCACCTTTTGCAGCCTTCCCTTCACCTCGGCGTCGTCCGTCAACCGCACTTTCAACTTACGCCCCACATGGCGACGAAACTGACGCCGCATGACCAGCGGACGACCCACTCCGGGAGAGCTGACTTGAAGTTCAAATGGGAAACTGAATGGGTCTTCCTCCTCAAAGTAAGCATTCAATCGCCGACTGACCCGAGCGCACTCATCGATGGTGATGCCTTCGTCGGTGTCCAACAGAATTGAAAGAACACTTCGGCGACTGGTTTTAAGCTTGATATCTACAATGTAGATGTCTGGATTGTGTTCCTCGATCAACTTTCGGATATCGGCTTCAACGCTTTCGTGACCCTGCATTTTCGTCATTGGTGCAAATAAAAACAGGGAGGAAAACTCCCTGCCGCTTCGCCATCTTTTAATTTCCCACAAACATACGGCAATAATTGGACAACTCAAAATAATTGAAACCTAAGGATTTAGGGGCTGGGAAGCTCCTAGCGGCATTTTTCCGCGGGTCCGTCACCGCATTCTTACGGGGACTGAAAAATGACCGACCGCGTGGTCAATTCGACGGGAGGTGTGGGCAAAAATTCAATTCAGTTCTGCATTGACGTTTTTCCATCCGGGAATCCCGTACATTTGCCGGGCAAATCGGGTTCACTGCCCTACCCACCAGTTATGGGAGACCACTCGCTCAACGATACCGCTCATCTGCTGTGCCGCCACTGGGGGCTCAATTCTGAGGAATTTTCCTCCTGGGAGTCACTGCGCCGCGCACTTTCCCTGCGGCTGGAAGCCCTGCTGGAAGATGATTTCGGTGCCCTCGTGAATGCCATGTACCGCCTGGATGTGGCAGAGGCTGCGTTTAAACAGGCACTCAACGCCGGCAATGCGGCCGAGATCGCCACGGAGCTGACCGAGATCGTCCTGCAGCGTGAATTTCAGCGCCTCGCTACCCGCCGCAAGTACCAAGTCCACCCCAACCAGTCGCACTAAGGTTATGCAATCGTCCAAAACCACCACCGTCCCACCGCATCCGGTGGCCAAAAGGATGCGTATGGCGACCCACCTTAGGCATACCCTGCACCTGGCATGGCCCTCGATCCTCGGGCAGCTCGGCCACGTGATCATCGGCAATGCCGATACCATTATGATCGGTCGACTCGGTTCCACCGAACTCGCCGCGGCAACCCTCGCCAATGCCATCTTTTACTTGCCCATCCTCATTGGCTTTGGGGTCTGCGTGGCCATTTCCCCGATCACCTCGCAGGCCATCGGTGCGGATCGGCCCCAGGAAGAGATCGGACGCATCCTCCACCAAGGGGTTCTGTTCTCGCTTTACCTCGGGATCGTGCTCGCCCTAGCCCTGGTCGGGATGACCTTGCTCTTTCCCTATCTGGGTCAGGATCCGGAAGTGGTGGGTCCGGCGGCGGAGTACCTGCTGATCCTGACAATTTCAACCTTTCCCTTCCTCTTCTTCTTGACCTACAAACACTTCATCGAAGGCTACGAACTGATGCTGCCGGGCATGGTCATCATGGGCTTCATGGTCGTGCTCAACATCTTCCTCAACTGGCTTTTCATTTACGGGAATTGGGGCATGCCTGCTTTGGGCCTGAACGGGGCTGGCTGGGCGACGCTGGCGTCGCGGATCGTAGGCACCGTGATCCTGGTGGCCTACGTCCACAGGAATCCGCGGTTTCGGGGATTTGGGTACTTCCGCCAATTCTGGCGGCACAGTCGGACGCATTTGCAGAAGATCGCCCGCATTGGGTTGCCGAGTGGCATGATGTACTTTTTTGAGTCCGGAGCGTTTACCGCGGCGGTGATTCTGGCGGGGCGCATCGGGAAAGATCCCCAATCCGCCCACCAGGTTGCGATTCAGGTTGCCGCCTTGGCCTTTATGTTTTATTTGGGGTTGGCGCATGCATCGGGCATTCGGGTGGGCCATGCGCTGGGCCGGGGTGACCGACCCGAGATGCGGCGGGCGGGCCTTGCCGGATTGATTGCCGGATTGGGCTGCGTTGCCCTGTTCGTGACATTGATGACTTCCCTGAGTGAAGTCATTCCCGGGTGGTACATCCAGGATGAGAAGGTGATCGCCATCGCCATCCCGTTGTTGCTGATCGCGGCCCTGTTCCAGCTATTTGACGGCATCCAAGGCATCAGTGCGGGCATCCTGCGGGGCATGTCGGACGTGCGCATCCCGACGGGCATCACGTTTGTGGCGTATTGGGCGATTGGGATTCCGGGGGCTTGGTTTCTGGGCGAATACCTCAACTGGGGCATCAGCGGGATCTGGTACGGGCTGACCATCGGGCTGCTGTTCTCGGCGGTGGCCTTGACGCTGCGGTTTTTGTATTTGTCGCGGATAAAATAATTCGGTCGGCGGCGGCGTTGATCATGCACCGGCACAATATTTGCTCTGCAATCTCCCCAACAAATATCCCAATTGGCCGACTTGCGACGCAATGGCGGGGCTACGCAGCTCAACCTTTGATCTTCCATCCAAAATGAGGATATTTATCTTCCGCAATCTGAAAACAATCATCATGAAACGTATCATACTCCTCTTTGCTGCCTTTGCCATCGCCCTGGGCACCTACGCACAGGAAGTTGATCCTGCTACCGGCGCGGAAACTTCTCCGGCCGAAATGCAAAAGGTACAAGGAATCGAATGGCTCACTTGGAACCAAGCCGTCGAGCGCATGGAAAAAGAGCCCCGCAAGATCATGGTCGATGTCTACACCGATTGGTGCGGTTGGTGCAAAAGAATGGACGCCAGCACGATGAAAGACCCGACCATCGTCCAGCTCGTCCAGGACCAATACTACGCGGTCAAAATGGACGGTGAGCACAAAGGAAATATCGATTTCAAAGGCCGAACCTACAAGTTTGTTGCGAGTGGCCGGCGCGGTTACCATGAGCTTCCCGCCGAATTGATGAACGGAAAAATGAGCTACCCGACGCTGGTCTTCCTCGATGAGAACTACGGCATCATCCAGCCGTTGCCCGGCTACAAGGCCGCCAATCAGTTGGAGCCTATCCTCGCTTACTTCGGGGGCAACTTCTACCAAAACACCGCTTGGGAACAATTCCAAAAGGAATACAAAAGCCCCAACGCGCAGTGATTTAAATATTGATTGCGGCTCCCGGGATTCGGCAATTCCGGGAGCCGCTGTTTTGCTCCTACTCCCATCTGCTTCCTTCCATGAAAGTTGTCATTGCCGAGAAACCCTCCGTGGCGCGCGACCTGGCGCGGATTCTGGGCGCGAGTACGCGGCAGAGCGGTTATTTTGAAGGCAAGGGCTACCAGGTGACCTGGGCGATCGGGCACCTGATCGAGCTGGCCGATACCAAAGACTACGGCTACCCCCGCTGGGGGCTTTCTCACCTGCCCATTCTCCCGCAAGCATTCTTGACGAAAGTGACCGCCGATCCGGGCCGGTCCCGGCAGTACACAGTGATTGCCGACCTGTTTCGCTCCGCCGAGCAAATCATCTGCGCCACCGATGCCGGCCGCGAGGGAGAATTGATTTTTCGCTACATCTATCTTCAGTCCGGGGTACAAAAACCGATCTACCGCTTTTGGGTGTCCTCGCAGACGGACAAGGCGATCCGGGATGGCTTCGCCAATCTGCGACCAGGCCAGGATTTCGACAACCTGTACCAGGCGGCGCGCTGTCGCTCGGAAGCCGACTGGCTGGTGGGGATCAATGCGACCCAGGCATTTACCCTGAAATATGGCTTTGAGCCGCCGTTTCACGACCGCACAAGCGGGCAGCGCAACCAACCCCTTTCCTTGGGGCGGGTCCAAACTCCGGTCCTGAAGTTACTCGTGGACCGCTACCAGGAGACCAAAGCTTTTAAAGCCGAGACCTACTGGGAGCTGTTCATTGGGCTGGAAAAATCCGGGCAGCGGTTCTCGGCCAAATGGTTCAGCAAGGGGACGGATCGCTTTTTGGAGGAAGCGGCCGGCCGGGCCATTTTGGAGAAACTGGGCCAGCAAGCGGTGGTGAGTGCGGCGAATAAAAATCCTCGCAATGAACATCCGCCACTGCTCTACGACCTCACCGAGTTGCAAAAAGACGCGAACAAGCGCTACAATTTTTCCGCGCAAAAAACGCTCAATCTGGCCCAGGACCTCTACGAAACCTACAAAACGGTCACCTATCCGCGGACCGATTCCCGCTATTTGAGTGAGGACATCTTTCCGCTGATCCCGGGTCGGCTGCAAAATATCGGTCAGGTGGCCGCTTACGCGCCTTTCGTCGAGAAGATCAATGCCCGGGGCATCAAGATGGAGAAGCGCTTTTTCAACGACGCGAAGGTCAGCGACCACCACGCCATCATTCCCACCGAAACCGATCCGCGCACCGTCGCGATGCCCCAGGAGCACTACATGATTTACGATCTGATTGTGCGGCGGCTCTTGGGGGCGTTTCTCGGCACGTGCCAAAAAGAGCTCTCTGAGATTGTGCTGACCGCCCACGGCGAACACTTCCGCGCGAAGGGAACCATGCTAAAAGAGGCCGGCTGGCGGGAGATCTACTTTGTGCTGGACCAAGCCCTGGAAAAGCGCAAGCAGGACCGCAAAAAGGGCGGCAAAGCGAAGAAGAAAAAGGAAGAAGACAAAGAGTTGCCGTTTGTGCAGATCGGTGAATCGCTGGCCATCGTGGAGAAAACATTGCCCAAAAAGCGCACCAAAGCCCCCGCGATCCACACTGAGTCCAGCATCCTGGCGATGATGGAGACGGCGGGCAAAGAAATGGAGGACGAGGAGATGCGAGAAGCGATGAAAGACCGGGGCCTGGGCACACCCGCGACCCGAGCGGGTATGATCGAGCGCTTGCTGAAGCGGGGCTACATCGAGCGGGACAAGAAAAAACTTGTTCCCACCGAACGGGGGATTGCGCTGATCGATCTGGTGCGCGACCGCCCGATTTCCAGTCCGGAACTGACGGGAGACTGGGAATCGCGGCTCCACAAAATCGCCCGCGGGCAGTACGATCCCCAGCGCTTCATGCACGAAGTCCGCCGCTACACCAACGATATCATCTGCAACGTCAAGGGGATCGCGCCGCCGCCGCGCCTGATGCCGGATTATCGAATGGACGGACTTAGTTGCCCCAAATGCAAACAAGGAACACTGCTCAAAGGAAAGCGTGCCTTTGGCTGTTCCCGGTACAAGGAAGGCTGTGATTTCGTGATTTCTCCCCGAATTGCGGGGAAGATCGTCGAGCGGGAGCACCTCGTCAGTTTGCTGGAAGCGGGGATCACCGAGCGGTTCGTGCAGGGATTTACCAGTCGGCAGGGCAAGCGATTTGATGCGCGCCTCAAGCTAAACGAGGAATTCAAAGTTGAATTTTCTTTCCAGAAAGACTGACTCGTAGAGGTAAAATCACTTTTCGTCTGAGAAAGTCGAAACTACATTCGAATTTTAGTTTAATTTTGCATCCCAATCAACTTGATTTTATCGTCATGTCGAATACGATCAATGTTTTCCTCGTCGAAGATGACGAAATCTTCGCCTTCCTCGTTCAGAATAGAATGGGGCAAGTCGCAGGTGTTGAATTGCAGGTCTTTGAAATGGGCCAGCCCTGTCTCGACGCCCTCGATCAGAATCCCGATGTCATTTTCCTGGACTATTCCCTTCCGTACATGGACGGTCTGGAAGTATTGAAAAAGATCAAAGAAAAAGCACCTGAGATGCGGGTGGTCATGCTTTCCGGAATGGAATGGCAGACGGTCGTCGATGAATGCATGGCGGCCGGTGCAGAAGACTTCATTCAGAAAGACGCTCAGGTTGCGAATAAGGTCTACGAAAAGCTTTCGGCGATGTTTCCGCAAATTGCCTGATCCACTTTCGGCCGCTCTTAATGTTTCACGCTCACGGGGAAATGCTCCCAATTACCGACAGAAACGCCACATTGTAACGCCTTGACGCGCGGCCGATTTTCCCTTTTTGCTATTCTCTGACTATATTGCATGCCTAGCTGGATGCATTTACCGACTGACCGTCATCTAATTGAGAACCGTCCTTGGGTAGCCCCTGATTTTTAGGTCGTTGCCCCGTAAGAATGAAAGAAACGATTTAATGCTTCACCAATACGAAAGGAAGGGGAGATGCAAAATCTAAAAGTATTTCTGGTCGAGGACGACGAGATCTACAGCATGATTCTGGCCCAGAAGCTAAAGGTGTTCGGGAACTTTTTTGTTTCCACCTTCGCGACCGGGGAGGCGGCATTGGAGCACCTCGGACAGCACTCGGACATTGATGTCGTGATTCTCGATTACGACCTCCCGGGCATCAGCGGATTGGAAACCCTGAAGGAGATCCAAAAGCTGGGCCACGGGGCCAAGGTGCTTTTCCTTTCTGGCATTGACAAAGAAGAAATCATCCAAGAGTGTATGCGCGCCGGCGCTTACGAATTCATCCACAAGGACAAAGACGTGGCTACCAAGGTCTACGTAGCCATCAGCCGCATCATGGAGGACGCTTCGAAAAAGAAGAAGAAAGGCTTTCTGGGTGGCATTTTTGGAAAATTGCGCGGCAGTTGAGCCGAATTTTCCCTGTAAAACGAAATATTACTATTGTAGATAAGATATGAATTTTGAGTTAAGCGAAGAACACCGGATGATCCGGGATGCAGCGCGCGATTTCGCGGAGAAAGAATTGGAACCCGGAGTGATCGAGCGCGACGAAAAGATGGAATTCCCCCACGCCCAAATCAAGCAATTGGGCGCGTTGGGATTCATGGGCATGATGGTGTCACCGGAATACGGTGGCGGCGGAATGGACACGGTGAGCTACGTGCTCGCCATGGAAGAACTTTCCAAAATTGATGCAGCGGCCGCCGTGGTCGTTTCGGTACAAAATTCCCTCGTTTGCTGGGGATTGGAAGAATATGGGACTGAGGAACAAAAGCAAAAATACCTCGTGCCTCTCGCCAAGGGAGAAGTTCTGGGTGCTTTTTGTCTGTCGGAACCGGAAGCGGGCAGCGACGCTACCCAGCAGAAAACCGAGGCCATAGACATGGGCGACCATTACGTCCTGACCGGAACGAAAAACTGGATCACCAACGGCGGCAATGCCAGCACCTATCTGGTCATGGCCCAAACTGAGCGTGACAAAGGCCACCGGGGCATCAACTGCCTCATCGTGGAAAAGGGCATGGACGGTTTTGTGATCGGTCCCAAAGAGCACAAGTTGGGTATCCGCAGTTCGGACACCCACACCTTGCAGTTCAATGAAGTGAAGGTTCCCAAGGAAAATCGGGTCGGCGTCGACGGATTCGGCTTCAAGTTTGCCATGAAGACACTTTCCGGAGGCCGGATTGGGATCGCGGCTCAGGCATTGGGGATTGCGGCCGGGGCCTACGAACGCGCCCGGGACTACGCGAAGATCCGCAAAGCATTTGGCAAGGAAATCATGCACCACCAGGCGGTTGCTTTCAAAATCGCCAACATGGCCACCGAAATCGAAGCCGCCCGGATGCTCATCATGAAGGCCGCTTACGACAAGGACCAAGGCCAGGACTACACCACCAGTTCGGCGATGGCGAAGTACTATGCTTCCAAGGTCGCGATGAAAGTCGCTTCCGAATCGATCCAGGTTCACGGAGGCAACGGCTACGTCAAGGAATACCACGTGGAGCGCATGTTGCGCGACGCTAAGATCACCGAAATCTACGAAGGCACCAGCGAGATCCAGCAAATGGTGATCTCGCGCTCGGTCCTGCGTTGATGCGGGATGATATTTAGCCACTGAGTTCGAAAGGACGGCCTCCCGGTCGTCCTTTCGTCGTTAAGAGGATTGTTTGTCAGGTACTCCGAACTGCCGGGCAAGCACGGGATACAGAAACACCGCCAGGATGATCAGTGCTGCCCCCAGGTAAAAGCCCCAGTACAGTTCATCGCTTTCCCGCAGGATGAAATACGCCAAAATGATGGAGTACACCGGCTCGAGATTGATGGTGAGATTGACCGCAAAGGCCGGCAGTACCCGCAGGGCTTGCAGGTTGATGACGTAGGCAAATGAAGTACACACAAACGCCAGAATCGGGAGGTAAATCCAATCGTTTCCGGTCGGGAAGAAGGGACCGGTTTCCACAAACGCGTACCAGAACGGCAAGCCTAAGGTGAGCAGGAGGCCCCCACTCCCCAATTCGACGAAGGTCAGGGCCACCGGATTGTGGCGGTCCACCAGCTTTTTGTTCAGGATGCTGAAGGTCGCAGCCAGGGCGGCCGAGCTCAGCGCTACCAGGATGCCGGCCCAGGCAAAATCGGTGCTATTTTTTACCAGCGCGACTGCCGGCACGACCACCACTCCAAGCAGCAATTCGTACCAGCGAAATCTTCCGCCGAGCAGGATCGGTTCCAGTATTGCGGTGAAAAAACTCGCTGTGGCCATGACCGCCAAGGTAACCGAGACGTTTGTCAGTTGAATTGCCCCAAAAAAAGTTACCCAGTGCAGTGCCACCAGACTGCCGATGCCGACCATCGCTGCGAGGTCGCGGCGGGACATGCTCCGAACTTGCCGCAACAGCCCCGGCCAAAGCAGAAAACTGAGTGCTGTGAGCAGCATGCGCCACCACACCAGGGTCGGCTTGGGCAGTACAATCAAGTCGCCGAGGATCCCGGTGATGCCGTAAAGCAGCACGGCGGTGTGGATTTGCAGGTATGCGCGGGTTCTTGGGGACATGCCGATTGCGTCGGGCACGCGCCCGATTCGAATGCGGCAAAGATAGAAGTTTCGGGAGAATTCCTTCTTCGTGGGCGCATGAAAAGGAGTTCGCTCAATTGATAACCGACGAACGAGGCGATTGCAATGAAGGGGCAGCGATTCAGTTCTTACTTCGGCGGGTCGAGCGCCAGCGCAACTGAGGGCTACCGTTCCCGCCGCCGGGAAGGCTTCGGGCCAATGGCCGCCTCTTAGAGGTGGTTTGAAATTGGTTTGTGAAATTTGCTAGTGCAGATTTTTTTGTCCGTCGAAGCTCATTTTGGAGTCCATAGCCAAAGCTATGGGCGAGAAAATAGCTGAAGAGGGGCGAAAAAAGATGCCATAGCAAAATCGCAGAATTAAATTTAAACAGCCTCTTAAA
>JBCCQH010000082.1:0-34790 GCA_039024435.1 Bacteroidota bacterium
CCTGAATTGTGATTGTGGCTTATCATCCAAATTTTTTGAAAAACTTGGGTTTTCCTCCCGAAAGACGAGCGCTATATTCATATCATATTCTAAATAGCTTTACGGGTAAATATAGCGCGTTCTTTATTATTAAGTAATAGTCTTGCCGGTTGAAAAAGAATCCTTTTTCAACCGGCTTTCTTTTGGGAAAAATGTATAAGGCGGTTTAAATTTAATTCTGCGATTTTGCTATGGCATCTTTTTCTGCCCCGCTTCCGCTATTTTCTCGCCCCTAGCTCGGGCTATGGACTCCAAAATGAGCTTTGATGGACAAAAAAATCTGCGCTCGCAAATTTCACCAACCAATTTTAGACCGCCTGTAAGTAGAAGTGCATGATTTGCTGGTTGCGTCCTGTGATCAAGGACTCAATACAGCAAGTGCTTCTTAGAGGAGTTTTTCCAGCCCGCGCGCGATTCGTATTCGGTAAAGAAAATCGTGAGGTCGGCCCGGCTTTCGTATTCGACGAAGAAAATCGTTTTGTCCGCGCGGCTTTCGTATTCCACGAAGAACCACTTGCCTTCATTGCCGGTAGCACGGCTTTCGTAATTGGCCTTCCACACCACCAAATCGGCCCGGCTTTCGTAGTCGGCCACGAATACCGAGATATCGGCGCGGCTTTCGTATTCGGCGGAGAAGATCGATTGGGCCTGCACCCGCTCCGGCACCGCCAAAACGCACACGAATACGAGGGCAAAGGCGGTAAAGTATTTTATCATGTTGGTCATCATTGAATGGTTTCTGCGGGAAAGCCCCACGGTTCTCCGCAAAAATACAAAAGTTGTGCCACTCTCCCGCCCAAAACCCCATTCAATCCCGCCAATCCAGCCACACCTCCATGCGGCGCACCCGCCCAAATTTCAACCGGGTGGGCTGCGCCGGATCCCCACTCAAATCCCCCAGGCGGCCTTCCCAGCACGAAATAATGTCGTCCAGGGACAAGCCTTCGTCCTGGTCCATCGCGCACAGGCTGATCACCTCATCCAGTCCCCGGACCCAGACATCGCCCGTCCCCCCAGACCACCGCCCCCCGATGGCATCAATCAGATAATCCGAATTGTACACCCGCTCGTACCCTACCCCAAACGCCCAGTACAAATCTGGAAAACCATCCGTGGGGGAGGTCCGCCGCTTTCCCGTTTGGTCCATCGTGTGCGGGTCGAAGACCTCATTGTCCAGTTCCACGTACCCCACGTGCAGGCGCACCCGACGCAAGGGCGGCCGCTCCACCTCGCCCCGAATCGATAGCTTGCCCACCCGGCGGCGCCCGGCGCTCAACTCCCAGCGCTCCCAAAAGTTGTTCGGACGGGCTGCCGGAAGATCGCCTTCCCGCGCCTCCAAATCCACCTGAATCGCATGCTTTCCCGCCGGCAGCGACCAGCGGTGGTGCGGCCAGAAAAATTCGACCACCGCGGGAAAACTTCCATCCGGTACGTCCAGTCCGACAATCGGCGATTGCTTTCCCGCCTCTTCCAGCACCAATACCGTCGCGGAGTCCTTCCCTTCGGCAATGCGAGCCAGCCGCGGCGTTCCTCCGTAGGGATCGACCAAAAAGGGACGCCCCGACGAATCCGCCAGGGCAAAGCGCACGTGAAAGCGTTCCGGCAGGCCGCGCCGATCCCAAACCCGTGCGGTAATCAACAAGCCCACTTCCGCTCCCCGGCGCACATCGTCGCGAAACTGAAGCACCTCAAATTGTAGCGGGGTCCGCTCGTCCGGCTCCCGGGTGGTATACCCCCGATCCCCCCGACAAGCAGTAAAAAGAATGGCGATCAGCCACAGCCAACGGTAGCCGCACACGCTGGGCATTACTTCGCCTCGTCGCGCAGGAACACCCACTGCTCGCCTTCCGAGCGCTCCGGATCGTAGTAGTACCCCTCGTAGTTGAAGTCCTTGAGGGCCTCCGGATCGGTGAGGCGGTTGCGGATGATGTAAGAGGACATCAATCCCCGGGCCTTTTTTAGGAAGAAACTAATGGGCTTGTAGACGCCGTTTTTCTGGTCAAGGAAAGTCGGCGTGATGATCCGTGCCTGAATATCGGACGGCTGCAAGACATTGAAGTACTCATTGGAAGCGAGATTGATCAGCGTACCGATGCCTTGCTCGGCCAGGGCCAGATTGACCTTGTCGGTGAGGCTACTTCCCCAGAAATCGTACAGATTCTTCTTCCGACGCACCGGCAATTTAGTTCCCATTTCCAGGCGGTAGGGCTGCATCAAATCCAGTGGTCGCAACAAACCGTACAGTCCGGACAGGATCCGCAGGTGATCCTGGGCAAAGGCCAGATCTTCCTCGCTCAAGGTCGCGGCGTCCAGCCCGATGTAGACATCTCCTTTAAAGGCCAGCACCGCCTGCTTCGAATTGCCGGGGTGAAAGTGCGGCTCCCAAGCCAGATAGCGCTCGTAATTGAGCTGGGCGAGATCCTTGCTGATTCCCATCATCTCGGTCAGCTTTTTCCGGGAAAGGGAACGCAGCTTGCGGATCAATTTCTCCGAATCTTCCACAAATTCGGGCTGGGTGTGTACCGGGGTCGTGGACTCCGATTCGAAATCGAGGGTTTTGGCCGGTGAAATGACAATCAACATGCGTATTCTATTCTTTTTCTTTGCGGTAAAACTAAACAAATGGCGGACAAACCCGGGAGCTTTGTTCTCAACAAATTCCTCCCAATCGGTTCCGCATTCATAAAACTATTGTACCTTTAGGGTGTTCAAATTCTAAAGCAAAACCAGCGCACTTTGGAAACTCGAGTTGAACGCAAATGTGACTCCTGTGGAAAGTGGGTCAAAGGCGACCTGCGCAAGTGTCCTTTTTGCTTCAAACACGTCGACCACCGCAAGCGGGATGAAGAGCGCGCTGAGATCGCTAAGATTGAGAAAAAAGCCCGCGATCAAGCCGAATTTGACCTCAAGCCCCCCTTCACCCGGACGGTTATCCGCATTGGGCAGGCCATCGAAACGATATTCATGGCGATTACCGGAGCCATCGCAGCCACGTTATTCTGGTTGGGCGGATGAAACGCAATCTCTTGTTCCATCCGGTTTTTGCGGCTTCCCTGATCATTTATCTCGTACTGTTTGCCCTGAAAAAGGCAGAAATTTACCTCCCCTTCATTTCCGATTACGCGGCCGACTTCCTGACCATGCCGGTCGTACTCACGCTCGCCCTGCTGGGCATACGCCGTTCGCGGGCTGACCGCCGCAACTATACCTTTCCCTGGACCTATGTCGCCTTCGCCGTAGCCATGTACGCCTTTCTTTTCGAATTTCTGTTTCCGCGCCTCACCGAGCGCTTTACTGCCGACCCCTGGGACATTCTCGCTTATGCCATGGGGGGGGTGGTGTTCTACTTTACGGTGAACCGGAAGCGGGATACAGGTCAATGAAAGACGAGGTGCAACAGCGCGAGGGACAACAGCAGGCCCCACCCTACCCGGCGAATCACAGCTTCTTCCGCGTGGAACAGCTCCCGCCAAGGCTTAAATTTAAATCCCGAACCGATGGCCAGAATCGCAAATGCCACCAGGATCACCCACATCGCCCGCACGAAGTAGTTCATTTCCGGGAAGATTGCGATGATGATCAGGTGCAGGGGAATGGTACTCAAAAAGGCCGCCAGAGAAATCCGGTGCCGGGGAAAAGCCAGAAACGCCGCGCCGCAAATGATCACCACAATGCCGCAATTGATGTAGTAGCGCAGATTATTGAGTGTGTGGGTAAATGCCGCCTCCGGATTTTCAAACTTTACGTAGAGCAGCACGAGCCCCATCACAATCCCGGTCAGCAGAGTGAAGAGAATCGTCCGGCGCCCGGCGGCGACAATCTGCCGGTCGGTGGCCTCCTTGTTGATGTACTCTTTGTAGATGTCGATGGAAAACAGCGTCGCCAGCGAGTTGAAGGTGGAATCCACCGTACTCATCAAGGACGCAAACAGGGCGCACAGGATCAGCCCTTTGATGCCGATTGGGAGGTAGGTCGTCACCAAATAAGGAAACGCCATGTCGGGATCTTCCAATCCCCCCTCGCCCAAAATTCCGTACAGCGCGATGCCCGGTACCACAATCACCACCGCCATGACATATTTCATGACCCCACCGACCATCAACCCGATCTGCGCCTCTTTTAAGCTCCGCGCCGCCAGTGAGCGCTGCATCACCGTCTGGTTGGCGCACCAGTAGTTGATGTTCAGCAGAAAAAGCCCAAATACATGGATCCAGGGCAGTTTCTCGTGATTCACGGGAAGGTGCAAATGCATTTTTTCCGGCACCTTTCGGTACAACTCCGCCCAACCGCCCAGTTCGTGAACCGCGACGAACAGGACCGCCAATCCACCCGCCAGTAGAATCCCAAACTGGATGATATCCGTACGCACCACCGCCGCCAATCCTCCCAGATAAGTGTAAATCGCGGAAAAGACCCCGAGCCCCACAATCAAAATGCAGATCCGATAGATCCGGTCTTCGTGCAAAAAGCTCAGGTAATCCCCGAAGACCAAATCGGCGGCGTAAGCCCCCCAGAACAAGGCCGCACCCAGCGTAATCGTCGCAAAAAGGGCCAAATTTGCCACCGAATAAGCCAGGGCAACGTTTTTGCCCATTCGCATCCGAATGAATTGCGTGATGGTCACGATTCGGTGGCGAAGGTAGAGCGGCACAAAGATGAACGCCGCCATCAAAATGCCCTGCACCGCATTGATTTCAAGGTTGGCCTGCGCCAAACCGTAGAGGTAGGCCGACCCCATCATGCCGAGGAATTGGTAGCCCTGAATATTGGTTGCAATCGTGGACAGGGCGACCGAAGGCCAGCGCAGATTCCGTCCCCCAAGAAAATATTGCTCCGATGTCACGTCCTTCCGGTCCCTTCCGGAGACGGCCACCACCAGAATGGTCAGAAAGTAGACGACGACGATGATCAGGTCCAGCACGGCGATTTATTTTCGGGTGGCCGCCCCCAGAGGCGTTAATGGCAATTCGGCGGGTACCCGACCCCGTACTTGCGGGAGCGAGACCGTCTTGATGCGGGGCAGTACGTGCTCCGCAAACAGCTTGCACTCCTCCAAATGCGGGTAGCCGGAAAAGATAAAGGCGCGGATGCCCAGGTCCATGTAGCGGCGAATCTTGGCCAGGATTTGGTCGGGAGTCCCGACGAGGGCCGCTCCACAACCGGAGCGGGCGCGCCCGATTCCCGTCCAGAGGATGTCTTCGGCGTAGCCCTCGGCATCCGAAAGGGTCCGCATATCGGCCTGCCGGGAGACCCCCAGCGATTTTGCGTCCTGGGCCCGTTCCCGGATTTCTTTTCCCAGATTGAGATCGAGTTGGGACAGGAGGCGGCGTGCAGCGGCCCGGGCCTCGGCTTCGGTCTCCCGGACGATCACGTGGATCCGCAACCCAAAATCGACGGTGCGGTCATATTCGGCGGCTTTCCGGGACATGTTTTGCATCAATTCCCGCAAGCGCAGTTCAGTCTCGGGCCACATCAGGTACACGTCACAGTGCTCGGCACAGAGATCTACGCCGGAGGGCGAATACCCCCCGAAGTAAAGCAGCGGCCCCCCGTTTTGCTGGTAGGGCTTGACCGGATCAGTCGCCAGGTCAAATTCGTAGTATTCACCTTTGAACTGGATCCTTTCCTGGGTCCAGGCTTGCTTGAGCACTTCAATCACTTCCCGGGACCGCTGGTAGCGCGCCGCGGAGGGCAATTTTGTCCCCGGCAGGTCGGAGGAGATGATATTGATGGTGAGCCGCCCCTGGAGGAGGTGATCCAGGGTCGCAATTGCGCGGGCGAGCATCGGGGGGTGGACCTCCCCGCAGCGGATCGCCGCCAGCAGGTTGATCTGCTCGGTCATCGGCGCCACCGCCGAGGCAAACGTCCAGGTATCCTGCCCCACCTGGTAGGACGAAGGGCACAAAATGTTGCGGTAGCCCAGACGGTCGGCGGTCAGAAGAATCTCAGAGGCATTTTCCCAGGTGCTTTTGTAAACCGGGTTGCGCTCCCCAAGAAACTGATCGTCCCCGTCGCAAATCGGAGCAAACCACGCCACTTCGGCGCCGTCGAGGTGTTCAGATCGGATATTGATTGTGCTCATGCTCAAAATAGCGTTGACGAAGGGCCAGTAGGCCCGGTAAACAGTTAGGCGATTTCCTCGCCGGTAGACGCTTTCCAGAGTTGGTACCAGTGCTCCCGGGACAGTTCGATGTCCATTGCCGCCTTGGCACTCCGGACGCGTTCGATTTTGGTGGTGCCAATCACGGGCCGGATGCCGAGCGGATGCCGCTTCAGGAAAGCAAGCATGATTTGGTCGTAGGTCGCGCCGTAGGCTTGCCCCAGGGTTTCCGCTAGTTTGCGGACGCGCTGGTTTTTGGGTTGATCTGGCTGGGCGAAGAAATCGCTTCCGCCGAGGGGGGACCAGGCAGTGGCGTCCAGGGTAAGAATCGCGCATTGGTCGAGGCGGCCATCGGTGAAGGCCTCGGTACGCAAAAGCGAGATTTCAATTTGGTGCTCGCTCAGGGGAAATTCGTCGTCTAGCATCTCTACTTGGGACAGGGAAAAATTAGAGACCCCGAACTCCAGCACTTTGCCGCTGGACTCCAGTTCCCGAAAGGTTTCCGCAACTTCATTGACGTCCAGCAACAGATCAGGGCGGTGCAGCAACAATCGGTCGAGATAATCGGTGTGCAGGGCCCGCAAAGAGTTTTCCACCGAGGTAATGATATGTTTCCGGCTGGTGTCGTAGGATTTGATCGTATGCTCCGGCCGGTTTTCCGCTACCATTTTGATCCCACACTTAGTCGTCAGAACCACCTCATCCCGCAAGGAAGAGCGGTCCTTGAAAGCGGCCCCAAAATCAGTTTCGGTGGTATAGTGCCCGTAGATATCGGCGTGGTCAAATGCGTTCAGCTCCATTTCGAGGCACTGGTCGATAAACGCCAGCCAACCATCGCGATCCAGATTTGCCCCCCATTTTCCCAGACGCATTGTCCCAACGATGAGCGGGGCATCGTCCTCGATCTCAATTTCCATATTGTTACGATTGATTCAACACACAAAGATAACAATGATCCGCGAGGGGAAAAGCGACGGCCCGAGATCGGGTCAACAGCAACCAAGCAAGGACCGAAAATCTTGGTCACGGGGGCTGGCCACCCGCAATTTGGGGATACCCCAAAAAGCATTCAGCCCCGCTGGAGCGGGGCTGAATACTTTCGGGCCACTGGGACCCTGCAATATAATTTAATTTTATGCTGTCGAATAACCGAATTTAATGATGGAACGGCTATGCTTGAAGAGGATGAGGTCGTTGGAGGCCAATCTTAGTAATCGCCACCACGACCGCCGCCACCATAACCGCCGCCGCCGCCGTAACCGCCGCGACCACCGCCGCCGCCGCCGTAGCCGCCGCGACCGCCACCGCCGCCATAACCGCCACGGCCACCGCCGCCGCCATAGCCGCCGCGACCACCACCGCCGCCATAACCGCCGCGACCACCGCCGCCGCCATAGCCGCCGCGACCACCGCCGCCGCCGCCACGGTTCTCACGCGGCTCGGCTTCTTTCACAATGATCTCACGTCCATCAAATTCGGACTGGTTGAGATTGGAGATGGCCTCGCGGGCTTCTTCATCGTTCGGCATTTCCACAAAACCAAAACCTTTCGAGCGACCGGTTTCCCGATCCATGATGATTTTAACGCTGGAAACTTCGCCGAATTCTTCGAAGGCTTCTTTGAGCTCGTGCTCGAGCGTGCGGTAATTCAGCCTTGCAACAAAAAGATTCATTTATAAAACAATTTGAAAACAAAAAAATGGTCAACTTTGCTGGATGTCATCTGCGCAAAAGTCGACCCAAAATACGCCCAAATATACGATATTTTTGTTCGGGAATCAGCTTTTTCCAAAAAAGAAATTTTGTTCGGTCAAAAATCATTAAATGATTCATTTACAAGCGCTTAAATTGCGGATAACGATGCATGCATCCCGGTTGCGCCGAGCGCCAATCAAAACCAAACTTCCTGAGCCGTCCGAAATGTATTTGCGTGGGCCTCAACGATATCCGCGATTCGGTGAGAATATCCACCGCCCATGCTGACCGAAACCGGAATCTCATTGGCCCGCATCAGCTCAAAAACATACTTGTCCCGGAGCCGGCATCCTTCACGGGTCATCGACAGCTTACCGAGCTTGTCCGTTTCTAAAATGTCCACTCCCGACAAGTAAAACACAAAATCGGGTTCCACTTCATCCAATAGTTGCGGCAGCGTTTCCTCAAGTTGCGCTAGGTAGACATCGTCGGTGGTGAAGGGCGGCAGCGCAAGGTCAAGATCGGAAGTTTCCTTTTCTAGCGGATAGTTCGTGGCGCAGTGCATGGAAAAAGTAAATACCCGATCATCGTCCCGAAAGATTTCTGCCGTCCCGTTTCCTTGGTGCACATCAAGGTCGACCACCAATACCTTGGTTGCCCGCCCGTCCCGCAGCAGACAACGGGCCGCCATCGCGATATCATTGAGCAGGCAAAACCCCTCTCCCCGATTTGTAAATGCGTGGTGGGTTCCCCCGGATACGTTCATCGCAACCCCATATTCCAGGGCAAAGTGGGCGCACATCTCTGTCCCCTTACCGATGATGACTTCCCGCTGCACCAACTCGGGGGACAGGGGAAAGCCCGTTTTGCGGATTTCTCTTCGGGTCAATTCTTGGTTCTGTAACCGGCGGTAATACGCGGCATCGTGGGCGAGCAGTACACTGGCATCGTCCAGCGGCGGGGGCTCAAACAGGTGCTCAGCCGTAATGGTGCCCTCGTACAACAACTGCTCCGGGATCAAATTGTACTTCTCCATGGGAAAGCGGTGACCTTCCGGAAGTGGGTGGGCGTAGACCGAGGACCAGGCAATCTTGAGCATCATGAACATGACTCGCGGACTGCGGGATTGTTTGCCCCCGGCGACGAACCGCATTTTGATTGCGCGCGGTGGCTCTCGGTTCACCCCGGACCAATTGCCCCAATGGCACTCGAAAAAATTCACGCGATTTAACACGAATATTAAATCAATCTGAATTTTGTTTAATTTACGGACGTCAATATCAAACAATCTCAAGATTTTTTCCTATCTTACCTTGGGCTATTTACTATGGTGTGAATCCACTTCACATTTTTGTCGTTCTTTCCTGAAAATGATGCCACTATACGGCTTCAACGGGGAAATCTATGTCCTTGTGAAACGCCGGAAAGGCATCAAAATTCACGGTTGATTTGGACCGTGATGGGAATTTATTGCCTTTGCTAATCTAACCGAATTCAACCTCGAATTCTGACAAAATTTTTATGTCTAAAAATTAGCAAATCATACTTAAATCACTCATTCAACTCACTATCGTTATGACGAAACTTGATCGCTTGATTTCCGACTTGATGAAAGACGATGATCTCCTCAATCGCTTTCTCGTCGACCCGATCACCATTGCCGAAAAAGATTATGGCTTGAGCAAAGCCCAGCGTTCGGTGCTGCGCCGCTCCCTGCATCACCTAAGCAACAACTCGGTCAATGGCTACGGAATGCAACGCAGTCTGGGTTCCTTCCGCCGCTCGCTGCGCCTCGTGCAAAACGTCATGCACAGCTATGCCGGCGAAGCGATGGCCGCTGCCAGTTCGTACAATTACTACATCTACGTGTACTACAACGGGCGTCCCGGCAATTACACCGGAGCCAGCAATTCCGATGTCGCCTACCCGTATGCCCGTTATCTGCTTGCCGGATCCAATGCCGGCGACGGCGTCACCATCCAGGAGGCCATGAACCACGCCACCATTCTTTACGGTCCCAATACCGGGGGCAATCTAATGGACATTTATGCCACCAATGACGATCTGGGAAATTGCTCGGGAGCCAATGATTTTGTCGTCGACTTTAACCTGAACGGCAACTACTACGCTGATCTCTGCCAGTACACCTTGCACGACGACTACGTATTTTGGTTGTGGTCGGTCAATGGATTAGCGAGGCCGTCGACCACCGGCGGTGTAGGCAGATCCTTCACCCAGCACCAACTGAATTCGGGGGATGTCGTATTCTGGCAACTGATTGCCCCGGATGCGCAATACGGTTTCCATCCGTGCTATTCCGACAACGGCAACCAGTACTACGAAAAAGGCGCACGTACCATGCAAAACGGTTGAGCGCAATCATAGTAGCCATCTGATCCCTTAATCGATCCGCAAGATTGCGCTACATTTGACTAATGCCCCGGCCTGGCCGGGGTTATTTTTTGTCCCTCCAGCTCAATCCCACTCCACCACAATCTTGCCGATCGATTTGCGACCGGACAGGTGCCGGTGAGCCTTGGCCAGTTCTGAGGCGGGAAAGGTCGCCCCGACGGTTGGGCGGAAATGTCCCGCCCCCGCCCCCGCCACGCATTGCTCCAAACAATGGCGGAGCACCTTGGGCTTGTGGTCGGCGATCCGCAGCATGTTGACCCCGATGACGGCGCGGGATTGCATCAGCAGGAAAGCTGAACTGTAAAATCCGAAGCCAAACAGGGTCCCCAGCTTGGCGAAGATGTGGTTGGGCTTGCCCGAACGGCTGGCCGAACCAAAACCAACGATCTTTCCCCCCGGCTCCAGGAGCTTGAAGCCCCGCTTGAAGGCTTTCCCCCCCAGTGAATCAAACACCACGTCGACGCCCTTCCCGTCCCGAATCTGGCGGACCCGCGCGTCGAACTCCTCTTTGCGGTAATCGATCACGTGGTCCACACCCAGGGACCGCAGGTAATCGTGCTTGCCCGGAGATGCCGTCCCGTACACCACGCAGCCCTTTTGTTTCGCCATTTGCACCAGGGCCGTCCCCACTCCGCCGGCCGCCGCCTGCACCAACACGTGATCGCCCGGCAACAGATTCAAGCTTTCCTCGGCACAGTACCAAGCGGTGCAGTACTGCACCGTCAAGGCCAGGGCCTCCCCCACCGGCATATCCTCCGGAATCGGCACCACCGCGTCGCGCACTGCCATCACCTCGCGGGCGTATCCCCCGAAGCGCGTAAAGGCAGCAACGCGTTGCCCCACTTTCAGATCCGTGACCTCGGCACCCACGGCAGTCACCCGTCCCGCCGTCTCGTAACCGAGCGTCGAAGGCAGCGGCGGTGCGTCCATGTATTTGCCGTAGCAAGCCATTACATCGGCGTAGTTCAGGCCGAATGCTTCGGCTTCTATGCCGACCTCATGGGGCCCGGGTGACTTTCGGGATTGATCGCGGCGCTCAAAGGCGCTTTCCGGTTCTCCGTGGCGGACCAAGACAAATGCTTCCATAGTTCACTGTTCAGGATGATTGACCGCTTTAAGTTACAACCATTGCGAAAAACTGCAATCGACCGTCGGTGATTCAGCTTTCGATAAAGCGCCTTGCCCCCAATCCCGGCAAATTGTAACTTATATGAAATGGAAAAAACGATATGAACCACTACGAATTGTGCGTCATCGGCGGCGGGCCATCGGGCTATGCGGCGGCAATGCGGGGCATTGACCTGGGGAAAAAGGTGCTGCTCGTAGAACGCCACCGCCTGGGGGGTGCCGGGATCCACGACGGAGCGCTGTCCTCAAAAACCTTCTGGGAAATCGCCCAGGACATTGCTGCAGCCCGCACCCAAGCCCAGCGTTTCGGTTGTACCGCGCCGGAAGTGACCTTTGTCGAATTGCAGGCGGAGGTCCAGGCGGCGGTGGATCGGCGCCGCACCCAACTGGAAGAACAAGCCGCTCACTTACAGGTCCGGGGCCTGGACCTGATCTACGGCAATGCGAAACTCATTTCCCCGGAAAAAATCGAAATCACCACCGCGGACGGCCCGCAGTTCGTCACCGCGGACAACATTGTCCTGGCCACCGGGAGCCAGCCCCGCAAAATCCCCTCCCTGCCCATCGACGAGCGGGTCGTGCTGACCAGCGATGGCATCTCGCAGTTGGAAGCTTACCCCGAGAGCATGGTCATCCTCGGAGCCGGCGTGATCGGCTGCGAATTCGCGACGATTTTTTCCCTGCTGGGGCATACGAAAGTCTTTTTGATCGACAAGGCCGACCGCATCCTTCCGTTTGAAGATGCGGATGTGGTCCGGGTGGTCGAACACAGCCTCGAAGCCCACGGGGTGACCATTCACCGGCACTCGCGCCTGGTGCGCATGGACATCGTCGACGAGCGGGTGGAATATGAACTCAAGTACAACAGCGGCAAAACCGAGGTCTTCCACGTCGAAAAGGCGCTCATTGCCATCGGGCGGGTGCCCAATACCGACAAAATCGGGCTGGAAGCCGCCGGGGTAAAGCTGACCGAACGCCGGCACATCTTTGAATCGGACAAGGACACGAGTACCTCCGCCCCGCATATCTACGCGGTCGGTGACATCACCGCCGACATTTCCCTGGTCAATGTCGGGGAAATGGAAGGCCGCTACGCAGTTGAGGAGATGTTCGGCATTCAGCCTCGAAAGCTCTGCTACGACAACATTTCCACGATCATGTTCCTGCATCCCGAGGTGGCCGGGGTGGGCATGAACGAAACCCAGGCCCGGGCGGCGGGCATCGCCTACCGAATGGCCTGTGTGGACTATTCGACGATCAGCCGGGCGATCGCGATGCGGCAAGCGGACGGTTTCTTCAAAGTGTTGGTCACCGACGACGAGGAAATGCGCTTGCTGGGCATGCGGGCCATCGGCCGGCAAGCGTCGAGTGCCATCCAAGCGGTGGCGCTGCTCATCTCCATGGGCAAAGGCATCCGCGAACTGGCCGAATGCATCCACCCCCACCCCAGCATCGTCGAGGGCGTACAGGAATGCGTCCGAATGTTGCTCGGCTCGTCGATTTTGAAACCAGGGTCGACGGACAATCGTCTGCGTTGCGGACGCTACTGCGAAGGCAAATGGGAACCGGTGGTTTGATCAGAATCGGCCCATCCCTGCACTCCCAGCGGACATTCAGGCGATTCATCGCGCTGATTTGTCACCGGAATAGCTATTTTTCTGGCGTGAAACACTTTGTAATCATCATCGTGATACTTCTGGGGACGCAGTTGGCGGCATCTTCTCAATGGATGCCCCCCAACTCGCCGACGATGGCATACACCTGGAAAAGTGAGGGTGACCTGTGTGACTACCTGTTTTTGGGGATCGTGGGTTCATTTTCCCCACCCCCGGCCCGGCCCACCAACTTGATTCTGGACCGCAAAGGCGACATCGTGTGGTACCAGCAGTCGGCATTTTCCAGCTTTGACTTCAAGATTCACCCCGGCGGTCAGATGAGCTTTTACTACCGGGACCAGTGGTACCTGCTCGATTCTACTTTTGCGGTCAGCGATACCTTGGCTTGTCTGGGGTACACCACCGACCTGCACGACTTGCTCCTCACAGAAGACGGGCATGCACACTTGATTTGTATCGATGATACCACGATGGATCTCAGCGGAATCAATACCCGCGATGGGATGCCGGGTGACCCAGCAGGAACGGTGCGGTACCATTTGGTTCAGGAACTGGATGCCACCCGCAATGTCGTCCGCGAGTGGCACGCGATTGACCACTTTGACCTGGAAGACCACGATACGACGTTTTTCATCGATCCGGAGCGGTTGCAGCTTAACCACACCAATTCTATTTCGCTGGACCAATGGGGCAATATGCTCATCTCCCACCGCTACAACCACGAGTTGACCTATATCAACTGGGCGAGTGGTGAGATCATCTGGCGGCTCGGCGGGGCCAACAATCAATTTACTTTTGTCAATGATATCGGGCTGAATTCCCAGCATTTCGGGCAGATAATGCCGAACGGACAGGTTTCGGTCTACGACAATGGCAATTACCACGATCCGCGCCGGGCGCGCGGCATCGTCTATACCCTCGATACAGTGGCGATGACCGCCACCAAAGCTTGGGAATTCGCCAATCCGGACATCATCAGCAGTGCATTGGGCAGTTTTCAGGTTTTGCCCAATGGGGATCGCCTGGTCAACTTTGGCACCTACAGCCCGCACGTGGATCCCAATGTAGTCTATCTGCGGTCCGACAGCACCGTGGTCCTGGAAATCAAATTTGAAGACTTGTACTGGACTTACCGGGCGCAGTGTTTGCCGATTCCGTTTGTGCTTGAGCGCCCACGCATCGAGTGTACCGAGCAGAACGGGCAACTCATCCTGAGCGCCGACACCATTTACGGGGACTACCGCTGGACGAATGGGGCCACTACCGCTTCCATCGCGGTGACCGATACCGGGCGCTACCAATTGTTTGTCCCGCGGGGACTGGGCATGATGGGAAGTGAAACCGTGATCGTTCGCGATCTGAACCAAACTTGCCGGGCGGTTTCCACCCCGGAACCCCAAGCCAATCGCCCCCGGGAACCCAAATTGCTGCGCACGCTGGACTTACAAGGCCGCACGGTCCGCTATCCGGTACCGGGACGGCTGTACATTGAACTGTACGACAATGGCCAAACCCGAAAGGTGATTCGGCGATGATCGGAGCAATCGCTTCCTGACCCTCTGGCGATTCAAATACCCCCAAAAACAAAACGGGAAGCACTTACTTCCCGCATTGGCCTGAACTATTTGAAAAAGCTGCTGTAATGGATTGAGGTATGAGTTACTTTACTCGATCAGAATTTTGTTTTGGTAATTGGTCCCCGTATCCGGGACCGGGCTATACTCCGGCCCCGGCTTGCGGTGGATTAACGTGTCCAGCAATTTTTTTGTGAACGGCCCAAAATGATTCACGGCACTGAGGGCAGTCGTGTGGTTGCGGATCGCGTTCGGAAGCTTGTCCGTCAATCGGGTGGTTCGTCGCCTATCGTTTTCGCATAGATTGCGATACGGAAAGAACGGGTGTGCAGCGTTGCGAGAACCGCCCGGTTGGTAGGGATGGGCATTCCGTGGGTCTGTTTCGTTGTCGTTTGCAGGATGAAGATGGAGCAATTTTGTTCCCCCGCAAACAGAAGAAAATTGCTTCAATTACACAGTGTCGTAACCGGTTTGCCTTAGTTAACGTAGCCCAAGTGGCCATAAATGGATTCAGACCGTCAACAAATTTCGGCTTGGATGACACTGAAGTGCATATACAATATTCGACTTTCTGGTCAAGCCTCAGTAGATTTGGTGGTAGACCGGGAAGGAAATTCGCTCGCCGCGCGCAAGGGAGATCCCGCGCCGGCTGATGGCGCATCTTCGGAGGCCGTCAGCGAACCAAAACTAAAATTAGGCGGAAAAATATGGCCTGATCAACGCATTTGGGCATATTTTTTGTGGCGAATGCCCGCGGAATGATTACATTATCTGCGTCCATGCAACCTTTCGACTTTTATAACCATCTATAATTGAACTCTATAAATCTGGATACAACGCTACTCGCAAATGAAAAAACTGTACCTCCTCTATTTACTGCTCGCTTTTTCGGCGGCTCTGCCCGCCCAAGATTCTCTCAACATGTCGGTTCGGGGGCACCTGGCCTACCAACAGAACCTCAATGACATCTGGGCCTACGTGGACTCGAGCGGTGGCGAATGGGCCCTGGTCGGCGTCTTCAATGGCGTCTCCATTGTAGACCTGGCCGACCCTTCCAATCCGACCGAGCAATTCTTCCTTCCGGGGGCTGGCTCCACCTGGCGCGACCTCAAGACCTGGAACAATTACGCCTACGTCAGCAATGAAACTGCCGACGGCTTGCGCATCATTGACCTGAGCGATTTGCCCAATTCAGCGCCGTATAAGGATACGATCATCAACGGCATTACTACGATCCACAACCTCTGGGTGGATGAGTTCGGCTATCTGTACTACTCAGGCGATGGGGTCAATGCTGGCCTGACGATCCTCGACCTCAATTCTGACCCCTGGAATCCCAGCATTGCCGGGGTCTACAATACGACTTACGTACACGACGTCTACGTGCGCAACAACATTGCTTACGCCGCCGAGATTTACGATGGCGAATTGACCGTACTGGATGTCTCAAACAAGTCCAACATACTGACGTTGGGTTCCCAAACCTACGTCAATGCCTTTACCCACAATACCTGGCTGGACAGCACCGGCACCATCTGCTTCACCACCGACGAACTGGATGCGGCCTACATCTACTCCTGGGACGTGAGCGATCCGAACAACATCCAGCAACTCGACCGGATTCGTTCCAGTCTGAGCGAAGGTGCAGCAGTTCCTCACAATACCCACTACCTGGATGACTTCCTGGTCACTTCCTATTATGCGGACGGGATGCACATCATTGATGCCCACCGTCCCCAAAATCTGGTGGAGGTCGGCTATTACGATACCTCGCCGTCGGTCGGCGGGGGCACCTTCGGCTGCTGGGGCGCTTATCCTTTCCTGCCCTCGGGACTGGTCTTGGGCACGGACATGGGCGAAGGGCTGTTTGTATTTGATGTCAACTACAAGCGTGCCGCCTACCTGGAAGGCGTCGCCACCGATGCGGTCACCACCAATACGGTCAGTTCGGTGGACATCTCGGTGATGAACACCGCACTGCAAGAACTCACCGCGAATGACGGCAGCTACGCGACGGGTACGCCCGATTCTGGCTCCTTTACCGTCGAGGCTATCAAATTTGGCTACCTGCCCCAAGACACGGTCCTGACCCTCAGCCCAGGACAAGTTACGGTATGGAACCCCGTGCTGGTTCCCGCGCCGGCGGTGGGCGTCACCATCCGGGTGGAAGACGCCAATACCGGCAATCCCATCCCCAATGCTGATGTCTTGACCACCAGCCTGGGCGTCAGCAGTTCGGTCCTGACCAATACGAGCGGCGAGTACGTAGACGCCAACTTCCTGCAGGGCGGCTACGAAATCATCGCCGGCAAATGGGGCTACGTCACCGATGGCACTACCGCGAACATCGATTCAGCCAACAACGTGGTCGTCATTCAACTGCAACCCGGCTACTACGACGATTACGTGTTTGACTTTGGGTGGACGGCGACGGGCACCGCCAGCGAAGGCGATTGGGAACGCGGCGAGCCGGTCGGCACGTATGTCTTTGGCATTGAAATTCAGCGCGAACTCGATGCCCAGGACGACTGGGGCGATGCCTGCTACGTGACCGGAAATGCGGTCGGTGTCGGGACCTTTGACGACGATGTGGACCAGGGTGAAGTGAGCCTGGAATCGCCAGTGATGGACCTGAGTGCCTACAACAATCCCTGGATCATCTTTGACTGGTCCTTCCTTGCGGCCACCGCCCAGGGCAATCCGGGCTTCCGCGACAGCCTCAAGATCACCCTCGACAACGGAAACACGCGCCAATTGGTCTGGGTGGAACGCGACATCCTCAACAATTTCTGGACGCGCGATACGATTCGCCTGACCGATTTCATGCTGCACACGAGCACGGTGACCTTCACGATCAGTGCGGCGGACAATCAATTTGACAACATCGTCGAGGCGGCGTTGGATGTCTTCCGAATCGAGGACCAAAGCACCGTCGCCAATACGCCCCCCCTCCCGGAGACGGACCATCTGCAGGTGTTCCCCAATCCCTCCGAAGGCGCATTTTCCTTGCGCTACGACTTGGGAACAGCCACTTCCGGAGAAGTGCGGATCTACGACCTAGAGGGCCGGGTGATCTGGCAGGCGCCACTGGACGATCTGCAAGGCACCCTGACGATGAACCGGGATCTTCCCCAAGGCATGTACATCGCGGAGTTGATCAGCGATGGGGTGCGCCTGGAGACGGTCAAGGTTGTCCGGCAGTGATTGCTTCTTACCATCGGAGCTTGCCCCCCGGCAAAAGAATAATCGTACATTCAGCCCCATGGCCCGTCGCAATTGCGACGGGCCATGGGGCCGCCTTACCTTGTCATATCGACGACCGAACCAGCCTCCTCCGGTCATGACGACCGAGACCGAGAAGTCTGCGATGAACCATCCGCAGTCTCAACCGAGAGGTCTGCCCCGGGCAGTTGATTAAAACCGGGAAAACCACTCTGCGCAGGATCTCTTCCGCCATCCACCTAAGGATCAAGAACAAAGGTGATCGTGCAGGGCGCGCATCAGAATGAACCGGGGCATGGACCAAGAGAAAGCTGATTGAGCCGGGTTAAACAAAACCCCGCTTCGCTTACAAGCCGCACGGGCCCAAAAACCTTGAATCGTGCGCAAAGATCATGGATTCAACCTGCCTCCTGCTGCTCCGGTGAAATACTCAGATGCAGTGGTATTGGCCCAAGAGGAAATGCCTCACTACTTTTCCCCTTTGTGACTGCAAGCATTGATCGACAACCATTGCGTTACCATCTCACCAAACAATATGAAAAAAGCTACCCTCTTCCTCGCTTTCCTCCTGACCGCCATCGCTCCGGCTTGGGGGCAATTTGACTCATTGAACGTCACTCGGGTCGGGAGCCTCAGCTATCCCACCGGCCTGAATGATGTTTGGGGCTACGTCGATTCCACCGGCACCGAATGGGGACTGGTGGGCAGCATCGCCGGCGTATCCATCGTCAACCTCGCCAATCCGGCAAATCCTGTCGAAGCCTTCTTCCTCCCCGGTGACACCATTCTGTGGCGCGACATCAAAACCTGGGGCAACTACGCCTACGTGAGCAATGAGTGCTGTTTCGGGCTGCGCATCATCGACCTGAGCGATCTGCCCAACAATGTCACCTACAAAGACACGGTCATCGATGGCGTCACGACAATCCACAACCTCTGGATCGATGAATTCGGCTATCTCTACTCCACCGGGGACAATGTCAACCAGGGCATGACCATCTTTGATCTAAACCAGGATCCCTGGAATCCGAACGTGATCGGCATCTACCCCAACACCTATTGCCACGACGTGTACGTGCGGGACAATTTGGCCTACACCGCCGAAATGAATGCCGGCCAACTGGGCGTGGTCGATGTCACCGACAAAGCCAATCTGCAAGTGCTCGGTGTCAAGCCCTACCAGGGGGCATTTACCCACAATACCTGGCTGGACAGTTCCGGTACCGTCTGCTTTAGTACGGACGAACTGCCGGAAGCCTACGTGATTTCCTGGGACGTAAGCGATCCCAACAACATCGAAGAACTGGACCGAATCCGCAGCAGTCAGTCGCCCAACTCCACGCCCCACAACGCCCATTACCACAACGGCTTCTTGTTTACGTCTTTCTACCAAGACGGCCTGATGGTCATCGATGCCCACCGCCCGCAAAATATGGTGGAAGTCGGCTATTACGACACCCACCTGGGCAACAACTCCCCATTTGAGGGGATGTGGGGCGCTTATCCCTTTTTGCCCTCGGGCTTGATCCTGACCACCGATATGGAGGGCGACTTCAACGTCTTGCAATTCAATGGCCAGCGCGCTTCCTACATCGAAGGCACCGCCACCAACACCAATACCCAAGCCCCCGTCACCAACGTCAACGTCGAAATCCTCGGCACCTCGTCCTCGGACCTCTCCCGCAACTCCGGCGATTACGACATCGGGCTCCTGAGCAGCGCCACGGTTACGGTCCGCGCTTCCAAGTTTGGCTACGTCACAGTGGACACGGTCGTCACGCTGGTTCCCGGCGGCGTCATTCCGTGGGATCCCCAGATGGTACCGCTCACTCCAATTGGGATGAACCTGGAAGTGCGCGACGCGGTGACTGGAGCCCCCCTCCCCAATACCGGTATCCAGGCGGTCGTCTCGGCGGCGACCTTCAATTACACCACCAATTCCAGCGGGCAGGTCAGCGATCCGGGATTCATCCAGGAGACTTACCGCTTCCTGGCGTACCGTTGGGGACACGTCTTTCTCGACACCACTATCTTGGTCACCGTACTCACGAACAACATCGTGCTGGAAATGGAGCCGGGCTACTACGATAACTTTGCGTTTGACTTGGGCTGGACGCCGAGCAACGGCACCGGAACGGCGGGCTACTGGGAGCGGGCGGATCCGATTGGGTCCCAGATCAGCTTTCCCACCTTTCTGGGGGTCAATCCGGAAGACGATGCGGCGGGCGACTACGGGGACCAGTGCTTCGTCACGGGCAACAATGAATCCCTGGTCAACAATGACGATGTTGATGGCGGCGGTGTGGTCCTCGCTTCGCCGATGATGGATCTGAGCGGGTACAACAACCCCATGATTGTCTTTGACTGGTGGATGGTGGGGACGACTTTTACTGGGGGAAATAGCTTCCGGGACAGCCTCGTGGTGGAAATCGACAACGGCAACGTGCGCCAGCGGGTGTGGGCGGTGCGCGACCGCAAAAACGATTTTTGGACCACGGACACGATCTTCATGACGAATTATTTGTGGCACACCAGTACCACGCAAGTGTTTTTCATCGCCTCCGACAACATGTTTGACAACCTGGTGGAAGCAGGCATCGACGTGTTCCGAGTAGTGGACCAAAGTACAGTGGCCGCCGAGCGCCCCCGAAACCTCCAACTCAGCGCCGCGCCAAATCCCAGTTCCGGCGATTGGACGCTGGAATACGCCCTGGGAGCGACCCCCGACGGCACCCTTTCGCTCATCGATATCCAGGGCAAAGTCCGGCAAACGATATCCCTGACCGAATCCGAAGGCAAAATCCGGCTGGCGGGTCAGGGACTGGCTCCCGGAATCTATCTGGGCGTGCTCGAAAGCCCCGGGCAAGGCCGACAAGTGGTCAAGTTGATCCGCTACTGAGTGAGTTGAATGGGGCCGGCCGAATGATGGGTGAGTACGGATTGGCGGCTCACCCATCCTTTCTTGCGTCGGCTGCGCGGCACCATTGCGGGCAAACATATTGTCCTAAAAAGGCGTTTTTCTCGGTGATGATTGAGGGAATGCCGGCAGTCAGGTGTTTCAGCAACAGTGAACCTGTCAATTGAGCAATGGAATGCCGCTCACGAAGCGATTGCACTTTGACTGCCTTCTTTTATCCTGATCTTCAAGCCCTCCGTGAAAGAAATTGGGAGAAAAAAGGCCGAAAACTGCTTTCTGAGTGCTTTTTCATCTGTCTTTCCAAATACAATTTGGCCCTTAGGCTTTTGGAGCCGGGGTCGATTCTTTAACTTACGGAGTGAATAGTTATCGTGCCAATATTTGATTTGTAATATGAGAAGTAGTTACCTTTTCCTCGTATTGTTGCTTTGCGGCAATTTTGCCTTTGGACAACAATCCCTCAACCTCACCCTCGCCGGCCAGGTTAATAGCCAGCCCAATCTCAACGATTGTTGGGGCTGGGTCGGTCCCAATAACACCGAGTATGCCATCGCCGGAAACATTGCCGGGGGAGAGATCATTGTGGACATCACCAATCCCAACAGCCCCCAACTCGTGCAAACACTGCCCGGTCCTCCGTCGACCTGGCGCGACATGAAAACCTGGGGCAATTACGCTTACATCACCAACGAAGCCAGTGGTGGTCTGCGCATCATCGACCTATCCGGCCTGCCCAATAATGTGGTCTACAAAGACACCATCATCCAGGGAATGAACACCTCCCACAACATCTACATCGATAACGGCTTTGCCTATATCGTTGGGATGGACGTCTTCAATGGCGGGATGATGATGCTGGACCTCTCGGACCCCTGGTTCCCGAACTACGTAGGCAACTACGACAACCGCTACGTCCACGATGTTTACGTCCGCAACAACATCGCCTACGCCGGCGAGTTGAGCGCGGGGCTGACCATCATTGACGTCAACAACAAAAGCAATCCTCAGGTCATTGCCAACCGCCAGTACCAGGGCAATTTTACCCACAATACGTGGTTAAACGATGCGGGCACCGTCTGCTTTACCACCGATGAGGTCACGGCGGGTAAAATCACCGCCTTCGAAATCAGCAACCTGAGCAACATCGAGCTGCTCGACGAAATTCAGTCCAGCTTGTCCACCGATGGCCAGGTGATCCCGCACAATACCCACGTGCTCAACGACTACCTCGTGACTTCTTACTACCGAGACGGACTCAATATCATCGATGCGGCGCGCCCGCACAATTTGATCGAGGTAGGTTACTACGATACCTCCCCGCTGTCTGGTACTGGATTTGACGGCAACTGGGGTGCATATCCCTTCTTTCCTTCAGGCACCATCATCGCCTCCGACATGGACGATGGCTTGTTTGTCTTCCAGCCCGGTTACATACGGGGTTGCTACCTGGAAGGGGAAGTCACCGACGCCTCTACCACCCAGCCCATCGCCAATGCCGACATTGAAATTCAGGGCGCCAACGTCACCGACCTGAGCAGTTCCACCGGCGATTACGCGACCGGAACCGCTCAAGCGGGTACCTACAACGTCAAATACTCGAAATTTGGCTACCGCGACTCCACGATTTCGACGGTTCTGGCCAATGGCCAGCTCGTCATTCAGGACGTACCTCTGGAGCCGCTGGATCGCGTAAGCTTCACGGTCAATGTCATCGAAGAGGGTTCCGGCAATCCCATCGGTGCGGCCGCCGTCGAGTTCCGCGAAATCAATGGCAACGCCAATTTGCCCTACACCACCAACAGTGGAGGGATCGTGACCGATCCCAACTTCATTTCTGCCACTTACACGGTCATCGCCGGCAAGTGGGGCTACCGCACGAAAGAGGTGCAGTTTACGGTCAACAGCACCAACAACTCCCTCACCATCGAACTGCCCGTGGGCTACTACGATGATTTTGCCCTTGACTTCAACTGGAGTGTCGGGGGGCCGGCCAGTGCGGGCATCTGGGAGCGCGGCGATCCCGTGGGTACGAGTAACCAGGGTACGCAGTACAATCCCGAAGACGATCTGAACTTCGACATCGGCGTGGAAGCCTACGTCACCGGCAACGGCGGCGGTAGTTTCGGCTCGGATGACGTCGACAATGGCGAAACCCGCCTCATCTCCCCGGTCATGGACCTGAGCAACTACGTGGAGCCGGTCGTGAAATACTACCGCTGGTTTGCCAATGGTGGCGGATTTGGCGGGAATCCGGACGATACCCTCCGCATCGAAATCTTCAACGGCAGCAACACGGTTGTGCTGAACCGGGTCTTTGGGACCAACCAAAATGCCTGGCAACAAGACACCTTCGTTGTATCCAATTTCCTCACTCCGACCAGCAACATACGGATGCGCTTCATCTGCGGGGATTACAATTCTGGTCACGTGACCGAGGGGGCCGTAGATCTGTTTGAAGTCATCGACCTGCTGCCAAATTCGGTGAAGGATCTGCCGCTGGCAGAGAATGCCGAGCTGATCGTCTCTCCGAACCCCTTGGCAGGCCGAGCGACCGTCAACTTTGATATCGGGACGGAAGTCCGGGTGGAAAATGTCCGCTTCGAAGTGCGGAACGTAATGGGTCAGCAGTTGTTCGAGCGCCAATTGGATGTAAACCGCGGCACCTTCCTCATGGATTTGGACCTCGCCGAAGGCATCTACATCGGCAGCCTCCTCGCCAATGATCGCGTCATTAAAACTTTCCGAATCGTGAAGTAAGCGGACCGCCGCCTTCACTTTTCTCATGAATAAAATCGGCCATCCTCGGATGGCCGATTTTCGTATAACGATTTCGGATTTAAACGGTTACTTCAATTGTACCCTGCGATTTTGCTTGCCCTCTTTCATGAATCAATCGTAAACACCCACTCAGAAAAATAAATTGACTTCAATCCTCGTTTTAAGATTCTTTAGCACTCCCTGAGTTACGCTCGCGAAGGACGCAAGGTAAGCCATGACTCCATTCAACCGCTGATAAATCAGATTTCCTCTATAAATGGTGAAGGACATACCACTCCATCGGTTGCGCCTGATCCCGCTATTTTACCCGTCAAGTACCGGTCCAGCCACTTTGTTGCTCCCCCAACGCATGGCTTGATCACAAACGATATTGCCAAAAAAGCAAACTTACGGCGATGGTTGTGCAAAATGTTGCGCAACTATTTCCGGCAGACACACTATTTGCGATGAAACGAACGACGATCAAAGACATAGCCCAGATCTTGCAAGTTGCGCCCTCTACGGTCTCCAGGGCCCTGGTTGACCATCCGGACATCAGCGATGCCACCAAAAAACGAGTGCAAGAAATTGCGCAAACATTGAAATATGCGCCCAACCTGAAAACCCGCTACCTCGGCCCTCAGCTTTCCGGCTTGGTGGCCCTCATCCTTCCGGAGGTCAATGCGTTTTTCTCCCCCGCCCTGATGAGAGGCATCAATTGCATCGTTGAGCAAAAGGGGTACTCGCTGGTGGTATTGCCGTCGGACAATGAACCCGCCCGGGAAAAGCTGCTGCTCAAATACTGCGCCAACCTGCAAGTTGAGGGCATCTTGCTTTCGGTGTGTACCGAAACCCAGAACCTGGACCACCTCCAAGTCGCCCGGGATGCCAAGATTCCCATTGCGCTACTCAACCGCATTTGTGAATCGATCATGTACTCATCGATCTCAATCGACGGGGAAGCGGCCAGCTACCGGGCAGTAAATTTCCTCATCAAAAAGGGCCGAAAACGGATCGCAGGCATCTTTTCTGATTCCAATTTGCGCATCAGCCGGGCCCGTGCGGCGGGTTTTCGCCGCGCGCTTGCCGAAGCCGGGCTCGCGCCGTATGGCTTGCTCTCGATTTCGGACATGAATCATTTTGAGCCAGAATGGGACGATTTTCACCAGAAAACCCGACTTCCGGATGCCTATTTTGCCATGTCCGATGAACTAATGGTACGTACCCACTACCAGATTTCGCGCATGGGCCGGCAAATGCCCCAGGACTGCGCCCTGATCTCGATCAGCGATGGCGAGGCCCCGTATTACCTCTACCCCAACGTCACCCATATCCACCATTCGGGGCAACAAGTCGGCGTCCGGGCGGCAAAAATGTTGTTCAATCTGATTTCGGATTTTCAGGACATGGTGCTGGAAGCGAAGTTCTCCACACCGCTGGTCGAGCTGTCGTCGGTGTAAAGGGACTGGGAACCACAGTTTACATTCCACTGAGAAGTAGGCCCGGATTCCGGAAAAATCGAAAAATTAAAATAACTTTGATCCATGAAGCCTTTCATCGGGGAGCTGGCGGATGCACTTCTGGAACGACACGGGGACAATCTGGACGACGTCTGTGTGGTCTTTCCGTCGCGGCGCGCTTGTGTCTTTTTCAAAGACTATCTGGTCAAGCGCATTGATCGGGCGATGTGGGCTCCGGCCGTTTACGCCATCGAGGATCTGGTCCGGGAACTGCAACCGGTCATTGTGATCGAGTCGCTTTCGCTGACCTTTGAACTGTACCCGATCTACCGGGAGATCTTCCCCAACGAGCCCTTTGACAAGTTTTATTCCTGGGGCAAAATGCTGGTCTCCGATTTTGACGAAATCGACCGCAATCTCGTGGATGCCCAGGCCATCTTCCAAAACCTGTACGAACTCAAGGAAATCGACACCAGCATCGATTCCTGGCTGAATGAGGACGGTCAGCCGACCGATTACCAAGTCCGCTATCTAAGGTTTTGGGAATTGCTGGGCGATTTTTACCTCCGTCTGCGGAAAAAACTCGAAGCCGGAAACAAAGCCTCGCCGGGACAGGCTATGCGGGCGCTCGCCGAGGAGTACGCCCGCAAAAAACCCAAACTGCCCTGGCAGGAAATCGCCTTTGCCGGATTCAATGCCCTTTCCCCGGCGGAGGAATTGCTGATCCGCTCGCTGATGGAACACGATTTGGCCACCTGTTATTGGGACCTCGATCATTACTACGTGGACGATCCCTTCCAGGAAGCGGGGCGGTTTTTCCGGGACCTGCGGCAACGCTGGGAAAAGGCAGATGTCTCCTTCCGGGGCAATTGGAACTGGATCGGGAATGCGCTCCAGGAGCACCCCAAAACGGTGCGCATCACCGGCGTCCCCCAGCGGGTCGGCCAGGCCAAAGTGGCGGGAATTCGGCTGCGGGAACTCCTGGCCCAGGAACTGCCCCACGAGGAGATTGCGGTGGTCCTGCCGGACGAAAATTTGCTTTTTCCGCTGCTCCACAGCCTGCCTCAAGAGCTGCGCGACGTAAACGTCACGATGGGCTATCCCTTGCGGCACACTCCGCTGTTCAGCCTCGTGGAAGCCATCATTCAGTTGCACGAAAATGCGGACCGTTTGCGGCCGGCGAGCGCCCCGATCCGGTACTATTTCCGCGACGTGCAGAACCTCCTGCGCCACCCCTACATTCACGCCCTGGTATTTGACGACAGCCGCAAACTGCTCCAGGAAATCAGCGCGGACAACCTGGTCTACCTTCGCCCCGATTTCTTCCAAAACAACTACGACGCAGACCATTTTTTCCGGTTCTTGTTCCACCCTTGGGAAAGCATTCCCCAGGTGATCAACTACTATTTGGACCTCTACCGGAAGCTCAAGGCGGCGTTTGAACGGCCCTCGGAGAACCGGCGCAGTGCCCCTACCATCGAGGCGGAGTACCTGTACCGCTTCTTCACGATGACCCAGCGGTTGCGGGACCGCTTAGAGGATTACAACCTGAATTTTGACCTGAAGATTTTTCGCCGGCTCTACAAGGAAGTGATCATCAATGAGAGCATTCCGTTTACTGGGGAGCCCCTGCGCGGCTTGCAGGTCATGGGGATGCTGGAAACCCGCGGCCTGGACTTCCGGCACCTGATCATTTTGTCGGTCAATGAAGGCATTCTCCCGAGCAAACCGACGGTAAACTCGTTCATTCCCTACAATTTGCGCCAAGCGTTCGGACTGCCGACCCACGAAGAGAAGGACGCCATCTACGCCTACCATTTCTACCGGTTGTTGCAGCGGGCAGAGAACATTACCCTGATCTACAATACCGAAAACGACACCTTCGGGAGTGGTGAAAAGAGCCGTTTCATCGCGCAGTTGGAATCAGAACTGCCCCAGCGGAACCAGCAAGCCACCATCACGTCGGAAATGCTGACCTTTCCCTCCCAAAAAGAGGAACTCGTCCCAATCTCGGTGGAAAAGACACCCGATCTGATCGAAAAGTTGCGGGAATTTGCCACGGAAAAGGGGTTCTCTCCCTCCACACTGGCGACCTACCTAAACTGTTCACTGCAATTTTATTACCGGCAATTGCTGCGGCTCAAAGAGAAAGAAGAGCCCGAGGAGACCATGGAGCAGCATACCTTCGGGAAGGTGCTCCACAAAGTCATGGAGGACCTGTACCAGGACTGGACGGGCAAAATGGTTAGCGCCACCGACATCGAGGCGATGCACCCCAAAGTGGATCCCTTCGTGGAGCAAGCCTTCCAAAACATCACCAAAACCGATAATTTCCGCTTTGGGAAAAACAAGCTGCTGCTGGGGGTGATCCGGGACCTCATTTTGTTGTTACTGGAACGGGACCGCGAGTCGGCTCCGCTGCGCATTGAGGGACTGGAATTGGAAATTGAAACGGAACTGACCACGATGCGCCAGCCCGAGGGAATCAAACTCAAGGGTTTTTTGGACCGGGTGGACCAGGTGGGCGGTGAGGTGCGGATCGTCGATTACAAAACCGGCCGGGTGCCACGGAGACTGGAAGTCAAAGACTTTGAAGAGATCCGGGACGGTACCAAAAAGAAGGAAGTCTTCCAACTGGCCTTCTATGCGTACCTGTATCTGCGCAATGCGGCAAAAGATACGGTAGTGCGCTCCGGTATCTATCCGGTGCGCAACCTCAGTCAAGGGCTCAAGTTTCTGAGCATTGGTCCGCAGGCTGAGCACCTGGACCTGATCGCGCTGGAGGACTTCGAAGCGGAATTGGTAAATATTTTGGATGAGATCTTTGACCCGGCGGTACCGTTTACCCAAACCGATGAACCGACCCGCTGCCGTTACTGCGCCTATAAGGTGATCTGTGTCCGCAGTTAGCCAGGCTCCCGTCAAGCATTGCCCTGCGTCCGTACAGGTAGAGAATATTACCATTTGGGAGCAAATCCAACGATCCTCTCGCCACTCGCATTATATTCGTAATGCATTATCAAATAATCAGCGGAAAGCCTTATATCTATTTGATTCTCAGGCTACCCGGCACTCGTCGGCAATGCGATGTATGCTCGGGCACGTGAATTTATTAACTATCCCAGCGAAATCCCCGCGCCGCCAGAAGTTTTGGAGCCTAGGCCAATTCCTACAGCAGCCGGGGATTTACTTTTGTTTCATTCTTTCCCGAATCCGCCCTAAATTCGGGGAGCGAAAATCATTATGGCGAAAAACGATTACAAAGGCAAGTTACTGCGCCTCTTTCGGGAGATAATGCTCCTGGCAAAGTCTCCTCTCGGACTCAGCATCAAAGAGCTCGAAGAAAAACTGGGCGTAACCTACCGCACCATCTACCGCGACCTGCAATTGCTGGAACAAGTCGGGTTTTATCCCGAGGAAGTCACCAAGGGAAAGTACGTGATCCGCGGACTCGACCAGGACATCCACCGTTTCGAGAAAAATCTGCAATTTACCGCGGAGGAGGCGGGTATTTTGGCCTCGGCCCTCGCCGGGATTCCGGAAACGCATCCGCTGAAAAAGCCCGTCATGGAAAAGATGCTGGCCTTCTCCGGCATGGAAGACGTCCTCAAGGTGATCGTGAAAACGGACATTTCCCGGAACATGGACATGCTGTCCCAGGCCATCCGTGAACGGCGACAGGTGACCTTTCACAACTACCATTCGGCGCATTCGCAGAGCATCCGGAATCGCCGGGTAGAGCCCTACGCCTTCTCCGCTGACGGCATCTTTGTGAAGGGGTTTGAGCACGGCCAAAACGTCAACAAGACCTACAAACTGGAGCGCATCGAGCAGGTTTCTCTACTGGAGGAGGAGTGGAAGTTTGAGCCGTTTCACGAAAAAGAGACGACGCCGGACATCTTTGGCATCAACGGCGGCGATCCCTGGCAGGTCAAACTCCGGATGAGCATGCGCGCCGCCCGTCTGATGAAGGAGGAATATCCCCTGGCCGCGCCGCACATCATCAAGGAGGACTTTAAGTACTACCTGTTTGAAGGCACCTGCAACAGCTTCATCGCGATCGGGCGGTTTATCCTGGGCCTGATCGACGAAATTGAAATTCTGGATCCGCCGGAACTGAAGGATTATTTGCGGGAAAAGATTGCGGCGGCGGAGATCTAAGAGGCGGTTTAAATTAAATTCTGCGATTTTGCTATGGCATCTTTTTCTGCCCCTCTTCCGCTATTTTCTCGCCCATAGCTTGGGCCATGGACTCCAAAATGAGCTTGGATGGACAAAAAAATCTGCGATCGCAAATTTCACCAACCAATTTTAAACCGCCTCTAAGTGAAGTTTTAGGCTCCCGCGCGCGCCATCCGCTCAATCGAACACCAACAGTCCCGGATCGGGACAATTGCCCATGTAGTACGGCAAGTCGGCTTCCCGGCACACGCCCGGATAGTCACCCACCCAAGTCTGCAGGTCAAATACGATCTGAAAATGCAGGTGCGGCGGCCAACCGCCGTTTTCTTGGTCATTGCCCAGCGCAGCGATGCGCTGTCCTAGCTGCAGGGGCAGCCCCGCTTCCAAGCCTTCCAGCGATGCCCGAGACAGGTGTCCGTACAGGGTGTGGAAGCGCAGACCCTCGAATTCGTGCTTCAGGATGATGGTCGGACCGTAGTTGCTGAATCCCGAATTGTCCGCGAAAGAATGCACCTTGCCCGCAATCGGGGCAAACACTTCCGTGCCTTCCGCCGCCCAAAAATCAATGCCCAGGTGCTGATCCCGCGCTTGCTCGCCTTTCCCAAAATGCGCGCTTTGCGCGTAGCTGGCCCGCTTTTCCAGGTAACCGCCCCACAGAATCGGAGAACGGTGTTGCAGGTATTGCTTGCCGATGAAGCGCCACAGTTCCGCCCGATCCGCCAATTGGGGACCGCCCTCGGGGTTGTGAATGGACAGGTCGATGTAGGGCCGGTTTTTCCCCCGCAGGGGAATGGACAGCAATTCCGCCGCCCCTTGGGACAAACGCCTCAGCAATGCGTGCAACATACCCACGAAAATAGGGGATTTCCCACTGGATTCGGAAAACCCTCGGCAATGGAGCGGATTTTTTACAACGGCGTGGAGAAAGCATTGGAATATATTCAAGTCACTTTTTATGTATTTTTTGTACCAATCCTGATTTTTTGACTTTTGATCCATACTGAAAAAATTGAGCTGAGTCACATTTTTAATAAAAAAACCTTTTCTGGTACCTGTACTTGCCCTAGCTTGCAGACAAACCAACCAATTCATTTGCCTCATGGAAAGAATATGTCCTTTGCTGGCCAACAACGAATGCGCTCCCGAAGTCGACGCACAACAAACCAGCGGAAAAAGCATGGCTCCGCCCAACAACCAACTCACCGCGGGTCCGCAAAACACCAACATCGGCCAGGCCGGAAAAAAGCCCAATCTCAAATCGCCGCGCCTCGATAGTGCGCCCGAATTGGAGAAAGTGGCCAGTGGCGCCCGCACCATCAAAATGGGCGACAAGGGCCGCGGCCCCCTCCTCATCAACCAATGCCTCTACGACCTGGGCTACAACATGACTTACTTTGGGGTCATCGACGAGTTCACCTCCGAAACCATGGTTCGCCTCAAGGAATACCAAAAAGACAAAGGGGTACCGGTCACGGGCATCCTCGATCAGGCCACCGTCAAAACCCTGGACCAGCGTTTCAAAAAGGTCAAGCTTTCCCCCAAAATGCTGAACAAATCCTGGAGCCCCAAGCACGTCAAAAGCATCCTCGAACCCTGGAGTCCCAAAACCATCCAAACGCTGCAATCGGGGGTCAACCTCTACTCCGTCGACGAAATCTACTTCGAAGATGAAGTCTGGACCGGCAGCGGTTGGGTCAAGGAAAAGTTCAATGCGGGCGGTGGCTTCGATACCCGTTCCAATACCATCACCTTCTTCAATGACACCAACGAAGAAGTCGCTTCCACCCTGTACCACGAAGTCCTGCACAAGAACAAGCCGCGCAAAGGCCAGGCGAACACCATGGAGCGGGAAACCTACGCCTACCAAGCGGGGGAAGAATTCAACATTGGGATGGGGCTGGACGGACACCCCAGCATCCGCGGCAAAAACCCGAACGGGGACGAAGTTGCCGACAAAGCCAAGGTTCAGGCTTACATCAAGAAAAACTATCCCGGTGCCGATACCTCCGCCCCCACCACCACCGAGGCCAGCAGCCCCTCCGATGAGGTCATCGGCAAAGGTTCCAAAGACGGTACAGTGCGGGTGAGGAAAGGCGGGCGCCTGAAGATCATCGAACGGCCCGCGGGCAAGGGAGAGCGCATCGTCGGTCCCAAAGTGGAGAAGAACAAGAAAAAGATCAATCCCAAGGTCTGGAAGTAGGAATTTGCTTGGTTCTACTTTGTCCGATTCAAAAAATCTGAGCTCGGGAGCCTAAAACTTCAAGCTTGACAAAGTAGAATCAAAGCGGCAACTGCAACTGGTCCCCCGCATCGGGTTCGCCGTAGGCATCGTCGCCTTCGTCTTCATCGAAATTGGACTCGCCCACGCCCAGGAGACGAATCATCCGGTCACCCGCCTCCGTCTTGCGGAGCAGTTCCTTGGCGGTACGGGCCACAGTTGCGCGATCAGTCACGGGATAGCTGAAAGACTTGCTGCGGGTAATGATCTGAAAGTCCGCGTACTTGACCTTGAGGGTCACGGTTCGGCCGTAGAGCTCCTTTTTTCCCAAGCGCTCCATCAAGATCCCGCTCAGGCGATCAATGTGGCTGTCCAACAACCGCAGGTCGTCGATGTCTTCCGCAAAGGTGTCTTCGACACTGGCGGATTTGCGGGGGCGATTGGGGACCACGGCGCGGGTGTCATCGCCATTGGCAATGCGGAAATAGAAGCGCCCCATCTTCCCAAAGTGCCGCTCCAAAAAAGGCAGCCCCGCCTCCCGGAGGTCGACGCCGTGGTACAGCCCTAGTTTTTCCATCTTGGCGGCGGTCTTGTCCCCGATCCCGTGGAACTTCGACACCTTCAATTCGTCGATGAACCACTGCCCATTTTCGGGGGGGATGAAATTCAGGCCGTTGGGCTTCTTGTAGCCGGAAGCCATCTTCGCGAGGAACTTGTTGTAAGACACCCCCGCGGTAGCGGTCAGTTCAGTCCGTTCACGGATCAGGTCCTTGATGCGCCGCGCGGCGAGCAACGCCGAGCGCAGCCCCGGCTTGTTTTCGGTCACATCGAGGTAGGCCTCGTCCAGCGACAGCGGTTCCACGAGGTCGGTCCAGGCAAAAAACACCTCACGGATCCGCTCCGAAGCCTCCTTGTAGGCCTCAAACCGGGGCCGGACAAAGATGATGTTTGGGCAGCGCTGAATCGCAATCTTGGAAGACTGAGCGGAATGCACCCCGTACTTGCGGGCTTCGTAGCTCGCGGTCATGACTACGCCCCGCCCGCTGGGACTGCCCCCAACCGCCACGGGACGTCCCCGCAGTTCGGGATTGTCCCGCTGCTCCACGGAGGCGTAGAAGGCGTCCATGTCGATATGGATGATCTTGCGCATGGCTTGGTTCCAAAGCGAATATACAGCATGCGCACGTACAAGTATTCCACTTCATTTTATATCTTCACGACATGAAAACAACCAACTGCTTACTCCTGTATTGTCTGGTGACGGTCCTGGTCCTGGGGGCCTGTGCCTCCGAGGAAGAGCGCCGCATGGGGCGCATGATCGACAGCCTGGACAGCGCCTGGGCGATCCACGGCGATGCCATCACCCGTTTCTTCAATTCGGTGGACCAGATGAAGGCTTCCGTGAAGCCGGTCAAGGTCTACGGTCCGGGAGAGGAAAGCCAGCTTTCGGAGGATGCGGCAGCGGTATGGGCAAAACTGGGACCGCGGACATTTGGCGGCTTGGCGGCTGGCTCTGAAGGGAAATTGCAGACGCGTTCCCCCCTCGTCCTGGGCACGAATGCCTACTCGATCCGCTACGACGCCGCGCAATGGGAAAAAGGACCGATCTGGTTTTTCCGCGAATGGTACGGGATGATCCCTGCATTGCACCTGGAACATATCTACGACCATCTCAAAACGGAGAAGTGGTCCGAAGTCTTCTACGGCGATGACGGCCGGGCAATCGACGGCGACGACGCCGATGCCTTCCTGCGCAAGGGCCTGAAAATGATGGAGCATTTGCCTACGGTCCAATACCTGGTTGTGATTCAGCCCGTCCTCATCCTGCCCGCGGAAGTGGCTGGGGGTCAGTTCGAAGGCGGTGCTGCCTTGGGGCAGGTGAAGTTTTGGGACGTTGCAAAAAGCGCATTTGCTGGCCAGGCGTGGGTCAAAGCGGTCAACTCTTACTCGGTTTTCACCACGGTGTTCGAGGGTGAGTCCAAGGACGATGCCCTGCGCGATGAACTGCCCAAGGATCTGATGAAGAACCTCCACGTAGAGGTTAAGGAAAAGATCCAGGACGTGGTCGAAGGCGGAAAGGCGGAGTATTTGAACTGGGATTGATCAACCTTTGCGGGGAAAGGGCAACTGCTCCCTGGCGCTACCGTCAAACCGCCCGCCAAGCGGGCTCGCTCAATGCACCAGGAACGTCCCGGTCACCCTTCCGTACAAGTTGTGCAGGACCGAGTAGGTGTAAATACCAACGGCCAGTTCATCGAGGATGATCGTTTCTCCAGCTTGGTGCGGCGCAGCGTACACCCGTTGGCCGGCTGCGTTGTAAACGTTCAGGGTAAAAGGCCGATCAATGGGCCCAGGGTGGTCCACCCGGATCTGTACCTTCCCCGCGGATGGATTGGGGAACACCGCCACTTCTACTTCGGTCAGTTGCGGCGCCAGGATATGCGTTGCCGAACAAGCGGCTGCCCCACCGCAGTCGTAGCAACTGTCGTGGGCCGCCAGGATGTCCATCGCGATGGCCTTCAGGTCGGTGGTGTAGCCGGTATTGGTGGAATAATTCTGCAGATCAACCCCGTACATCGCTCGCAGAAAAATCAGCTCCCCTATCCGTTTGACGATCTCACCCGCGTGGCCCAGACTGTCCCGGTAGACCGAAGTGGCGGGCGCCCCGATAAGTGCGGTAATGTCGGGCAGTGCTTGCTGCTCAAAGCGATCCTTGAGTTCGATGGCGCCCGCTCCGTAGGGAATGCAGTAAAATTCATTGTTGGGGAAAGTCGCGCGCAACGTATCGATGATGCCGTGGACGATCTGCTCATGCTTAAATGTGTAATCGGCCAGCATGTCGGCCGTGGTCGTGGTCCCAGGATAGCGCATCCAGGGCATGCCTACGAAAAAGCGCGTGCTGGGATTTTGCTGAATGGCGTAGTCCGCCCAATTGAGATAGCCTGTCGCACTTGGGAAATCGCCGTGAAAGGTCATCCCCAGCAGCTCAATGCCTGCCGTATCCAGAATGCCCTGGATCTCGGGACGCCAAACCGGACTGATCCAGAGCTTCTCCGGGGAGCCGTTATTGCCGCCACGAAAATATTCCAGTTGCTCGTGAGTGTTGAAACCGGCTTGTATGGCGTGGCCCGCCATGTTTTCCGCGACCGGGATGAAAAAGCTGTGCCCCATGAAAAGGCAGCGGTACCCCGAGGTCGAAGTGATGTCGCAGGCAACTCCTTCGACCGCGGCACGCGCTTCGGGGGTCACTTCCCGCTGGTGAAATGCCAACAGGAATACCGCGCTGAACGCAATCAAACATGGCAAAATGGTCTTCATACCGGACGGTCTTTAGAGGCTGTTTAAAATTGGTTTGTGAAATTTGCTATCGCAGATTTTTTTGTCTCTCAAAGCTCATTTTGGAGTCCATAGCCAAAGCTATGGGCGAGAAAATAGCTGAAGAGAGGCGGAAAAAGATGCCATAGCAAAATC
>JBCCQH010000083.1:0-34728 GCA_039024435.1 Bacteroidota bacterium
CATTTGGCGATTGACCGTCTTTTGGAGGTTTTCCGGGAGGTCCTCTTCGGTCAGAATCTCAAAATTGAAGCGCCGCTGGATGAAGGGCAGTAAGATTTTGGAAAAGTTTTCCCTAAGGATGCTGTCGTACTGATTGGGCATGATGTCGACGCAACAACGGGATTGATCGGGTCAAACGCAAATCGAGTTTCGGCTGAACAGTGGTTGGTTTCCGCAGGGAGCAACGGCACTTTCTATCCTTTTGCAGCACATCCGACACAAAAATTTCGCAACTTCGCCGGGTGCAAAACCGTTATTCCGACATGACTGACCAAGTGCATGATGTATTGATCGTTGGTGGGGGGCCTTGCGGCCTCGCTTGTGCCATCGAAGCCAAAGCAGCGGGGCTAGACGTAGTGGTCCTGGAAAAGGGATCCATCGCGGAGTCCATTCGGCGGTATCCGCGGCAGATGACTTTCTTTTCCACGCCGGAAAACATCGCCATCGGGCAACTGCCTTTTCCTACGGTAGGTGCCAAAGCCAGCCGCAACGAAGCCCTCAAGTACTACCGCCTGGCGGCCGATCATTATGGGCTGGACTTGCGCCTGTACACCGAAGTCCGGCGGGTAAAGCGGTACGGGGAAACATTTTCCGTGACCACTACCGGCAGCGAAGAATTCCGTGCCCACAATGTCGTCATTGCCACGGGGTACTTTGACTTTCCGCGGCCCCTGAACATCCCGGGGATCGACTCACCCCGGGTGACCCGCTATTATGACGAGGCCCACCCTTACGCCCGGAGCCGGGTGACCATCATTGGTGGGGGAAATTCGGCCACGGAAGCAGCCCTGGATCTTTACCGCAGCGGAGCCGAGGTGACTATCCTCGTGCGGGAAGAAGGGATGAAGCCCACGGTGAAATATTGGCTTACGAAAGATATCCAAAACCGCATCGGGGAGGGCAGCATCAAACTGCTCACCCGCGGGGAAGCCACCCGCATCACCCCCCAAGCGGTCGCCTACCGCGATCTGGAAACCGGGGCGGAAAAGGAAATTCCGAGCGATTTTGTGCTGGTCCTGATCGGATACCTGCCGGAAACCGGATTTTACCAGCAGTTGGGGATTCCCTACGATCCCGAATCCCTGATTCCGGAGTACGATCCCGAGACCTATTCCACACCCGTTCCCGGTCTGTACCTCGCGGGAACGGTGATTGCCGGGGTCCACACCGAAAAGGTATTTATCGAGAATGGGCGTTTGCACGGCACAGCAATCGTGCGTGATATTTTGCAAAACCAACCCGCCACCGTTATCAAATAAGTTGTTTATGACCCGCTTGAGCGTCAACATCAACAAGTTTGCCACCCTGCGCAATGCCCGCGGCGGCAAGAATCCCAATGTCCTGCAAGTCGCCCGGGACAGCATCCGTTTCGGAGCCGAGGGCATCACGGTCCATCCCCGGCCGGACGAGCGCCACATCCGCCGCTCGGATGTGTACGCAATTGCCCCGGAGATTGATGTCGAATTCAACATCGAAGGCTATCCTTCGGAGGATTTTCTAAAGATAGTGGAGCAAGTACACCCGGCGCAGTGTACCCTGGTTCCGGATCCCCCCGGAACCCTCACCTCAAACGCCGGTTGGGACACGGTCGCCCGGGGCGATGAACTGCGCGCGGTGGTGGCCCGCCTGCAAGCAGCGGGCATCCGGACCTCAATTTTCATCGGGACGGAGCCGGCAATGATTGCGGCGGCGGCCCACACCGGGACCGACCGGATCGAGCTGTACACTGAACCGTATGCCGTGCAATACAATGCGGACCGCGAAGCGGCAGTGGCCCCCTTTGCTGCCGCCGCCGCGCAAGCCCACGGTCTGGGGCTGGGCATCAATGCCGGCCACGACCTGAGCCTGGACAATCTGACCTGGTTTGCCCGGAAAGTGCCCCATCTGCTCGAAGTTTCGATCGGCCACGCGCTCGTCTGCGATGCCCTCTACCTCGGGCTGGAAAAGACGATTGCTGCCTATTTGTCTTGCTTGCGATAACCGCCTGAAAACGAATGGGCTAATCTACGGAGGGAATCGACCGACACATCCGGAAAATGTCGCACAGGGGCGAAAATTTACCTTGTTCCTTCGCCCGTCCACGGCTATATTTACTTCTCAGCAGATTATTTTGCCGAATAAGATGATGTACAATCGAATCGTAAGGCTTGTATTGCTCTTCCTTGTCTGTGCTCCGTTTGCGATCCAAGCACAGAGTGTACGCAAATACAGCAATGAATTTCTGAAAATCGGGGTCGGAGCCCGGGCCGCAGCCATGGGCAATGCCATGTCGGGCATCGTAGATGATGTGACGTCCGGATACTGGAATCCCGGTGGCCTGAGCCTTGCGGACCCAGTGCCGGAGATTGCGGGGATGCATTCGGAATACTTCGCCGGAATTGCAAAGTACGATTACGTTGGTTTTGCGATGCCGATTGGGAATGGCCGCCGTTTCGGGGCTTCGGTGATCCGCCTTGGCGTGGACGACATCCCCAATACCCTGAATCTGGTGGACCCGAACGGCAACATCGACTTTGATGCGGTAGAAACCTTTTCGGTGGCGGATCTGGCGGTTCTGTTGAGTTTGGCACAGCGGGTGGACATTCTGGGGGGACTGGACGTAGGGGCCAACTTTAAAGTGGTCAACCGCAGCGTAGGCAAGTTTGCCAACGCCTGGGGATTCGGCTTGGATGTTGGGGCGCGCTGGCGCTCAGGTCCGTTGAACCTCGGGGTGATGATTTCCGATGTGACCAGCACTTTTAATGCCTGGACATTCAATACGGAGACTTTTGAGCAAGCTTTCATTGAAACCGGGAATGTGATTCCCGAGAACTCATTGGAAATCACCCTGCCGGGCGTGACGCTGGGGGGGGGATATACCTTTCTGCGGGATAAGCCCGTGGAAATCCTGGTGGCATTGGACACAGACATCCACTTCGATGGTCCGCGGAATGTCATCGCAAACCTGGGCGGCGTCAGTATCGACCCGCACATGGGGCTAGAAGTTGGCTACAAACGGCTGGCGTACCTGCGCGGTGGATTCAAGAATTTGCAGCAAATCCGCAACGCCAAAGGCAATGAAGTCTACTCCGTCTTCCCGACGGTGGGGGCGGGCTTTTACTTGAAAAACTTTACCGTGGACTATGCCCTATCGAATGTCGGCAGTTTCGCGCAGACGCTCTATTCGCATGTATTTTCGCTGAAGTACACCTTCAGGAATAAAAGATAAAGCTGGCGCCCGGTCCAGCATCCGAAATATCAATCGGCCGCCGGGCAATGTACGGTAATCACCAAACAGCTCGTCAATCTTTCATCCGTAGAAAGTTGACGGCTTTTTGCGTATTTTTAGTGATTAAGTGTAGCGTTCTAATGACTGGTCGAAATACTATGCTGAAAAAGCTCTACTCACTCAGCCTAATGTTCGCGCTCCTGCTTGTCTCAGTACCGTCTGTGCGGGCACAGGGCGGCTTTGACTACGGCAATGCTTGGTACGAATCCACCAATACCTACGCCAAAATTCGGGTGTGGGAAGACGGCGTGTACCGGGTGTCTTCGGCTCAATTGACCGCTGCGAATTTCCCAATCGCCGGCTACGACTTCAACAACTTGCACCTGATGTACCGGGGCGAAGAGGTGCCCATGCACGTGGTCAGCCAGTCCGGTAATCTGCAATACGTTGAGTTTTTCGGTCACCGCAATGACGGCCGGGTCGATTCCATTATGTACCGGAATCCTTACACCGGAATTCACGATTCTGACCAGCAGCCCAACGAGAACTTGAGCCTTTTCAGCGACACCTCGGCGTATTTCCTGACCTTCGACAACAACCCAGGCCTGCGTTACACCGATTTCAACGACCAGAACTATCAGAACTACAGCGCGGAACCGTTTTTTCGTTACCGTGCCTACCATGAGTACCACCCGGCCACCGGCGGTCAATCCGTGGACTGGAACAACGGGGGCGGCTCACAGTACGATATTTTCCACGTCCTGAACTCATACTACATTACCGGGGAAGGCTACGTCGGAAGGGCCTTTGGTTTCGGCAACGAAGCGACCATTTTTATGCCGACCCCCTTTCCCGCCAACGTCGGCAACCCTTCGATATTCACTTGTCGGATCTACGGCCGTTCAAGTTGGCAGCACGACTTTCAGGCCAGTCTGGACCTGAACCCGGTCATACGCGATACCGTGAACAATGTCTACATCCGTACCCGGACCGCGCCCTACAACAATACCATCGGCAATCAGGTGCGCATGGTCTATACCGCCTTAGGTACCCAGAACAACAATACCGACAACAACAACTATTGCTGGTCTTCCTTGGTCTATGACCGGGAGTTCAACATGAACAATGAGCCGGACATCAAAATGGCCGAGTGGCTGGATCCGGGCAATTCTTATTTTCGTTTTGCCGGGGCGGTTGGGACTACACAGTCTTACGCCTATGACTTGACGAACCGGGTGCGGTCAACCGGCGTCATGACCGGCGATACCTTGCGGATCGTGGTGCCCGGTGCCACCAATGAACGCGAAATTTATATTTTTTCCGACGACGGCATCAAAACCGCTGTGGTGGAACGCCCGGTACTTTCCAATCTGGGCAATTCCTCAAATCAGGGGGAAATGGTCATCATCACCCACCGCTCGCTGACTGCCTCCGCGAATGCTTACAAGACTTACCGGGATACAAATACCGTCAATCAATTGCTCACCCGCATCGTCTACACCGATGAAATTTACGATGAATTTGGTTACGGTACGATTACCCCCGAGGCGATCAAGCGGTTCTGCAAGTACGCCATGGACAATTGGGGCGTGGCGCCGGAGTTCTTCTTGCTATGGGGCAAAGGCCAGTACGAAACCCGCGACTATCCTTTCAACCTGGTGCCCACCTACGGAGACCCAGCCTGCGATTACGATTTTGTAAGTGATTACAACAGCTTGCAAAACGACGTGGTGCCCCAAGCGGCGATTGGCCGGGTCAATATTTACGACGACCAGGAAGGACTTACCTACTTGAACAAGGTCAGGCAGTACGAGCGCACGCCCTGGGCCGAATGGATGAAGCAGGTGGTGTTCCTCGGCGGGGGCGATGACATCACCGAGCAACAACCGATTCTCTCCGCCTTTCGCGACAACTACATGCCCTTCGTCGAGGCTCCGCCGCTCGGAGGAACCGGAAATTACTACCAGAAATACAACACCGGAGAACTGACGAATGCACCCCTGACCTCGACCCAACGGATCAATGCTGGCGCGAGCATTATTCACTTTTTTGGGCACTCCTCGAACAACATCTACGACGTAGACATTCAGGAACCTGTCCTGTACCAAAACTGGGGTAAATTTCCCTTCATGATCGCCTTTGGCTGTTACGGAGGCAACTTTACCGGTGACTCGAAGAGCTTTGGGGAGCGATTTGTCCTGGAAGAAGACCGCGGATCCATCGCCTACCTCGCCAACTCTACCGCAGGCTATTTGACCCCCCTGAAAAATTTCGGGACGGTGTTTTATCCGGCCCTGTACAACACTCACTTTGGGCAGCCCATCGGGAAGGTGCTTCAGGCAGCGATTGAAGCCTACTCGATTACCTGGTCGGACCAGGTCCACCTGAACCACGCCAAGCAGATGAACTTGCAAGGCGATCCCTCGATTGTGCTCTACCTGCCGCAGAAGCCGGATCTGGAAATCACCGACGCCGACATCTATTTTACGCCGCAAGACTTCTCGGCTTCGGACACGGCCTTCACGATGAATGTCAGTACCCGCAACCTGGGACTGGTCACTCAGGATTCCTTTTTCCTGAGCATTCGTCAACAATTGCCCTCTGGCACCTGGGTGACTTACCCCAAAACACAGCACCCGCCGGTATCGCAGATCGATACCCTGACCTATCGAATTCCCAATTCCGTCGGACAACAGATGGCCGGTCTGAACAATTTTGATGTCTTCGTCGATTCGACCGATGTCCTGGACGAATACCGCGAGTCAAATAACCGGGTCTTTTACTCCAAGCTGATCCCGGGAAATATCCCGGCGATTTTGTTCCCTTATGACTACGCGGTCATCGACGAGAACGAAATCACCCTTTCCGCTTCGGCCTTGGCGATCAGCCAGAATCCCCGGGTGCGCTACATCTATGAAATCGACACGGTGATTACCTTCAATTCGCCGTTCCTGCAGAACTCGGGCGTCATCGAAGGGAGTGCCATGTTCAGTGAGTGGCAGCCGCAATTGATCCTCCAAGACAGCATGGTATACTATTGGCGGGTGCGCCTGGCCGATATTACCCCCGCGGCCTGGGCCAAAGCTTCCTTCAAATACATTCCGACGAAGGTAGGTTGGGCGCAATCGCAGCCGCCCCAGTTCTTCGAAAACGTGACCCAGCAGATCGAGATGGACCCCATCAACCGGGAATGGAAGTTCGGGCAGCGCAGTGCGGAACTGCACGCCTTTGTGAACAACCTCGGTCACGGCAACTACCGCCTCGCCAACGGGGCCTTCTCAAATATTGTGCCCAGTGGTACGCTACGCGGCCTCATGTACACCCCGATCCGCGCCCGCGATCTGGCCCCGACCATTTTGCGGACCTCGAACGGGGACTGGGTATATGCTTCAATGCCGGATGCCGAAGGGGATGTGATCCAGTCGATTGCCGGACTGCCCGAGGGCGATTACTTCCTCGCGGTCAGCGAGGGCAATCCCCGGGTGCCGACCTGGTCGGATGACATGGTACGGGCTTTTGCCATGCTCGGCTGCGACACCAGCAAAATCCGTGCGATTCCCGACCAGAATTCCTTTATCATCTTCGGGCGGAAAGGTTATCCCGGTCAGGGTATCGTGATCAGTGAACCGAACATCTTCGATGACCTATCCAACATCGAGAAATTTGACTTGCGGATCGCGCTTCACACCAACTTTGACAATGGTACGATCACCTCGACACCGGTGGGCCCGGCCCAGGACTGGAACGAATTGATCTGGGATTGGGAGTCGCTGGACGCTTTTGCCCAGGAAGAGGTGGAGGTCGAACTGTACGCCGTGCGGGGCGATGCGAGTGATTCACTGATCCTCACCAATCTCACCCGCGGTACTTATCCGCTGGCAAATGTCGATGCGGTAGAATTTCCCTACATGCGTCTGGAGGCCCGGGCCAGTGACAGCGTGCGCCTGACGGCACCGCAGTTGGACAATTGGCATGTGCTCTACACGCCGGCGGCCGATATGGTCATCGACCCGATCACCGAATGGTCCTTCCAGCGGGACACCATCATGGAAGGTGAAACCCTCCGCGTGACTTGTTCGGCACGCAATGTGTCGGAGTCAGATTTTGACAGTCTGCTCGTGCGCTACACGGTGCAGTGGGCGGACCGTACCACCCAAGAAGTCGGCCGGGTGCGCTACGCACCGGTCCCGGGCGGTCAGATTTTGACTTTCTCTTTCGATTTGCCCACCGGTGGTCGGAATATGATCGGAGATTTACTGTTTACCATTGAATTGAACCCGGACAATGACCAGCCGGAATTGTACCGCTTTAACAATATCTACTCGCATCCCTTCCACGTATTGCCCGACGGGATCAATCCAATTCTGGATGTGACTTTCGACGGAAAGCACATCATGAACGGCGATATCGTCTCGCCGACGCCAGAAATCTTGCTGGAAGTCAATGACGAGAACCCCTTCCTTGCGGTGGGTGACTCGGCCTACGAGGTGTTTTTTGGTCGCAAGACCCCGAGCGGCAACTTGCCGAGGACATTTATCAACGGAAACACCGAAATGGAAGTCATACCGGCTTCGCTCCCTGAAAACAAAGGACAACTCTACTTCCGGCCGGGACGCTTGGAAGATGGCGAATACACCCTCCGCGTTCAGGCCTACGATGCCACGGGCAACGCCGCCGGCAAAACCGAATACGAAATTAACTTTGAGGTCGTCAATGAAAGTGCGGTGAGCAACGTGCTCAATTATCCAAATCCATTTTCGAGCTCGACCCGCTGGGTCTATACCCTCACCGGCGACCAAGTCCCGGAGGTGTTTGAGATCCACATCTATACCATTTCTGGTCGCCTGATCAAGGTGATCGATCTACACGAAACCAATGACGTCCGGTTCGGCCGCAACATCTCGGATTACGCCTGGGATGGACGGGACGAATTTGGAGATGTACTCGCCAATGGCGTGTACGTATACAAGGTGGTGACCCGCCTGAACGGTCAGCAGATGAAGACGCGCGACGAAGGCTTGAACAACATTGTAAAAAATGGATTTGGCAAGCTGTACATTATGCGTTGAGCGGGCGGGGCGGGCACCGCAAGAAATAGTTTGGCAATGATTAATGGAGGAGCGGCGGATTGGGCCGTTCGAATCCTCCGGAGGAGAACATGGACATAGGCAGTATTTGCAGACATATCAAGCATCTTGCGATCAACGAGCGATTCGGGGCGAATCGGCTTGTCTCCGCAGCGCCCGTACGCCGCGAAAAATGGTGGTACGGGGCATTGCTGTGTATGCTGTTCATGGGGGGGATGTGGACCCCCGTCGCCGCCCAAGGCTCCGGCTATTGGTACATGAACGAATGGTACCAATTCAACCAAAATTACATCAAGGTCCTCGTCGATGAAGATGGCCCTTGCCGGGTTTCGCTAGCCGATCTTACTGCGGCCGGTGTCGCCAATCTGGCCACGCTTACGCCGCAAAATGTGCAGGTGTTTTACCGGGGAGAAGAAATTCCCATCTACGTCGACGCGGCGGGCAACAACCTGAACTACCTCGAATTCTACGGTCACAAAAACGATGGTGGGATGGATTCGCTGATCTACCGCAATCCCTATTCCCCGTTCAATTTCGATCCTTCGCAGCAGCCGAACCAGTTTACGAGCATCTTCACCGATACCTCAGCTTATTTCATTACCTGGGATGCTACCGCACAGCAGCGCATCGCGGGCATCCAGCCGACAAACTATTCTGCTTACGTACCCGAACCCTGGTACCGTTACCGGGTGCTGAGTGATTTTGCCAGTTCGCTGGTGTATTTCGAAGGGGGCGGTGGGGCTACGGAAGTCGCCCACGTCCTGAACCCGGACTTCATCACGGGAGAGGGTTTCCTCGCCAATGCTGAATACGAAACCGGCGACCTGATCGATGCCATGGCGACGAATGTTCCCACGCCCGGGTACGCCAATAGCGGCAATCCCACCCGGGTAGTGGCGCGGGTGGTGAGCGTAACGACGGCGGCCGAGCACATTACGGCGATTGACGTATTGGCCCAGGACCGCTACCTCGATACCACGGCCGGGATCAACATCAAAACCCACGCCTTTGATATGCCAGATCCTCTGCCGGCGACGACCCTGGTTCGGTTCCACGCTTACGGCAACGGCTCGAAACCGGACAAGCAGCGGGTCGCGTGGCACTACCTGGAATACGACCGGACCTTTGACCTGAATGGTGAGGTCCAAACGGTCGTCCGCGAATTCAACGAGTCGGACACCACTTATCTGCGATTTTTCAATGCCGACGTCACGGCGGAAGCCTGGCTCATCGATCCGGTGAACAAAGAGCGGACTCGGGCGACGGTCAGCGGGGATACCCTGCACTTTTTGGTGCCCGGGGCGTCCGGTGAACGCACCCTTTATGTGTACACCGACCGAGCGGTGCAGACGCCCACGATCAAGGCCCGTACGAGTCTGAGCAACCTTTCGGACCCGGCCAATGGCGCGGAATACGTCATCATCACCCACCGCCGCTTCGCCAATTCTGCTTTCCGTTACGCGACCTACCGCGACACCAACTCCATCCGACCCCTCAGTTCCCGGGTGGTCTACGTGGACCAAATCATGGATGAATTTGCCTTTGGGTCGTTTACGTCGTGGGGCATCAAGAATTTCTGCAAGTATGCGCTCGACAACTGGACGGTCAAGCCGAAATACTTCTTGCTCTGGGGCAAGGGCCGCTCGGTCCACAAGCAATCGCCGAGTGTCGATTACGTACCGAGTTTCGGCAAGCCGGCAAATGACTACGAATTTGTCTCCAACTTTGACCGGGACCGTGTCAATGTTGAGCCGCAGGCGGCGATCGGGCGGGTAAATCTCTACAATGATTCCGAAGGAATCGATTATCTCGCCAAGGTTGATGAGTACGAGCACACCGAGTACGCGGGCTGGATGAAAAAGGCCATTTTTATGGGCGGGGGCAAAACCGGGACCGAGCAGACGCGGATCCGGGGCGCTCTGGTGGACGATTACAAGTCCGAGTTGGAAGACGATCCAGTCGGGGCGGAAGTGTTTTTCTTCCAGACCCAAGGCAACGGCATCGAGAGCAATACGTCCCAGACCTCGACCGAAGTCATCAACGGCGGAGTGGGCATTTTGCACTTTTTTGGGCACTCCGGCACAAATATTTTTGACGTCGACATTCAGGAAGCCAACCGCTACTCGAATTTCGGGCGTTACCCCTTCATGCTGGCCTTTGGCTGTTACGGCGGCAACTTTTTGGAAACATCTCAGTCGTTTGGTGAACGATTTTTGCTGGAGCCGGGACGGGGCTGCATCGGCTACCTCGCAAACAGCACTGCCGGTTTTTTGCAGCAGTTGAGCGATTTTGGGCGAATATTTTACGACATCGGGACCGATACGCTCTACAATCAGCCCATCGGGGACGTGATTCGGATTACGATCCGCGATTTTGCCAATACCTACAACGGCTATTCCAATCTGCTGGTCGCGAACCACACCAAGCAGATCAATCTGCAGGGCGATCCGGCGGTTGTGATTCGCTTTCCGGAAAGGCCCGACTTGGCGATTTCGGAGCCGGACATTTTCTTTACTCCGGAGAATCTATCCGCGCAAGAAACCAATTACAACCTCAATGTGGTGGTCCACAATGAAGGGCGGACCTTTCCCGATTCCTTCCAACTGCAAATTCGCCACCGCGCTCCCACCGGCGAAGAAATCACTTACGATCCGGGTGAGTACGGTGCTTTCCCGACGATTGACACGCTGGTCTTTCCCATCGAAAATACCCTGGGCAATCGCCTGGCTGGGCTCAATCAATACGAAATCTTTGTGGATGCGCTCGACTCCCTGGAAGAGTACTCAGAGCTGAACAACCAGGTCAATTTCAGTCCGTTGATCCAGGGCAATATCCCGGCGATTCTCTTCCCCTACGAATACGCCATTGTGGACCGGGCCAATCTCACGCTGTCGGCTTCGACCTACATCATGAGCGTTGATGCGAGCGTAAATTACATCTTTGAGATTGATACGGTTCACACCTTTACCTCGCCCTTCAAGCGGACTTCGGCGGTGATCAATGGCACCGCGAATCTGGCAAAGTGGGAATTGCCCTTTGCCCTGACCCCGGGTACGGTGTACTATTGGCGGGTGCGTCTAGCCGATATTTTCCCGCTGCTCTGGAATGAAGCTTCTTTCCGCTACGTGCCGGGCAAGACGGGCTGGTCGCAAAGCAAGCCGCCCCAATTTTCCAAGGATCCCACTGAGCAGATTGAACTGGACCCGGTCAATTTTGAATGGGAATTTGCCCGCTGGAGCCAGCAATTGCACGCTTACATTGAAACCCAAGTGGGATCGAGCGGGAAAGCGGTCTATTTCTTCGGTCCGCACGGATCGAACGGGGAGACGGGTTCCGGAATCTGCTACACTCCGATCAGCTACAAGACCCTGAATCCGGGGATCCGGGACGTCCCGCTCTACGGCGACTGGCGCTTCCTGCCCGCCCCCACGGCCAACGATCCCTCGGTGGTCGACGATTTGGTGAGTTCCATCAGCAATACCGTCGAAGGGGATTATTTCCTCCTCGTCTCGGCGTTGGATCCCCGATTGGGATTTTGGCGGGATGCGCAGAAGCAAGCCCTCGGCCAGATTGGGGTGCGTTACGAAGAGATCAAGGATCTGCCCAATGGACAGCGCTTTGTCATCTTGGGCCGCAAAGGCTATCCGCCGGGCTCGGCGACGGTAATTCTCGAACCGAATTTGCCACTGGGCAATCTGCCCCCCCGCCACGATTTGCTGGTCGACCTCTCGACCAATTTCAGCTCGGGCGAAGTGCGCTCTACGAAAATCGGTCCGACCAACAACTGGGAGGAACTGGTTTTTGACTGGCGGGCGCGGGAAGCACTGGCCGGGGACAGCCTGACCGTGGACCTGCGCGGAATCGCGCCGGATGAGACGGAAACCGCCCTGGGCAATGGCTTGGTGGAGGGCAGTTCTCCGCTGAATTTCGTTGATGCGGCGGCCAATCCCTTCTTGCGCCTGGAAGGTCAGGCGAGTGACGTGGGCTTTTTTACCGCTCCCCAACTCGAAGAGTGGGAGGTCTATTATACCCCGGTAGGCGATGCCCTGGCCGATCCATCTGGGGTTCTGGTGGCCCCAGATACCATTGAAGAAGGCCAGATTGTGGCGCTTTCGCTCCAAGTGCGCAACCCCAGTGACTACGATCTGGACAGCCTATTGGTGCGCTATTCCCTGCGGCGACCGGACCGGACGGCGGCCATTCTGGGACAGCAACGGTACGCCGAGCTCGCGGCGGGCGGCTCGATGACCATCGACTACCAATTCCACTCCGCCAACAAAGGCCTGCAAGAAGGTGATGCGGTATTGATCGTCGAATTGAATCCCGACCTGGACCAGGTCGAGCAGTATGAATTTAACAACTTTTATTTCCACCCGGTCTACATCAAGCTGGACCACGTCGGGCCGATTCTGGACGTCACGGTGGACGGCAAGCACCTCATGGACGGTGACATCATTGCTCCGGAGCCAGAAATCGTAGTACAGCTCAACGATGACAATGCTTACCTGCCGGTTTCGATATCGGATACCACTTACCGGATTTGGTTTGGCAGTGAGCGTACGCACACTTTGAATCCGCAACTTACAATCTCGGGCAATTCTCTGGTCGAAAGTGTGCCCGGGCAGCTCCCCGACAACAAGGCGCGCCTGATCTACCGTCCGGGCCGCCTCGCCGACGGAGAGTACACCCTGGCGGTGCAAGGATTTGACTTTAAGGGCAACCAAGCTTCCCAGGAAGTCTTCAAGATCCACTTCAACGTGGTCAACGAGAAGTCGATCAGCGATGTCTTGCCCTATCCCAATCCATTTTCCAGTTCTACGCGGTTTGTTTACACCCTTACCGGAGGTGAACGCCCCCTGCGTTTTGACATTGAGATCTACACGATCAGCGGGCGCCTGGTCAAGACAGTTGACCTGCTGGCAGAAGGTGGAGTCAACTTCGGCTATAACGTCACCGACTACGCCTGGGACGGGCGGGACGAGTTCGGCGATCTCCTCGCAAACGGGGTCTACGTCTACAAAGTCAATGTTAAGTTTGCCGACCGTTTTGGGGTGACCAAGCGGGACGAGGGCCTCCCCGAAGGCGCAATGAACGGCGTTTTCGGGAAAATGTACATCATGCGCTAAACGGGGACCGCTCGGCCCCAGCGGACCCACTCCCAATTGGGGGCCAGGATCAATTAATTTTGCCTGCGATAAAGTAGAATTTGCCCGGCAATCCACCAAAGAATGCTCGGGGCTGGGGAATCCGCAAAGCCCGTTTGTCTGAACAAACGTTTTCAATTATTTTGCGCAAAATTAACACTGGCCGGAAAAGCATACTGTAGCTTAAACGCCAACGCAAACGTGCTTTCAAATTCTACTTTATGTCGGATCTGTACCTGTTTTTGGTTGTGTTGCTGCTCGGGCTGGCGATATTCGACTTGGTGGTTGGGGTAAGCAATGACGCCGTCAATTTTCTGAACTCGGCCATTGGTTCCCGGGTAGCACCCCGGAAGATCATCATGGTGGTGGCCAGTGTGGGGATTTTTATTGGCGCAGCCTCCTCGGACGGGATGATGGAAGTTGCCCGGAAAGGGATCTTTCACCCCGAAGCATTTTCCTTTGCCGATGTCATGGTCCTGTTCACCGCGGTGATGCTCACCGACATCATTCTCCTCGACCTCTTCAATACCTTCGGCCTGCCGACTTCGACGACGGTTTCCATCGTGTTTGAGCTATTGGGCGCGGCCGTGGCGGTCAGCCTGATCAAAATGAGCCAACTTGATCAGGGCCTCGGCCACATGGGCGAATACATCAACTGGGCGAATGCCGGGAAGATCGTGTTTGGGATATTGCTCTCGGTCCTGGTGGCCTTTACCATCGGGGCGTTGACGATGTACCTCTCCCGGCTGCTGTTCACGTTTCGCTACGAAAAGCGCCTGAAATGGGTGGGGGCTGCTTGGGGAAGCCTGGCCCTGACCGCGCTGACTTGGTTCTTACTGACCAAGGGCCTCAAGCACGCGGCGTTCTTGGAAAATTCCAGCGATTGGATCAAGGCAAATATTTTTATTGTGATTGGTATTTCCTTCGCCTTCTGGGCGGTGGTATTGCAAATCGTAGCCCAATTTACCCGTTTCAATATCCTGCGGATCGTCGTCCTCTTTGGGACGTTTTCCCTGGCGATGGCCTTTGCCGGCAATGACCTCGTAAATTTCATCGGGGTCCCGGTGGCAGGTTTTACTGCCTACGGCCAATGGGTCGACTCCGGTCAGACCGCAGAGGCATTTAACATGGCGATTTTAGCGGAAAAGATCCCGACGCCGTGGTACCTGCTTTTCGGAGCGGGTCTGATCATGGTCCTGACACTTTGGCTGTCGCGCAAGGCGCGCTCGGTTACCGAAACTGAGGTCAAGCTCGGCCGGCAAAACGAAGGTTCGGAGCGTTTTTCGCCAAACGCCCTTTCCCGGGGAATCGTCCGGTTTTCCCAGGCGGTTGGGGATGGCTTCCGCATGTTATCGCCCCGCGGCGCGGCCACAAGGTCCCGCCGCACCTTCGAAAAAGTAGAATTGACGCCAGTGGTGGAAGGCGGAGAAGTGCCCGATTTTGACCTGGTGCGGGCCTCGGTCAACCTCGCGGTGGCGAGCATGATCATTTCTTATGCTTCCGCTCAGAAATTGCCGCTGTCTACCACCTATGTCTCCTTTATGGTGGCAATGGGGGCTTCCCTGGCGGACCGCGCTTGGGGCCGCGAAAGTGCGGTGTTTCGGGTAGCTGGAGTATTCAGCGTCATCGCTGGTTGGTTTGGGACGGCGGCCGCGGCTTTCACCGCCGCCGCGACCTTTGCCTCGGTCATCTACTTCTTTGGGATTTACGGGATTGTCGGTTTGGTCTTGCTGGCGGGGGGATTGGTTTTGCGCACCAGCATCGTCCACCGCCGCCGCGAATCGAAGAAAGCCGCGCAGCAACAAGGCGAATCGACCAATACTGAACTCGACCATGCCGCAGTTCAGGACCAAAGTGCGGCGCTGGTTGCGGAAACTTTGCAAACGCTGCAAGGAATTTTCCGCGAGGGCATTGCCGGTCTTTTGCGGGAAGATCTGGCCGCAACCCGGGCGGCCCGCAAGCAGATGACCGCCCTGGAGGAGCGCAACGAGAACCTTCGCTACGCCCTCTACCACTACATCCGGCGCATCCAGGGAAAAGGCCCGGCGGCGGGTCGCCACTACCTCAAGATTATCAGCCTGGAACAGGACGTGGTCCAGTCGGCGGGACTCATCGTGAATTCAGCCGCCACCCACGTGGAGAACGTCCATTTGCCCCCTTCGGAAAAGCAGACCCAAGGCTTCGAAAAGCTGTTGCCGGAAGTGCAGGCGTACCTGCATGCGGGGGAAAATTTGCTGGAAAATGAACCCATTTCCAAAGGCCAGCGGCAGGAATACCGCGCCCGGCGCGATGCGCTGGTGAGTTACCTGGACGCTCTGCTGGACAATCAAGTAGAGGGGGTCCGGGAAGCGACCTACGGCGCGCGGAACAGCCTGCTGTTCTTCAGCATTGTCCTGGAATTCCGCGACCTGGTCAATACGGTGGAGGACCTGATCACAGAATTCACCGAGCTCAAGCTTTGAGCGACACTCAGAATTTGCTGGGGGATCATTCCTGGTACCAAGCGCGGTACTTGACGTAGGCAGCGGCGCTGTCTTTCAGGCCTTGCAATTGCGCTTCGGTCAAGGCTTTGATCTTGCGGGCGGGAACACCGGCGTAGAGGTAGCCCGGTTCCAGGACCGTCCCTTCCAGCACCACGCTCCCGGCGGCGACGACCGTGTCCGGCCCGACGACCGCATTGTCCAGCACAACCGCATTCATCCCGATCAGGCAGCGGTCCTTCACCTCCGCCCCGTGAACAATGGCTCCGTGCCCAACCGTGACATCCTCTCCGATTTCGGTTCCACTGTAGTCGTAGGTGCAGTGAACCAAGCAGAGATCCTGGATATTGCTGCGCTTGCCGATGCGGATCGTACCGACATCGCCCCTGAGGACGGTGCCGTACCAGATGCTACAGCCGGTGGCGATTTCAACGTCACCGATGATGGTGGCATTTTCGGCGATGAATGTATCGTCCGCGATCTGGGGGGTGGTGCCATTGAGCGTTTTGATGAGTGCCATGCGGAAATATCTTTTGTGTGAGTGGAGGAAGGATCAAGTTTGCGGCACCGCGCTGCGGTAACCTTCGTGAACGTAGCTGATCACCAGATAATTGATCATCAGCTTTTTGACCGAATAGGGGGCGATGCGGAGGATTCCCCGGGCCAGGCCGCGCCATGCTGGCCGGGTTGCGAAGTTGAAACCAGCATTTTTGAGGCCTGTACCGGAAATCCGGTCCACCCAATAGGTGCCCGCGAGGGCGGGCCATTTTGCGGCAATGTAAGGCAGTCCAGTCCCGCCGTACTCGCGCAACTGGATGAGGGCTTTTTCTAGGGTCTTGGGTTGGGTGGTTTCCACTACCGCGTCGGTGTTGTGGACGAAGTGCGGCCAGAATTTTTGGTGAATGCGGTAGCCCAGCTCCATGTCCTCCCCACCGTAGTGCCGGATCTGGGCATCAAAACCTTCGCAACCCCGAAAGAAGCGTGTGGGCAGCGCCGAATTGGCGGTGATGAAATAGTTAAACGGGACCTCGGCCCGGTGGGGATACTTCCCCACCCCGCGCTCGGCCGTGTAGCGGACCCACAGATTGTCTTTGCGATTGCGGTACCGTACCCGCCCGATGCTGATCCGGTCTCCCTCTTCGAGCACGGTGAGGTGGGCCCGGAAAAGCTCCGGGGTGGCTTCCATATCCGAATCGAGAAACAGGGTGTATTCGCCCCGGAGGTGGGGTAGAGCCAGGTTGCGGGTCGCTGACCGACCGGCATTGACCTTGGCCGGATGGGTCAGGTAGAGGAGCGGAAAATGAAAATTTGCGTCTGCGAGGTAGGCTTGGGTGCCGTCGGTCGACCCATCGATGCCCACAAGAACCTCAAAGTCAGTTTCGGGCAGTGCGTCCAGGGCTTCCAGGCACCCTTTGAGTTCCGGTAAATTGTTGTACGTAGGGATGACCACGCTGAAACGCATGCGGCAAAGATAGAGGTTGTTGCCCGTTCGTCGAAATTTCTGTAGCCACCTTCGCCTTTCCGTCAAATCCGGAAAATCTTCCCTTTTTTGCCTTGAAGATTCGGATTTTCACCTTAATTTAGTTGTTGGATAAGCCCCTTTTCCGGGGGCGAGAGCTAAATAAGATTCAGGATGCCTCAGATTACGATAGACGGAAAACCTTACGAATACGAAGGCGACCACATGCTCCTTCAATTCGCGCTCGACAACGGCGTGGAGATCCCCTATTTCTGTTATCACCCCGCAATGTCTATTCCCACCAATTGCCGGATGTGTCTGGTGGAGGTAGGATGGCCGGCCAAAGACCGCAAGACCGGGGAACTCAAGCGGGACGAAGAAGGCAAGATGGTCGTGAATTGGGGCCGCAAGCCCGCGACGGCTTGCAATACTCCCCTATCGCCGGATCTTGTGGTGTTGACCCACCGCTCTTCGCCCAAGGTGAAGGAGATGCAAAAAGGCGTACTGGAATACATGCTGGTGAATCACCCGCTGGATTGCCCGATTTGTGATCAGGCCGGTGAGTGTCCGTTGCAGATTTGGACCTACAAATACGGTCCGGAAGGGTCGCGCTTCGAGTCCAGCAAGGTCCACAAGCCCAAGCGCGTGGAACTCGGTCCGAACGTGATTCTTGATGCCGAGCGCTGCATCAACTGTACACGTTGTGTGCGTTTTACCGAAGAAATTTCCAAGACGGCGCAGCTCACCATCATCGGGCGGGGCGACAAAAACTATCCGATGACGGCACCGGGGAAAGTCTTTGACGATCCCTACTCGATGTGTACCATTGACCTGTGCCCGGTGGGTGCTTTGACCAGCAAGCACTTCCGATTCAAGGCCCGCACGTGGGAGATGTCGTACGCGCCAGGCCTGTGTACCGGTTGTGCCCGCAGTTGCAGTGTCAACGTCTGGGTGCGCGACAACAAGGTCATGCGCTTGACTCCGCGGGGCAATCCCCGGGTCAACAATTACTGGATGTGCGACAAGGGACGTTTGGACATCGATAAGTACAACGACCACCGCGTTTCCGGCATTAAGTTGAAGGGAGATGTCCCGGTTGAGTTCCAAACCGGTATCAACAAAGCGATTGAATTGCTGCGGGCCCATCCCGGCCCGATCACCTTTCTTGGTTCAGCCCACGCCAGCCTAGAATCGAACATCGCCTTGCGCGACCTCGCCCGGAGCATGGGCGTAGAAACGGTGCATTACGTCTCCTACACCAATTCTGGTTGGGGCGATGAGATCTTGCGCAAAGACGACAAGTCGGCCAACGGCACGGGTTGTGAATTGCTCGGTCTTGAAGCGATTGATCCGACGGTGCTGCGTGACCGCATGGCTGCCGGTGAAATCGGTTTCCTTTACATGCTAGAGGACAACCAGGTACTCGAAATCCTTGGGGATGCCTTGGATAAGGCGACCGTGATTGCCCACGCCACGAACTACCACGATTTACAGGCCAAAGTCGATGTGATTCTGCCGGCCGCAATGTCGATTGAGATGGAAGGGACTTACCTCAACGGTGACATGGTTCCGCAGGTGAGTAAAATGGCGAAGCAGATCAAGCAGATGACGCCGGAGATGTGGATGCGTGTACCAAAATCCCGCCTTGACAAGGCCGCAGTGGCCATTGACCGCTGGCGCGACCTGGAAAACATTTTTGACGTGCTTCCGGGATGGCAAATGCTTTCTTCGTTGGCGCTCGGTTTGGGGCACAATCTGGGCTTCAACCACCACAAGGACGTATTTGCGAAGCTGCAATCCGAAATTGAAGTATTGGGCGAGGTGAAAATCTCGTACAAAGTCCCGAAAGAAGCCTTCAAATTTACGCAGTACGACTTCGCGATTACCTGATTGCAGGAATTTTGATCTTGTAGGTAAAAGCCTCAATCACCCGGTGTGATTGAGGCTTTTGCTTGCCAGGGAAGAATTGTTTGTGATCTCTCTGCTGGGGGCAATTTGTCGTAGCGTCGAACCAACGCTCTACTCCGCCCCCGCCGATATCACCGCCCAGTCCGGCATATTGCCCAGGTCAATGCCCCACACGGCCGCGGCAATGGCCAAGAAAACCACGGTGACTAGGACAATTCCCAGGAGGTTGAACCAAATTCCGGCCCGAATCATGTCTTTGATGCCTACGTAACCCGACCCAAAAACAATGGCCTGGGTCGGAGAAGCCACCGGCATCATAAAGGCGCAGGAGGCGGACAGAGTGGCGGGAATCATCAAGATGCGCGGATCCACCCCGATGGCCACGGCGGCATTGGCGAGGATGGGCAAGATGAGGTTGGTCGTGGCGGTATTTGAGGTGATCTCGGTAAGGAAGGTGAGCAGGAAACACACCACAATCACGAGCAAAGCCGGCGCATCGATTGCCATTGCGGCGAAGGAATTTCCGACCATGCGACTGAGTCCCGAGGCAGCAAATCCTCCAGCAATCGCAAATCCACCCCCGAAAAGCAGCAAAATGCCCCAGGGCACATTGCGGGCCGCTTCCCAGCGCATCAGGCGCTGGCCGGGGCGATCCTTCGACGGAACCATGAATAACAGGCAAGCACAGCCGATGGCTACCGCTGCGTCGTTGACCTCGGTTAGGCCCAGCCCGCTCCGCCAGCCTTGAAACGCAAAACTGTCCCCTAAGCGGATGTCGCTGCCCGTCAGCCAAAGCACCGCCGCCAGTCCAAAGATGCCCAGAGAAGCGGCTTCGTCCCGGCGCAGCGGTCCCAGGGCGCGCAAGCTTTCCCGGATGATGTCCTGGTTGCCCAGGAGACGAGGGGAGCGCACCGGATAAATGAGCCGGGTCAGCAACAGCCAGCCACTCCCGACAAAGACCACCGCGAGCGGGAGCCCCATGAGCAGCCAGGCTACAAAGCCCGGCTCGGGGGCACCCGGAAATGTCTGCACGAGCACCGTGCGGTAGACCATGTTGGGGGCAGTGCCGATGAGGGTCGCCATGCCCCCCATGTCGGCGGCGTAGGCGATTCCCAGCATGATCCCCAAGGCGAAATTGCGGAGGGCTTTGCCTTCGGCACCGCTGCTGCGGGCTTGTTCCAGGACCGACAGCGCAATTGGGAGCATGACCATGACCGTGGCGGTATTGGAGATCCACATGGACATGAATGCGGCGGCAACCATGAAGCCGAGGACCAGGCGGGCGGGGGCGCTGCCTACCTTGCTGACGATCCACAAGGCGATGCGGCGGTGGACATTGGTTTCCTGGAGGCCCAAGGCAAGGATAAAGCCACCGAGGAACAAAAATATCGTGGACTTTCCGTACAGCGCGGTGGTGGACTCGATGGGCATGATTCCAAACAGGGGAAAAAGTACAATCGGCAGGAGCGAGGTCACTGGGATGGGCACCACTTCAAAGATCCACCATACGGCCATCAGGGTGACCACGGCGGCCATCGCGGGGGCACTGGGGTGGGAATCGCCCGGAACGGCGAAGTACATGAGCCCGGCCAACAGCACACCCGCCCCGCCAAACAACAGCGAAAAATAGCGGGATTTGCGGTTTTGCGGCCCGATGGGATTCATGGGGGAGTAAGATACAAAAATGACCCGCAGTAAAGGGTAAATTGCCACGAAAGGGGCGGACGACGATCCGGCAATGCTTGTAAGATCCCTACACTTGTAGCCCAACGGGTTTTCCGTCTCCAACCACGAGTCCCTCGAAACCGTCATCCCGACGACCGAGGAAAGAGGGAGGAGAGATCTTTCACGGTACAGTTGGTCAACCCTTCGCAAATTACCCGGTGAAAGATCTCTCCTCCGTCGAGATGACAGTTTTGGGTAGAAGACGATCCGGCAATCCTTCGCAAATTACCCCGTGAAAAATCTCTCCTGCGTCGAGATGACGGTGGGGGGAGAGTCGAGATGCAGCCGGGGGTGATAGTCCAAGTGATGGACCCCCTCCCCGGTCGCATGTCGCTTGCTTTTCGGATATTTGCTGAGGTAAATATCTCACCAACCACGGTACCGCTACCGTATCCGATATGAAAAAAGCATTGCGCGTCTTTTTGGGCATCGTGTTCTTCCTGGTTGTCGCCGGAGGAGTGCTGTTTTTTGTGATGAACAAAAGTCTGCCCGAAGGCCAGGAAGGACCGGAAGCCGAACGATTGGCGGACAAGATGCTGACCGCGGTCAACGCCGAAGCCTGGGAAGAGGTCAAGTTCATCGAATGGGATTTCCCCCGGGGACACCATCTCTTTTGGGATCGGGAGCGGCACCTGGGAGAAGTCAAATGGGACGGGTACCGGGTGCTCGTCGATCCGAATACACTGCGGGGCATCGCCTACTCGGGTACCGAAAAGCTTACCGGAGAGGAGCAACAGGCTAAGGTCGACAAGGCCATGCAGTTGTTTTGGAATGATTCTTTCTGGCTCATGGGTTTCCTCAAAGTCCGGGATCCCGGTACCACCCGTAAGTTGGTCATTACTGAGGAAGGAGAAGAAGCACTGTTGGTCACTTACGCGACCGGCGGGGTGACCCCGGGCGACTCCTATTTGTGGTTGCTCGACCCGAGCGGACGCCCCCGGGCTTGGCAGATGTGGGTAAACATTGTCCCTATCGGCGGAGCGGAATTCACCTGGGAAGATTGGTATGCCTTACCGAATGGGGCAATGGTAGCGCCGACCCACGCCAATCCTCTCTTCAATGTGGACCTGCTCGATATCAAAATCGGAAATTCCTTGTCGGAGATGGGCCGGTCGACGGACATCTTTGCCGAACTGATCAACAATTGAACGTTTACGCTATGAACGGAACCAGAAGAGCCAATATCAGCATCGGGGCGCGCGTCCTGATCGTCGAAAAGCAAAACCAGCGCAGGGGGGAGACCACGGAAGGCTACGTCGCCCGCATCCTCACCAGCAAGCCGGTTCACTCCCGGGGCATCAAGGTGAAGCTCGAAACCGGTGAAGTGGGGCGGGTGCAAGAGGTCCTTCCGGAGGAAGATTGACGTGGCTCGCCGGGAGCCGCGAGGATTGTGGACACTGCAACACCGCACCGTCCCGGAAGTTGCGCTGAAACTTTAGCCCGTTCCTGCGGTCCTATCCGCGAGGATGATCTACCACCGGGTCCAACTCGAATCCCCTTACCGTGAGTAAATTATCCGCTCAATCGTTCGTCACCAAGCGGATTCCCTCGGCTTCGATCACGATTCGCTGTTCCCGATAAAGTGACCCGATCGCTTTTTTGAAGGTCTTTTTGCTCATTTCCAGACGGCGCTTGATCAGTTCCGGATCGCTCTTGTCGTGCAGAGGCAGAAATCCATTGGCGAGACGCAAGTGGTCCAGTACCTTTTGCGCGGCAGGTTCGATCCGGCCCACGCCCTGCGGCTCCAGCGCGATGTCGAGTTTGCCGTCCTCCCGTACTTTCTTGACGAAGCCCCGCAAGGACTCGCCCGGCCCGATCCGGCGAAACAGTTCGTCGCGGTAGATCAAGCCTTCAAACTGCCGGTTGACGACAACTTTCAGGCCGAGATCGGTCCAGCGCCATACCATTAGATCGACTTCCTCCCCTTCAGAAAGTTCAAACTCGTGGCGGATCAGGAAGCGCTTTAGCCGTCCGGTCGCGACCAGACGCCCGGAAACCGGATCCAGGTAAAGGTAGATCAGGTAGCGCTTGCCCACGGCCATCGCCTCTTCCTGTTCGCGGTGGGGCGACAGCAAGTCTTTTTCCAGCCCCCAGTCCAAAAACGCGCCGTAGGGCGTGATTTGGCGCACAAACAGACCGGCAAAATTGCCTACGGTTACAAACGGTTTCAGCGTGGTGGCAATCGGGCGATTTTCATTGTCCCGGTAGATAAATACCCGCATCAGCGCGTCCATATTCAGTTCCTCCGGCACGTACTTGCGCGGCAAAAGGATATTGGTGCCTTGGCTGTCCTGTAAATACAGTCCGTGCGGCGCCATGCGCGATGGCTTCAGATTGTTGAATTCCCCGATGCGAATCATTTCTTTTCTCGCTCAATGAATGCGCCGGCGACCCGGAATCCACTCTCCAATTCATCCGCGGTAGCGGTGAGCTGCAACTGCTGGGCGCGGGCGGCGTTTTGCAAATCGGTGCGGCAGCGTTCCAGGCGCGCGATCACCTCGGCAGAAGCTTCGATGGTCAGGGCGGACATAAAGGTGCCAACCGATTGGTTGTTGTCGGCCTTAAATTTGTGGATGGCGCCTAGGGCGGCCACGGCGGAATTGAAGCTTTCCGGATCTTCCGGTGTGGTGTGCGCGGCAAAATCACCGGTGGATGGCCAGGGAGCGCGGTGAATGCTGGGCTGTCCGCTGGCTTCGGCCGCGATCCAGGACCACAGCTCTTCGGTGATGTAGGGCAAGAAGGGGGCAAATAGGCGCAGCAGCACGCTCATTCCCATGCGCAAGGCGGCAATTGCGGAACCACTGTCGCTGGCCGTGGCGGGGTCGGTGTCGAGGGCGCGCTTCTTGACCAGTTCCAAGTAGGAATCGGTGAAGTTGTTCCAGAAGAAGGTCTCCGTTTCCGACAGTGCGTGGGCGTGGTCGTAGTCTTTAAAGCGCGCGGTCGCCGTGGCGACGAGTTTGTGCAGCTCGGCGAGGAAGCCCCGGTCGATTTCGTGGGTGACGGGCGCTTCCCAACCGGCCTGCGAGTAGACAAACTTGCCGGCGTTGTAGAGCTTGGTGACCAGCTTGCGGCCGATCTTCATGATGCCTTCGTCGAAGATGGTATCGACGCCGAGCTTGGCCCGGGCCGACCAGTAGCGCACGCCGTCGGGCATGAACTTGTCCAGGTATTGCTCCGGGGTGATGACGTTTCCGGTGCTCTTGGACATCTTTTTGCGGTCGGGATCGAGAATCCAGCCGGAGATCAGGACGTGGTGCCAGGGCACGATGTCCTCGTGCAGGAGGGACTTTGCGATGGTGTAGAAGGCCCAGGTCCGGATGATTTCGTGGGATTGCGGCCGGACGTCGGCGGGAAATATGTTGGCGTGGCGATCCGAATCAATGCCCCACTGCGAGGAGATTTGGGGGGTCATGGAGCTGGTAAACCAGGTGTCGAAGACGTCGGTTTCGCCGCGGAAGCCATTGGGCTGGTTGCGCTGTTCGTTGGTGTAGCCGGTGGGGGGATCGGCCATGGGATCGACCGGGAGCTGGTCCGGTGTGGGCAAGATGGGGTGGTCCAGGTCGGGGTTGCCCTCGGCGTCGAGGCGGTACCACACGGGCAGGGGCACGCCAAAGTAGCGTTGCCGGCTGATGTTCCAGTCGTAGAGCAGGCCGTTGGTCCAGTTGTCCATCCGCGTGCGCATGTGGCTGGGGTGCCACTGGATGGCGGCGGCTTTTTCCAGCAGATCTTCTTTGTGCTGGAGGAGCCGGACAAACCACTGGCGGGTCGGAATCAGTTCCAGGGGCCGGTCACCTTTTTCGTAGAATTTGACTTTGCGCTCGGTGACTTCGGGTTCTTCGGTGCTGGCGAGGTAGCCCTGCCAGGCGGGGTTTTCGGTTTGGAGCAGTTCGGTCATGCGCTTTTTGGCCTGCTTCACGTTTTTGCCGGCGACTTCGGTGTAGAGGGCGTTGGCGGCGGCGGGGTGAAGGGATTCCCAGCCTTCCTCGCCGTAGGTGACCGATTTGAGGCGGCCGTTCAGCCCGATGAGGGTGCGCAGAGCGAGTCCTTCGCGGCGCCACCATTCGACGTCGGTGGTGTCGCCGAAGGTGCAAACCATGACGATGCCGGTGCCTTTTTCCGGATCGACTTCCGGACTCGGGAAAATGGGCACCGGGACACCGAAGAGGGGGGTTACGGCGTGCTGGCCGATCAAATGCTGGTAGCGGGCATCGTCGGGGTGGCAGGTTACGCCCACGCAGGCGGGCAGCAACTCGGGACGCGTGGTCGCGATGGTGAACCGCTCGTCCGAGTCCTGTACCATAAAGGTGACCTTGAGCAGGTGGCCGGTGTTGTCGCGGTCCTCGACTTCGGCTTGGGCGACCGAGGTTTGAAAGTCGACGTCCCACATGATGGGAAGGGAGGAGGCGTAAATTTTGCCTTTTTCGAAGAGGTCGAGGAAGGACAACTGTGCGATTTTGCGCGAGTGGTCATTGATGGTGGCGTACTCTTGTTCCCAGTCGACGGACAGTCCGAGCCGCTGCCAGAGCTCCTTGAAGACTTTTTCGTCTTCGTGGGTGAGCTTGTTGCAGAGTTCGATGAAATTCTTCCGCGATACCAGGCGGGGGTGTTTCTTTTTGATTTTGGCGGAAGCGCGCTCAAAGTCGAGGCCCGGCTCGTAGGGAATGGTCGGGTCACAGCGCACGTGGAAGTAGTTCTGCACCCGGCGCTCGGTGGGCAAGCCATTGTCATCCCAGCCCATCGGGTAGAAGATGTTTTTGCCGGTCATGCGCTGGTAGCGGGTGAAGAAATCGGTGTGCGAGTAGCTGAAGATGTGCCCGAGGTGGAGTGATCCGGATACGGTGGGGGGCGGGGTGTCTACGACAAAGGTATCTTCCCGCCCGACGCTGGGATCGTAATCGTAGGTTCCGTTTTCGGCCCAGAATTTCCGCCATTTGGCTTCTGGGTTGATTTTTTCGAAGTGCTTGGGCAGGGACTGCACGTCGATGACCTTGAGTTTTTTATGCGTATCCTCCATGATTTGTATGCGCTTTTGCGGGGAAAATATCCGTTGGTTGGGGTGTTTTCCCGGTTTTTTCAAGGTCGGCAAATTAGTAAAAATAGGACGGAAAATCAGGAAGATTGCCGGGGAAATGCTGCTTATGCTGCTTGGGCGGTGTGGGGTTGCGCTCGGATAGGGGGAAGGTTGGTGGTCGGCACAAATTCACTTGGATGCCCTCCCGGAGAGGGTGACCGGAATGGTTGCGGCAGGGATGGGAGGAGCTTGGTCGCCGGAGCTTCAGGCGGAGGGGACGGAGTGGGCGAACCTCCGGACAGCCCGGTCGTGGGCGGGCCCGCCCGCCCGCGAGCCGCCCGCCCAGGCGTAAATTTCAGAGATAATGCACCCCAAAATGTGGATAACTATTTAATATTAAGAGCTATAAATCAGGCCATTGTACAATTTTTTCATTTCAGATGTAACCTTTTTCCACAATTGGGGTACACCTTTATGGATCGGCGCTCGCCGGTCTCGGTGAATCAATCGCCACCTCCTCGTATTAAAACTTAGCATCATGAATTCGAAACGCCTCAAGCGGGCTGCCCTATGGGCCGGCCTGGTGGGATTCGTGTGGGCGCTACTGACCATCGATCCGGTGGTGCGGACTGCCCCGCGTACGGCCGCGGATGACGGCCCCCCCGAACACGTCAACCTCACTGGTTGAGCATCATTATCTGCTGAAAATCAATATTTTACTTATTTGATTTTAATTTACTTTTCTGTCAATTCTATCGTGAGACATAGCTTGTTTGACAGCCGTTCTTTTGTCGAAAATCTTTCTGTTTGGTTTAAAGGCGGTTTAAATTTACTGCTGCGAATTTGCGGTGGCGTCTTTTTCTGCCCCTCTTCAGCTATTTTTTCGCCCATAGCTCTGGCTACGGACTCCAAAATGAGCTTTGATGGACAAAAAGATCTGCGCAAGCAAATTTCGCAAACCAATTTTAAACCGCCTGTTAGGCTCGCCGGATGAGCGAGCTTCAAATGGTGTAATTCTACCGCAGCCTGTTCCCTCGGGCTGCGGTTTTCGTTTTTTGTGCGGGGGGCAACTTGCATTCCCGGGTGGGCTTGCGTTGCTTTGGGGCATGATGCGACGTGCGTATTTTGGGACGAATGCTCTGATTTTGTTGGGCATTCACGTGCTGCTGGTCGTCCTCGATGTGGCCGGGGTGATCACGTACTTTCGGACTTTGTTCTATCCGATGTTCAATCTGTTGGCACTGATGCTGGCGGTGTTGGGCCTGCTGGAACGGGACAAGCAAAAAGGGCCGTCGATCATCGCGCTGATCGGGCTGGGGCTGTCGCTGGCGTTTTGGGTGATCGCGCTGTTTTTGCGGCTGCAATCGTAAATTCCTTTTCAATTTTGTTCGGGAACGCGGATGAGGACGCGGGTAAATCGGCCTTCCTGGCTTTCCAGCGCAATCCGGCCCGCCAGTAGTTCTACCGCCAATTTTACGAGGTAGAGGCCCAGGCCATTGCCTTTGGAGCGTTCAGAGCCGCGGAAAAAGATGTCAAATACTTGTTCCCGGATTTGGTCCGGAATGCCGATCCCTTCGTCTTTGATTTCGATTTCGAGGTCGCGGTTGACCCGGCGGAGCCATACTTCGATGCGGGGACGGCGGTTGTCAGGATCGGCGCGGAACATGCAGGCGTTTTCCAAAAGGTTTTCCAGCACGATGGTGAGCAGGCGGGAATCGACTTTGACGTCGGTCTCCAAGGCGTCGTGGAGGAGGATGAAGGGTTGGGAGATGCCGGGAAGCTCGGACAGCCGTGGGGTCAGTTCTTCGATGAGGCGGGCGATGTTGAGGGGTTCGATCTGACTCTGGCTGTGGTTCAGTTCGTGGACGATGATCAATTTGCGCAGGACGCGGTCCATGTACACGCTTACGGCCTCGATCAGGCGGATGTAGGCCCGGATGCTTTCCAGGTCTTCTTCGGTGCCCTGGGCGACGAGGACGAGGCCCTTGAGGCGGGCGATCGGCCCCAGCAGGTCGTGGGATGCGCGGTACATAAAGGTGTCGAGTTCCTGGTTCAGGCCGCGAAGGCGCTCAATGGTGGTGTTGAGGTCGGTGGTGCGGGATTGGACCAGGGCTTCGACTGTTTCGGGGTCGGCCCCCGGGCGGACCTGGCTGCGGCGGTAGGCGTCTTCCCGGGTGTCGCGCAGTTTTTGTTCGAGCACCTGGATTTCGTCGTCGGCCTGGTCGATTTCTTTTTGTAAACGGGTGAGGATGCGCTGGTGGTTGCGGGCGCGGGAACGGGTCCGCAGCCAGGCCAGCAGAAAGGCCACCGTGAGCAAAGCGAGGGCGCCACTGGCGATCAGGAAGATCAGTTCGCGCTCGGCGGCGGAGCGGCGCAGATTGGTTTCGAAGGCGGCTTGCTGGCGGGAGGTTTCCTGGGTCCGCAATCGGCGGTCGTAGGTGAGGCTGAGGGCTTGACCGGCTTTCCACTGGGCAAAATGGGCGGTGTGGAGGCTGTCTTGCAGGGTGGAGGCCCGGCGCAGGGCGGTCAGGGCCCGCTCACGGGCTCCGATTCGGTTAAAAATCTGGTAGCGGAGTGCCTGGCGGGCTTGTTCGGTGGGGCCGGTGGGCAAGGAGTCGAGTTGTTTTCCGGCAGAATCGGTGGCGGCGAGGGCGCGGTTGTAATCGGGCCAGTCCAGCCAGAACTCGGCGAGTTCCAGGTGGAAGGTGGCGCGGCGTTTGGGGGAAGTGGAATCGGGAAGGTGGTCGAGGGCGGATTCCAGGAGTATCCGGGCGGAGTCACGGCGGTTTTGGGCGCGGAGAATCCGGCTGCGGAGGCGTTCGGTTTCGGCGAGGGCGGCGAAGAGGGAAAATTTGCGGGCAATTTTTTGGGCGCGTTGGAGATCGGCTTCGGCGGCGGCGGTGTCGGCTAATTTGAGGTGAAGGGCGGCGGAGCGGTTCCGGGCCTCGGTTTCGGCGGCGTAGTTTTGGGTGCGTTGGAAGAGGTCACGGGCGGCGTTGTAGCTGGTGATGGCGGCGGCTTCCCGGCCGATGCGGGCTTGGGCTTCGGCTATGCGGAAGAGGATGCCGGCGGTGGGAATGTCGTCCTGGGTGAGCGCTCGGGCTTCTTTCAGGATACGGTAGGCGAGGCTATCGGCCCGCGCGGCGGCGAAGATCTCGGCTTGGAGAAAGTGGGTTTGGATGCGCCCGGTGGTGTCGCTGGCGGCGGCGAAGATGGAGTCGGCCCGGAGGCAGGTGTGCAGGGCGGTGATCGGGGTGGTGGTGGCGAACTGGATGGCGGCTTCGGCGAGGGCGCATTTGCCCAGTCCGGAGGCGTTGCCGCTTTGGCGGAAGTCGACCCGGGCTTTTTCCAGGGTGGTTTTGGCGTCTCGGGGGCGGCCACTTTCGAGGAAGGCGTAGGCTTGGTTGAGTCGGGCGTCGCCCTGGCCGGGGAGGTAGTTGATCGTGCGGGCCAGGTCGTAGGCGCGGCGGGCCAGGGCAAAGGCGGAGTCGATGTTCAGATCGCGCCAAGCGGTGCTGAGGGCATTGAGCAGATCGACCCGGCGGGGGTTGTTGGGGGTGGATTGCAGTTCGGTACGCAGTGACGGGCGGTCAAAGGTTTGCGTGGGTGCCGGGGACCAAAATCCCAGGCACAGGAGCATTAGTCCGAGTGTTCGCACCCGGCGATTTTTGCGGAAGAATACGGGGTGTTGATGGCGCTGAGCGATTGCCATAAGGGACTTGACCTGTACACGCACAAATTTCAATCCGATAATACGAAAAGATCAGCGAAATTTTTTCCGCAACGAAAATTAACGGTTGATGCTGATCGCCGTGCTCGTACTGTCGACCCGGACCGTTCACTGCATTCCATCGTACCATTCCCGGTTGATGTTTGTCTGTTGTGGGGATTTTCTGCAATTTCCGGAAGCTATTTCATCGAATTTGTCCCATGAAACAAATCACCTTTTTGATATCAGTGCTCGGCGTGCTGGCCTTTTGGGGCTGTCCGCCGGCCAATTCTGGTTCGACTTCCACCAAGGCGGAGTCGGAACAAACTTCCGGTACGCCGGAAACTGAATCGCAATTTGCCGTTCGGGGCAAGGTCTTCTTGACCCGCGATTATTGTGGAGGGGCGGCGCCGCCCGCCGAATTGCTCGAAGAGTTGCGCACCCCCAAGCCCTACCCGAACATGGTGGTGTACGCCCGGCGCGGCGAAAGCAATGCCCGGCCTACTGAGGAACGAATGCAAGTGACCACCGGACCGGAAGGCGAATTTGAATTTTCGCTTGAGCCGGGAACCTGGTGCCTTTTCATCGAGGAAAAAGGCACTTCGGAGCCGTACGGTGGAGGACCGGATATCGAGGTGGACTTGGAATGCTATCGGGAATGGCAAGCTACTTGCGATCAGGTGATTGAAGTTGCGGCGGGCGAGGCTCCTCCTGCGCCCGTGATCAAGATCCATCGCCGTTGCCGGGTAGAGACCTGGAGCGATTGCGCACGGTATGCGGGGCCGCCGCCGCCCTCACCGCCACCGTCCCGGGACCGGTAAATCGCTAAACCACTTGGGGTACAGTTGCGTATAGATGAGAAATGCCTTGGGAACAACCATTGCTGATCAATTATGCGCAAAATTCGCCTCATATTGGAATTGCTGACGGTTGCGGCGTTGGTGACCGTCGCCGTCCTCCAATACCGAATGGTGGATCTGAGTCTGGCGGAGCGCAAGGAACAAGAGGACCAGCGCCTGCGGGACTACGTGATTTCTTACGAATTTAACTACGTAAAATCGGAACTGATTGCTCGGCAAAAGGAGAACTGGGCGGTCTACCAAGAGCGGTCACGGAATGCCAACTGGAGTTTGGGATTGTTGGGGGCAGCGGTGATTATGGGGGTGAGTGCGCGCGCTCTGCGGGAGCGGAAATCGCTCCAGAGCGGGACTTGAAACCAATTTTTCGACTCAGGGATCACATTCCGCTGGAAAATCAGGGCGAAGAACCCCGAACCGTGTGTCGGGAAGGGGATCACTCCAGTAAATTAATACGCGCACTAAATGTGGATAAATTCGTCAGATAGAAAATTATTATTATCTTGAAGGCCAAACGATTAATATCGTTTCACCGAAATTTGGGCTCACGTTCGAATATTCGGATCAGGATGGAAAAAATATTGTTGTCACCAGGCGGATAGAGTTAGTAATGTAGTTATCATGCTCGCGCAGATCTTTAGTCGTAAGAAAAAAAAGGTCAATCCCTTTCTGGAACTGAATAGTGAATTGGCAAAAATTGGTTCTTCGCTTCGGGTAAATCACCGGGTTATCAGCGAAGGGAACCGGGAATGTCAAATCTTTGGTTCTTACATTGATTTTCGGGAAAACGGAATGAAGTGGTACGGCGTAAGCGGAGTCAAGGTCATCCACCAAGCGCTACTCGTCGACGGCTGGGTCGGTAAGTGCCTCAGCAGTGAAGAGTTGGAAGTTTTGGTTCCGGGATTGGAATTTCCAGTGGCCCGCAAGCAAATCGAAATGGGAGAACGCGCTTTTCTCAGTTGGTACTGGGAAAATCTGCGCAACCGCAAAGACAACCGTTTCGGGGAATTGATCGAATTGTTTGCCAGTCACGAATTGACCCGCAACCTCATGAGCTACTTCGAATCGAGGGATTTTGGGTTCAGTTCGAATATTGGTGAGGTGAACGGCCTCGTCATCAAAAATCTTCCCCAAATCCGCATTACTGACGACTGGCAATACGAAGTCCACCTGCCCAATATGTCCCTGGTGGACCGGGATGAGGTGACCACCGACGGCACCGGATACATCGGCCGGGGTACGGCGCGTGAGGTGTTTGAATTGACGCTCAAGTTGCTTCCTCGCGATGCGGGACCGGCGGAATATTTCCGCTGCAATGGTTGCCCGCCTGCTCCCGACGCGGCGTAGTGCGCGTGGCAAGGCCGCAAGGTTTGTTTCTTTTCCCACTTCTTGCTTCCGAAAATCGATCCTTTTCGATGCTCTGAAGATTCCTCGGCATTTTATGATTGTTAAGATCCCACCAACTCCGTTTGGTCCGAGCCACTTTTTGCGCCGGAAGTAGATCAACTGGCCGGCCACAATCAGCCCCATCAGCCCGATGACCGCCGGATAGGACCAGCGCGAATGTACTTCGGGCATGAATTCAAAGTTCATCCCGTAGAAGCCAGTGATGAAGGTCACCGGAATGAAAATCGTCGAAATTGCTGTCAGTACGCGCATGACCTCATTCATCCGGAGGCTGGAATAGCTCAGGTACAGGTCCACCATTGAGGAAACGGTGTCCCGGTAGGCTTCTACTTGGTCAATCACCCGTATGATGTGGTCGTAGAAGTCACGCAAAAAGAGTTGCAAGTCGTCCCCGATCAGCAGTTGTTCGCTGCGTTGCATGCGGCTGACGATTTCCCGTATGGGCCAAACCGCTTTGCGCAGATCGGTGTTTTCCCGCTTGAGCGGCAGTTTAAATTTAATTCTGCGATTTTGCTATGGCATCTTTTTCCGCCCCTCTTCCGCTATTTTCTCGCCCATTTTCGGAGCGAGCTGGCGCAGCTCAGAACTCGGGCTATGGACGCCAAAATGAGCTTCGATGGACAAAAAAATCTGCGCCAGCAAATTTCACCAACCAATTTTAAACCGCCTCGGAGGTCAAAGATTTTTTGCAAGGTGGGTCGGCGTGTATCGTCGATCACCTCCATTTCCAGTTGGTCGATTTTTTCGCCCATGAATTCGAGCAGCAGGAAGTAGCGGTCCACCACAGCGCCAGCAAGAGGTAAGCGAGGTAATCTGGCCCCATGCTCCGTATGCGGGAACCGGGATTCCGCAGCGCGGTCCGAATCGGGTCGAAGATGTCATCCGGATCTTCCTGGAAAGACAGGATGAAGTTTTCTCCCAAGACGATGCTGACCTGCTCGGTACGTACCCCGCCGGCGTGGTCTTCATCGGCCATGCGGTAGTAACGCAATTTTTCCCCGGAAATTGATGGACGGGAAAACTCAGGGCGCTGCGATCCGGGAAAATTTACCACTTAGAAGGGTAGGGTAGGCGCCCGGCACGCTGTACGGACGCGAACCTTTTCTGAGCCTGGGATTATTGTCGCCTACCCCAACGCATCAGTTGCGGTGGGCATCTCTGATGCGGGAGCGATTTCGACATTTTCTCCCGAAATCTAAGCCTGATGGAAAGCTGGCACGGGGCTTGAACTACATGTTTCAACGGACATTCCGATGACCTTAAATGTAAACATCATGAAAACGAAATTTGATAAACTCTTTGTGTTACCTATCCTGGCGATGTTGTTGTGGGCTATGCCGGCCCGTGCGGGTGGAATTGATTTCTTCTCCGGTAGTTTGGCCGAGGCACAAGCCCAGGCGTCAGCAGCGAACAAGCTGATCTTCGTAGACGCTTACGCGACTTGGTGTGGTCCTTGCAAATGGATGGCGGCGAACAGCTTTAGCGATGAGCGGGTGGGGAATTTTTTCAATCGCAATTTCATCAACCTCAAGATCGATATGGAGCGGGGGGAAGGCCCGCAACTGGCGCGTAAATACCGCGTTGGGGCGTATCCGACGCTGTTTTTCCTCGACGCCGAGGGCAATATTGTCCAGAAAGAAACCGGGGCCCGTGATGCAAATGGTCTGCTCGAATTGGCGGAGCGGGTGCTGCGCAAGCAAGGTCGGCTGCCGGTGGAAATGGGGGCGGTGGAATCGAGCCACGACCTTCCGGATGCGGAGGTTGTGGCGGCAAGTCAAGCGGAAAATGAGTTGAATCGAATTGTGCGCGACCTCTCGCAAGCCATCGAGAATGGTGATTCGGTCTTGTTCCAAACGGCCCTCGCTGATTTGGCAGTCAGTGGAGTTGAGGAAAAGGACTATGTCTTCATTGAGGCGCAATTGGTGTGGATGGAAGAGCACGGCAACAAAACAGGGTTTGTGACGGCGGTACAGCACCATCTGGCAGTGATCGTGGAGCCCGATCCCGAACTGTTGATGATGGCTGCGGCTTATTTCTACGATTTGGATTTGGCGGCGGATAAACTGTACACGGCACAATCCTGGGCGGCAACGGCGGTAGCGCTTTCTCCTGGGTATTACAGCCACGATATCAATGCTGTCTTGCTGCACCGAATCGGCGAGACCGAGGCGGCGATTGAGCAGGCGGAAAAAGCATTGGTGTACGCAAAGGAGGCAAGAATGGATGCTTCGCAGACTGAGGCTTTTCTGGCCGAGATCAAGGAGTAATCCGGTAAGCGTGCGGAAGGCAGCTTCCGCCGGGCCGTTGTGGTCGGCACCGCTGGTTTGGGGAATTCGCATTTGCTTGTTCCTCAAATGCAGCGGTGCCGAATTTTGGGTTTGGGTGGCTTAAGTGGGGGACGACTTGTTTGCGATGTAGGAGGGGGATGAGGGTAAGCGAAAGAATAAGTTTTTATGCTTGTCCGGAACTTTGCCACGGCTTTTGCCACGGTTTTTGACACGAGATGTCAATCGGCGGGTTGAGATTGCGACCAAAGCTCGAATCTGCCCATGAATCTATTCAACTTTATCGCCCAATTTCCCGACGAACAATCCTGCCGAACCCACTTCGGCAACTTGCGCAAGCAAAAAGGCGTCGTCTGCAAACGTTGCCAGTGCCGGGAGCACTACTGGTTAACCGCCAAATCAATGTTCC
>JBCCQH010000084.1:0-34391 GCA_039024435.1 Bacteroidota bacterium
CCTGTGATTTTGCTATGGCATCTTTTTCCGCCTCTCTTCAGCTATTTTCTCGCCCATAGCTTTGGCTATGGACTCCAAAATGAGCTTTGAGAGACAAAAAAATCTGCGATAGCAAATTTCACAAACCAACTTTAAACAGCCTCTTAGAAATTCCGCTGCTCGGCCTTGTCTACCGCTGGGAAAATGGCAATGACACCATCGTAGTTGGCCCAGAAGGGAAAATCATGCTTTCGCAGGCGTCCAGTGGCGTGCAATCGGTCGTACCGGCCCACCTCATCCTTTACCAGTTGGAAAATGACCCCGGAAAATGGGAAATTATCGTCGAAGAACCCGAACTCAACCTGTTCCCGACCAAGCAAAAAGCTTTCCTGGAGTACCTCGTCAAAGTCACCAATCGCACTCAATCGAAGCTTTTTATCACCACCCACAGTCCCTACATTCTTTCTTCGCTGGAGAATCTCATTCAGGCGCAAGAAGCCTACCGCAAGCGCCCCGAACAAAAGGGCGCCATCAGCCAAATCATTGAAGAAGACAGGTGGGTTGATTTTGATCGGGTGACCACCTACTTTTTCGATGCTGGGACTTGCCGCTCCACCCTGGATCCCGAGCTGCGCAGTCTTGGGCCCGCAGAAATCGACGCGGTCAGTGACATCCTGAGCGAGGATTTAAACGAATTGGTGAAAATCGAATATGCTGAGAGGCTGTTTAAATTTAATACTGCGATTTTGTTACGGCACCTTTTTCTGCCACTCTTCAGCTATTTTCTCATCCGCAGCTTGGGCTGCGCACTCCAAAATGAGCTTCGATTGACAAAAAAATCTGCGATAACAAATTTCACAAATCAATTTTAAACAGCCTCTGAGGGATTGCGAATTGCGGCGACAAACTGAGGCGTAAGCTAAAAGACATCGACGAGGGCTGTTTCCAAATATCCCACGCGGCTTCTGCTGAAGGAAAACGCATCGAAATACTGCTTCCGCCCGGCAAGGTGCGGGACCAATTGTGCCGAATCGACGTCGATCAGCTACACATTGCGGCCCCCACCAAACGGTGCGACTACATCTTTTATTCCTGTGCCCAGGATCACTACCTCTTTGTTGAGCTCAAGGATGGAGAGCATCTGGCCTACGCCATCGACCAACGGATCAGTACGGTCAGACTCTTCCGGGAAAAAGTCGCCTTGTCCCGCGAGCGGGTATCGGCTTGTGTGGTTTCCACCAAAGTTCCCAAAGACCGCAGTGGAAAATCCTCGCGAAAAAAGCTGGCGAAAAAGAAATTGGAATTCGAGCTCAAGTACGGGAGTACCCTGATAATCACAGCCCAAATGGCCCAGTTCCGATTTTAATTCCTCCCCGCCAACATTCTACTACCTCCACCGGTTATCCTGGGTAGAGGGACGCTTTCCCTTACCTCGTCCCCATCACGCCCATGTACAAAAAGCTAATCGCACTCACCTTCCTGCTTGCTTGTACGGTTTTCTTCCCAGTCGCACAGACGATTGATGTGTATTCCATCTCCCAACAGCGACAGCCCACCGGCGACGTCGGCTACACCCTCGATGGATCCCGCATGATCAACCATACGCGCGCCAAACTCACCAACCTGAACAATTTTGGTCCGACCGGTACCTACCGCAAGACGATCATCATCACCGATGCCTTTTCCAGCAGTGGCTCCCTGACCCAGGTGACTTCCCTGGATACCGGTAGCATCTTTTTCTTTGGCAGCTTCAACGAACTGAGCAACTCTTACCAGCGCATCACCCTCGCCGAAGTGGACTCGCTCTACGCCTGGTCACTGCGCGGGGGCAAGCTCATCATCACCTCCGGACAGGAACTTTCGGGGTTCTACCGCTCCCGCCAACTGAACGGCAAGTGGGGCTATAATCTGGTCGAACAATCGCCGACGACGCTGATCCCGACCTTGGACAGCCGGAGCACCGATTTATTTTCCGGCCCTTTTGGCTCGGTCAACCAAGCCCAGCAAGGAGGGTCCTTGCAGTCAGTTTTCAATCTGATCCCTCCGGATGCCGTCGTCCTTGCGACCAACATTTTGGGGATTCCCAGCTTGGTACTTGACTGTAAAACTTTGGACTTGCTCGTCAGCGACGTCGATGTCTACACCGACCTTGGAGGACTGACCTTCGGAACCGGGCTGGTAAACGATCAGGACCGCTTCCTCGCCAATACATTTGCGTTTATGGACCGGCTGCAACCTCCGCCCAAACTCGATTCTACGGCGGGATTGCTCACCCTCAATGCCACTTACAACGGCTACACCTGGTTCCAGGATGCATCCCAGGTCTCCAGTGACTCCGAATTTATGCCCACCGAAACCGGCACCTACTACGCCGAGGTCATCACCAACGGCGGGTGCCGACTCCTCTCGGACTCCATCCGGATCGTCGTTCCGGAAGAACCAGAGCCGCCGCTGCCCCCCATTGAACTGGAGATGCCCAATGTTTTTACCCCCAACAACGACGGCGTAAATGACCGCATGATCCCGGTCCAGTTCTCGGGCGTCATTGAGGAAAGCTACCAGATCTACGACCGTTGGGGCAAGCTGGTCCACGAAGGCCGCGACCTGGAACAGGGCTGGAACGGCAATTTTCGGAGCCGTCCCTGCCCGGAAGGGGTCTACTACTGGACGTTGCTGTACACCGACCGCAATGGCGTGCAGGTCCGCGACCAGGGCAATGTCACCCTGATGCGCTGATTCGGAAAATATAAGTTCCGAGAAGGGTGCGTCCGTTCAAGGTGCGCGGCAACCGCCTTTCCGGTACGACCCTGCGGCCGCCCGGACCCGGAAAAACGATCAGTCCCGCAGACCGGCACCCCAGATCGTCACCCGGCGTTCACCGTAGTTTATTACCACCGGCAGATCCTCCACCGTAATCGCTTCGGCGAGCAAGCCGTTCTGGTCAAACCCTTTGTAGAACTTGAGTTCCAGGCGGTCCTCATTGCGCCAGTTGTATTCCAAGTATTTCTCCGTTTCCTGCCGCACCCGGTCAAAACTGAACCAATTGTCCGAATCAAAGCGGTAAAACCAGTAGGCGAAGTAGTAGCTGGCTTGGTGGGCCGAGCGGGTGTGCTCCAAAAAGCATTGGGGCAGGTAATTCTTAGCCGTACTCGCCAGGGGGCGATTTTGGGTCCGCTGCAATACCGCATCGAACAACAGTTGGCTGACCGTCCGGGTAAGGACGCTGTCTTCCTCAACTACCTGGCGGAAACTTTCGTCATCGACGAAGTGGACGTAATGGTATTCCAGGTCAAAGTTTGCCGGAAACACTACCCCGTTGTACATCCCTTGCTTGAATGCTTCATCAGCGGATTTCCCCAGAGAATAAAGCAGATCGTGGGCCTTGTCCGGCCCGAGGCCCTGGATGCCATTGAGTTCAGTGATGCGGGAAAAGCGGCGGCGGGGCAGGGCATTGCGGTGATCGATGATGCGCTGGGCCACCGTCGCCCCGATGCCGTAACCGGGCGTACCCGTGGGCGCATCGCCCGTCGTGACTTGGGGATCGTCCTGCACCCCTTCGGTGATGTCCTTGGGCGATTGGGCGCGGTTGAGAAAATCGAGGACCCGCTGCAGCACCCATCCGGGAGCGAGGTCATTGGAAAATTCTTGTGACATGGTGGTAAGCCGTTAAGTGGTTGACATTGCATTTTACCGGACCAATGAACCCCACCCGATCCTACCCCGCTGCCGGCAAAAGGCAAATTAAACAAGCGGCGGCACATTCTCGATGGTGAGCACAAAAATTTCCCGGACCATTGTCCGGTTTGGTCAGTGTACGTAACTGCCCGCATTGATGTCGATGGTACTCCCGGTGGCGTGGTCGGCGAGTCCCGAAGCCAGCAGGACCACCGTCGGCCCCAAGTGGTGCGGCTCGGTGAGTTCCGGCAAGGCGATGTCGTTCAGCGCGTAATCTTCCCCGTACTCATCGAAAAAATCCTGGGCCATGTCCGTGCGGACAAATCCTGGGGCAATAAGAAATGATTGGATGTTGTCCTTGCCCAATCCTCGCGCCAGGGAGCGGTGCAGCGCCACCATACCGCCCTTGGAAGCCGCGTAGGCGAGGTAGTCCGGCGTATCCCCGCGAAACGCGGCCCGGGACGAAATGTGGATGATTCGTCCCCCGCCGCGTTCCCGGAAGTGGGGCACCACCAAGCGCGACAACTGCGCCGCCGCCCGGAGATTGACCGCCAGGGTTCGGTCCCATTTTTCCAGCCAGTCCGCTTCATCCGCCGCCAGCGGGGCGTGAACCGCCACTCCAGCATTGTTCACGAGCCCGTCGATGCCACCGAACCGCAATTGCACCTCTTCAAACAGTCCGCGCACCTGACGCGGGTCCGCCAAATCTGCCGCAAAAGCGGCCGAACCATTGCCTCCTTCCCACGCCAATTGTTCGGCACGTTCGGCCTCTTTGCGGCAATGCACCGCTACCTGAGCACCGGCGGCCATCAACGCCCGGGCGATCGCTGCTCCAATGCCCCGACTGCCCCCGGTGACCAGAATTCGCTTTCCTTTCAGATCGATTTTCATACGCATACAATTACAACAGCTCCGCCAAATCGCCCAACTGCCGCAGCCGGCCAAAGTCGAGCACAAAATTAATGCCCCGCACGAAGGTACCCGCATCGGCGGGAAGGCCGGAAAATGCGGTGCCCGCGATCGGGAAATTCAAGTGAAAAACCCCGGGCAGCAGCGTGACCCGTACCCCAGCGTCCCAAAAGCCCGCATTCGGGATGCTCTGTGAACCCAAACCGTAAGCGACATCGCCGAACACCCCCAGCAGGGGAATCGGCAACTTGAAGTGGACATTCGCTGCGAATAGTCCCCGGTCAAACGAAGCTCCGGTCAGGCTGGAAAAACCGCCGTGGTCGGGCACCACCTGATTGCCGAGCACATTGGAATTCTCCGCTCGGTCGAGCAGGGCGCGTTCGCCGAAAGGATCCGCGCTCCCGGAGACGCGGTACTGCAAGAGGAAAGGCGCCGCATTCGGCGCGATAATTCCCCCGAGAAAGCCCCGCATATCGAGCCGCATCCGCTTGCCCAGCCGACGGGCGTAGCGCACATCCGCCGAAAGGCGATAGAGCCGCTCCGAAGCATTGCCCCCGATTTCACCCTCCACCAGAAGCCGGTCGTAAAGGCCCTCGTACTGGGTCCTCCAGGTCAGGGCGCCGTACACCGGCAGGTACCAGTCTTCCGGCAACAGCCCCAGCTCCAGGCTATCGGTCCGGACCGCCACCGTCTGCGAGACCAGCCCGAAACTGTGGCGCCAGGGCGAGCGGCGATTGTCCGTCACCAAAGTAAAATCCAGCGAAGTCCGGTTGCGCAAAAACGTGCCGAAGGACGAAGTTCGGTTGCGCAAAGTGATTTTCCGGAAAGGCCCTTTGTGCGACCAGCGCAAGGCAAATCCCGCCGAGCCGGTGAGGTTTTTGCTGCGGAAACCGTACATGGGCATCAGGTCAAATCCGAAACGCTTGCGGGGAAAGGTGCCGTGGTGGACCAGTAGCCCAAGCATGAAGCCATCGGTCGTATTAAAGCCAGCAACCGGCAGCAGATTCAGCGTAAAGCGATTGGGATCAGGATATTGGTAGCCCAGCCCGATGCGGAGCGGACGCGCCCGCTTGAACAGCCCGGTCCGGCGCAAGCGGTTGTTGTTCGTGCGGAACTCCGGGATTGCCCTCTGGGGGTCGATTTCGAGGAATTTGGCTTTGCTTTCGGGAAGTTCGATTTCGGTGGTTCCGGTAAAGGGCTCCGACCAAACGGTGGCCTGCACTGCGCCATTTTTATCGACCAGTGCCACTGAGGCAGGCAGCCGAATCGCACGCTTATTTTCCAGCGTCACGACATTGCCTTTGACCTTGCGGATGCGGAAGTCCAGTTGTTCCGTCCCCCGGATGTATTCGCCAAAAAACCAGCCCAAATCCTTGCCCGATATTTCCTCAAATACCCGCTGCATGTCCGCCGGCTGGGGGTGCCGAAACCGCCAACGCGCATAGTACGCCCGAAAACACTTGTCCACCGTCGCCCGGCCCAGGTAGGCTTCCAGGTAGCGAAAGGCCTGGGCGGATTTCTGGTAGACGATCAGCCCGTAATTGATGGGAACGTAGTCGGCCGAGGGAAATTCGATGGGCTGATCGATTCCATCGGCGGACAGTAGGCGGTAGCCTTCCCGCCCCACAAAGTTGTCGTCGATGTCGACGCCGAGGAGCTTTCCCACGACGTCGGGCACCTGACTGACCTTGCCGTTGTGCCATTTCTCCCAGTACCGGTTTTCAAAGTAGGAATTGATGCCTTCATCCATCCAGGGGTGGGTGCGCTCGTCGGAACCAAGAATGCCGTAGAACCAGTTGTGGCCGACTTCGTGCATGATCACACGTTCCAGGGCTCCAGCACTGCCGCCGGCTCCCAGCACTGTAATATTGGGGTATTCCATACCGGCCCCCGCACTGAGGGCCCCGTCGACGGCGGTAGCGTGGCGGTACGGATAGTCTCCGTTCCAGGCGGAGTAATCGCCCACTGACTGGACGATGTAGCGGGGCGCCGAGCGCCAGAGATCGCGGTCCAGGTTCGTAAACATGGCCACACAGCGCACCTCTAAGCCCGAGCGGGGCAGTTGCACAGTGTCGGCGAGGACATAGTAGGTTTGATCGCAAAACCAAGCAAAGTCGTGGACTTTTTCCTGGTGGAAGTGCAAGGTTTTGTAATCATCCGCCGAAAACTCGTGCACAAAGGTCGTATCGGACTCCGATTGCAACATTTTGCGGGACTGAGCCTCGCGCTGGGCCAGCCATTCCCATTCCGGATCGTCCGCCGGCAAGTCTCCGGTCGCCCCGACCACGTAATTCTTGGGCACTTCGATATAGACGTCGAAGCTGCCAAACTCGCTGTAGAATTCGCCCTGGTCCAGGTAGGGCATGGGATTCCAGCCATTGCGGTCGTAAACGGCGGGCTTGGGATACCACTGGCAGAGCTGGTACTGTTGATTGACGTGGCCCAGCCGCGACCAGGACAAGGGAATTTTGACCCGAAAAGGGGTTTCCAGCCGCAACTTCTCTCCCGGCAATAGCGGATCGGGCAGAGCGATTGCCGCGATGTCCCAGTTGTTGTTCCAGTAGGTCAGCGGCGTGGGGGTTCCATCGATGCGCAGGTCCAGGCTATCGATGTAACCGCGCTGAATCGGCTTGGCTTCGATGAAGGAGCGGCTACCGGACGCACGCTTCTGTCGGGCAAAGGCGGTCGTGTTGTCCTTGTAAGCATTGGGCCACAGGTGCAGGTAAAGGGTGTCCAGCGTATCCGGCGAATTGTTCTGGTAGTCCAGGCGCATTTGGGCGTGCAAAAAATGCTTTTGATCGTCCAACCGAACCCGAATGTTATAATCGACCGTTTGCTGAAAGTACTCTTCTGTCTGAGCGTACCCGACCGCCGCAGTCACCCACAGTACCACCAGAAGAAGATAGATGTGTTTTAGCATAAGAATGGCTTAGTACACCGAAAAATTACAAGGTGCAAAATATCTTAAATATTAATTCCTTGCGAAATGATTGCGCACAATTGGGTAAAGTATCTCAACTTCAGAATCCACATTTTGACCCGGGAAAATTGCTTCCACTTCTTTGAATTTTGGGCGATTAGTGATACATTGATTTATATTTCGTAGTTACTCGTCAAGTATTCGAGTATACTTGTCGAAATCCGCAGATTAGGTCAATCACAATCGCAAACTTCCGGCTGTAGCATTCCGATCAATAGAGAATTATCTGCTTGGTAGACCGCTGTCCATCGCTCATTGGGGACAGTCCGGTGCCGCTTAAAAGGAATAGGTAAAGGGAAATTAAGTTTACGATGATGCTTTCTTCGCTCAGAACAGTTGGTTACTATTTGGTTGGTGTGGTGCTTTTGGGCATCGCTTTTCCACCGGCGCCGGTTGCGGCGCAGCAATCCCTCAATATGACGCTTGCTTCCAATTGGGACGACAATAGTTTGCCGTCATCGAGTGGAGCAACTTACAACGATATTTGGGGCTGGGCCGGCGGAGGACGGGAATATGCCATCATGGGCTCCCTCGGCGGAACCCATTTCATCGACGTGACCGACCCGACCAACCCCCAACCGGTAGCCTTCGAGGCGGGCGGCTCTTCTTCCAGCATTTGGCGGGACTATAAGACCTACGGAAACTACCTCTACGCGGTATCTGACCAGGGCTTGGGATCTTCCCTGCAAATTTTTGATTTGAGCGGTTTACCAACTTCGGTCAGCAAGGTATACGACAGCCAAGCTTTTTTTACCACCGCGCACAATATCTTCATCGACGAGGAGTCGGGCCACCTCTACGTTGCCGGAACAACGATCAATCCGAGTGGGGTCATCATTCTCGATGTTGCTTCCAATCCCGCCAATCCCACTCTCGCCGCCAATTTTACGCTGGGCGCTTATGTCCATGACGTATTCGTCCGCAACGATACTTGTTACGCCTTTATGGGTACGCAGGGCTGGGGGGTTTTTGATTTCAGCAATCTCCTGAATCCGCAGATTCTGAATTTCATCCTGCCCAATACTTATCCGGAAGCCGGTTACGCCCACAGTGGCTGGGCCTCCGATGATTTTAACACGTTGTACTGGTGCGATGAGACCCACGATACCGGGGTCCACGTCGGGGACATTTCCGATCCGACAAGCATCAGCTTCTTGCCGACCTTCCGCTCCACTTTGCTGGGACCTACCCATACCAACAGTTTGCCGCACAATTGCTTTGTGAAAGGCAATTTACTCTACGTCAGCTATTACCACGACGGGGTGCAGGTTTGGGACATTTCTAATCCGACCGCTCCGGTCCGAGCAGCGTACTACGACACGGACATCACCAATACCAACTACTCGGGCATGCGCGGTTCCTGGGGCGTCTATCCTTACCTGCCGAGCGGAACCATCATCGCCAGCGATGTCCGCAATGGTTTGTTTGTCCTGCAGGAAACCACCCTGTTCCCGGTCACTTTTGGGGAATTTGTGGCGGAATCGCAGCGGGATCGGGTGCGCCTGCGCTGGAATACCTTTTCGGAAACCAACAACGAGAAGTTTGTCATCGAACGCTCCGCCGATGGTGTAGAATACGCCTCGGTCACGGAAGTCACCGGTGCGGGCAACAGCCAGGACCAAATCGATTATGAAACCTTCGACGACCACCCACTGGAAGGCCGGTCTTACTACCGCCTCAAGCAGGTGGACAAAGATGGATCCTTTGACTACTCGGAGGTCCGCACCCTGAACCGGGGCGTGAATCTGAGCCTCCGGGATGTATTCCCTTCGCCAGCCACTCCGGGTGACCTCGTACAGGTACGGGTCAATTTGGAGATTGCACAAAACGTCCGCTTGCGGGTCACCGACATGATAGGTCGCCTGGTGCACGAGCAATCCGGCGACCTCCAAGCCGGCATGCAACGGTTTGAACTACCGATTTCACATTGGGCAGCGGGCACCTACTACGTTCTGGTCCAAGGACGCGATGCAGTCGCCGAGCAAAAGTTCGTAATTGCCCGCTGATTTTCAGGATTACCTGCTCGACCAGTTCCCCAGCTTCAGGGGGCAATCGCAAGGATAAGTTGCCGCGGCTTCTCGGTAAAATTCCCGATCTTATCCGGTAACTCAGATTTTACTATCTTGATCCAACGATTCGTTTCCGATTGTTTTAGGAAACGAACGCGCTACCGTTGTTGCTCTTACCAATACTTCTTGGGGTGTGTAAGAGGCTGTTTTAGGGTTCAACTGGCGAAAGGATGTCGCTGGATTGACAGACCTCGGACGTGCATTTCGTTTGATTTGTATTCGCATGTAGATGGGTTTACCCAATAAGTATTGATGAAACATGTAGTTATTATCGGCAATGGAATTGCAGGGGTTACCGCCGGGCGGTACATCCGCAAGATGAGCGATGCCGCTATCACGATGATTTCCGCCGAATCCAAGTACTTTTTCTCCCGCACCGCCCTTATGTATGTGTACATGGGGCACATGCGCCTAAAAGAAATTACCCCCTACGAAAACTGGTTCTGGGACAAAAACCGCATCAGTTTGATTCAGGCTTACGTGGAGTCGGTCGCGCCGGAGGAGAACAAATTGACCTTGTCCAATGGCAAGGACGTCCAATACGATGACCTCATTATCGCCGCCGGCTCTCGTTTCAATAAATTTGGCTGGCCGGGTCAGGACCTCGAAGGGGTAGGGGGACTCTACAGCTTGCAGGACCTCGAGTACATGGAGTACTACACCCAGAACGCCACCCGGGGCGTCATCGTCGGCGGCGGACTGATCGGAATCGAGATGGCGGAAATGCTGGCTTCGCGGGGCATCGATGTGACCTTCCTGGTGCGGGAAAACAGTTACTGGAATGGGGTACTGCCCCCGGAAGAGTCGGAAATGATCAACCGCCACATCCGTGAGCACCACATCGATCTGCGTCTGAGCACCGAATTGGCGGAAATCCTACCCGATGCCAGCGGCCGGGTGCGGGCCATCCGCACCAACAAGGGCGATGAAATCGCCTGCCAATGGGTCGGCCTTACCGCCGGCGTCCACCCCAACATCAACTTCCTAAAGGGATCCGGCATCGAATGCGGCCGCGGCGTCCTCGTGAACCCCCGCTTTGTCACCAACTACGACAATGTCTACGCCATCGGGGACTGCGCCGAGTACAAGGCCCCTCCGCCCGGACGCCGGAACCTGGAGCAAATCTGGTACACCGGCAAGATGCACGGCGAGGTCGCGGCGATGAATATTTGTGGGCATCCCCGCACCTACGATCCCGGCATCTTCTTCAACTCAGCGAAATTTTTTGACATCGAATATCAGATCTACGGCGATGTTCCTGCGCGGCAACCGGCCGACGTCGCCACTTTATACTGGGAGCACCCCAATCACCACCACGCCATCCGCCTGAACTGGGACCGGACCAGTGGAGCGATCAAAGGCTTCCACCTCATGGGCGTGCGCTACCGGCACTACGTCTGCGAGCGCTGGATCGCCGAGGGTACCCACGTTGAAGAAGTCCTGAAAAACCTCCGCGCCGCCAATTTTGACCCGGAATTTTTCCGGGAGTACGAGCCGGAAGTCATCCGGCAATACAACCAAACCTTCAATGCCAGCCTGGGCTTGCGCAAGCGCCGGGGACTGGCCAATCTCATTTTCGGAAAACGCACCGATGGCCGCAAGCAGCCGGCCAATCCGTGAACGCCAAGAAGTTGAACTGATTATTGTAAGGAGAATACGATGAGCCAAATTGATCACAGCATGTCACTGACGCCCCCGTCACGACTCAATCTTCCCGCCCGCATCGGAGCTTTGCTGGCCGGCGGGGGGATTGTGGCAATGGCGATCGCGTTTCTCAGTGCATCCCCGGTCAGCGGCTGGTTGGTGCTGGGAATTTCCGGGGTCATGCTGGCCACGGGGGGGGTTTTGTGGACCAGCAAGCGCAACCGCTACCGCAACCTCATTTACGTGCTGTTCCTGACCGGAGTGGCCGGATTGGTCTTTCTCGGAGTCCGGATTAACCTCACCGGCTGGGCCATGTTCTTTCTGATTTTTGGGCTGATCAGCGTTGGGGCAGTGCTGTACTTCTATTACACCTTCGGCCAGGGGCCGGCCGGCATCAAAAACCACGGTCTGTTCCATTCCTCCGCGACGCGCCAAGCGGGCACCATCAGTTGGATGCTCGCGATTGCCTTTACCGGATTCTACGTGGTGCTTTACTGGTTCCCGGACCAACTGTTCGGCCTGGTGGCCGCCGCCGATCCGCTCTACCATACCCTTACCAGCAAAAGTTCCTACTGGATCGACGAAAATGGCCTGGGCCACGTGACCAATCAGTGGTTTGTCTACGGCCTGATCTACACGGTGGCGGTTCTGGTCATGGGTTTCCGCTTCATCATGCGCTACCGCCACAGCCGTTACCAAATCATGCGCACCCTGTCGGTGGCCTTCTTCCAATTGGTGATCGCCTTCCTGCTGCCCCACTTCATGGAGGCACTGAACCGGCAGCAGTCCGAAGATTTCAAACCGGTGGTCGGCAATTACCTGCCGGTGTACAATGAATACGAAAAGGCGAAAAACGACTACTTCGCCGCCAAAGGGGAATTCGACAATGCCCCCGAGGACCAAAAACCGGCTTTGGAAGAAAATTTAAACGCGCTGTCGATCATTTACCGAGCGGAAAAAGACACCGCTCAGAACATGCAGGAGGAGCTGCTGGCCAATCGCCCAACCGCAACGCCCCACTATTTCAGTTATTTCTGGCCGCTGGACTACGACATTTTGCAGCCACAGATGATCGAATACTATACCGGCAGCGCACCCTTCGACAGTGTTCACGTACCCTACGTTTACTTTGATGACGAGGGGCAAATCTCCTCGGCGGGCATTTCGACCAGTTCCGGATTTGGGGGCTACGGGCTCACGGTGATCCTCATCGCCCTGTTCATGTCCACCGTGGGCGCGGCGGCATTGACCTATTTCTTCGGGAAGCGCTGGTACTGCAGCTGGGTCTGCGGTTGCGGTGGTCTCGCAGAAACGGCGGGCGATCCTTTCCGTCACCAGAGCGATAAGTCGCTCAAGGCTTGGCGCATCGAACGGATATCCATCCACTCGGTCCTGGTGCTGATCACCTTGGTGACGGCGCTACTGCTCATCGACTGGAAAGCCCACTTCCTGCCCGAAGGCTTCAAAGGTCCGATGAAAAGTGGCTACGGCTTCCTGATCGGATCCATGTTTGCCGGGGTGGTCGGGACCGGATTCTATCCCATCCTGGGCAGCCGGGTATGGTGCCGGTTCGGTTGTCCCCAGGCCGCAGTGTTGGGCATTTTCCAGAAATATTTCTCCCGCTTCCGCATCACCACCAACGGAGGGCAGTGCATCTCCTGCGGCAATTGCTCCACCTACTGCGAGATGGGCATCGACGTAAAAGCTTATGCCCAGCGGGGCCAAAACATCGTCCGGGCTTCCTGTGTGGGCTGCGGTGTCTGCTCCTCGGTCTGCCCCCGGGGGGTCCTCAACCTCGAGAACGGTCCCTTGGGGGACCGGATCAACGACCTCGAACCGCTGTCTTTTAGCGGGGAAGAAGTCAAATTGAAAATGTAACTTCGCGCGATGCAACCAAATATTCTCGTGATCATCCCCGCCTTTAACGAAGCCGAATCCATCGGCAAGGTGGTGGGGGATATTCCCGATGGACTGGTCCGCGAGGTCGTCGTGGTCAACAATTCTTCCACCGATGCGACCGAGCAAAACGCCAAGGCCGCCGGTGCTACGGTAGTCCGGGAAAATCAAAAGGGCTATGGGTTTGCCTGTCTGCGGGGAATGGCCTACGCCCAGGAAAAAACTGGCGCCGAACGGCCGGACATCATCGTGTTCATCGACGGAGATTACAGCGACTACCCGGATCAAATGCCCGAATTGATCGCCCCCATCACCGAATCGGGCTACGACATGGTGATCGGGTCGCGCGCTCTCGGCAACCGGGAAAAAGGTGCGATGGCGCCCCAACAGTTGTTCGGCAACTGGCTGGCGACCACGTTAATCCGCCTTTTTTACCGCGTACGCTACACCGATCTTGGCCCGTTCCGGGCCATTCGTTTTGATAAACTGCTGGATTTGGGCATGAAGGACACCACCTACGGGTGGACCGTCGAAATGCAACTCAAAGCCGCCAAGAAAAAATACAAGATCACCGAAATTCCGGTCCACTACCGTCGACGAATTGGGGTGAGCAAGATTACCGGAACGGTCAAAGGTACAATTTTGGCCGGGTACAAGATTATTTACACGATTTTTCGATATTTGTGACGGAAAAAATGACCGCTGGCTAAAATATATGGGTATTTTCCTCCTCATTCTCTACTCTGCGGCGATGGGATTTATCCTGTTGTACAGCGTCAGCCAATTCCATTTGGCTCTGGTCTACCGTCGCTTCCAGAAAAAGGGCAAAAAAGAGCACGAAACCTTGCCTCCGGGTCCCCGCGAGGACGAAGAATGGCCCTTTGTTACCGTCCAGTTGCCCATTTACAATGAGCTCTACGTGATCGAGCGCCTCATCGACGCCGTAGCCGACTTTGACTATCCCAAAGACCGCTTCGAAATCCAGATCCTCGACGATTCCACCGACGAAACCGTAGAAATTACCGCGAAGAAGGTCGCGGAAATCCGGGCCACCAAAGGGGTCCAAATCGAACAGGTGCGGCGGGAACTCCGCGAAGGCTTCAAAGCCGGCGCCCTCCAGTATGGCATGGCCACCGCCAAAGGCGAATTCATCGCCATCTTCGACGCGGATTTTGTGCCGCCCCGCGACTTCCTCCGCAATACCATTCCCCACTTCGATGCCGACCACATCGGGGTAGTCCAGACCCGCTGGGAGCACATCAACGAGAACTACTCGATGCTGACCCGCTTGCAGGCATTTGCCCTCGACGCCCACTTCTCGGTCGAACAACAGGGGCGCAATGCCGGCGGCTTCTTCATCAATTTTAACGGGACCGCCGGGGTTTGGCGCCGCAGTTGCATCGAGGATGCCGGAGGCTGGCAATCGGACACCCTGACCGAGGACCTCGATCTGAGCTACCGGGCGCAGTTGAAGGGCTGGCGCTTCAAGTTCATGGAAAACCTGGAATCGCCCGCCGAACTGCCCGCCGCCATGGGCGCCATCAAATCGCAACAGTTCCGCTGGACCAAAGGCGCCGCCGAAGTCGCCCGCAAAAACCTCGGGAAGGTCATCCGCGCCAAACTCCCCCTCGGCATCAAAATTCACGCCACCGCCCACCTGTTGAACAGCTTCTTGTTCATCTGCATTCTCACCACCAGCCTGATCAGCGTGCCGATCATGGTCTTAAAGGCCAATGATCCCCAACTGCACGACGCAGTACAGTACGCTTCGATCTTCATGCTGTCGCTGCTGTCGCTGATCCTCTTTTTTTGGGTCTCCCGCACCAATCGGGAAAGTGGGCCGGTCCTGCCCCGAATGTTGCGTTTTAGCGGGCGGTTCATCGTCTTCATGTCCATCTCCATGGGTCTGGCCCTGCACAACGCCATCGCCACTCTGGAAGGGTACATCGGTAAGAAGTCGCCCTTCATCCGTACACCCAAATTTGCGATCAAAGACCTGAGCGATGATTGGCGGACCCGCACCAAGTACCTCAGCCGCCGCCTCTCCCCGGTGACGCTGCTGGAGGGTTTTTTGGCGATATACTTTGCTGCGGGCATTTTTTTGGACTTCTTCTACCTCGATTTTGGGCTATTTCCCTTTCACCTCTTGCTGTTCTTCGGCTACTCGGTGATCTTCTATTTCTCGGTCCGCCACACCCTCATTCCCTCCGCTTGATCCTGCGCCATGGAGTCCCGGCGTCCATACTTGTACGTTTTTTTGCTGCTTTCACTCGGGGGATACTTATTTATACATTGCGGAATCGTCCGCGCCGATTTTGTGGGCGTGCCGGCACCCGAGCAGGCCTGGCTGCCGATGGGGCTGATCGCCGGCCTGTTTGTGTTGTACGGCTTGAGCTACCGGGCTACGGTCAGCGAACCGGACATTAAGTTGGCGCTGGGAGCGGGGATCCTGATTCGGGTAGCGCTCATTTTTGTCTTGCCGAATCTCTCGGATGATTTCTACCGCTTCGTATGGGACGGGCGAATGCTGCACGCGGGGCTGGATCCCTTTGCTGAATTGCCGCAAGACTTCATGGCCCGCCTTGGACCCGATGCCCAGGCTGCCTGGATGGACATTTATCCGGATTTGAATTCGAAGCCCTACTACTCGGTGTATCCGCCGGTATTGCAAATTGCATTTTACTGCGCCACTGGCATTTCCGGCGGCGATCTCTGGGGCAGCATCGTCGCCTTGAAATCCATGGTCGTACTCGCCGAGTGCGGAACCTTGTACTTTCTGCAAAAACTCGCCCGGCAGCATGGGTGGTCGCCCAAAGCGGTTTTGCTTTACGCCCTCAACCCAATGGTGATCATCGAACTGACCGGCAACCTGCACTTTGAGGCGTTCATGATCTTTTTTCTGTTGGCGGCAATCTGGTTTTTGCAGCGCAAACTCATCGGGGTGGCGGCCCCTTTGCTGTCATTTTCCATCGCCTCAAAATTGCTGCCCGTGTTGATCTTTCCCTTCCTGATCCGGCGCCTGGGCTGGAAACGGGTGATCATCTTTGGACTGCTGGCCGGCGTGTTGAGCCTGAACTTGTTCTTTTGGTTCCTCGACGCCGAAACCCTGCCCAATTACCTGGCCAGCATTCAGCTGTACTTCAAAAACTTCGAATTCAACAGCGGAATCTACTACAGTCTGCGCTGGCTGCTGGGCGAAAAAGGCTACCTGGTAAATCGGTATCTGCCCTACCTGGTGATGGCCATCATCCTCTACGGCGCCTGGCGGGACCGGGACCAAAGCTTCCGGAGCTTGCCCGGAGCGTTGCTGTTTGCCTTGACCGTCTACCAGATTATCGCGCCGGTCATCCACCCCTGGTACATTACCTCACTGGTTGCCCTGTGCGCCTTGACCCCGTTCCGCTACCCGATCCTCTGGTCGGTGTTTTTGCCTTTCAGTTACGTTGCGTACTACTTCCCGGGGGTGGAACAATCAAACGGGTTTATCGCGGTCGAATTCCTGGTCCTGCTCGGCTACATCGCCTACGAATGGAGCTTCAAGCGCAGCGGTCTCACCCTGGAGGAGTGGATGTTGCGGCGACCACTCGTGCGTGACTTCATCAAGCGGAGCATTCCCGCCCGGATGCGGATCAAGTACGCGCGGATCGCCCGCCACCTGAGCCGCGAGGGCCGCCTCCTCGACATCGGAACGGGCAACGGCGGCCTCGTCGCCGGATTGCGCCAGGATGGCTTCACGGTAGACACCGTCGATGTGAAAGACATCAGCTTTTTTCCCGCAGTCAAACCGGTTATCTACGATGGCAAAACGCTGCCTTACGCCGAGGCCAGCTTTGATGCGTGCACCATCATCACCGTCCTTCACCACACCCCCGACCCGGAGCGCATCCTGGAGGAGGCCCGGCGGGTCACCCGCAAGCGCATCGTCATCATGGAGGACATCTACCGCAATCCCCTGCAAAAGCACCTGACCTTCTTTACCGATAGCCTGGTCAATCTGGAATTTGCCGGGCACCCCCACACCAATCGCTCCGATGCGGAGTGGCGCGCGACCTTTGACCGGTTGGGCCTCAAGCTGGTCTTTCGGGAGGATTTTCGCACCCTGCTTTTCTTTCGCCAGGTGGTGTACGTGGTTGAAATCTGAAATGTGATTGCGCGGGAGTCCCCGATATTCAGGCTTTCTGGGGCTCGGCACGCATCATTTCGAGCAGGACCGTGACATTTTCGTGAACCGGCATTTTCTGCGCTTCTTCGAGGGTGAAAAACTCCAGGGCCACGCATTCGGAGGAAGGGGTAAAATTGAGGTGCGCCAAGCGGATGGGGTACACGGCATTGGCGATCCAGCGGCCATCCCGCGCCAGACAAGTCAAAAAGAAACGCGGTTGCTCCGCCATCGCGGTGACTTCCAGCCCCATCTCTTCGTCGATTTCCCGGGTGAGGCCCTCGCGAAACGACTCTCCGTGTTCCAGCCCCCCGCCGGGCAATTCCCACTTGCCATTGTCTTCCTTCACCAACATGAATCGCCCCCGCTCGTCGGTCACAAGGCCTTTGATGGCGAGGCGGTAATAAGGCGAAGGAAGCGCAGAATTTTCCATACTGGGCGTCATAAATTCAAGCGTACATCACGCAGGAGAGAAACTCAACTGCACCGAAGAAAGTTTTTCAATTGGAAATTGTGAATGAAAAATTCAAACCGCTTTTAATGAGATGTCCAGGCTTTTGACCGAGTGGGTGAGGGCACCGACGCTGAGGTAATCGACGCCGGTTTCGGCTTTGGCGCGGACGGTTTTCAGGTTGATGTTGCCGGAGCCTTCGGTTTCGTACTGTCCGGCGATGATCGCCACCGCTTCACGCATGGTGTCCGGATCCATGTTGTCGAGCATGATGCGGTGGATGCCCCCGATCCGCATCACTTCGCGGACTTCTTCCAGGTTGCGGGTCTCGACTTCGATTTTGAGGTCCAGCCCCTTTTCCCGCAGGTATTCTTGGGCCCGCTGAATGGCCGCTTCCACCCCGCCGGCGTAGTCGACGTGGTTGTCTTTGATCATCACCATGTCGTACAGTCCAAAACGGTGATTGACGCCCCCACCGATGGTGACCGCCCACTTTTCCAAGTGCCGGATCAGCGGGGTGGTCTTGCGGGTATCGAGCAATTTGCACCCTGTGCCTTCGATCAGATCGACCATGCGCCGGGTAAAGGTCGCGATCCCACTCATGCGCTGCATCAGATTCAGCACGAGGCGCTCTCCACTCAAAATCGAGCGGGCATCGCCTTCCACAAAGAAAGCTTCGTCGCCGTACTCGACCGGCACACCGTCCGGAATCCGCAAATCAAAGACAATGTCGGGATCGAGCCGCCGGAAAATCTTTTCCGCCAAGGCCACGCCGGCGAGGATGCCTTCGTCCTTGATCAAACAGCGTGCCCGGCGCCGGGCAGCGGGCGGAAGCGTCGCCAGTGTCGTGTGGTCGCCTTCGCGGATGTCCTCCACAAAAGCCGCCTCAATGATCCGGTCGGTTTCCGGATGGTGCAAAAAATCCATGGCCAAAGATAAAACTACTCACCAAACATGCAGGCTTCTTTTCCGGGTAAATGCCCGGCCGGACCGTGGAACCGGTCAACGCACTAGCGCACGCATTTGCAACTCGCGGCACCGGTTGTCGTCGCAGTAATCGAATTGTACCACTGCCCGTGAATCAGATTGATCACAACCTAGCGCCCGGTCGAGGTCGAATTCCATTCCGCCGTGACCGGAGTCAGGGTCCAAATAAAAGAGTTGGCGCTGCTCGTCGCCCCGAACAGCCGCATTGACTCGTCAAAGGTGGGCATCCGCCAGTCGTCGTAACCACTTTCCAGGAGCGATTCACAGTAGCGCGCACATTGGCCCCAGCTCATCGTCCCGGAAGAGGTATTGCTCCAAATCGCCGCACAACTGTCGCAGCCATTGATGCCGCCTCCGGGCGCGCCACCACTGCTGAACACCAGCGGTTCCCACTCCGGACCACCCGGTGTCTGCATGAGGACTTCTCCGATGCCCCCCGAAGGAATGCCGTCCACGTCACCGGTAAGATTGGTGCGCACGACGCGGCTGTCCGCTCCCGCGAGTGTATCCGCTCGGAAGCTGCCCGCCACGTGGAGCCGGGCTTGGGGATTGAGCGTGCCCACGCCGACTCGCTGGGCCGCAACAAAACCGAAAACTGTCGCAAAGCAGATCAGCAACCCGCAAAAACGCATCGAAAAGTGGATCATGGCAATTGGAATGTAAAGATTGATCGACTATCCCACCGATATACAAATTCCCCACCAATTTTTAAAAATTTACCCCGCCCGAATTCGGATTTCTGATGGCCCGCTCACCGTTCAAATTCGGAATTCACAAATCAGATTTCAGAAATTCGGAGGCCATGATTTCCCGCGTTTCGTTCTTTAGTACCAAATCCTTAAATTTGCGGCCTAGTCGACGAAAAATCATGAACAGTATAAAAACAACGGGGTTTGCCCTCATCCTTGTGGCGTTTGTTTTCTTTGCGGGCACATTCACCGGATGTGATTCCAGCAAGAAAGCCCAGGGCGGCGAGACCGCCAAGAACGACCCTGCCTTGCTCGTCTTTCCGGGGAAAGATACCGTTCTCAAAAGTGAATTTGAATACGTCTACCAAAAGAACAATGGCGGCTGGGACGCAGTCAAAAGCCACACGCGCGATCAGTACCAGGAATACCTGGACCTCTACGTCAATTTCAAGCGCAAAGTCCTCGAAGCTGAGCGCCTGGGTCTGCACGAAACCGAGTCCTTCAAAACCGAATTTGAAGGTTACCGCAAGCAGCTCGCCCAGCCCTACCTGGTAGAAAAGGATGTGCAGGAACAATTGATCGACGAAGCCTACGCCCGCTCCAAGGAGTTGGTGGCCGCTTCGCACATCCTCATCATGACCACACCGGACTCGCCTCCGGCCGATACCTTGAAGGCCTACAACCGCACCCTGGAACTGCGCGATTCGATTGTCAACCACGGCAAGGACTTCGATACGATGGCGCAGAACTACTCCCAGGATCCCAGTGCGAAGCAGAACAAAGGCTTCCTGGGCTATTTCGGGGTTTTCGACATGGTGTACCCCTTCGAAAGCGGAGCCTACGGCACCGCGGTGGGCGACGTTTCCGCTCCCATCCGCTCCGGTTACGGCTATCACCTGATCAAGGTCACCGACCGCATTGAAAATGCTGGCAAAAAAACCGCCGCTCACATCATCATCCGCGTCGGGCAGCAGTACAGCGCCAAAGACGAAAACCAAGCCCAGCAGAAGATCCAGGAAATCTACAAGCAGCTTCAGGATGGTGCCGACTGGGAAGAAACTTGCAAAAAGTATTCCGATGACCCCAACACCGCCAACAAAGGGGGCAGCCTCGGCAATGGCCGGTTGATTCCGGAGATGGAAAACATCAAACGGCAACTCGGCGGCGGGGAGATTTCGGAACCCTTCAAAACCGCCTTCGGGCACCACATCATCAAGATTACGGAAGTCGAAGCGGTCAAACCTTTGGAAGAAGCGCGGGCGGAAATCAAGTCTCGGATTGGACGGGACGCCCGCAGCACACTTTCCAAGGATCGCTTGGTGGACCGGGTGAAGCGCGAGCAAAACCTGGAAATGAACGATGCCAACCTCAAGCAATTCGTCGACCGGATCGTCGAGCAAAAGCAAGATGCGTCCTTCAACCGCGGCCTCTGGCGCCCCAACGATTCCATCTACCAGGATTTGTACGCCTTGCCGCTCTACGCGGTGGGGCCGTCCGGTGACCGCTACAAAGGTACGGTCCGCAATTTCATCGACCACTACTTGAAAAACCGCCGGGGATTTGAAGGCGCTACTGCCCAAGAAGCCGCCGACAAGTTCATGCAAGGCTTCATCGAGGCCGAAATGCTCGCCTACGAAGAGCGGCAATTGCCCAAGAAATACCGCGAGTACCGCGAACTGCTCAAGGAATACCGGGATGGCATCTTGTTGTTTTCCCTGACCGAAGACAAAGTCTGGCGCAAAGCCGTCGAAGACACCGTCGGATTGCAGAAGTTTTACGATGACAACCAGGAAAATTTCCGGGCGGGCGAACGCGTAAAAGTGACCGAGTACATCTCGGAGAAGCGGGACATCATCGACGAGGTAGAGCGCCTGCTGGCCGCCGGCAAGTCGCAGGGTGAAATCGATAGCACGGTAAATCGGACCTCAGCCTTGAACTGCCGCATCCGCACCCAGACCTACGAGAAAGAGAAAGCCGCCAAAGAAGCGGTCATGTTCGGCAAGGAGCCTGGCTTCCGCAGTGCAATCATGGAGTACGGCAAGGCATTCCGCCTCCTGGTTCTGGTCGAAACGGTTCCGCCCGGCCAAAAGACCTTTGAAGAGGCCAAATCGGAGTGCATCACGCAGTACCAGAATTACCTCGAAGAAACCTGGCTGGCCGAGCTGAAAGAATCCTATCCGGTTACGGTGAAAGATCCCGTGATCGATAAACTGTTCAAATGATCCCTCGCCCACGGCACAATACAATCGCGATCGCCCGGATGATTCCCTTCATCCTGGCGATCCTCGTATTCAGTGCTTGTGGCTCCAAAGAGCAAGTGACCGACGAGCCGGTCATTGTGGCCTTCAAAGACAAAGAGCTGACGCCCTCCCTTCTGAAACGCTACATTCCCGATGACGTGTCGGCCGAAGACAGTGCCCGCTACGCCCAGCAGTTCATCGACCAGTGGGTCAAAGAACAAGCCGTCATGGACTACGCCTTGAGCAAGGACGAAGGCCTCGCCGCTGAGGTGGAGTTCAAAGTTCAGGACTACCGGGCAAAGCTCATCATGAATGCCTACGAGTCCCGCCTCGTCGAAGATGAGATGGACACCGAGGTTGCCCCTCAGGAAATCCGGCGCTACTACGAGGCCAACAAAGAAAACTTCCGCAGTAAGAAGTCGGTGTACAGCTACCTCTATCTCGTCACCACCGAAAGCAAGCTCGACGAAGTTTCCGGATGGATGCGCAGCGATGAACAGGCGGACCTCGACCAACTGCGCAATTGGTCGGAAACCAATACCTTGACCTTCAAGCTGGACAGCAGCTACGTGGGAGCGTCGCAGGTAAACGAGATCTCGAAAGGCTACTTCGGGAGTCTAAAAAAAGCGAAGATTGGAAAATTAATTCGCTGGAATGGCGTTATTCAGGGTGAGCGCAGGCGCTATCTGTTCAAAATGATCGACATCGTAGATGAAGGCGCCTACCTGCCGGTACAACTTTGCGAAGAACGCATCCGCGCCCTGCTGCTCAACGAACGGAAAATCGAACTGATCGAAAGCACCGAGGAAAAAATCCTGAGCAATGCCAGGACCAGCAATTACATTCGAAACAATTAAGATCATGGGCATGCGCATCTTCTTTATCGCGGCATTTTTCTGTCTTTCCCTCGGAGTAAAAGGACAGATTGTGGACCGCATCCTGGCGGTGGTCGGCGAAGACGTGATTCTCCTTTCCGATGTCGATGCGCAGTACGCTTACTTCATGGCCAATGGCCAAAAAGACGATGGAACCCTGCGCTGTCAATTGCTCGAAAAGCTCATCATCGAAAAGCTTCTCCTCAACAAGGCCAAGCAAGACTCGGTCGAGGTGAGCGACGACCAGGTCGAAGGCGAATTGCAGCGTAAACTCGACTATTTCATCCAGGGCTACGGCGGTGTGGAGAAGGTCGAAGCCATTTACCAGAAACCCCTGATCGAAATCCGCGCCGATTTGCGCCCGGACATCAAAGACCAGTTGCTCATCGACCGGATGCGGCAAATCATTGTGGCCGAAGCGACGATCACTCCGCGTGAGGTCAAGAAATTCTACAATCAGATCCCCAAAGACAGTCTGCCCTTCCTCCCCGCCGAGGTCGAGGTGTTTCAGATCGTCAAGCAACCGACAGCTTCCGCCACGGCAGACCGGGAGGCAAAATCATTCCTGGCAAGCCTCAAAACCAAAATTGAAAGCGGGGACGTCGCCTTTGAGGAGGCCGCCCGCAAATATTCCGTAGACTTTGGAAGTGCCCGAACCGGGGGCCTACTCCCTGAATTCAGCCGGGGCCGGATGGTGCCCGAATTCGAGGAGATGGCCTTCAAAATCAACGAAGGTACAATCTCTCCGGTATTCAAAACTGATTTTGGCTACCACATCCTCAAGTTGGAAAAGCGGGTTGGGGAGATCATCACCGCCCGCCACATCTTAGTGGCCCCCAAGGTGACCATGGACGACGACAGTACTGCCGTGCGGCGGCTGCGGGAGATCCGGGAAATGATCACCAGCGCGGATACCCTGGACTTTGAAACGGCGGCGCAGCGGTTCTCCGACGACATTCAAACGGCTCCCACCGGTGGATCGATCAAAAATCCCCAGACCGGTGAGATGCGCATTCCCCTGGACATGCTGGACGGGGACTTGTACCTGACGGTGGACGAAATGGACATCGGCGAGGTGACCAATGCGCTGGAATATTTCCAGCCAGACAACAAAAAATCCTTCCGCCTACTTTACCTAAAGCGGCGCGTTCCGCCCCATGTGGCCAACCTCAAAAGCGACTACCGCAAACTGCACGAGGCGGCCATGCAGGCCAAACAAGCCGAAGTGCTGGAAAAATGGTTTGCCTCCGCGCGCAAAAACGTTTTCATCGAGATCAAAGACCCCGACTGCCGGGAAGTACTCTACAACTGGATACAATGAGCAACTACAAAGACGAAAAACAAGCCGCCGATGCGCTGGCAGAGAAATACAAGGCCCTCAAGGCCGAGATCGGCAAGGTGATCGTCGGTCAGGAGGATGTGGTGGAAAAACTGATCATCGCCTTGTTTTGCAAGGGGCACAGCTTACTGGTGGGCGTTCCCGGTTTGGCAAAAACCCTGCTGATCAGCACCGTCGCGGAAGTATTGGACTTGAGCTTCAGCCGTATCCAGTTTACCCCGGACCTCATGCCCGGTGACATCATCGGTTCGGAGATCCTCGAAGTCGATGAAGATACCAACCGCAAGCACTTCAAGTTCATCAAGGGGCCCATCTTCGCGAACATCGTCCTGGCCGATGAGATCAACCGGACCCCGCCCAAGACCCAAGCCGCCCTTTTGGAGGCCATGCAGGAGAAAAACGTCACCGTCGCCGGCGAGTCCTACAAGTTGCAAGCGCCATTCTTCGTACTGGCTACGCAAAACCCAATCGAGCAGGAAGGAACCTACCCCCTGCCCGAAGCCCAGCTTGACCGCTTCATGTTCAACATCCTCGTCGACTATCCCTCCATTGAGGAAGAAGTTGCCATTGTCAAGCAAACGACCAGCTTCCGCGACGTGAAGCTCGACGTGGTCCTGAAGCGGGACGACATCCTCTATTTCCAGGATCTCATCCGCAAGGTTCCGGTCACTGACAATGTCATTTCCTACGCAGTCAATCTCGTCAACAAGACGCGGATCACCACCCCCAATGCGCCGGAGTTCATCAAGGAACTGATCACCTGGGGCGCCGGACCTCGCGCTTCGCAGTACCTCATTCTCGGGGCCAAGGCCAATGCACTGCTCAAGGGCAAGTACTCGCCCGACATCGAAGACGTCAAAGCCGTCGCCGTTTCCGTCCTCCGCCACCGGATCGTTCCGAGTTTTACTGCCGAGGCGGAAGGCATCACCGCCGCCAACATCGTCGAGCGCCTCATGAGCGAAGCTGGCTGACCGCTGGCGCGGGACTCGGCCACTTTCATCGTCAAAAAATCACTTCCCACCGAAATTTTGCCTGCATCTGCCGGCGAAGTGCGATATTATTTCTCGAACCGTCGCTGGCGGCGGTTCAAGGAGGAACTACTGGATGCGCACTTCGATCAAATATCTTCTGCTTGGGGCAGGCTTTGGAATTCTATTTCCTATCCTGTCCACCGGAATTGCCCTGATTTACCGGGAACTTCCGGTGGATGGCGCACATATCCTCCAAGTGCAGGTCACCGAACCGCTGTTGTGGGTGATCGATACCGCACCGATCTTTCTCGGGCTGTTGGCCTGGTTTGCCGGAAAACTCCACCAGCGCCTTGAGGAATCGAATGCTTCCACCAGCACCGACCTGGAGCATTTGTTCCGAATTTCTCAGGACATTTTGTGCATTTGTACTGCCAAAGGAGAAATCTTGCGGGGCAACCTCGCCCTGGCGCGCCGGCTGAACCGCCCCGAAACCGAACTTGCGGGCCAGGCCTTGTCCGAGCTGATGCATCCGGATGACCGCGCGACCATGCGGTCGACCATTGCCGCGGTCGGCTCCGCAACCCAAGATACCCTCTGCGAAGCGAAGCTCATCACTGAAGATGGCACGGTGCAGCAAATCGACTGGCACCTTTCCGTACCCGTAGACCAAAAGTTTCTTGCGATTGGGCGGGACGTCACCGCCCAGCGCGCAGACCAAACCCAGCTCCGTCGCTACGCCGCGAGCCTGGAACGATCACTCAAGGAACTGGACCAATTTGCCTACGTGGTGTCCCACGACTTGAAAGCGCCGCTGCGCGGGATCCATTCCCTCGCCGATTTCATCGAAGAGGACCTCGCTCAGGAAGAGCCTCAAATGGTACACAACCACCTGAACCTATTGCGTACCCGGGCCAAGCGGATGCAGAACCTCATCCTTGGGGTTCTGACTTACGCCCAAGCCGACAAACAGTTGGAAAGACGTGAATCGATCATTCTCGGCGAATTCCTCATCGATCTCATCACCGAAATGGAGCTTCCGGAAGGGGTCAGCGTCCTCTTCGGCCTAGAGTTGCCGACGGTGCACTTTAACCGGGCCCGGCTGAGTCAAGTCCTCGGGCATCTGATCGCCAATGCCTCTCAGCACAACGACAAATCCGAGGGCCGGGTGGAGATTGCCGGACGGGAAGCAGACCAACACTGGGAGGTTTCCGTCACCGACAATGGTCCAGGCATCCCCGAGCGCTTTCACGAACAAGTCTTTACCATGTTCCGCACCCTCCACCCGCAGGCGGAAGCGGCAGGCACTGGCATCGGGTTGCCCATTGTCAAAAAGATCGTGGAGTCGGCCGGTGGTCAGGTTTGGATTGATCGGGAATACGAAAGCGGCACACGGGTGGTCTTTACTATGGTACGAGGGCAGATGCAGTGAACGGCACGGAGGAGAAGTTCCTTCGCGAGTGGAGGAGTGGGAAGTTGTCTCTTTTTGCCGGCGGAACCCACCAGCTCAGAGGCCGTTAAAATTGATTTGTGAAATTTGCTAGTGCAGATTTTTTGGTCCACCAAAGCCCACTTTGGAGTCCATAGCCCGAGCTATGGGCGAGAAAATAGCTGAGGAGGGGCGGAAAAAGATGCCACAGCAAAATCGAAGGATTAAATTTAAACCGCCCCTTCGAGAAAATTCATTGGGCTTTTCGGGCCGGAATGCGCAGGCGCTGGCCGACCGAAATCGTGTTGTCGCGCAGGCCATTGGCTTTTTTGAGGGCGTCGACGGTGACACTGTGGTTCTGGGAAATGCGCCACAGGGTCTCGCCGGAACGCACGGTGTGGTACTTTGCCTTGGTGGTGGCGCGCTTGGGGCTGCGGGGAGCCGGGGCGGGCTTGCTCGGTGAGGTTTTCGGAACCGTCATTTTGACCGGGGCCTTGGTTGGGGCCGGTGCCACGGATGGATCCGCCCAGGGATTTTCCAACAGAATCGGCTTTTCCTTTTTGGGCTTCCGGGACTTGAGATAGAGCTTCTGACCGGCATAAACCTTGTTGTGCGGCATGCGGTTCTTGTGGCGCAGCTTTTCTACCGTCGTTTCGTGCTGCGCGGCGATCTGTTTCAGGGTTTCACCCGGTCCCACGATATGAAATTTGACCTTTTTGGGGGAGCGCAAATAGACAATCTCACCCGCCTGAACCCGGTGCGCCAAGCCAAGTTGGTTCCATTCCCGCAGCTTTTTAACCTTGAGATTGAAGGCTACTGCGATTTCCACCAGTTTTTGGCCTTCGCGGACGTGGACGTAATCTATGGCATAATCGGGATCTTGCAGTGGATCCAGGTAAAAGAAGCGGCGGGAACGCTGCTTCACAATGGCTTTTGGGCGGGGCGGCGGCGGTTCGGTGGTCGAGCCGATCTGCCGCGGAGGCTTGGGTGTCTTGGGGGGGCGAAGGCTGGCCAGGGGGGCGCTACCGGTACGCGGGACGTAGTAGAGCAAGGACTCGCCGGCGGGCAGCGAACTGCCCCGCATCCAGAGGTTGTAGGCTTTCAGTTCTTCGGCTGAGACCCCCGCTTCCCGCGCCAATTTTGCTACGGAGCTTTCCCCTTGGGTGGAGCGGATCTCCAGCCAGGTTTGGGGTTGGGCCTTTCCAACCACCCCTTCAAACATGAGCTTGTAGGCAATCGCCTTGAGGGCGTACCAGTGGGAATTGCCGGTGAGGACCATGCGCTTTTTCCCGTAGAACCGCTCGTCGGTATAGGGAATTGCCCCATACGGCCCGCGATTGTAGCCAATGATGGCAAAGATCCAGTTGTCAAAGTCGCGGTTGATGCGCAAAAAGTAACGGGCGGCCCCCACCGAGGCCCGGTAGATGTGGCGGCGCTCATCGATCTGGCGGTTCATAACCAGCCCCACTTCTCGGGCGGCGGGTTCTTTGAACTGCCAAAAACCTACGGCATTTGATTTGGAGACCGCATCGCCGCGCAGAGCGCTTTCTTGCAGCACGATGTATTTCAGGTCGTGGGGCACCCCAATTTCGTCAAAGGCGCGCTCGACCTCGGGAAAGAAAGTGTTTGCCTTTTCCACCAGGGCATTGAAATAGCTGGAACCCGGCTTGAGCTGGGCAATCACGTTGCCGATGTATTTCCGGGCGGCGCCGTTGAGGGTAAGCTGCAAATCGGCAAACTGAAGCTTTTCCGGTACGGCGACTTGCCCTTTGAGCTGGGGATAGCTGCACCAAAGCAAACAAAATGCGATGAAGATTCTCATGGAATTCAATTTTTGATGATCAACATGATGCCATCGCGGATCGGTACGAGAATTTGGTCGGTGTCTGGGTTTTCGTCAACGTGCCGCACAAAGTTGCGCAGGCCGACGGTTTCTTTGTCCTTTTCGTTTTCATCGAGGACACGACCGCTCCACAGCACGTTGTCCGCAATGATCATGCCACCCGTCGCCAGCTTGGGCAGCACCAAGTCAAAGTAAGCAATGTAGTTTTCCTTGTCCGCGTCCAAAAACACCAAGTCAAACGGCCCGTTCAATTTCGGAATGAAATTACCGGCGGGACCAATCAGCAAGTTGTACCGCCCCGCCAACCCTGCCCGTTCCAGGTAGTCCCGAATCATGGCTTCACGCTCCGGATCGATTTCAATGGTGGTCAATTGGCCTTCGGGCAACATGCCCTCAGCGAGGCAGATCGCGGAGTAGCCCGTATAAGTTCCGATTTCCAGGATGCTTTTCGGTTGCTTGATCCGGGACAAAAAGGACAAGAAACGGCCCTGGATATGCCCGGACAGCATTCGGGGGTAGAGCACCTTCAAGTAGGTCTCGCGGTTCAATTCCGCCAGCAACTCGTTTTCGGGGGTGGTAAAGCGCTCGGCGTAGGCCTGCAATTTGGGGTCGATGAAGTCCATAGGAAATATTTATGCGTAGGGTAAAGATACGTTGTGGTCCTCCGGAGCGGAATGGGCCTTATGAACAGCCCAGCGCGGATTCGTATAGCGATGACTCCACCTTGGGGGAAAATTGCTTAGATTGCAGATAGGGGATTGTGAATCCTCACTTGTAAAGGAGAATAAATATCAATTCCGAGCGACCGGCTGGGCATTGAATTTGCAAGAATGATTTGCCCAATAGCCACATATTTCCCATTTTCGTAAACCGATCACTAGAATTTCGGGTTAACCTGTTTTCGACTGGTAATTAATGTATTAAACTATGAAATTGAAGTCTATCGTCATGCTTGCGTTGCTCATGCCTGCAGTACTGTTCCTGACGCAAGGATGCAACACCTGTGATCAAACCGGTACCATTGAGTTCTCCGCTACCCAGCAATTCCTCGCGCTGAATTACATTCAGGACAGCACCGGGACGAACTTTACCGACATCTGGCGTCCGACCCAGGTAACGGTTCTTTGGAACGGCGAAGGCGGCGAAGGCCAGTTTACGCCCATTTCCGAGGACATCACCGATGGCCTTATCGGTCCATTTCCCTACACCGTGGAGCCGCAAGAAGCCCAGTTGGGCCTGCTCTATGAATACCAGTACATCATCCGGAAGGACACTTTCGGTACCGACACCGTGGACATCCGCTTCTACCCGGCGGTTGACGAATGCCGCGAGTTTTTCAGCCTGATCGAATACAGCATCAATGGTGAACCTCAGCCTGGTTTTGAAGGTTCGCAAACGGCAACGATCGAGATCAGAGAAAACTAAACCAGTTGATTTCTGGTGCCGTACTTGGGTACGGCACCGGAAACCGTTCTCTTTGCGAAAGAAACCGGGACCTGGCACAGTCCCGCCCTGCATCCACCGATACCCGCCATACTGCGCTGAAAATCAGGCGCAATGCCCTGTTTTCCACAATGTGGAAAACATTGTTTTTGTAGAAGATTCGTGCTAATTTGCACGTCTCCATACGGCATCTAAACAATTGGCCAACTATCAAAGCGGCACTGAAATATTTTGTAGTCAGTTTGGTTTTGCTCACCGCGCTTACCACCTCTCCGGGGTTGTGGGCGCAACCGGCACGCGCCAATCGAAACAAGGCCAAAGTCTACGATCCCGAAACCACAGGCCGACAAGCCCGCGCGGATCGGATGCGCAATAAGCACCGCAACCTCAACCGTTACCGCCAAAATCAACTCCGTAAAAGTCACCGTTCGCTCAATCGGAAGCGCCAGCGCCAAAGCGCCGGTCGCCAACGCCACCGCAATCTTAGCACCCGCAGTTCCCAGCAGCGGTCTCGCCGTGTCAATCACCGCTCCCTCAACTCTAAACGCCAACCGGCGAGCAGTAGACCCGGCCACCGCAGCCTGAGTCGGGTCAATCAGCGAAGTCCCGGAAAAATCAAGCGCCGTGATCTCAGCCGAGTCAGTCAGCGCGGACCCAAAAAACGGCGGCGGCGCAACCTAAGCCGGGTCAATCAACGGCAACCCCGCCCAATCCGGCGGCGCAACCTGAGTCGGGTTACCCAACGCCAGCCGCGGCCGGTGCGGCGGCGCAACCTGAGTCGGGTCACCACTCGCGGACCCGCCCGGGTCAGCCACCGCAGCCTCAGCCGCGTAAATCAGTCCGGACCCCGGCGCCAGCGGCACCGCAACCTCAACCGCCGGCGTCAGCGCCAAACTCGGGTCACCCACCGCAACCTCAATCGCTTCCGGCAGCAATCGGCCCGGCCTCCGCGTCGGCAAAATTTCAATCGCTTCACCCAAAGGCAATCCCGAGTACGGCACCGCAACTTGAATCGGGTGCGCCAGCGGACCCCGAATGTCCGTCACCGCGACCTCAACCGTGTGACCCAGCGCACCGCCACAACCCGGCACCGCAGCCTCAACCGCTTTTCCCAACGGATCGCCAAACCCCGTCACCGCAACCTCAACCGTTACCGCCAACGGGTAGCGAACCCGCAACACCGCAACCTCAACCGTTTTTCTCAGCGGGTGGCCAAGCCCCGCCACCGCAATTTGAATCGCTACTCGCAGCGCACGGTCAAACCCCGGCACCGCAACCTGAACAAGTACTATCCCCCTCTGATGAAGACCAAGCACCGCGACCTGGAGCGGGGAAAAGATCCCTTCCGTCGCCTTGCCCGCGAACGGGTCCGACGGGAGAAAAAGCGGCTGTCAATTCGGGGCCTGAATCAAGCCTGCTACCCCCGAATCAAGCTGAAGCACAAGGACCTCGCGCGGGTCTGCTATCCGCGCTTCAAAATCCGGCACAAGGACCTTTCGCAGAATTGCTACCCCCGCTTCAAAATCAAGCACAAAGACTTGCAGTCAAAGTGCTACCCCACCCCCAAGGTGAAGCACAAGAATCTGTCCCAAGCCTGTCTCCCGCGATACAAAGTGAAACACCGCAGCCTGAATACAGTCTGCTACAAACCCGCGGTGCGGATCAAACACAAGGACCTGAGCCTGAAGTGCTATCCCAAACTGGTGATCCGGCACAAGAACATGAACAAGTTTTCCTGTACCGAATTGCGCATGCAGCACACTGACCTCAACAAGGTCAAAATCCCCTGTGACCCCAATATGCGCAGCCACACCACGACGATGGAACGAATCGGGAAAGAGGTGAAGTTCTGGTTTACCCGCCACCGCAAGTTTTGCAAGTTGGAGGCGCGGTACTCGGGTGTCTCTCAAGGCAATGTCGTGGAAACTTCGGTGGGTTCGGCGATTGTCGAAGATTACATTGTCAAGAAAAATACCTACTATCCGCTGCGCATCATCGTTTCTACCCCCAAAGAGCGACCGCGGGATAAAAAAGGCGAACCTCGCCTGAAAATGCACAAGCTGTCCCGCGAAGAAACCAAAGAAATCATGATCCGCGAGTTGATTACGCGCCAGAAGTACCTGTGGCTGGTGCGGATGTATCCCGAGGAACGCCCGAACCTGGACAACCTCAAAACGCTTTACGGTGACCCCGGTACCGGCGGCAATGATCCCAATGCACCCGCTGATCCGCCTCCCGCCAATGTCCCCTCCGACGACGATAATTGATCGGAAGCCCCCATGAGGAGCCCTAGACCCCGGTTTCCCATCGATATTTCTCCGCAAAATCCTCAATTGGCATTCGCATTTTTCCGCTTTGCACCACAATAAAATGCCGAAAAATTCGCATATTATTTAGGCTGCTTTGCGGTAACGCTCCCTTTCCATCTTCCATCCAAATCGCGCGTCCAATTACCTCACCATGAAAATTGCTTCCGAAACGCTATTTTACCTCCGTTTTACCGTTGCCTCGCTCGTCCTGATCGGCCTGATGGCCTTCCCCGCCTGGGGCCAGAATGGTGCCCAAGCGAGCAGCAATGGCTCGGGGCAGCAATCCCAGCTAAACGAATGCGCCCGCTACCTGGAAAAGACTCGGGCCCCGCAGTTCAAGCGCACCATCAACCCCCACCAACCCAATGTCCTAATCGGAGAAGAAGGCACCGAGATGCTCATTCCGGAAGATGCGTTTGTGAAGCAAGACAATCGCCCGGTCGAAGGCGAGGTCCTGGTTGTTTTCAGCGAGTACTTTGACCAAGCCGATCTCATCGCCGCCAATCTGCCCACCGTGAGCAATGGCCGCCTGCTGGAATCGGGCGGCGTCATCCATCTTGAAGCCCTCGCCGACGGCGAACCGTTGAAACTTGCCGCCGGCAAATCGATCCTGGTCAACTTTCCGGGCGGCGCGGCCGATGGCATGCAACTCTTCTCCGGCGAGTACGACGCCCAAGGAGTCATGAATTGGGTTCCCCTCAGCGATCAACCCCAACACCTGAGCGCAACAACTTTGGGCGGAAAAATCGCTCCCAATGGCCCCCTTCCCCTATTTAGCGACTACGGTCCGGTGGATGCAGTAACCCTGAAGTTTCGCGACAAGCCGGAATTCACCGCCCCGGGCTACATCTACGCGATGCTGGAAAAAAACTACACCTGCCGGGGACGCGATGCGATCTACCTCGAAATATTCGTCGATGCCGCCGGTCGTCCGACCCAGGTCAATTCCTTGACCGGAAGAAACAACTGCCTCCGCCAAGCGGTGGAAGAAGCGGTGCAAACCCTTGTCTTTGACCCCAAATCCCTGGGAGGAGCAGAAAAATTTTTCTTCCAGGTTCGCCCGGAAGCCTTGGGGTTTGCGAAAGGAACCGAGAACCGCTTTGAATCGATCCGGGGTCGGGAACTCGCGGTGGGCGGCGCAGAAATCGAAGCCACGATGGCGAAGTACATGGAGCGGGAAAAAGCCCGCAATTTTGTCAAAAACGCCTTTGCGGTAACCCAAATGGGCTTCATCAATTGCGACCGCTTTGCCAGTTCTCCGCGTCCGACGGTGGCAAGCACCATCGAATTGAGCGATGTTTATCTGAGCATGAACAGCAAGGTTTTCCTGGTATTTGACGGGATGAATTCGGTGATGGAAGGGCGGCCGGAAGCCCGGGGCACTTTTCGTTTCAGCGGGATCCCCATCGGAAAATCCGTGACCGTGGTTGCGATGGCCTATGATCCTGCGGTAGGACCCTATCTGAGCACCAAAAAAGCGGTGACTACCCAAGGATCAATGGGTACCCTCGACTACCAGCAAGTCAGTGAAGCCCGGCTTATGCGGGAATTGGCGCGACTTTAAGCGATTCAACAATTGTAGCAAGCGTAGATGAACGCCGGCGGAATATTGAAGGGGGCATATTCTAGGCGCACTCGGGGAAACTTTTCCCGCATCATTTTCAGCGCGGTCGTGAGGTATTGGTACTGGATGAAGATTCCTCCCGCCCGCAAACAACTGAGCGATTCGTCCAGAATCACGTGCTTCAGGTCCTCGGGAAAATTCGTCAGGGGCAAAGAAGAGACGATGTAGTCCGCCTCCGCCAAACCCAACTTTTCGAGGTAGCGCCGCAGATGTTCGGCACTGTCGTGGATAATGTGGATCCGCGGATCGTTGTACTGCAAATACCGCTCAATGAAGACTTCATTCATCTCAAAGACCAGCAACTGCGTATCCGGTCCCAGTCGCTTGATGATTTCGCGGGTGATGACCCCGGTACCAGGACCGAGTTCTACAATGCATTGGGCTTGGGAAAAGTCAATTTTGGAGATCATCCGCCGGGACAAGTAACGGGAACTTGGCGTGATCGACCCAACGGTCTTGCGTTCTTTGAGGAACTGCTGAAAAAATGAGCGTTTCGATTTTTTGGGCATACGCAGCAGGTTGGTAACCGACCGCAATTTAAAAAAAAGTTGCTACGTGCCTAAGTTTCCTGCCTCTCGGAGTGAGGGATATCAATATCGGACTAGAAAATCGTGGCTTGCAGGCACAGGGGGGCACATTTCCCAAACCTTTGGGTGTATACCAGGTGTCAGTCGGAGTACCACCGTGCCTTGGCACGCTCAAGCCATGCTTCCTCCTTAAGGGACTGGAATGACTATCCGCTTCTTTGCCACACGTGGTATTTGTTCCAATGCCGGAGCGAATTGCCCAGGATGGTCGCAAATCGGGTTTCCCCTTCGTAACGTCGGTTCAGCTTGTAGCAGAATTCATCCAGGTAGTTCTGCAAGTACTTTTCGCTCACGCC
>JBCCQH010000085.1:0-34326 GCA_039024435.1 Bacteroidota bacterium
CTTTTCTTGGTTAAACTGGGATCGACGTAATTCAAAAGATTATGAATACCTCACCGAATCAAGTGAGGCAATGATCAGGCTATCGATGATAACCAAGATGCTTAAGCATTTTGCTTGAATCGAATCAAAACAGCCTCTTAGGCGACAAAAAAAAGCCGCAACCCGGGGGCGCGGCCTATATCTTCAAGAAGAAAATCAGATCAAGCGGACTGTTGCGTACGCTGCTGTCCCGCATCCCAGATTCCGATTACGGCATCTTTGCGGTCATTGCGCAAGGCATCGATGATGCCTTCGGAGATTTCCTGGTGCGTCAACCAGCGGGAAAGTTCCTTTTCTTCCTGATATCCCAAGATGATCTTGCGGTACAAGACCCGCTCGAAATTTGCGAAGGGATCTTCAAAAAATGTCCGTCCCCGACGATTGTCGGAGGGGTTGGTCGGCAAAACCTGAAAATAACGGCAGACCGGCGAAGTGCGATTCAGCACCTCAGCGATCACCTGGGAAGCATCTAGTGCATCGGAATGCATCCAGTTCACCACCAGGGTGACGGGGCCGTTGATTTCAATTGATTGTTCCAAATTTTGCTTGAGTGAGTCATGATCCCGGTAATCGAGAGATAGAGAGTTAATTTTGCCTCCCGACTGCTCCGCTTCTGCTTCCAGCGTCTTCAAATCCGGGGAGGTTCTCGCGATTACACTTACGACGTTGTCATGCGCGGCGAGAAAGAGGGAAACCTGCTTTAACATACCGGTTCCTCCTACCACTAACACGTGTGCCATACTTTTCCGGTTTATATTTTTGACTCCAATAGCGGGATTGCTCCCTGCGATTCTACCGACGTGGCAAAACCGCTCATTTCCAGAGGTTCATTTACCATGGATCAAAATACTCACCTAGTAAACTGTAGTTATATATTTTACCTAAACTGACAATACCAGAATTTACGATATCTGGATTAAATAAGTTTCCAATTGTGGAAAAATAAAAGTAAAAACCGGCGGCAAACTTACTTATTGAAAAAAAGTTTAAAAAAATTCTATGGTTTCGCGAAAAATACCCCAATAGTCAATATTATATTGACTTTAGGTCAGGGAACGATGATCACCGTATCCTTCACCACCGAGGCCGTACCGAAAAACCCCAAGGCTCCATTGTCAAAGTTTGACAGCAGGTTGTCCGGCGGCGCCCCAAATGGGCCTCCCCCACTCGACAATTGCTGAAAGACCGTGATGTAATGGTCGTAACTGAGCTGAGAAATGCCCCGTACCTCTACCACCACGGTGTCCCCCGCTTCCAGCGGATAAGGGTATTGGTAGGGCGACAACTGCCCGTCGACCAATCGGTCATCGGTGACGAAAAAATCAAAAGGAGAATCGTACAGGGAATCGTTAACCGTCAGCCGAAACAGGTAGTAATCCCCGATTCCGGCCGGTTCCTGTGCCAGGAAGCCCACGTAGTATCCTTCCCCAAAGACACAGGTGTCGCAGTACAGCGATCCCGAGCCAACAATCGGCCCAATCCGGGGCAGGAAGTTGCTCGCGGAATAGGTTGCCCCGGAAACTGTCGCCTCTACCGTGTAGCTGCGGAACTGCTCGCCTTGCAGGCCATTCGTCTCATAATATCCCGGCCGCACCTCCACCAGGGTATCCGCATTTCCGAGGTCATCGCGCACCACCAACTCCGCCCCACTGAGCAGATCTTCCGGAGACGTTCCCAGGTAGTCGCTGGTTTGGCTCACTTTGAATTGGTAGGGACCGGGCTCATCCGTGATCCAGCCTTCGATGACCACGGTGGGTTCATTGAGCTGCAGGTCCAGGGCGATTTCTTCTTCGCAGGCCAATAGCCCAATCAGGCCGACCAGCAGCAGCGTCCATTTCCCGGCAAGGCGATATCGTGGATTCATCCGCATGGCTTAGAAATTGAAGTTCCAGGTAACCGATGGCACCCAGCGGAACAGATAAGTCAGATAGGCCCGGCGCACCCGCACTTCCTCAGTAACCCCGGGTTGCCCCGCGACCGGCCGCTCCTCGGTTTCCTCCCGAAAGTTGATCGCAAAGGGATTGCGGCGCCCGTAAGCATTGTACAAAGAAAAATTCCAACTGCTTTCCAGGCGGCGCTTCTGATTTGCATCTTCCCGCTTTTTCGGATCGATGGTCAGCGAGAGGTCCAGGCGGTGGTTGTCCGGCATGCGGTCATTGTTCCGACCATCGTATTGCGGAACAAAGGTGCTGTCCAGGTAATAGCCCCCTACCGGATAGGTCACCCGCCGCCCGGTCGAGTACACCCAGGAAAAACCCAGGCTCATCCGGTCGGTCAATTGGTAAGTAGAGACCAGGGAGATGTCGTGGCGGCGGTCCGAGTTTGCCGCGTACGGCTCGCCCTCGTTGATGCCGTCGATCTGCCGCAAGGTCTTGCTCAAGGTGTAGCCCAGCCATCCGGTCAAGCGGCCTCGGGGCTTGCGCAATAAGAATTCTGCACCGTAACTCCAGCCCTCCCCCACCAGGACTTCCGTCTCAATCGTGGGGTTTAGAAACAACTCCGCGCCGTTCTTAAAGTCGATCTGGTTGTTCATCCATTTGTAATAGAGTTCCACTGAACTTTCCAGATCATTGTCGAAGAAGTTGCGAAAGTACCCCACCGAGACCTGGTCGGAGATCTGCGGCGCGATGTGGCGGCTGCTCGGCACCCAAATATCCCAGGGAAAGGAAGCCGTGGAATTGCTCACCAGGTGGATGTATTGGCGCGTGCGCATGAATGAACCCTTGACCGAGCTGCGCTCATCCAGCAAATAAACCGCCGAAACCCGCGGTTCCAGCCCGTGGTAGTGTTGAATCAGTTCCCCGGTGGAAAACTGTGTCGTGTCGGTGGGCGTTTCTCCGTCTTCGCCGTAATTGTATTCTTCCCCGGGTCCCACTTGGTCAAACAGTGAATAGCGCAGTCCATAGTCCACCGTCAGTCGATCGGTGATCTTTTGGTTGTTGCTCAGGTAGAGCGCCGATTCGAAGGCGTAATCCGGCTGCACTTCCAAATCCTGCAGGAAGGTCTCCCCGGTCGGCTCAAACAGACCCGGCTGAAACTTGTGCAACGTCACGTCCAGCCCAAACTTGATTTCATTGCGTGGATTCGCGAACCAATTCCAGTCGTACTTAAACGCAATGTCGCGGATGCCCGAAGAAAATTCAAAGCCTTCTCCGGTGAAGGTCTGCCCGTCAAAGCCATAAAAGAAGTCGCTGTAAATAACGGTCGCATTTGAGAACAGCCGGTCGCTAAACAGGTGGTTCCAGCGCAAAGATCCGGTGGAATTGCCCCAGTCATTCGCAAAGAAATCGCGGAACTTAAAAACGTCGCGCCCGAAATAGCCCGAGACAAATATCCGGTCCCGGTCGGAGATCCGGTAGTTCGCTTTCGCGTTGAAGTCATAAAAGTAGAGCGAGGTGTTCCGCACGTCGGGATCACCTGAAGCCAGCAGAAACAAATCGGCGTAGGTCCGGCGACCGGAGAGAATGAACGACGCCTTGTCCTTAGCGATGGGGCCTTCCACAGTCAGGCGACTGGCCAGCACCCCGATGCCGCCAGTGGCTTTGAACTCCCGCATATTGCCCTCGCGCATGCCCAGGTCGAGCACACTCGCGAGCCGCCCCCCGTAGCGCGCCGGAATGCCCCCCTTGTACAATTTGTACTCGCTTTTGAGCGCATCGGCATTGAACACAGAAAAGAAACCCAGCAGATGCGAGGCATTGTACACAGTAGCATTGTCCAGCAACACCAGATTTTGGTTGGTCTGCCCACCCCGCACATAATACCCGGTGATCCCTTCCCCGACACTGGCCACGCCGGGCAGCAGTTGAATGGTCCGGATCACGTCCACTTCCCCCATAAACGCGGGCAAGCGCCGGATTTCCTTGAGCTGAATTTTCTCCGCCCCGACTTCGGTACTGGAAATGTTGTCGTCTTCCCGCTCGTCCTCGATGACCACCGGCCCGAGTTGATAATCGAGGGGATTGAGTTCGACATTGATGGTGCGGTTTTGGTCCAATGCCACCGACAGGGTATCATCGGGGTAGCCGGGAGAGCGCACGACGACCCGGTAGTCCGCTTGTGGTAAAGTGAGGGAATAGAAGCCGTAGGTATTTGTAAAAGCCCCCTGCCCGATGGACGGCACCAAGACTGAAGCGCCGGGGATATCTTCGCCGGTTTCTGCGTCGCGGACATAGCCACTGAGGGTAAACTTAGACTGAGCGGACAGCCAAGCCGTCGTAACCACGGTCAAGCTGAGAAGTAAAAAGACTTTTGCGAGTGGCATTTTCATTTGGGGTTCTCCTTATACACTCCGAAACCAGGAAAATTGTTCGCCCGCGTCGGACCGAGCGGCGAGGTTTACCGGATATTGTGGTGGAGGGTCGCCGTGAGCGTCGTCCGCTTCACCCACATTCCTCCAAAAAATCGCTAGATTTGCCCAAAATTCAATCTTGTAAACGAAGGATAGTCTATGATAGCTGCACCCGAAAAACCCCATGAACTTTACGCCAAGCACGAAGGCACCCTGAATGAAGCGGTCGTCGCCATCCACGAGCGGAAATTCTACGCAAAATTCCTCGAAGTCCCCTCAAAAAGGGTGTACGGAGAAAACGCCAAAGCCGAGGGTACCGCCGCCTTCCAAGGCCAACTCGGTAACCTCTATGAAGGGCTGCGCCAGGACGCCACCGGTGAAATCGCCGCCGCCGAAACTTCCCCCTACACGGGAGAAGCCCTCGGTATCCGCTATCCGGTGCAGTCAGATGTGGAAGCCTACATCAATCAGGCCCAGGCCGGTTACGACGATTGGCGCCGCGCCACACCGCACACCCGCGCCGGCATCCTGACCGAGTCGCTCGACCGCATCGCCAAGCGCTTCTTCGAGATGGCCTTTGCGACCATGCACACCACCGGTCAAAGCTTCATGATGTCGTTTCAGGCCTCCGGTCCCCACTCCAATGACCGCGCCCTCGAAGCCATTGCCCTCGGCTTGCAGGAGCAGACCCGCTTCCCGGATTCGGTCGATTGGGTCAAGCCCATGGGCCGCGACAAGGAGGGCAATCCCGCCTTTGTCAAGCAAGAAAAGCGCTACCTGAGCGTCCCAATTGGCATTTCCCTTTGTGTCGGCTGCTCCACCTTCCCAGTTTGGAATACCGCGCCGGCCATCTACGCCAGCCTCGTCACCGGCAATCCGGTCATCGTCAAGCCCCACCCCACCGCGATCTATCCGGTCGCCATTGTGGTCGAGGAAATCCAGCGCGCCCTCCAGGATGCCGGATTTGACGCCAATCTCTGCCAGCTCGCCTGCGACCTCCCCGATGCCCCGATCACCAAACGCCTGGCCGAGCATACCGCGGTCAAGCTGATCGACTACACCGGCGGATCGAGCTTCGGAGAGTACCTGGAAAGCCTGCCGGGCAAGCGTACCTTTACGGAAAAGGCGGGTGTGAACTCGATCGTGTTGCACAGCACCACCCATGTACGCAAGATGATGGGCAATATTTCTTTCGCTCTGTCGCTGTACAGTGGGCAAATGTGTACCGCACCGCAGAACATCTTCATCCCCAAAGGCGGCATTGATACCCCCGACGGCAACCTCTCTTACGCGGACACCGTCGCCGCCCTCGCCAAAGCGGTCAAAGGACTCGTCACCCACGAAAAAGCCGGTCCGGGCACCCTGGGGGCCATCCAGAGTGCCGCCACCGCCGAGCGGGTAAAAACCGCCCAGGACCAGGGATTCAAGATCATCCTGGAATCCATCGCGGTCACCAACCCCGAGTTCCCCAATGCTCGCATCGCCTCACCGGCGATCATGGAAGTGCCCGCCGACAACCTCGCCGCCCTTTCCCGCGAGATGTTCGGTCCGATTGTCTACGTCACCCCGGTGGACGATTACCAGCACGGCGTGGCCATTGCCCGCGAGCTTGCGACCAAGCACGGTGCCATCACCTTTTCTTCTTGGTGTACCGACGCCGACGCACAACGCTACATCATTGACGAAATGTCGCAGTCCTACACGACGGTTTCCTTCAATTTCATGGGCAATGTCTGGCCCAATCAGAGTGCTGGATTCAGCGATTTCCACGTTACCGGCGGCAATCCGGCCGGCAATGCCTCCCTCACCGATCCGGAATATGTCCTCGGCCGATTTGAAGTGGTCGGAGTTCGGATCAACCTTTGACCCGACTTTTGCCGTATAAGACATTGAGTGTTGCTGGGGCGCCCCCATCACGGTGGGGCGCCCCGGCTTGTTTTAACCAGCTCATTGGTAAATTTTTAAGCAACCACTGCATGATGCTTCATCGTACTGAGCCCCGGACTCGCGGGCGCATCCCAGCCCTGCTCATCTTGTTGTTGGGCGGGCTGCTGACCGCCTGTGGAGGCAATTTGACCCTGGACAATCCCCGCAATGAGGGGGTTACCTTTACCTTTGATGGGGACAACACCCACAGTTTGGGTCCGGGTGAGACGGCCCTGATCGATCTGGAACCGGGATTGCACTCGGTGGAGGTACGCGACGCGGGCGGCACGGTGCTGGCGGATACGAATTTTCGCTTTGCCAGCCACGACGAAGGCATTGTTCACAGCGGTGAATCGACGTACTTGGTTTGGCGGCAGTTGTACGGCTTGCAAAACGAGCGCAAAACCCTCCTCAACGAGCGTTGGGTGGAGTTTGACTCGGTCCGTGCTTACGGCGATATCAAGGTCTATCCCGCTTCCTGGCTCTTTGTCCGGAAGAATTGGGACCTGGGCCTGGAGGAAGAATTGCCTACATCGCAAACATTGTATATGACCGATGACTTTAAGATAGAGGCGAAGGTATTCCGCGCCGAGGACTTTATCCGTACGTACAAGAGCATGCAGCGGAAGGAATAAATTTTTTGATTGTGAATTAAAAATTTTCATTGGTCAAGGGGACAAACACCAGGATCTGCGCCGGCGGTTACGGGCAATTGTCCACTTGGAAATTGAAAATTCTTATTTGAGAGTGATGAAAAACAAACAAATCCTATTGGTTGGCAATGGCATCAACCGAATTGACAACGACTATGCGTGGGAAGATCTCATGCAAGACTTGCTGGATTTCACGGGGCTAAAAGACGCCATTACGTTTGACGAAAAGCCGTTTCCTCTGTTGTACGAGGAGATTTTTTTGCGCTGGGCCGAGCGGGTTCGGGCGCGGGAGCTTTCTCTGAAAAAGAAGATCCGGGAACTGCTCCGCAAGATTCAGGGCAATGATTTGCACCGCCAAATCATGGAGTTGCCGGTCGACGAGATCTTGACCACCAATTACGATTACAACCTGGAAGCTTCGCAGCCCGGGGGGTTGGACGCTGCGCCGTACATTCGCCCGATCAAAGGCAGCAAGTACAGCCTCCTGCGCCGCCGCCGCACCCGGGACAAAATCGTGTGGCACATCCACGGCGAAATCCGCGCTCCGGGATCGATCCTTCTGGGCTATGAACAATACGCGGGCTATCTGCAAACGATCCGCAACTACGTGATCTCGGGCATCCGCTACAAAGACTTGACCATGACCCCACTCAACCAGCGCATCCGCAAGGAAGAGCCTTCGATCCAAGCCTGGATCGACCACTTTTTCTTCAGCGATGTGTACATCATCGGATTGAGCCTGGATTTCGTGGAAATGCACCTTTGGTGGATTTTAGACTTCCGCGCCCGCTTGTACCACAACTCTGAGGTCAAGGTCCAAAACCGGATCTACTTCATCTATCCAGCCCAGGATACGGCCTGGATCAAGCCCCGGATCGACTTACTGTGTGCTTGCGAAGTGTCCTGCATCGCGGTGCCGGTAGTGCGCGGCGATTGGGCGGGCATGTACGAGCAGGTATTGGCCTACGTGAAAAACATGACCGAGAAAAACGGCGGTTAAGCATCGTGGGGAAGGACATTTTCCAGGGCAATGGAAAAGGGGACCTTCTGCCGGGGTTTTCCGCCGCCGCGCACAACAAAATCGGCGGAGCGGATACCGGTCAGATCAAATTCGGCGACGGCCTTCGTGGTTACTTTTTTTCCGATGACCTGGCCTTCAACGAGTCCGCGGGTCACGGCTAGGTGCAGCCCAAAACCGTAGCGGAAAATCCCCCGCTGCCCCGGCCCGATCCGCGCCTGCTGCCCGATCAGTAAACCCGAGCGGTAGACATTTCCGTCGATGTTTCCCCTTTGCAGTTCGCTGGCGATGGTGTAGCTGTCCGGGCGCTCCGCCGCGCCGCCGTCCACAAACACGATGCCCGAAGGATTCAAAATCGCGGCGTAACGCTGGCCAGGCCGGGCTGGGAGTCGCGGAGTGAAGTTGCCGTAGTCGTCCATGATGTCAACTTCCGTTGCGGGTCCAAAGCCAAAAGCGTGGGCTTCGCCTTCACCCGGGCGCTCAATCAGTTTCCAGGCGATGGCATCCTGCGCCTCGGGACGGGCGAGGTTCATTTGGAAAAAGGTGAATTGGTAAACGGCGGTGAAGGGACTTTCACTGACCAAGCGCAATTCGATTTCAGTTGATCCGGACATGGGTGGCGAGGCTTTTATTGTCCGGCAAAAATAGCAATCTCCCCCCGAATGTAGCGGGTAAAATTGGAAATGGTGGTTTTGGCCAATTTCGACAACTCTTGCCCCCAGATCCATGGTCAAAGTACGGAATGGATCGGTCGTAAATGAGATGCTGATTGCTCAAAATGCTAACAGCCCAATCCCAAACACCAGCAAGCCCAGCAACAACAGGTACAGGGTATAGGGCAATATCTGTCCGGCTTTGAGCCCGGTGATGCCGAGCAGCGGGAGCGCCCAGAAGGGTTGCATCATATTGGTGAGCTGATCGCCGTAAGCCAGGGCCATGATGGCTTTGGGTTGGGCGACGCCGAGTTCATTGGCTGCTTGCAGGACAATGCCCCCCTGGACCGCCCATTGTCCCCCACCGCTGGGCACGAAAAAGTTGACCAGCCCGGCGCTGAACAGGGTGTAGATCGGGAAGGTGGTCTCCGTGGAATTTCGCACAAAAAAGTCAGAAAAGACGTCAATCAGGCCGGAGCCGGTCATGATGCCCAGGATCCCCGCGTAAATCGGAAACTGAATCATGATGCCGGTGCTGTCACGGATGGCGTGATCGGCGGCCCGCAGAAATCCCCGCACGTGCGCGTGGAGCAACAGGCACAGCGCCAACAGAAACAGGTTGATGAGGTTGGGATTGATCGCCGTCACGTCGACGTGGCCCGGCCGAATCCAAAATGCATACAAGAACATCAGCAAAAATCCGCCGCCGATCAACAGAGAAAAGGCGCGGGAGTAGTCCAGCCGGTCCGCCGGGGTTTCGGGGCCGGCCTGCAGATCACTGGTCCCTTCCGAACTGAGCTGGGGGATGGTCGCCGGGGAGCGGCGGGCGAGCAGGTACATGCCCAGTGGCAAAACGATCAGCAGCACTCCGGACAGCACCAGGTTCATGCCGGAGAGCAGGGTCTCGGTCACCGGAATCGGATCGCCGCCGGTCAGGGCCACAAACTGATGGCCCGCCTCGGCCACTTTTAGTGGTGCGGAGCCGGAAATCCCGCCGTGCCACACCATCAGACCGGAGTAGCCCGCCGCCCCGATGAGTGGATAGTTGATCGGAATGCGGTTGCGGGTCGCGTATTCGCCCACCTTGCGCGCCAGAATCGCCCCGAAGATCAAGCCCAGGCCCCAATTGAACAGGGCTACGGCCACGGTCAGCAAAGTCACGGTCAGCGCGGCGGTAGCGGAGTCCCGGCAGAAGACGAGTGCCCGGTCCACCAGTTTCCGCACCGGCCGGGTCAGGGCCAGCACGTGGCCGAGGACCAGCATCAGCATCATTTGCATCGCGAAGGTCAGCAGGCTCCAGAATCCTGCCTCCCAGTGCCCGAGCAATTGCCAGAAGTGCCCCGGCGCCTCCGGCCCGGTTTCGGGTTCGGTCAATGCGGCGGCCAGGACAAACGTGACCACCGTCAGCAGAATTGCCAGGCTGAAAGGCGAGGGCAAATAGTCGCGGAGCACCCGAAACAAGCGGTCGGTGATCTTCATGCGGGGAAATTAAGGTGCGGGGGAGCGAATTGCAAACGGGGAGGGAGGGAAGGCTTGGCTGCACGCAAATCCAATTGAAATACTTCCGCGGCCGCATCCCACCGCCTCATCTTAGCGAAGGCTTTACCCTACACAAATGCAGAAACAGCTTCATATCCACCCCAGCCGCGCCAATTCCCACCGCAACTGCTCCGCCACTGCGGCGTGGGCGGCGGCACTTGGGTGGAGATCGTTGTAGTTGACGATGCGATCTGCCTCGGGCAGCCCCCGAATGACATCGTAAGCGTGAACCACCGGAATGTTGCGCTCAGTCAGCCACTCCGCTAGGGGCTCGTTGACGTGGGATTGGGAAAAATCAATGCCCGACTCGAACAGTTCGGGAAAGGTCAGCACCAGCAGTTTGACTTGCCGATGGCGGCACCAATCGATGATCATTTCCAGGTGGCGGCGGTGGACCCGGGCCACAGCCGCTTCATCGTACAAACGGATGTAATGGTCCCCAAAGTCAGCCGTGCGTTCTTTTTCTTCGTTGACCTCGAAGCCTTCGATGAAGCCATTGAACTTCCAATAGCCGTAGTTCAAGAAAAAAGAACCCCGGCTCAAAACTTCTAAAAACGGAGGTACCGATCCCCGATAAATTGGCTGCGGATAGTGGGAGCCTTCAGATTTGCGGGGCATCCGCAAGCCTTCGATGTCGTTCGGGATGTGGCTCAGGATTAAAATTTGGGGGACCAGGGGAAACGCGTCCAGGCTATCGAACTGCGCCCGGGTATTGGCGCCGTTTTTGCCGAGATTGAAGACCTGAATTTGAGAGTTGAGCCGCGCCGCCAATCGGTCGGAAAAGCGCTCGGCCGGATCTTCAATGCCGTGACCGGCGACGAAGGAATCACCGAGGACAAACAGCCTGGGCCGGGTCGAATTCCCATTCAGTTCCCACTCCGCATCCCGGTAGCCGAACCGGTTGAGTTCCCAGTACCGATCAAACCAGATCCGGCTGCTGTAAGTATTGCCATTGCCGTGGCTGTAAGGAATAAACATGAACGGAATCTCCATCACCAACACACCAAAAAACAGCCCACCGATCACCATAACCAGATTTTTACGGCGGTTGGGCAGTTCCATGCGAATCAGCAACAGGTGCATCAGCCGCAGCAGCACCAGCAGCGTCACCCCAATCAAACCAATCCGCAAGCCAATCCGGAAAGGACTCAGGGGCCAGGTCTGCATGATGAACCAAGCCATCCCTCCAATTGCCAGCAGCAACAGCAGGAATACCGCGACCAGTAGCCGCAGCAACCGTTTCTCCTGAGAGGTCATTTGGAGTGGTACTTTCATCGAATCAGATTCAATTTAACCTTCCCGCGGGTGAAGGTCAATTTTTTATTGGGGAGACCGCAGCGCAATCCCAAATTCAACCGATCCCCGACGCGCCCACCACGCGGCCATCCGCCCGGAAAACAGAAATTGACACGTCTGCCCCCAAAGCCACCGCAATGCAAGATCCACCGAAATTTTGGCGGCAAGCCCACCGGAAATAAACGCTATTCACGGACATTACCGACCATTCAAAACGATTAGCGACAATTGTTAACACATTCTTCATAAGTGGTTCCGTTTTCCATTTTGACACAGATGGGAATCCTTGTACCTTACGCAGAATAACGCTCCGTGGCGTCCCCCTTGAACCGCGACGGAAAAGCTATGACGGAAGGAAAAATACAGCTCGGTACAGGCTGTGGACAGTATAAATGCAAAAACCTGTTTTTTCTAACGTATTTATCGAACTTTCGTAGGCTGACGAATTTAATTGTAAGAAAACAACGCTTGCTGGCAGACTATGCTTGGTATGAATAGACGGAATTACTTGTTTTCCCTGTTGCTATTGGTGTTGCCCGTGATTGGCCTGGCCCAACCGACAGCAATTTTCACCGCAACTCCAGTTTCGGGGTGCTCGCCCTTGGTGGTGCAGTTCACCGACCAATCCACCGGCCCTGTGACCAGTTGGTTTTGGGACTTCGGCAATGGGAACACTTCGACGCTGCAAAATCCGGCCGCTGTCTACGTGACGCCCGGTACCTACACGGTGACCCTGACCGTTTCTGACGGCCCCAACAGCGATACCCAGGTCCAGACCAACCTCATCACGGTCTTCCAGGACCCAACCGCCAACTTCACCAACGCCTCCCCCACCAACGGCTGCGTCCCCCACACCGTGTGCTTCACCGACCAGTCCACTCCCGGCGACGGTGCGATCAACAGTTGGATCTGGGACTTCGGCGACGGAAATACCTCCACCGCCCAAAATCCCTGTCATACCTACACCGCAACCGGATCATTTACCGTAACCCTGGTGGCGACCGACGTCAATGGCTGTAGCAATACCTTCACGATTCCCAATTACGTGAATGTCTCCACCACGCCGACCGCCGCCTTTACCGGGACGCCCCTCAGCGCCTGTGGTCCGCCCCTGACGGTCAACTTCACGAACAATTCCAGCGGAGGCCAGGCCCCGCTCAACTACCAATGGGACTTCGGCGACGGCAACACTTCGACCCAGCCGAATCCTTCCAATACCTACACCACGTCCGGATCTTATACCGTGACGCTGATCACGACCGACAACAACGGCTGTGCGGACACCCTCGTCCAAAACGCCTACGTCAACATCAGTTCGGTCACCGCCGCATTCACCCAGAACACCACCAACATCTGTGAGGGCCAGGGCGTCACCTTCACCGACCAAAGCACCGGCGCAACCCAATGGAACTGGGACTTTGGCGACGGTGGCACCTCGACCCAGCAGAACCCCACCCACACCTACGCGACGGCGGGCACCTACACCGTGACCCTGATCGCCAGCAACGGCGGCCAATGTCCGGATACCATCGTCCAGACCAATCTCATCACCGTCAACCCCGCCCCCACCGCAAACTTCGTCGCCGATACGACCACCAGTTGTGAGGTCCCCTTCGTCGTCAACTTCACCGATCTGAGCACCAGCAATCCGGTGAACTGGGCCTGGGACTTCGGGGACGGCAATACCGCAACCGCCCAAAACCCCACCCATACCTACACCGTGCCCGGCACCTACAATGTGACCTTGACCGTCACCGACGCCAATGGCTGTACCGGCACCGTGACCTTCAACAACTACATCCAAATCGTACCTCCGGTGGCCGACTTCATCGGAGCGCCCCTGAACGGTTGCGTGCCCCTCACGGTCAACTTTACCGATCAGAGCACTTCCAATGAGCCGATTGTCTCCTGGCAATGGGACTTCGGCGACGGCAACACCTCTACCGTCCAAAATCCCACCCACATCTACACCGCCGTGGGGGCTTACACCGTCACCTTGATCATCATCAACTCGGCCGGGTGTACCGATACCCTGGTGCGACCGCTCTACATCCAGGTCGGCGATATTCCGGAAGCCTGCTTTACCTACAATCCGGATTCAGCCTGCGTAAACGACATCATCACGTTCACGGATTGCTCCATCAATGCGACTTCTTGGTTTTGGCAATTCGGCGACGGGGGGACTTCGAATGCGCAAAACCCCACCTACGCCTACCAGGACACCGGCTGCTTCACCGTGACACTGACCGTCGCCAACTTTGGCTGTGTCGACGATACCGTCATCACAAACGCGGTCTGCATCTCGCCGCCCCTGGCGCAATTCCAGCTCAATCCCGCCCAGGGCTGTGCCGTCCCGCACACCGTCTTTTTCACCGACCAAAGTATCTTGCCCGATACCTGGTTCTGGGACTTCGGCGACGGCAATACTTCCAGCTTGCAGAATCCGGTGCATACCTACACGGCCACCGGGACGTTCAATGTCACCCTCGTTGTCGCCGATACCATAACCGGATGTACCGACCAAGCGACCGCCGTGGTGACCGTCTCCGTACCGACGGCGGACTTCACCGGAGGGCCCCTGTTCGGCTGTGGACCCCTGACGGTCAATTTTGTCGATAACAGCACCGCCAATTTATCCCCCATCGTGGGCTGGGCCTGGGATTTTGGCGACGGCAACAACAGCAACCAGCAGAATCCCACCCATACCTTCCAGAATCCGGGCACCTACACGGTTACTTTGACGGTGACCGACGCCAATGGCTGCACCGATACCCGCACCCGCACCAACTACGTCCAGGTCATCGGGCCGGACGTAAACTTTGGGGCGGATACCCTGATCGGTTGCGACTCGCTCCTGGTCAACTTCAGCGACTCGACCATCGCGACCGCTCCGATCACCGGCTGGACTTGGGACTTTGGGGACGGAAATACCAGCAACCAGCAAAATCCCACGCATTTCTACACCACGACGGGAACTTTCACCGTCAGCCTGACCGTGACCGACATCGACGGGTGTACCCGGACCTTCACCCGGAACAACTACATCTTTATCAATAGCGTCAACGCCGGATTTACCGTCGACGACACGCTGAGTTGCGCCGGGGGAACTTTTAACTTCACGAACAACTCGACCGGGGTGGGGCTGAACTACCTCTGGGACTTCGGCGACGGAAACACCTCTACTGCGACGAATCCCTCACACACCTACACCGCCAATGGCAGCTATACCGTCTCGCTGTTTGTCTTTGACAACAACAACTTGTGCCGGGATACCATCATCGATTCGAATTTGATCGATATCCAAGACATCATTGCGAATTTTGGGGCGGCGCCCACCACGGCTTCTTGTCCTCCGCTCCTGGTCAACTTCACTGACTCCTCCAGCTTCGATATTGTGAGTTGGCAGTGGGACTTTGGCGATGGTACCGGGTCCACCCTCCAAAACCCGGGCCACGTCTACACCCAGGCGGGTAGCTACGATGTCACGTTGATTGTGACGAACAATGACGGCTGCATCGATACGCTGTTTGTGCCGGGACTGATCAACCTGGACGGTCCGAACGGCAACTTTACCTTTGCGCCGGACACAGGATGTACGCCACAGCTCGTGAATTTCAATGCAACCGCCACAAATACAGCCAGTTATACTTGGGACTTTGGGGACGGGAACGTGGCGATTACGACGGTGGATTCGGTCCAGCACACGTATACCCAGACCGGGACCTTCTTCCCGATTCTGATCCTGGATGATGGCCTGGGCTGTACCTTCTCGGTAATTTCTCCGGACAGCATCGTGATCGACACCATTCCGCTGGTGGATTTTTCCGTGGCCAATACCACCATTTGCGGAATCGATAGCGCGTACTTTACCGACCTCACGGTGTCGACCCGACCGATCACGAGTTGGTTTTGGGACTTCGGGGATGGCACTACAGACTCGGTCCAAAATCCAGTCCACCTGTATCCGGGACCGGGCAGCTACACGGTGACTCTGGCGGTGGTAAACAGCCTCGGGTGTACCGATACCCTGGTGCGACCGGCGGAGATCGATATTCTTGTACCGCCGACCGCGGCCTTTACCCCTTCAGATACCATCGGATGCTTGCCTCTCTTGGTCAACTACACCGACAACTCGACCGGCAACCAGCCGATCACCGCCTGGAATTGGGACTTTGGGACGGGGGCGACCTCGATTGTGCAGAATCCCTCCGCAAACCTGACGCTGGTGGGCACCTTCCCGACGACCCTCATCGTGACCGACAGCGCAGGCTGCATGGATACCACGGTACGCAACATCACCGTCAATCCCGGACCGACCGCCTTTTTCACGGCAGACAATCCGGTCGGCTGTCCCCCGCACCCCGTCAATTTCACCGCCAATACGGGCCAGGGCATCGTCCAATTTGACTGGGACTTCGGCGACGGGAACACGGGCACGGGCAATCCGGTCGCTCACACCTACACCGCATCCGGGAACTACACCGTCACGCTGGTGGTCACCGACACGCTGGGCTGCATGGATACATTGGTCCGCAACCAATACATCAACATCAACCCACCCATTGCCAATTTTACCCAGACCAACACCAGCGGTTGTCCGCCGCTCACGGTGACGTTCACCGACAATTCGACCGGGACAAATACCATCGTAAACTACGCCTGGGACTTCGGCGACGGCAACACGGGCACCGGCACCCCGGTCAGCCATACCTACACGACGCCGGGAACCTTCTCGGTGACCTTGATCATTACCGACAACGTGGGCTGCATGGACACCCTGCTCAAGCCCAACCTGGTCACGGTCTTTGAGCCGCCCCTCGCGGGTTTCGAAATCGTAGATACGCTCAACTGCCTGCCCTTCACGATTGAGCTGGCCGATACCTCGATTTCGGCAAACTCGACCATCGTAGCCTGGGCCTGGGACTTCGGGGATGGCGGTACGAGCGCCGCCCAGAACCCGATCCACGCCTACCAAAACCCAGGGCCGTTCACGATCAGCCTCACCGTTACCGACGCCAACGGTTGCACCGGCACCGCAACTTTCCCATTTGTGGTTCCGACCCTTCCGGTGGCAAACTTTGTGGCTTCGGACAGTTTGGGGTGTCCGCCCCTGACCACGACTTTCACCGCGGATTCGGCGGGAATCGCCCTCTTTGAATGGGATTTTGGGGATGGATCACCGGTTGCCTTTGGCAATCCGATTACCCATACATACACCACGGCGGGCAGCTTTACGGTGACCCTCATCGTCGAAGACAGCATCGGCTGTCGGGACACCTTGGTCCGCCCGCAGTACATCAACATCAACCCCCCGACGGCGGACTTCAACCAAAACAATACCAGCGGTTGTCCGCCGCTCACCGTGACCTTTACCGACAATTCCACCAACCAATACCCCATCGTGAACTGGGCCTGGGACTTCGGCGACGGCAATACGGGTACGGGGGCGCCAGTGACCCACACCTACGCCAATCCCGGCGTGTACTCGGTCACGCTGATCGTTACCGACAGCCTCGGCTGCATGGATACCATCGTCAAGCCCAACTTGATCACGGTCTTTGAACCACCGGTGGCTGGGTTTGCATTTGTGGATACGCTGAACTGCGTGCCCTTTACCATTGAACTGGGCGATACCTCCACTTCAGCGAATTCGACGATTGTAGCCTGGGACTGGGACTTTGGGGATGGCGGCAGCAGCGCCGCGCAGAATCCGATCCACGCCTACCAAACCCCCGGCCCTTACACGATTACCTTGATTGTGACCGACGCCAATGGCTGTCGCGACACGACAACGACACCCTTTATCGCTCCACCACCACCGGTCGCGACCTTTACTGCGTCCGACAGCATTGGTTGCCCGCCCCTGACCACGACCTTCACCGGGGGCACCGCCGGCGGCATCGTCTTTTGGGAATGGGACTTTGGGGACGGTTCGCCGGCCGCATTCGGCAATCCGATCACCCATACCTACACCGCTGCGGGCAACTTTACGGTGACTCTCATCGTCGAGGACAGCATCGGCTGCCGGGACACCCTGGTGCGCCCGCAGTACATTACCATCAATCCTCCGGTCGCGGACTTCACCCAGAACAATACCAGCGGTTGTCCCCCCCTCACCGTCACTTTCAATGACAATTCCACCACGCAATATCCCATTGTCGCCTGGAATTGGGACTTTGGCGATGGCAATACGGGCACTGGCGCGCCGGTAACGCACACCTATACCACACCCGGCATCTACACAGTAACCCTGATCATCACCGATAGTGTGGGGTGTCAGGATACCATCGCCAAACCCAACCTGATCGAGGTCTTTGCGCCGCCCACGGCTGCTTTTGGAATCGTGGATACGGTGGCCTGTGAGCCATTTACCATCGAGTTGGGAGATTCTTCTTCCGGTGTGGTTGCCGTAACCGGCTGGGACTGGGACTTCGGCGACGGCAACACTTCGACCTTGCAGAATCCGGTCCACGGCTACCAGAATCCGGGGCCTTACACGATTACCTTGATCATCACCGATGCGAATGGTTGTCGGGATACCTCCGCGATTCCATTTGAGGTGCCGGTCCGCCCGGCGGCGAACTTCACCGTGAACGATTCGCTGGGCTGTTCGGCCCTGGACGTGATATTTACTGCGGACAGCGTGGATGTGGTAAGTTGGACTTGGGACTTCGGCGACGGCAATGGTGCGACCACCGGTCCCACGGTGAGTCACTTCTACCCAAATCGCGGAAGCTATTCGGTCACTTTGATCACCGAAGACATCTACGGCTGCTTCGATACCCTGACCCGGCCGAACTACATTTTTGTGGACTCGACGGCGGCGGATTTCATCTTTGACCAAACGGTGGGCTGTCCGCCGACGGTGGTGAACTTTACCGACCAGTCCTATTCGGACACGACGATTGTGAGCTGGCAGTGGAACTTTGGCGACGGCAGCCAGCAATTCATCCAGAATCCGAGCCACACCTACATCACGCCGGGCTCTTACACGGTGACGTTGATCGTCACCAATGCCATCGGCTGTACGGATACGATTGCAATTCCGACGATTGACATTTTCGATCAATTTGCTCCCGGGGTGCCCCCCATCCTGATGGCCACGGTCGAGAGCAATACGACGGACAGCATTTCCTGGCTGGCTTACAGCGGCGCCGACTTCAGCCACTACGTCCTGTACTGGGAAACGCCGACCGGCTCCAATATCTGGACGCCCATCGACAGCTTCTTCAATGTCCTGGACACCACGTACACCCACGTGGGCCTCAATACCCTGGACAATTCTTACTGCTATAAGTTGCAGGTGGTCGATGTCTGCGGCTTCCGCTCGTCGCTGGACAGCTCCCGCACGCACTGTACGATTGATCTGGAAGCGGCCCCGGGTCTGGACCAGGCCATCCTGACCTGGACGCCCTACGTGGGCTGGGATTCGGTGGCCTTCTACAATGTCTACCGGGTGAGCGATTACAACCAGGCCAATGCCCAATTGATCGGAAGCGTGGTCGGTGGCATCACAACCTACATCGATTCTGCGGTGGTCTGCTACGAGGACTATTGTTATCGGGTGCAGGCCATCCAGCAAGGCGGTTTCCTGGAAACGGCCTGGAGCGATACCAGTTGCGCTACGCCGATTCACATCGCGGCCCCGCTGCCGCTGGACATGTGCTCGGCGAGTGTGGTGGGTGATTCGGCGGTGCAGTTGACCTGGACGGTCCCGCCGGGCTTGGAGATCGCGAGTATTTTCTTGGAAAAATCCACCGACGGGCAGACTTTCGGGCAAATCGCGGTGCTGAATCCTACGCAGACCGCATTCTTTGACCTGGATGTGCGGGTGCAGGACCAGTCGTATTACTACCGGATCTCCTACATCGACAGTTGTGGGGACCTGAGTCCGTACAGCAACCTCGCCCGGACAATTGTCCTGGATGCGGAGATGCAAAATGCGCCCAATCTCAACTGGAACCAATACGAAGAATGGCCCGGTGGTATTTTGAATTCCCGCATTGAGGTGCTGAATGACCTCACCCGCGCCTGGGAGTTTGTCGACGTGACACCGGAAACGATTTTGAGCTACATCGATAATCTCACGAGTTTTGACCAACCGATCTACTGTTACCGGGTATCGGCGGAGGAAAATGGCGGGGGCTGCCGCAGTGTTTCCAATATCGCCTGTGTCCCGGTCGGTCCCACCCTGTTTGCGCCGAATGCATTTACCCCGAATGGCGACGACTTGAACGAGACATTCGAACTGAAGGGGGTTTACATCGCGGATTACAACTTGCAGATTTTTGACCGTTGGGGTTCTTTGATCTTTGAGTCGAATAGCTTGGACGTACAGTGGGATGGCCGCTGGCGGGACAGGCCTTGCCAGGAAGGCGCCTACGTATGGGTGGCCAATGCCCGCGGCTTTGACGGGACGGTAATCCAACGGCGGGGAACGGTGACGTTGCTGCGCTAGGTTTTACTTTTTGGGTAAAAACGACCTTTGGCGTTGGTCAAAGGTCGTTTTTTATTGACCTATCTGTCTCATTTTCAGGGTATAATAAAATTTTGCAAAAATATTCGAAAATTTTGGGACTACACTTGTGGAATTCCCTCCTTCTCTGCATCTACCTAGTGACAGCAAGACAAATACATTAAACTGACTTCCTTACCAACTACCACCAACTGACCGACGAACTCGACTCCAAATCTAAACGAGCTATTTGCGAACAACCGATTGATTTTTTCCGACGATTGACTAATACGATCTAAGCGAAGAACTAGAGCCCGGCTCCACGCCGGGTTTTCTTTTTTGGTGGCTTTCCTTAACTTTTGGCAAATCCATGAATACCTACTCCCTATGATCCCACGTCCTTCATTTGCCGCTCTGATCGGCTGCGCACTCTTACTCTGTCTGGCATTTACAGCCTGCGACAATGCCGGAACCGGTTCCGGTGACAACCAGGATGGCCCCACCCCCGAACAAATCCTGGCCAAAAGCTGGAAACTCAAGCGCCTCAACATGGGTCCGGATCCAGCTCCGCCCCAGGTCATGGTCAATTCGTCCTTCAATTTTTACCGCGATGGCCGCTATGAGATCCTTATGGGCGAACTGGAACGCGGAACCTGGAGCCTGGACGAAACCAAAACCATCCTCATCACCATGCCGGAAAACCAGCCGGGTTTGCGCAATATGATCGACATCGAAAAGATCAGCGAGGAACGGGTCATCCTCTACAACAAGCAAGCCATGCCCCATCCCATTCGCATGGTCCTGGAACCGGTCGGAAAAGAATGATGGGGAGTTTTTCAATTTTCAATTGAGGAATTTTCAATGTTCAATTGCACGACCGCAATTTGTAAAACACGGTTGTGGGCAATTGGAAATTCTTTGGGCGTGCCATGCGGCTAAGATCCGCGTGGTGTAGCGGGTTTTGAGTGACTTATTTATTGATGTTTGTGCGTTCGAAACGCGCCAATTGGAAATTCTTGCATTGGAGATTGAGCGAAGCGTCCATTGGAAATTTTCAAGGCAGAATCTCAATCTCAGTCCCCACCTGAACTACGCTGTACAACTCACGGATATCGCTTGTAGTCAGCGAGATGCAACCCAAGGTCCAGTTCTGCCGCTCGGCAATCGCATGGTCGTATCCGGCGGGAACCCCATGAATGCCAATTTCCCCGCCGATCCGGGCCGAGGTGGGAATCGCTCCCTGAGCCTGTCGGCGATTGAAGCGCTGCCAACTTTCCTCATTCGGGTAATCGATCCAGATAAACTTGCTCCACTGCTCGTGGTCGTACATGGAACGGATCTTGAAATCGCCTTCCGGCGTGCGACCATCGCCCTCCCGAAACTTATCCCCTTCCGGGGCGGGACCAAACACCGCAAGGTAGGTGCGCAACAAGGAATCTCCGAGGTAAAGGTGCAATTGGTATTCGGATTTTTTGATCAGAATCCGGGTGCGGGACTTGTCGATTGAGCGCGCGTCCAGCGGCGCCCGCTTAGATTGGGAAACCCGGGTGAATGGTGCATAACTGCGATTGGGGTGCGATTGCTGATTCCCGGTGAGCACCATTCCGGCAAGTACAAAAATTGCGATCAGCAGCAGAGCCGGGATGAAAATACGCAGAATGAGTTGGGGAGTTGCCGACATCGAATAAGCATTTGGGTTTCAAGATGAAACAGAATGCTTTGGCGATACGTGCGAGCGATTGTTACTTTCTTACGCCAAAAGACCACAAAAGTTACTCCCTCCCAGAATCAGGGCGCCGATCAGCGGCCAGCTCAACCGTGGAGTAGAAAGCACGAGCCGGTTTTGGCCACCACCGTTTCGGTGAAAAATGGCAAAAAAAAGCCCTCCGTTCAGGAGAGCTTTTTCGAGGCGACGAGCGGATTCGAACCGCTGTACGAGCTTTTGCAGAGCTCTGCCTAGCCACTCGGCCACGTCGCCGTTTTTTTCAAAGGGAAACAAAACTACTCAATAATATTTTCTTCGGCAAGCAGCGATTGGCATTTTTTGGTAGCCAGAAATTTCATGAAATCAACGGCGGGTGACCGGTGCGGTGTCTCACTGATTTTCAGCGCAGTAAAGGCTCCGGAATAGCTCGGACCTGCCCGCAAAATCTCCAATCGGTCCGCGTGACGGCGCGCAAAGAAGCCGGGCAAGATTCCCCTTCCGGTCCATCCCCGCAGGAGATAATCCTGGGTCTGCCGACAAAAATCTGCCGTGACCGTACAACTGTCCTCCGGCGCATCTGACCAGTCCGCGATGTAGCGTTGCAGGGGGCGTCCATCTGCCGGTAGGGACTGGCAATTGATCGCCCCCAACTTGGGTTGCCGGATCTCCACCCGCGGCGCCACCACCACCAAATCCAGGTCGGCCAGAACCATCTCCGCCGCAATCTGGCGACTCAACCCCCGCTCACGCATGATCTCCGGTCGAAAACACAAAAAGATATCGATGGGATCGCCGTAGTGCAGGCGCTGGGCCACCACCTCAGAAGAGAGAATGCGCAATTCTACTTGGGTGGCCGGCTGCTCGGCCGAAAAAGCCGCTAATGCCCGGGCCGGAAATTCTCCCAACCAAGGATCCGCGTACACCACCAAACGATTGCTTTCGGCACATCCCCCCAGCCACACCAGGAAGAAAGCGAAAAATGCGCCGCGGCACCATTTGCTCGGCCTCGCTCCCAGCGAACCCATCAATTCCGGTAAAAGGTTGCCTCGACCGAACTGCGTTCGCAGATGCCCTGCACCGGCGGGCTCATCTTGCTCACGCGCACCCGCGCCGAGACCCACTCGGGAATCCTCACTTCCAGTTCCTTCCCGATCCGGGCCACGAGCGTCTCCAACAGATTGACCCGCTCTTGCATCACGTGGTTGACCGCGTCGAAGATTTGTGAGTAGTCCACCGCTTCGTGGAGTTGGTCCTGCTCCGGCAAACGCATGTCCCCCAGATCCAGCCAGACATCGGCCTCGAAGGTGTTCCCGCGCTCTTTTTCGTATTCGTAGACGCCGTGGTGGGCGAAAAACTCCATCCTTTCCAGGGAAATGATCGGCATAATTTCAGGATTTTCGAGTTCCCGGATTGTAATGTTCACGCAAGGCGCCTTCCAGCGTAATGAGATCCACGTTGCGCTGCAATTTACCTTCCCGCACCAATGAGATCTGGTTTCGCTCCTCCGAAACCACAATCACGAGGGCATCGGCTTGCTCGGAAATTCCGAGGGCCGAACGGTGGCGCAGCCCTAGTTCCGCCGGGATATTGCTGCGACTGGACAAAGGCAACACGCAGCGCGCCGCCGATATTTCGTCCCGATCAATAATCACCGCCCCATCGTGCAAAGGACTCTCTTTAAGAAAGATCGAATGCAAAAGCCGTTGCGACAGCTTTGCCCCGATCCGGTCGCCCGTCTCTTTGATTGCATCCAGTGAGTTTTGTCCAGTAATCACGATCAAAGCCCCCAATTTCTCCCTTCGGATTTCATCAATTGCGTCGACAATCCCGTTAAATGAAATGTCGTTGGCATTGGCGCTGGTGAATATCTGCTGGTAAGCACGCGCAATGATCGTATTTTTCCCCAAAAGGAGCAAGAATCTCCGGATTTCCCCGGCAAAGATTATGATCAATGCAATCGCTCCTACACCCAGGAACTGGTCCAGAATCGACTTGAGCAAGACCAGATCTAACAAGTCCACCAGCTTCCAAAACAGGAAAACGCTCAACAGTGCGGTCAGCAGCCGGATGGCAATGCTGCCCCGCAACAGCTCGTACAGCTTGTAAAACAGGAATGTCACCACCGAAATGTCGATGATATCTACCAGTCTGATGGTCACAAATCCGATTTTAAAAAGCTCCATGCTTGAGATAGCTGTGTAAACGGGCAATGCGCGCGGCCGGTCGGACATCGTGGACCCGCAGGATGTTTGCGCCCGCCGCAAGCGCCTGCAAATGCAAGGCCGAAGCTAGCTCCAATACATCTTCCGGCGTCGTACTGAACAAGCGGTAGATCATGGACTTCCGGCTGAGGCCCACCAACATCGGCAGCCCGAGCGCCTTGAATTTATTCAAATTACGAAACAGTTCATAATTGTGTTCCAGGCGCTTCCCAAATCCAAAGCCCGGATCCACTACCAAATCGTGGATGCCGGCTTTCCGGGCCGCCTTGACCCGCGCCACGAGGAATTGATACACCTCGTCAACCACGTCGGTGTAGCGGGGATTTTTCTGCATGGTCTGGGGGTTGCCCTGCATGTGCATGAGCAGATAGGGAGCAGCAAAATCGGCCACGGTGGCCAGCATCGCCGAATCGAGAGTACCCGCCGAAATATCGTTGATGAGGTGGGCTCCCGTTTCCAGCATGGCGCGCGCCACGGTAGATCGGAAGGTATCGATGGAAATGATCGCCTCGGGAAAACGCGCGATGATGCCCGCGGTGATGGCTTGGATGCGTGCCAATTCTTCCTCCGGCGCGATGTCGTCCGCCCCGGGCCGCGAACTGTAGCCCCCGATATCGATGATGTCCGCGCCTTCCGCCAGCATCTTCTCCGCCTGTCGGTAGGCCGCATCCGGCCGATTAAATTGTCCCCCATCGGAAAAGGAATCGGGGGTCAGGTTGAGGATTCCCATGACCAGGGGCCGATCCAGCCGAATGATGCGCCCACGACAATTGAGCGTTGTCGGTGTCGGGATCAGACCGGAAGAAGAGAAAGTATCGCTTTGCATGAGGGGCAAAACTAGCTAAAAGTCAGCAAGTCCGCGACAGCCTTTCCGGGAATTCAGGAAGAAAAAAGTGTTTAATTACCGGCTTTTGCGAGCAAAATGCGCCCTTTGCCCCGCAATCCCCGGATGTGTTGCCGGGGGAAGCACCCCCGTCCTCGGAATTGCGCACGTTTACCCGGCAGAAAGTCAAGGTAAACACATTCAACTAATTTTTTAGTTTTTGTTTTCAAAACGTAGACATGCACACAAATATTCGCTAAATTTACCGGCTGAAGCTCGATGACGAAGGCAATACAGACGATGAACAATACTTCTACTTCACGTACCCCCATCAACCGCCGCCTCGACCTCATCGGTTGGGCGGTCATTCTCCTCATTTTGATTGGAACTCCCCTCGCCGTAGGTCTATTTCGCACGCCTCCCGAAAAGGGTCCGATCAAAGATCCAAGTGTGCTCATCATGTTCTTGACCTACTTGAGCGGAATCATCCTGTTCTCGCTGGCCACTTGGGGTGGCATCGCGGTCGGTCGCGTCAAATCGATTTCCGATAAAAGTGGGCTCACCGGCACCGGGGGCAATCTTGTCAACCTGCTTTCTAAATTTCTCGGGGGCTTGTTCATCATCTCGGGATTCGTAAAGTTGCAGGATGTCGTCGGCTTTGGCATCAAACTGGATGACTACTGGGCGGTATTCCAAGACGCGATTCCGGCCTTTCCGGCAGCGTTCATGCGCACCTTGTCCGTACCCCTCGCGGGCTTCGTGAGCGTTTTTGAGGTCGTATTGGCTTTTGCCCTAATGACGGGTTATCGCATGCGCATCACTTCCCTCCTCTTGATGCTCATGCTGCTGTTCTTCACCTTTTTGACGGGCTATTCGGCGATTACCAATACCGTGACCGACTGCGGATGTTTCGGCGATGCACTGAAGCTGACGCCTTACCAGTCATTTACCAAAGACATCATCCTGGTCATCACCTGCCTGCCGATCTACTTGCTGCGCAAGCGCATCCAGCCGTATTACCGCGCGCCGATTCCGCTGCTGGCGACCTTTGGCTCCTTTGCCATTTTTGCCTTCATCAGCTACTATACTTACCAGCACTTGCCCATCTTCGATTTCCGCGGTCCCTACCAAGCCGGGCAAGACTTAGAGTACAATTCGACAAATTTTGACGAAGAGGAGGGCATCATCATCGCCCACGACTTCTATGATTTCTGCGGTTCCTGCGGGCAAAATGGATTTGAAGGTCCCGCGCTGTATTACGTCCTGTACAATGTCGAAAAAGCCCCCCAGGAGGCGCTTGATGCCGCCCTGGAACTGGAACGGGTACTCCGCACCGAAGCTCCTGGCATCAAGGTCTGCGGTGGTACCAACTCCCGCAAACAAACCCGGCAGTACATCAAAGACAACACTTCGGCCGCGTTTTGCCTGGACATCAGCGACGAAAAGGTGCTCAAAACCATGGTGCGTTCCACTCCTGGGTTTATTTTTGTAATGGACGGCATCGTCATCAAAAAGTGGCACTACAATGACATGCCCACCGTCCCGGAATTGCGGGAACTGGCGGGTCCACAAGCTGATCAGGGGCCCGCGCCTACGCTTCCCGAGCCCGAAGCCGCCCCCCCGGTGCCCGATAGCCTGGCGACCGACTCCGTAACGGTTGATTCAGTGAGTGGCGCCGTTGATTCCACCGCGAATCCCACCGGCGCCTGATGCTGCGCTTCCTGCTCCGCCGCTTGGGCTCCGGCCTGTTGGTGATCTGGGGAATTGTCACCCTGCTGTACGCTATTTTTCACCTGCAGGGCAATCCCGCCGAAATGATGGTCGGGGAAAATACCGATGCCGAAACCAAGGCCGCCATCGAGCGGGCCTACCACCTGGACCGCCCCCCTTTCCAACAATACCTTTTTTACCTCCACGATCTCTCGCCCATCGGAGTACTTTCGTACGACGATCCTGATCTGGGAGGTCAGCGGTACGTCAAGCTTTTTTCCACCGGAGGAACCGACTTTCTGGCGCTCAAACAGCCCTGGTTTCGCCGTTCCTTCCAAAGCAACAAGCGGGTGAGCGAACTGCTGGCGGAAAAGCTGCCCGGTACGATCATCCTCGCGGTCAGTGCGATGTTGATCGCTTGCCTGCTCGGCATACCGTTGGGGATTTGGTCGGCCCTTCAAAAGGAACGGTTCAGTGACCGCTTGATTACCTTTCTCACGCTATTGGGCATCTCCGCCCCTTCATTTTTTATGGCGGTGATCATCATCCGGATTTTTGCGGTGAATTGGGGAGATTGGACCCATTTCAATATCTCTGGTTACCTATTTGAGGAACGGATCTTTGCCGATGGCTATACCGTTCACTGGCGAAATTTGGTGCTACCGGCCCTGGCCCTGGGGATCCGGCCCCTGTCCATCATCACCCAGCTTACCCGGGCGAGCATGATCGAGGTGCTGGGGGCGGATTACATTCGTACGGCTCGCGCAAAAGGCTTGAAGAGTCGGGTCATTGTTTTGCGCCACGCCCTACAAAATGCGCTGAACCCCGTTCTGACTTCAATTTCGGGCTGGTTTGCCTCGCTGTTGGCGGGAGCGTTTTTTATCGAAACGATTTTTGATTGGCAGGGATTGGGAAAATTGACCATCGATGCGCTCACCGCCAATGATTACCCCGTCATCCTCGGTGCGGCGATTCTGATCGGCATTACCTTTGTTTTGATCAATATTCTGGTGGATATTCTCTACACCCGGCTCGATCCCCGGGTGCGGTTGGCGTGACGTATTGATCGACCAAAGCCAGCAAAATCCCGAAATTTTGCCAAAATTTTTACCAATGCTTCCCCATTCCCGGAGACGGTTACCGGTCCCCCTAAGCCGCGCGCTTATTTATCATGATTCTAAATAACGATATTACTTTCTATTTCCTTCCATTTTATCGAAATTTACTACTGAGATAAAGGTTTTGATCAACAAATAAGATCTATACACTGAACTTTATTGATGTTTTCCATTAACCTAATTCGCCCCTTATTATTACCGAAAGGTCGCCGAACGAGCGACCTTTTCGTTTTGGGGCACCCGGGAGTCGACATTTGCCCCGGTAAAATCCTTAGTTTTGCCGCATGAAAATCTTCCTGCTCGGCTTTATGGGTGCCGGCAAGACCACCATCGGAAAATACGCGGCGCGGCACAACGGCCTGGAATTCCTGGATTTGGACGCATGGATCGAAGAACAACAAGGAAAAGAAATCCGACAAATCTTCGCCGAGCAAGGGGAAGCTACCTTTCGGGAAATCGAACGGCAAGCCCTCAATGCGGTCATCGCCCAAGAAGCGGATCTGCTGATCTCCACCGGGGGCGGCACCCCCTGCTTTTTCGACAATGTCGCCCGGATGAATGCGGCTGGCCCAACGATCTACCTTGATTTGGGAGCGGCCCGCCTCACTGACCGCCTCCGCAAGTCGAAGGGGAAGCGCCCACTCATCGAGTCGCTGAAAGGTGATTTACAGGTATTTGTCCACAAGAAGCTCATGCAGCGCGCTCCCTTCTATGCGCAAGCGCAGTACATCCTGCCCGAACGCGAAGCCAATAAAAAAGGGGTTTCGGATCTCGTAGCGACGCTGGTGCGCTGACCTTTCCAAGCCTTCTTGCTCAAATTTTGCTTCACGTCTCATTGCCGGCGTCCAAACCGGTGCCGGTAATCCACGCATCGAAGCCCCTCAGCCATGGGGCAAACGATGATCGCAGCTTACTCGGTTGCGGATCGGGGCGGCAGTTCAATCACCAACTTGCCGAATTGCTTGCCTTGCTCCATCTTTCCGAATGCGTCAAGGGCCTCGGCAAAGGGAAATACTTCATCCACCACGGGCACGATGCGATTTTCATTGACAAAGCGCAGCATATTGTGAAAATCGGTCGGAGAGCCCATCGTGGAGCCCAGAATGGACAATTGTTTCCAGAATATCTTCTGGGGCGAAACGCCGTCGTAGTTGCCGACCGTCCCGCCGTAGACCGCAATCCGCCCGCCCGGGGCTGCCACCGAAACCAAATCGGAAAATCCGGGGCCGCCCGCTCCATCGATGATCACGTCAAAGCCGCCACTGTGGGCTTTGAGCTCTTTGGCCCAGCCGGCTTGCTTGTAATTCGCGCCGCCTTCTGCGCCCAGGCCCTGCGCCGCCTTGAGCTTGGCGGGCGATCCGGAGGTCACCCAGACTTTTGCTCCCAAAGCCACCGCGTACTGGAGGGCAAACAGTGCCACACCCCCACCAATCCCAGTCACCAGCACCCGCTCGCCCGGCCGGGTGCGCGCCCGGGTCACCAAGGCCCGCCACGCGGTCAAGCCCGCCAAGGGCAAAGCTGCTGCCTGTACATGCGAAAGGTGCGCCGGCATGGGGTGAACGTATTCTTCCCGCACGGACACAATTTCCGCCAGTCCACCCGGATCGGGCATCCCCAAAATCTGGTAATCCCGGCCTTGGTAGGCTTCTTCCGGCCCCCAGTTGTGACTGGGATTGACGATTATGTCCTTTCCCACCCAATCCGCATCCACGCCCGCCCCGACTTCTTCAACTACGCCAGCAACATCCGAACCGGGCACAGCCGGATATTGCAGCCCACCGTATTTGCCCCGGGCAATCCAAAGATCGCGGTGATTCAGGGCCGTCGCCCGCACCAGTATATGAACCATTCCCGCTTTCAGCAGCGGTTCGGGCATTTTTTTCTCCTGGAGGGGTTTGTTCTTTCCGGAGAGGACGAGTGCTTTCATGGTGCGAAAATTGAGTTAAAAGAGATAGGCCGCAGCTTCCTTTTCGGCGGGCTTGATCTCCACCGAGACGTACTGCTGCAGACTGGTCGCGAGTTCAATCCCAACAAAATCGTGGGTGACCGGGACATTGCGGTGCCCCCGGTCAATCAACACGGCCGTCTGCACCCGCTGTGGATTGTGCTGCATCACAAGCCGCAATACGTGAAACATGGTCAGCCCGGAATAGAGGACGTCGTCCACCAGGATAACCGCTTGTCCCGGAATGATCCGGGAGGCGGTCGCCTCCAGTTCCAGATCCCGGTCCATTTCTTTGACCGCACCCAGACGTTCGATGACCATCGGTGAAATCTCGTTGAGGGTAGCCGTCAATTGGTCGGCAATGTAACCGCCTCGCCCCCCGATTCCGATGATTACCAGGCGCTCACAGTCATAATTGCGCTCGTAGATTTCGTAGGCCATGCGCCGCAATTTGGCCTTTACGGCAGTCGAGGTGAGGATTTGGACTTTGTGCGCGGATTGGCTCATTGAAAAATGCTGTAAAAAGTAAAAATACACATCCGGAGCGGGAAAACATAAATATTGCCGAGATAAAGCCGAGCAATCCTCGCCCGAAACCAATGGATCGCTCCGGTGCCCCAAGCGGGAGACACCGGAGCGATCTGGTCCCGATCAAAGCGCCCCTCGGACTGTGATCGGGGGCGATACTTAGCGCTTACCGCACCAAGACGCGTTTGACCTGCATGCGGTCACCGGAATACAAGCGGAGGAGGTAAATCCCGGTATCCAGCCCGGAGACATCGAGGGAAAATTCCATCAACCCAAGGTGGAGGTCATCATCCCGGAAAATGCGGTGCACTTCCCGCCCATTGAGGTCGTAGAGTGACAGCGAATAGCGGCCCGGTTGATCAACGGCCAAATTGATCTTGGCGTGGTCAACTACCGGATTCGGCGCAACATCCAAGCGCAAGGCGTAGGCTTCCATCAGGTCCAGTGGCTCCCCTTCTTCCGGAGCCGCAAAGCGGGTGCCATTGCACGGGCCCCAGACCAAGGATTGCAGCCCCTTGTCCGGTGTGCGGTACAATACCCGACCGGTGCGGCTGGTAATTGCACCTTTGGGCCGATCCCCCTCCTCCAAATCGTAGCGCAAAGCGACATTTTGCCAGGTGCTGCCATCGAGATAGAACTGCCAGAGGCGACCATCGGTACCCCGGTACTGTACCGCGCCCGCCTGGTCCGGATTTGTGGTCAGCGGACCGACAACATTGTTGCTGCCCCCCAGGGAAACCGCGGTCCAGGAACTCCCATTCCGGGTGAGGGTCCACATCTCATTGTTGCTGCTGGAGCGGTAGTAGATGCGGGCCGGATCCACAACAAAGTTGGTAGAAGGATGGACATTGGCGATCGGGCTGACCGTGCTGCGGTTCCAGCCCGATGCGGCGGTCCATTGGTAGAGGTAGATCCGCTTATCATTCCCGAGATAGAAAACTTCCCCATCCAGGATGGAAATGATGTGGCCCTGAGCGTTGTCGTTGCCGGCACCGAGCGGAATCGCAATCCAAGTGCCGCTGTTGTCGTAGGTTTGCCAGATGTCACCGTTGGTGGCCTTGTAAAAGATGCGGCCGGCAATCGCGGCAAGGTTCCCATCGCCCGAGACATTTTGGATCGAATTCATGGGGGAGTTGTCCCAACTCGAGCCGTTCCAGGTAAACACATGCAAACCGTTATCGGTACCGCGGTAGATCACCTGGCTGGAATTGCCGGGCATGCACACAATCGGGCCTTTGACGTTGGTGATGTCATTGCGCAGGGGCACGTCGACCCAACTGCTACCATCCCAATAGACGTTCCACATCTTGTTGTCGGTGCCCACGTAGAATACATTGCTGGCATTGCTGTTGGCCCGTACGGCGACGTGTTTGGTGACGCGTCCGGCATTGGAGAGTTCTTCGAATTGCCAGTCACTCACCTGATTGACCAACCGAGGCGGCGTGACCAAAGTGACCCGAATATAGCCCGCGCACGGCTTTTCTGGATTCTCGACAGAAGTAATGGCCCCGACGAACCACCAGCCCGTGACCCGGACGCGGTAGGTGCCTTGCCCAAACGAACGGAAGGTATGGGAAAATTTATCGTTCACGGCGTGGCTGGCCACGGTGGTCCAGGTGACCCCATCGGTGCGCTGCAACTCGTAGAACATATTGTTCTTCTTCACATTGAGCTTTTGTCCCAGCGCATTGCAGGGGTTGTCCGTCATCTTGAAAAAATTTGAGGTGGAGACAGGCAAGCTGCACCCAATTTGCGAAAAGGTGGCCGTGGGCGGCGGATTCTGTGCGGCGAGATTTTCCCACCAAAACAGCCCCAAAAGGAGCAGAAGGAGTGCGGTACGAAGTGGTTTAAATTTGTTCATGCTCTTGTTTGTTGCGTGAATTAAAATTGTTGATGTCCCAAAGTTGGGGGTGATCCTCCGACAAGCCATGAACAGAATTTATGGATGCTCCCTCGGTGGCAATTGAAGTTTCATCCGATGATTTGGCCGCCGCATTGTTTGCCCCAGCCCATCGGTCATTCCCGTTTGGTTTTGCCCCCAAGATGGTAGCAAAGCCAGTGAGGGGACTCAGAATGCGGCCCGGGACGCTCGGCTTTTGGGAATGATGAGCTTAGTAGGTGGAGAATAGACTAACTATCTGGTTTACAATTTTTACTTCATTTCTCATTCCGATCGAAATACCATTCTGCTCGATGGTTTGGTTTTCCAAAAAATGAACCTGGTCGTCCCCAAAAAATCAGGCTGCCCCGGTGAGGAGCAGCCTAAACAGAGATTCAGTCCGATTGCTGGCTAGTTGCGATAGGTTTGAACGATACGAGAAGTAAGAAATCCTGCGGGCAAACGCCACTACAGTTCGCTTCTTGAAAGTAAATATGGTGACTCATCCCCCCAATCCCATGAACAAAAATTTCAAATCCTTCCCTGGCGAGGCGCTGTCCTCAATGTAGTTTCCCAAAAAGTGGGGAATTTACCCGATTCAAAGCGATTATCTGTCCCCCGATGCCAACAAAACCGCCGCAATACATGAATTGCGCCCATTTTCTCGGTCTTGGTTCGTGCAATTCCCCTAAATTCCGCCTTAGGAGATCATGCGAAAACGAAAACTATTCCTGTTACTGGCCATCATGCATCCCCAAGACCGGGACGGGTTCGGCACGTTGCTCGCCTCCACTTGGTTCAACAACAGCCCCCAACTGCTGCGGTTCTGGAAACGCTGGCGGCGCTATCTGGAGGAATTGCCGGAGGTCGATCCCAGTCCGGCCGAGTTTCTTGCGGACACGGACATCATGCCCCGGCGCATGAATCGGTTGTGCTCGGAACTGAAGCGCAAAGCCGAAGAATTTTTGGCCCTTCAGGAACAGGAAAGCAAGGTATCCCGGGCGGGATTGCCCCTGCTGCGGGCCTTGTCCGCCCGAAATGCCCCCCCCGATTTGCTGTTGCGCTACGTCCAGGAGATCCACCAACAACTCCAAGAAGAACCGGTATCTTCCCGACGCTACTTCGAGGAATTGGAATTGCACATCTTTGAAGCGGAAATTGCCATCGGCACCCGCCGTACCCGGGACATCTGGAACCGCAGCTTTGCTGACCTCCACCACCGTCTGGATCTCTTTTACCGGCTGCAAAAACTGAAATTCATCGCCGCTTCCGTAAACGGGCAGCATATCTACTACCAGCAGTCCCCTCCCGTAGCCAATGGCCTTTCCGCCGACATGGTGGCCGAGATCGAGGCGGGGGAAGCCAGTCCAATCTGCCTCGCCTACTACCACAGCATCGGAATGCATACCGAAAATAACCGGATGACCCGCGATGTCCATTTCACCGATTTGATGGACTTGCTCGATCAACATGCTGCCGGCTTCGAGCGGGTCGAGGCCATGGACCTCTTCGGTTATGCCTCCAATTTTTGCATCCGCCGCGCCAACGAAGGCCAGCGCGAATACCTCGCCCACGCCGCGACCCTTTACCGCCAAATGCTCAATACCGGCCTTGCCCTGGTCAAGGGTAGAATTCCTACCCAAAGGTTCAAAAACATGGTCACGCTGCACTGCCGCTTGGGCATGCTCGACTGGGCCGAACGGTTCATCGCCGACTACAGCCCCTACATCGCCGGACCGAATCCCGCCCTCCACCTGGAATACAATACGGCGGTCTTGGCCTTCCACCAAGCGGATTATGCCCGCGCCCGGGACCTACTCAAAAAAAACATCACCCGAAACAAGGATGATGTTTTCTACGGGATCGACGCGCGAACCTATTTGTGGAAAGCTTACTTTGAGGATCGCCACGCCCTAGATCTTCAGGAAGTCGACGAGATGTTCCGACTGTACGATTCATTTCGCATCTTCATCGACCGAAACCAGAAAATCTCCCGGACTCACCGAGATGGCTACCGCAATTTTATCCGAGAATTTAAGCGCTTTGCGGAAATCTTACAACTGCATCCGGTTCCGGAAAATCGATTGCGAGCTTTGCGGGATTCCGTCTCCGAACAGGAATTCATGGTCAACAAACCGTGGTTTCTGGAAAAGATCGATCAGGAATTGAGGGGTTGATCTCTGATTTCTGATTTCCGCGCGTGCTTACGCGCGCCTCCGGGAAGTAACTGTGGGGATTTTTGTCCCTTGCGCGTTTGAAACTCGCCCGTTATGGATTGGAAATCAATCAATTGATAATTCTCCTCTGTCCATTGGAAGTCTTCAAAGTCAAATCTTTCACCGCGCGTGATCCCGCTTGTCTACGGGGAGAATCTTGTTTGGGTGATTTGTAATTGAAGGGGGGGCGTCCAGGACGCACCAATCGGAAATCGAGCAATTGGAAATTTTTCATTGGCAATTGGAAATTCTCAATTTAAGGTTGGCTCGTCATTGCCGTGGGGATGAATGCCGCCCAGCTTGGCACCCC
>JBCCQH010000086.1:0-34267 GCA_039024435.1 Bacteroidota bacterium
ACTCACTCTTGTGTTGTATTTAGTCAGACAAACGAAGCGCGGCTGCGACATTTGACTGGCGCAGCCGCAACTGCAATTAACATCAAAGATTCACTTCTTGCATCAAAACGCCACTTTTATCCCAACGCCGGGGTCCAGTCCGTAAAAGACATTGCCCAGATCGGTAAACTCGACATTGGGTTTTACTTCAGCACTGATTGCAATCGGTAGTAGAGGAATTTTCAATTCTACTCCTGCGACCGCATCCAGTCCAACCCCACGATTGCCGGGTGGGGGCACAACCGCAAAATTACCATTGATCGGGTCGTAGAATTCCCCCGCAAAGTAGTTCCAGCGGTAATGCGCGCCTACCCCACCGTAGATTTGCAGGGCTCGGATGCAGAAGAGAGAATGGCTGCTTTGGACGGTGGCCCCGATGGCTGAACCGTAAGGATATAAGTTTAGGGTGCCTTCGATGGCGAGACCCTGCTTAGGGATGACTTTCAGCGCAATTCCGTTGGTCATGCTCCCGGCCCGCCATCCAATCGCGACCCGATAGTTTTGGGCGTTGGCCGTTTGGAAGATCAGCAAACTCAGAAAGACAAAAGCGAGAAGGGCAAGGCTATATTTGCGAATATTGAACTTCATATCGGTTATGATTGGGTGATAATTGTCGGTGATGCACAAAAAACAAAAGCCGTGCCAAACCCACTTTGGGAGGAAGTCACCGTAAGGTTTGGGCGAAATGTATCTTGACCGATGCCGTAAAATTTGATACTTTCACAAATATTCTGCAGACGCGATCCCCAATAGTTTTGTTTATCAAAGTCATTTAAAATCAGCTCAGATATGATCGCATTGTACATTATAGGAGGAATCGCCATTGTTTTTGTCGTGCTTGCATTGTTAGCGCCCAAAGAGACTAAAATTCAGCGAGAAATCACCGTTTCTGCATCTCCCGGAGAGGTGTATGCGCATTTACGTTCATTGGAGACCTTTGTCCAGTGGTCCCCCTGGACTGACCGTGACCCCAACTCAAAGATCACCTTCTCGGGTACCGACGGGCAAGTTGGCTCAAGGTACCATTGGAGTGGAAACCGTGAAGTCGGGGAGGGTGAGATGGAAATCATGGATCTGGACCCGGGAAATAAAGTGGGAGTTGCACTCCGCTTCATGAAACCTTGGAAATCCACCGCCGACACCAATTTTCTGATCGACCCGCAAGGAGAAGGTGCCCAAATCACCTGGGCCTTTCGTTCGGAGAACAAATTGCCTTCGAGCATTTTTATGCTTTTCATGAACATGGACAAAATGCTCGGCAACGATTTCGAAAAGGGATTGAAGAACTATAAAAGCATGGTCGAAGAGGGTTTGCCGACCTCTTGATCAACGCAGCACTTGATTGATGCGCTTTTGTAGTAGTTGCTCGATCAGCCAGGAAAGTACAAGGATTAGTGGGGCGACCCACAGGAAATCCAGCCAGACATTCCCGAAAATCGGTCGGTATATGGCGAAGGCAATAATTGGTAGATGAATGATATACAGCGCGTAAGAAACGGGGGCGAGCCAACGAAAGGGGCGCAAAGTCCAGCGGTATCCGGGAAATCCCAACTGGTACCACACCAGGCCCAAGATCAGGACCACGAATACACTGCTGAAATGACGGAATTCGATAAATGGACTCAATTCCAGGTGTTCTGTTCCCACCGAGCGCCAAGCTAGATATGCGGGGATCCCCCACGCCACCGTAAGTGTCCCCGTGGCAATGAAGGAGAAGATCTGCCTTTTTGCGGTGACGCGGCCCGATTCGAGATATTCCTGGGCGACCTCCCGGCCCGCCCACCACAAAATGAAATACCCCGCAAACAGCGAGATTTGATTCGGAAAGACCTGAAACGAAATGAATCCGGCGACTCCTAAACCCAGGGCGATGCCGCGCTGTACAGCGATGCGTCCCCGCCCAATGACCATGGTGGCGAAGAACAGCATGTAAAACCACCATTCGTAGCTCAAGGACCACAAAGGGCTATTGCCCAGATAGGGATAAAACCAGCTTCCGGCGGAGTTTTTGTCCTGCAGCATAAAAAGATTGCCCAGCAACTCGTCCCATCGGGGATCGGTGGCTCCACCCTCTACGATTGATTTGAGGAGGTACCCGAGAGCCAAGACCAACAGAAATGGGGGATAAATGCGGCGAAAACGCTTGATGAAAAATCTGCGAAATGGCATTTCTGGCCGTCGCCCCAGGGAAGAGTAGTAAATCACGAAGCCGGACAAGACAAAAAAGACCAGCACTGCCAATTGTCCAAAGACAAAGTAGCGCCGCAGGAAGGCGAGGTCAGGATTCAGATGGACATAGTGGTGAAGAAAAACGTAAAAGGCCGCCAATCCGCGGATTGCTTCCAGTTTTTCCAATCGCCGAAATTGTTGCGCTTGTTGCGGCACAGGGGCAAAGATAAATGTTTTACCGACTTTCTACCCGTCAATTTTCGAGGGGAAATTATGTTTGGTTGAGGCCGCGGTGATTACTCGGAATCGCATGCATCACCATCCGATTCCCGCGTCAAAAAGCCGATACAAGCCAGCACGGGCTGGGGGCGGTACTTCGGAAATCGTACATCTTTTTTGCTTTTGGCGCACATAAAGAACACCGAACCGCGCTTGTTTTGAATGCGGCGCAGATGGGTACAGTGGTTGCACAGGCTTTGGGGGAATGGATCCACTTCACAAAGGTACGCCAATCGTTCGGAAGCTGGGAGTAGGGTTGAGCCCGAGAGGCTCGAGTAGCGCGCATATTTTCCCGAAAAATGCGGGACTTTTAATTTTCCTTCTGATTCCGGAAATTTGGGTAGCAAAACGAACATCAGTTAGTATGAAATTGCTGGAAGTCAAGCTGGAAGACAAAAAGGCCGTCCGCCGCTTCCTGGAAGTGCCGGCCATGATTTACCGGGATGATCCCCACTGGATTCGCCCATTGGACCAGGATATCGAGCGGGTCTTCGATCCGAAAAAGAACAAGTTCTGGCGCCATGGAACCGCCATTCGCTGGATTCTGGTGGATGACCGGGGTGCGGACATCGGGCGGGTGGCCGCATTTATCAATGAGCGCACTGCCAAAACCGAAAAACAGCCCACCGGTGGGATGGGCTTTTTCGAGTGCATCCACGATGCCCCCGCCGCCAATCTGCTGTTTGATGCTTGTCGGGAATGGCTGGTGGCCCAAGGCATGGAGGCCATGGATGGCCCGGTAAATTTTGGCGAGCGCGATGCTTGGTGGGGACTTTTGGTGGAAGGTCGCCACGAACCGGTGTACCAGATGAACTACCAACCGGCTTACTACCAAGCCCTATTTGAGCAGTACGGTTTTCAATTGTACTTCAAGCAATTTGTCTTCTACCGAAATATCCAAGATCCAGTCCATGCCAAGTTCCTCAAAAAGTACGATGACCTGATCCAAGATCCGGGTTACCACTTTAAAATTGCGGACAAGCGCCAATTGGAAAAGTTTGCCGAAGACTTTCGCACCATCTACAACAATGCCTGGGGCGGGCATGACAATTTTAAAATGATGCGTCCCGAGCAGTCCCGCAACATCATGCGAAAGCTCAAGCCGATTTTGGCCCCGGAACTGGCCATCTTTGGCTACTACCATGAGGAGCCGGTAGGCTTTTTCATCATGATTCCCGACATGAACCAGATCTTCAAGAAATTCAACGGTAAGTTTGGATTGTGGCAAAAGTTGCGGACGTGGTGGATGCTGCGGCGGAAAAGTACCACAAAATGCTACGGCATTGTGTTTGGGGTGGTGCGCAATCACCAGAGCAAGGGTGTTGATGGTGGGCTGATCACTGCAGCTTCACATTGGCTTCACCCCCAAGGCCATTGGGACCACATGGAGATGACCTGGATCGGCGATTTCAATCCCAAAATGATCAACGTGGCCACCGGAATCGGCGGAGAGGTATACAAGACCTACCACACCTTGCGTTATCTATTTGACCGGGAAAAGCCCTTTGAGCGGCATCCCATCATCGGAGGAGAGTCTGAAGCGGCGTCAGATCAAAATGTATAATTCTCTACGCTTGGGGGACGCTCGACCCCGGGCTTGAGCTTGGGATCGGGAATGGGCTCCCCGGCGGTAATTTGCAGCGGAATGAGTCCGGCCCAGATATCCAACGCATAATCAGCTGCTTCGTCCCCGGGCGGTCCGGTGCGGATTTTTGCCGCTCCCTCGATGATAGGAACGGCAAGAACCATCGTTGCTTTCATTTCTTTAGCGCTGGGGAGACGCGCTTCCTCCCAACGACCGGGCAGCAGACGGTTCGTGAGCACTTCCAAGGCCTGCCGGCGTTCGGCTTGCGATTCAATGCGTGCTGCGCGACCGTAAATCACCGCTGAGCGATAATTGGCGGAATGGTGAAATACTGACCGGGCCGCGACGATGGCATCGAGGTGGGTGACCGCCAAGCTGAGTTCCGCCCCATCCCGCAGCGCCATCATCAAGCGACTTTTGCTCGAACCATGCAGCAATATGCGGTCTCCCTCGCGGGCGTAAAACGTAGGAATAATCGCCGGACTGCCCTGATGGACAAAAGCGATGTGGCACAGGATGTGGGCGTCGAGAATCGCATCGAGGGTCGCCCGGTCGTAATGGCCCCGTTTGGGAACCCGCCGGATGCGGGTGCGGTCAGTCGACAAGGAATCGGATGCTTTCATGCGGAAAGATATTGAAATTCGTGGGAATTTCTCTTTTCAAAACCCGACGACCCGGTCCTCTGCAATCACGAACACTCGGTCACCCGCTTTGGGCTGGACAATGGCGCTGCCCGTAAACGCGCCGAACGCCGGCAGAATCATCCCCGTTCCGTTGCAATAAAAACAAGGAAGCTTGGCGCTTTGCCGGCCACGACCGCGCAGCATGACGGCTGGATGTAGGTGCCCCGCCATCCACGTTTGGGATTCCGCCTCCGGAGGGTGGTGGTAAAAGACAAACGGGTCGACGGTCCAGGGCTCCGGTACGACGTGCAAGCCCAGATCGGCGTAGGTGCCGGGCCGCAAGATGTCGTGGTTGCCGCGCACCAGAGTGAGTTCGACTTGAGGGTGGCCGTCCGCCCAATCGCGGAACGCCGCTACCTCCGCATTGTGGAGACTGTGGAACAGGTCGCCGAGAAACAGGACCCGCTCCGGTTGCCACTCCTCGATCAGCGATTGCAGCCGCGTAAAATTTGGGAAAGCGGCTGCCTCGGGAACCAGCATTCCGTGCCGCCGAAAGTGACTGACCTTTCCCAGGTGCAGATCGGCCATGATCAGCCAGCGCTGAGCTGGCCACCAGACCGCACGTTTCGGCAGCAGCACCAAGGCTTCTCCGGCAAAGGCAAAGGTCGCATTCATCGGGCAAATTGCAGTTGCATGCGTTCGATTCGGTCACTCAGCTTTTCGGAGCTGAGGCGCTGCCGCAGCCGATCCACGATGATGGGAAAGGCCATCGGCGTAGGGCGCTCGGGAAAGGTAATGAACAACTGATCGTTGGTCATCCGCTCCAAGGCCTCCCGGATCCGGATTTCTTCGAGCTGATCGGTAAAGACCTCCTCATAAGCCTGTTGGAGGAGGAGATTGCCGGGTTCATGCTCGGAAAAGACGTCGAAAAAAAGTTTGGAAGAAGCTTGCAAATGCTTGTCCGTGATACTTTTACCCGGATATCCCTGGAATACCAGCCCCGCAATCGCGGCAATGTCCCGAAAGCGCCGCCGGGCCAACTCCGTGGAATTGACACTCGCACGCAGGTCTTCGTCCAGGTGCTCGGTCGTGAAGAGGTCATTGTCGAGGGCCTCTTCCAGTGGAATCGGCTTTTCGGATAACAACTCAAATCCATAATCGTTGACCGCAATCGAAAATGAAATTGGTTGCAAGAGGCTCATGCGGTAAGCGATCAGGGCCCCAATCGCTTCGTGGACATAGTAGCCTTCAAACGGATAAATGCAGCAATGGTGACCCTCGCGGCTGCTGAATAGTTCCACCAGGACCTCCTTTTCCGAGGGCAATCCCGAGCGTTGGGCCTGAAATTCCAGCAAGGGGCGGATTTTTTCGATTTCCGGGTCCGAACGGTCCCCGGCGGCGGCTTCGCTGATCTTGCGCCGCAATACCTCGGACAATCGGCTGGAAAAGGACATGCGCCCGCCCAACCAGGCCGGAACGCGACCGTTTTTCTGTTTGGTCCGGCGCACGAGCACCTGCATTTCCTTGATCTTCACGAATTCCAGGTTCCGCCCCGCGAACCAGATTACGTCCCCTGGGGTGAGCTTGCTCACAAAGTACTCCTCGATGGTCCCCAGGTAGCCTCCAGTCATGTATTTTACCTTCATTACCGCATCGCTGACGATGGTGCCCATTGAGAGGCGGTGGCGACGGGCGATGCGCTTGTCGTTGACTTGGTAGACCCCATCCTCGACCTCGACTTTGCGGTACTGCTCGTAGGCGTACAAGCTCTCACCACCGGTCGTCACGAAGTCGAGCAGCCAGATCCACTCCGAATCGGAGAGGGAGGCAAAGGCGTGGGTGGAGCGCACCTCTTCGATCAGAACCCCGGGGCGGAAGCCATCGGAAATCGCCAGCGTGACCAGGTATTGTACGAGCACGTCAAAACTCCGGATCATGGGCCGCCGGGCTTCCAGGTGGTTTTCCTCGATGGCATCCCGCAAAGCCGCACCCTCGATCAATTCCAGGGAGTGGGTCGGCACAAACCAAATCCGACTGGTCGCCCCCGGTTGGTGCCCGCTGCGTCCGGCCCGTTGCATGAAGCGTGCCACCCCCTTGGGACTGCCGACCTGGATGATCGTTTCCACCGGGGCAAAGTCTACGCCCAGGTCAAGGCTGGACGTACACACCACCGCCTTGAGCTTCTCGTGGCGCAGGGCATCCTCGGTCCATTCCCGCAGTTCGCGGCTGATCGACCCGTGGTGCATGGCCATGATCCCGGCCAGTTCCGGCGCGGCGGCCAGCAATTGCTGGTACCAAATTTCCGCCTGGGCCCGCGTATTGGTGAAGACCAGCGAACTGCGGCTCTGCATGATGATCGGAATCACCTTCGGCAGCAATTTAACCCCAAGGTGACCGCTCCAGGGAAACTTTTCGATTTCGTCCGGCATGACCGAGCGCAGTTCGATCTTCTTTTTTTTGTGGTAGCGGACCACGGCGACCTGGTCCTGAGCGGGGCCACTGCCCAGGAATACATCCAGGGCTTCATCCAGATTGCCAATGGTCGCCGAGATGGCCCAACTGCGGAGTTCGGGACAAATGGCCCGCAGCCGCGACAACCCCAGTTCAACCTGGACCCCCCGCTTTGATCCGATCAGCTCGTGCCACTCATCGACTACGACCGCGCGCAAGGTTTTGAGCCGTTCAGCGTAGCCCTTGTTCGCCAGCATCACGTGCAGGCTTTCCGGGGTAGTGATCAGGAATTCAGGCATCCGCCGATTTTGGCGCTGACGCACATTAGAGGGGGTGTCCCCGGTCCGGGTTTCCACCCGCCATTCTTCGAGGCCCATGCCCCGGCAGGCGCGGCCGATGGCCTGTTCGATTTCCTTCGACAAGGCGCGCAGCGGAGTAATCCAGATGCATTGGAGGCCAGGACCGCGCTTGGCCGGCTTGCGTTGGGGATGGCGCTTGAAATATTCCAAAAGAATGCCCAGCGCCAGCGCGTAGGTTTTTCCGCTACCCGTAGGGGCGTTGAGTAGCCCGTGCTTGCCCGCGAGGTAAGCACGCCAGGTTTCTTTCTGAAAAGGAAATGGTTTCCACTCCTGGTCGCGCATCCAATCGACCGCCGGTTGCAAGGCTTCGCTCATGGAGGATAAACCTAAGGGCGCCGGTAAATGTTGGGTGGAGCGGTGGCTCTTTTTCGGAGCGGGATCAAGGTCCGTACATCGGGGGCAATCGCTGATCGCCCCCGATGTACGGACCCACCGTCCGCCGTGCTATTCGTTGGGGAAACTCACCCCGCGGTAGATCTCCGCGACCTCCAAGGTGACGCCCAATGATTGCAGTTCAATTTTATCTTCTCGGTATTCCGTTCCATCAAACACCCAAATTCCATTGTCTTTGCGGTAGAAACGGTCCACCATCAAGGTATCCTGCTCTACGAGTAGATATTCCCGAAAGCCAGGAATGCCTCGGTATTTGCGGAATTTTCCGCCCCGGTCATAGGCTGCCGTAGATTCGGAGAGCACTTCGATGACCAGGGTGGGGTTGAGGAGTGTGTCCTTGCGGTTGTCCGTCGTTTGGGGAGTACCGCAGAACACAACCGCATCAGGGTGGCTGTAAGACCTCCCTTTTTCGGTTTCGACGCGAACATCACTTGAAGCAACCATGCAAGAGCTGCCTTTCAGCTTTTCCCGGAGTTCCCCGATAATGTTGGCGATGATGATGCCATGCACAATGGTACCCCCGGACATCGCGTACACCTGTCCGTCGTTGTACTCGTAGTGGTATTCGGCTGCGGCATCAAGTGCGAAATACTCATCTACGGTGTAGGTTTTGATCTTCTCCGCCGTACTCATAAGCCTTTTATTTAAACAAACATTAGAGCTTCAGCTCCAAAAAAGGCTGCAGCTATGGTTGGCCTGGCGGGAATCTCGGTTTTTAGGCTTCGGGTTTTTATTGGGAAAAACTACTCCGCGATTGATATCGCCCACTTCGAGGTTGAGGGATGACCACTGAACCATAAGTTCGGAACCTTCCGCTTCGTCAAGCCTCCAGGACCCAGATTCCTCGCGGAAGAAGCCATCCACCATTAGAATGGAGGCTCGACCCACAAAGACTCCCGGAAGGAAGCGATACTTGCGAAATTTTTCTCCCCGGTTATAGGTTGCAGTAGATTCCGAAAGGACTCCTACCACCCGCATCGGATTGATGAAATAGTCGGCTTGCCCAAGAGAATCCTCGATATCGCCGCAGATCACTGAAGCGTCCGGATGGACGCAGGGACTCACGGCAGTGACGGCAATCTCGACATCGTTGGTCTGCTTTTGGTAGTTTTTCTTTTGCAAAGAATTGTTCAAAGCCGTAGTTACATTGCTAGATATTATCGCGTGCCCATCCATCCCGCCCGGGATTGCACACACCTGGCCCTCGTCGTACGCAAAGTGGTACACGAAGGCATTGCTCAATTTTAAATTTTCCTCAATGCTGGAGATCTTAATTTTCTCCACAATACTCATAGACCGTCGATTTGTATCAATATACAAATTTCCGCCGTTAGTCTTTCCGCCGTTCTTCCACTGTTTTGCGTTCCCGCCCCATATCCAGGTGGTCAGCAAGGGCTTCTATCTTGTGGCTGACCTTTTTTAGAAATGTTTGGTAAGCATCTCCGGCCACCTCAGAGGGATGGTGCGCCAAATCACGCTGTACCTCTTCCCATTTGGAGACGAGTTTTTGGGCCGATGGGGCAATAAATGCCGTGGAAAACTTCTCCCAAATGTACCTTTCGGCCAGTTCAGTCGGGTGCATGAGGTCCTCTCGGTAGAAGCGGTAGTCGCGCAGGTCGTCCAGCATAAGTTCGTAGGCGGGAAAATACGCGACCGCTGGATGTGCCTCGGTCAGTTCATGACACAGGGTACGCAAGATGGCTTTGGCGGTGGAATTCGCGACGATCCCGGACCGCAGGTGGCGCACTGGACTCACGGTTAGCAAAACTTTGAGGCCGGGTCGAAAATGGGACAGCGCCGTCAGCAGGTCCTCCATAGCCTCCCGCAGTTCCGCTAGGGAGCTGGTCTCCCGCCGAAACGTTGCGGCGGGCAATTTGTGGCAGTTGCCCACGATGATTTGTCGCTCCTGGTGGTGAAAGCCGATGGCGGTCCCAAAAGTCAGGATCAAGGTTTGGGACCGTTCCAGCGTTTCGCGCAGCAGACTTCGCCGGGCCGCAATGCGCTGTTCCAAAAACTGGCGGTCGCGGTGGCTGATCTCCGAATGAAAGTGCAGGGAGCGCCAGCGACCCTCTTGTTCAAAGAGATCCGTATCCAGGGCCGGGTCGTCTTGGATGGCGGCCAGCAGGGGCCGGATCAGTGGAATCGGATGGTAGAGGATGCCGAACGGATTGACGAGGCAGCGGAACTTGCGGTCGACGAGGCGCTGACCCATCTGCCCGGCAAAACAAGAGCCCAAAGCGACAATGCCGTCCGGGTGGCGGAGATTCCAGCCCGAATCGGGAAGCTCGAGTTCACTGCGCAACCGCATCGGGGATTAGGCTTTGCTGGGAGAAGAAAACCGCTTGCCCAATTGCTCAAGTCCCCACACGAGGGCGATGGCGCCCAGGCACAAAAGGACCGCAAATACGACCTGGGCCGGTTTGTCGGTGACGCCGAGATCACTCGCTTCTGCTGGAGTAATCGTGGTGTAGTCGCCCGGGAAGACATTTTCCTGGACCAAGGGCTGAAAATCTCCGTGCCGATCCTGGTAGGTTTCCACGGTGTTTTTCCAGGGCCAAACCTTGTTCAGGGAACCGATCATGAATCCCGTGAGGACGGCGATGGTATGGTCGTGGTACTTCTGGAAGAGCCAGGAAATGAGCCGGGCAAAGCTCAACAATCCGACTACGCAGCCCAGGGCAAAGGTCACTACGACATCGATCCGGAATTCTTTGACTGAGTTCAGGATGTAAGCGTACTGGCCCAGGATGACGAGGATGAAACTGCCGGAGATGCCGGGCAGGATCATGGCGCAGATGGCGATGGCACCGGAGATAAAAACGAACCACAGGGCATTCGGGGTCTCGACTTGGGTGAGGGTAGTGATGAAATAGGCGATCCCCGCGCCGACCACCAGCGTAACGATTTTGGTGGCGTCCCAATTTTTCAATTGCCGAGCGACAAAGATGGAGGACGCAATGATGAGCCCAAAGAAGAAGGACCAGAGCAGCACCGGATGGTGGTCGAGCAGGTAGCTGAGGGCTTTGGCCAGGGAAAATATGCTGACGATAATTCCGACAAAGACCGCGACCAGAAAGTTGCCGTTGATCTGCTGCCAGGCAGCGGCGAATCCTTCTTTGCGGAGGACCTTCAGCGTTCCGAGATTGATGGATTTAATCGAGTTGAGCAGTTCCTCGTAGATGCCGGTGATGAAGGCGATCGTACCCCCGGATACGCCCGGAACCACGTCGGCCGAGCCCATGCCGAAACCTTTTGCCGCCAGCAACAGGTAGTCTTTCAGTGTTCTCATACCCGGCGAAGATAAAGCGATTTTGGCAAAAAGTTCGGGGAGGCGGTTTGAAATTGCCTTGGGAAATGGGTGACCGCAAATTTTTTCTTCCCTCCAAGTTTATTTTGGAGCGCGCAGCTTGCGCAATGCCCCCAAAAATAGCCGCAAAAGGGGCACTACGAAAGCGCAAGACCAAGAAGCGGTTTAAAATTGGTTTGTGAAATTTGCGATCACAGATTTTTTGTCCATCGAAGCTCATTTTGGAGTCCATAGCACGAGCTATGGGCGAGAAAATAGCTGAAGCGGGCCGGAAAAAGATGCCATAGCAAAATCGCAGAGTTAAATTTAAACCGCCTTTAAAGTCAAACTGCCGCATTTCCTCAATCATAAAACCGCTTGCGTTCTCTCCGCTTGAAGAATCCGTAGCGGCCCTTGACCAGTTTGAAGCGGAGAATTGCCATCGGCTCTACGCTGAGGCTGCGAATGGGAAACCAGGTAAAGCCCGCTCCGGAGATGTAGTCGCGTTCGCCGAGCAAAGGTGCCGAACTCCAAAAAGGGTAACCGACCCGCAGACCAAAATCGATCAAAACGAGCTGATAGATGGTTTTTTTGTGAAAGGGGTTCCAGGTATAGCCGAGGTTGATGGCCCCGGTGACTACATTGATGTTTTGGGAGACGCTCATCGGAGCGGCACTGGCGGTATCGCAGGCATTCAACAGCGCGCTTTCATTTTGCCGGCTAAAAATCAGGTCCAGTCCCCAAAAGAGGTGACTGCTGTGGTGCTGGGTGGTAAATCCGTTCCGGGCTCCGAGGCGGACGTGCCAGCCTCCATTGCGGAAATTGGCGAGACATTCGGCTTTTTTGCGGGGAAAATACATGGGGCCGGCAAAGGTGTAGCCACCGCTCAACTGGAAGGAGAGCCAATCTTCATTTTTAGGGAACAGCATGAGGCCCGCATCGACGGTACGACCGTAAGCCGGACCGAGGTTGATTCCCGCATACATTTGGGCCGAGGCCGGAGCGGGGGACAGCAGGGTCGAGAAGAGGATCAGCAGACTGTAAGCGGATATGCGCATGCCATTTAAAAGTACGGAAAAACTGGCAATGGCGGATTTCTCGCTTAGCTGAAGGTAGCCGGGTGATTGCCGCCCGCACTGCGCATTCCAGCAAAAGTGACCGGGCTATCCCTTTCGCCCGACGGGAGCGACCCGGGGCGCATTGGTACGGAGGTAGCGGGCCACAAAGGGCCGGGCCTCTTCCTTGAAGCTTTCCACGATCAAGGTTTTCGCCTGTTCGAGGTGGGAAGCAATTACCCAGGGAGACAATTGCAATTCCCCGCTCTGGGTGGGGACGGTGCCGCCGGGCCAACAAAATATCATCGGTTTCATACTGGAAAAGTAGAACCGGGTTTTGACACGTTGTGTCAAAGCAGCCGCACAAATTTCATTGGTCCACCCGCGAGTACAGGCGGTAGCTCCGGTTGCGCTCGGAAACGAGACGACCTCGGTAGGCGGCAAACAGCAACGGAAGACGCTGGCGCAGCAGGGGAAAAAGATCCAGCGGGTCAATGATGTATTCCGGCAATTCGTCCCGGAAGGCGCGGTAGATGTCGGCGTCGGTCTCTGTGCGCGAAATCAGACTTTCCTCGGTTTGGGTCTGGAAAGGAGCCAGCTTGTAATAAGCAATTGAAAAATTGGTGTACTTGGTGGCGCAGGGCAAGTCGAGGCGGGCGTAGATGGACGGCTCGTAGTCCATGACGAGAATGCCGTTGTGGACCTTTTCCGGATCGATGTATTGGGCGAGTGGATGCGGTTCGTTGAGGCGTTGGCGGAAGCCACTGATCCAGCCGCCCGGTCGGAGATCTTCGTCGAGGAAGGAAAACGTTTTCGGGAAAACACTGGCAAAATAGACGCCGTAGGTAAATGCCGGGACGAGCAGAGCGGCCAGCAATGCAAGGTTGCGGACCCAGGGCCGAAGGCGCATTTCGAAAAACCGGGCTACGTACATGCACAGCGGGGGCACCAGTAGATAGAAGTAATGCAGGTACAGCCGACTTCCTCCAAGCACAATGGTCAGCAGCGCCGTGCCCAGCCAGAACAGCACCAGCATCTCGATTTTGCGCAGTCGGATCGCATTGGTGAAGTAATTCAGCCGAAAGTTCACCACCCCGATCAGCCCCAACAGGATGAATATCCCCCAGAGCTGTCCGTATTGCCCCAGGTTGAAGAGGAGCGAGACCGATTCGCCAGGATTTCTGCCCAGGAAGATATAATCCAGGTTGTACAGCACCCCGATGTCCCAGTACGCCTCAAAGGCCCCAGAAAAATAGATGCCCGCCAGGGCCACGAAGATGGCCATGGCAAACCCCGAAAACAGGGAAAAGGTCTCCGACAATCGGGGCGTGAAGATCGTGAGGTAAGCGCCGAACATCCCCAGAAACAAGACAATCGCTTGGTACTTGATCATAAAAGCGATGCCCAGTAAGATGCCCGCGACAAAGAGGTGGGTGTTATTGCGGGTGGAGCGCTCCTGCAGCCGGAGAAAACGGAAAACCGCCAGGATGATGGGCAGATTCATGAGGATTTCGCCATTCAATTCCTGGGCGTACCAGGGAATCGAACACAGGAAGACCAGCAAAAATCCGGGCAAGAGGCTGAAACGGGAGAGCAGCTTGTTGTCGGTCACAAACTGGTTGAACAGCAGGGCGGAGACGTAGAGGTAGAGGCAGGTAAAGATGCGGATCGCCACAATGGCATAACTGCCAAATACTGCGACAAAAAGCGCGTAAAACCAGGTCAGAATCGGGGGTTTATTGTCCCAGGTATCAAGGTACTGTACGCCACCGTCGACAATTTTTTCGCCGGCGACCAAGTAGTAGGCTTCGTCTTGCTCGTAGAAGTTGGTGTGGAAAGACGGCAGCCGCAGCGCCACCGTGAAGACAAACAGCAGCGCGTAGGTAACGAGGTGGTTGTATGAGAGCAGTTTAAGCAACGGTGGCAAGATTCAAAACAGCGTCTCGGAGGCGGTTTAAAATTGGTTGGTGAAATTTGCTCGTGCAGATTTTTTTGTCCATCGAAGCTCATTTTGGAGTCCATAGCCCGAGCTATGGGCGAGAAAATAGCGAAAGAGGGGCGGAAAAAGATGCCATAGCAAAATCGCAGAATTAAATTTAAACCACCTCTCAAAGATAAAAAAAGCCATCCCGAAAACAGCCCTCGGGATGGCTTTTCTTTGCGGCCCGCAATACTATTGGCGCTCGAATTTGTAGCGCAGGTCGCGGACGTTGGCGATGTCGATCAGACCTTGGTAAGAGGCGTTGACCGCTTCTTGGCCTTTGGACTGGCGGATGGCCTGCTTTTGGATGGCCTTGACTTGATCGTCGAGCGGGATGGGGTCATTGACCGCGTCCAGCTTGATGATGTAGACCCCGTTGGTGCCGATGATCGGTTGGCTCGTGGTGCCGACTTGCATTCCGAAGGCGCGGCCGACGACTTTCGGTTCATTGCCGATGCCCGCGACGTCATTGGAACTGAAGCGCAGATCTTGGGCGCTGCCAGTGCTGGCTCCCTGACCGTAAGCCGCCACGATGGCGTTGAGGTCACCGCTGCCGGCGGCCCCTTTGAGTTTGCTGGCGATCTGCCGCGCTTTGGCGAGGCGACGCACATCCGAAATCAGATTGGCCCGGACATCGTCGAGGGAGCGATAATCTCCGTCTGATTTCTTCTCGATGCGGGCGATCACGTAAGCATTGCTGGTTTCAAGGATTTCTTCGTTGACCGTACCGGCATCGTTTTGGAAGGCCCAGGCGATCACCGGACGGGCACCGATCAGACCGAGCAGCCGGATCTCCGACGCACTGAAATCAATCGAAGTATTGGTACGGGCTTCCTGATAGTCGGTCAGGGCCTCATCGAAGTCGATTCCACCGATGACTTTGCTTTGGTAACCCGAAGCACGCTTGTATACCGAGTCTTGGGTTTCGGTGCCGGCGCTGATGGTCCGGAGGATCTCGGCGACGCTGTAGAGGTTTTCATCCCGTTCCAGGACTTCAAGCACGTGGACGCCCGCGGCCGTTTCGGCAATGCGGATCTCGCCGGGCTGGGCATTGTTCATGGCGTCTTTGAACTTGGGACCGAGGCTGTCAGTGGATACCCAACCCATTTCGCCCCCTTTGTCCTTGGTAAACGCATCATCTGATTCTTCCGCCGCGACTTCAGCAAAGTTGGTGGAGTTGACGCGGTTGCGGATGTCGCGCGCTTTCTGCTTGGCGGTGGTAGAATCTTCCGAAGTGGCACCCGGAGCGATGCGCACCAAAATCTGGCGCAATTTGAGGTTCGCTCCCGAGGAATCTTTTTCGGCTTTGACGACCCGATAAAGGCTGAAGCCTCGGTTATTTGCCACCGGACCGACCACGGTATCGGTGCGTGGCAACACATCGTAGACCACCTCGGGAAGGGCCGAGATCGGCCGCAAAGTTGTGTCGAGGCGGCGCGAGTCAGAGTTCGAGAAGGCGTATTGGTAAGCCTGATCAGTTCCGGTAAAATCCATGATGACCTTGCTGAGGTTGCTGCGCGTGTCAGCGCTGTCCGCCGCACTGGGATTGATCGGGAAGTAGGTGTACTTGATTTGGGCCGTTTCCTCACTCTGGGCGAAGCGCTCCTTGTACTGCTCGTAGTAATTTTCGTACTCACTTTCGCTGACATTGACCAGGGAATCGCTGATCGTCGCGTAAGGAACGGCCACGTAAGAGATATTGGCGGTGCGCTGATCGTTGTTGTTCGAGACCAGTACTTCATTGTCGCTCACGAAGGCCGCATTGGCGATGAGGCGCTGCCATTTGTTGCTTTGGCGGTCCAGTTTCAGGATTTCGAGCAAGTCGATCAGCCCTTGTTTGTAGCGCCGGGCATTTTCCGGGAGATTGGGATCGGCGAGGTTGAACTGGTCGGCTTGGGCGAGTACCTGATCGACCACCGCGGGATTGTAGCGTTGGAGGCTGTCCACAAAGTAGCCGGAAGAGGCAACGTAGGGGTGATAGATCCGACCGGTCAGCATGTACTTGAGTTCTTGGTCGGGCATCCCGATCCCACTGGATTGCCATTCCTGGCGGTAGACCTGCTCCTGGACGAAGCTTTGCCAAGCCTGGTTGCGGATTTCGTATTGGAACTCGGGATTTTCGAAATCCTGGGTGGCGTTGCGTTCCACGAAATTCACTTTTCTTTCCAGGTCTTGGTAGTCAATTGAGGTGCCGTTGATCTCGGCGACCGAGCTATCCGAAGTGGATCCAATGCTATTGAACAAGTCCGTGAAAATGAACGCGAATAGAGAGATGGCGATGAGGACGATGACCAGCCCCACATTCTCCCGTATTTTCTTCAATGTGGACATAAAGCTATCTCTGAATTATAATGTTGATTCCGTTTCTTTCGAGCGGGCCAAATTACATGGAATCTCGGTGAAAACCAAGATGGAAGCGGTGAAATATCGCGACAATCACCGGGCTTATTCCCGGGGCAAGCGGTGGACCCGGACGGTGTTGACTTTGTTGTCGGAAGCGTCAACAATCGCCAGTTGGAAGTCATCGATGCTGACAGTTTCGTTGGTCGCCGGAATGGCTTCGGCGTAGTGGATCACCAGCCCCCCGAGGGTGTTGTACTCACCTTCCGGCAGGTCGATTTGGTACTGCTCATTCAAGTAGTCGACTTCGTGCCGGGCACTCAGCAACCAGGTGTTGGCATCGATCTGCTTTTCCAGCAGGGCTTCTTCCTCTTGTTGTTCGTCGTGTTCGTCCTCGATCTCGCCGAATACCTCCTCGACCAAGTCTTCTACGGTTACAATTCCGGCAGTTCCCCCAAACTCGTCCACGACCAAGGCCAGGGTGCTGCGGTTTTTGGTGAATTCGTTCAACAACACGTTGCCGGCCATCGACTCCGGGACGTGCAGTACCGGTTGCAGGACCTCGCGCATCTGCTTGGGCCGGGTAAAAAGCGCGCTGCTGTGAACGAAGCCCAGGATTTCGTCCAGGTTTTCCCCGTAAATCAAAATTTTTGAATGCCCGGTCTCGATGAATTTATCGATCAACGCATCGATGCTGCAATCCGAGGGCAAAGCTTCGATTTCCGTCCGGGGGACCATGAATTCCCGAACCCGGATCTCGTTGAACTCCATGGCATTGGTAAACATTTCGGCGTCGATTTCCGGGATGTCCTCGGACTCGCCGGAAGCCGACAGGGTTTCCTGCAGGTAAAGGTTGAGGTCTTCCTTGCTGAAGGACACCGCTTCTTCCTCGTAGCGGAGCCGCAGGATGCGCTTCAGGAAGAAGTGGGAGGCTTGGTTTACGAAAATGACAAATGGCCCAAACAGATAGTAAAAAAACAGCAGCGTGCGCGCGGTAAAGGTATGGAACATGATCTTCTCCGCATTCAGGCGGAAAAGCGCTTTGGGGAGGTATTCGCCGAAGATCAAAATAATCAAGGTCGAGATTACGGTCTGCAATACCAGGGCCGTGTAGGGACTTGCGAGCGGATCGATGACGCCCCCGGCAACGAAGGCGTAGTTGAGCACCCGAGCGACCACAATGCCGTACAGCACCAGAGCGAGGTTGTTCCCCACCAATATCGTTGTGATCACCCGCGGGGTACGCTTGACGAACCGGGACAGGATCATCCCGGTTTTATCCCCCTGGGCGTTTTTAAGCTCGATTTTGAGGCGCGAGGACGAGACAAACGCGATTTCGATGCCGGAGAAAAGCCCGGAAAGGATGATCATCAAGATCAACAGGAATATGTCACCGGGATCAAAGGTCATGTTCTTCGGGCGCTGTAGGAGCGCTACTTGGTTCTTCGTCTTCAATCCGTTCAAAAATGATCCGCTGCTTGCGGCGGAACGAGTACATAAACGAGCAGATTGCAATGCCGAACATCAAGGCGATGCGCGGTCCCAAGGGCAACTCTCCGAAACTTAGCGCGAGGAAGATCAGGAGCCCCAGGGCGGCGGCGGCGTAGATGTATTCAACGTAACGCATTACATTTCGTCTTCGGTGAGGCTGATAGCGCCGCGGATATTGAAGATTCGGTACTCGGTGAAGTCCGTATTGGCGATCATGCTATCGCCAAAGATAATCTCGGACTCAGTGCGGATCTTGACGAACTCGGGGGTGTAGAGGCGATCTTCGACCTTGTCCCAGAACAATTTTTCGGTTTCCATGCGGTCCCCCTTTTCGTTGACCATGACGACGTTGCCCCAAACTTCGGCTTGCTTGAATTGATTGCGAAACTTGCCATTTTCCGAGGTCAAATTGCTCTTTTCCGTGCCTTCTTCCGTGTAAAAAACCAGATTGAGTCCGTCATCAAAAATGCGGACATCCTGCTCATCTTCCGTCGATTCAATGGCGTGGGGAGCCGTCAGCTCGGCTTGTAGGAGCGCCTGCTCGGAGAAAAGGAAGCGCACGTTGAAGGCTTCGCGCACCGGGCCATCCTCTTCGAACTGCTTGAGGCGCGCTTTTTCTTCCTCGGTCCGGCTACAAGCGGACAGGAGCACAATCAAAAGCAGAAATGCGATTTGTAGGGTTCGAATCATGGACAGCAGTAAAATTAGGGAAATTTTGTGGATGGGCGGCGGGCAAATCTACTTTACCCCTTTCATCCACCGTGCGAGGATCGGAGGTCCCAAAAAGTGAAATACCACGCAACAAAGGAAAATTCGTTCATTTCGAAAACCCCCATTAACGAAAAAAATGGAGGATCCGAAAGACCTACATCGGCCAACCAAACAAGATCAGCAAGTCACCTGATCGAACTGCGGCAAGGCGACGAAGAAGCCGATGTTCGTGGTGCGTAGAGGTATTTATCGCAATCCTCCCTCAACGCTTCACTGATTTTGTCTTGCGCAGGCGTCCCCGGCAGTATTTTACCCGTTCCACCAATATTCCATCCCCATTGTAAACATTCAACCAGCCATTGCCCTCGGTAAATGTCCCGACCTCCAGCGGTCGCCCCTCTTTATTTTTGAGGTAGCGGATCTCCAGCAATAAATCCTCCTCGTACACCCGCCCCGTCCAGGGCCGTCCATTGCGGTGAAAATGCTCGGCGAGTCCGTGCCGGGCGTCCTCCCGGTAATGGTAGACACTTTGCAGGCGGCCGTTTTCGTAGTAACTGCTGTCGGCACCATTTTTCCGCCCCTGGTGGTACCACTCGATCCATTTGCGCTGCCCATTGGCAAACCAAGCGTAGTAGCTCCCCTCGGGTCGCCCCATCCGGTAAAAAGCGCGCTGCTCCCGCGATCCATTTTCGTAAAACGATTCGTAAAACCCGTCGAGGGTATCCCGTCGGAAATGACTCCGCACCTTGAGTCGGGTGTTTTTGTAGTAGTCCTCCGCCGACCCCTCCATGACCCCTTTCACGAAGTAGCGTTTGCCCAGCAATTGTCCACTCGGATAGAAATAGCGGGCCGGGCCGTGGGCCACGAAATCTCCCAGGCTGTCCCGATAGCCAAACACGATCTGCTCGGTCATCTTGTTCGGGTGGTAGGCCAAATAAATCCGCACGTGTTCGCCGTACAGCTCCGTGTTTTTGGACAACAGTTCGCCCCGGGCGCGCCAATCCTTCTCCATGTCCCATTCCAATTCGCCCACGCGGATAGTATCGCCGTAGAGAAAGATCGTATCCTGGGCGAAACCGCCCGCGGCCGTTCCCAGTACCAGCCCCAACAGGCTCCCCCAATGGATGATCAACGTGCGTACCATTCAAACATAAATTTACGGAGCCCGCTGCAATTCGCAATCCCGCGTCCGTTCAAAGCCCCAAGTACAGTTCGATGAATTCCCGTACGCACCCGCGTCCGCCATCGCGCTGCAAGATCACGTCGACGACCTCGCGGACCTGCCAGGCAGCATCTGCTGGACACCCCGAAAATCCCACCCGCCGGATGACCCCCAGATCATTGAGGTCATCGCCCACATAGGCGATATTGGCGTATTGCAGCCCCGCCTCGCGCAGCCAGCCTTCCATGATCTGGGTCTTGGGCGTAGTCCCGACGTACACCCGCGCAATGCCGAGCCGCTCCGCCCGGGCGTAGACCGCATCCCCGCGTAGCCCCCCACTGAGGATGGCCACCGCTGTACCCTTCTTCTGCAATTCGATGATCCCGCGTCCATCCCGGGTGTGGAACTTCTTGAGTTCATCCCCCCTTTCGCTCACGTACATACCGCCATCGCTCAGGACTCCGTCCACATCGAGCACCAGCATTTTAATCTGTTCCGGGGCCGGTCGCCGAATTTCGCCCCGCAACAGGCGGTCCACACTCACCCGAAAGTGGTCCGCCAGCGCGATGAGTTCCGGCAGGCTCGGTCCCTCGCCCGCCTCCCAAGCCGCCGGACGCGAATGGGGCAGCCCCAGGGACTTAGCGACCCGGTAACGGTTGGTCCCGCGGACCTGCATGAGCCGGTGAAAATTGCGGAGGAAGTGCATAGATCAGACAATCGTTCGGCCGGCCGCCGCCGCAACCGGGGGCAAGCTGGCGAATAATTTTCGGAAGGAAGCAAAGTCGAGCTGCTGGGCCGCGTCCGATTTGGCGACTTTAGGATTCGGATGGGACTCGATGAGCAGGCCATCCACCCCGAGGGCAGTGCAGGCGCGCGTCAGGTCGGGAACCCCATAAGCGTAACCCATGGCGTGGCTGGGATCCAGGACCACCGGGAGATTCGTGTGCGTCTTGAGGTAAACTGCCCCGCACAAATCCAGGGTAAAGCGGGTCTTGTTTTCAAAAGTCCGGATGCCGCGTTCGCAGAGGATGACGTTTTCGTTGCCGCCGGCCAAAATGAACTCGGCCGCTTGCACAAACTCTTGCAGCGTCGAGCCGAATCCGCGCTTGAGCAGGACCGTCTTGCTTGCTTTGCCGCAGCGGCGGAGGATGCCGTGGTCGTACATCGCCTTCGCACCGATCTGCACGACGTCGGCGTACTCGATGACTTGATCGACGTGGGTGGCGTCGCGCACCTCAGAGATGATGGCCAGACCGTATTTTTCGCGCATTTTGGCGAGGAGTTGCAAGCCGGCGAGGCCCAATCCCTGAAACGTGTAGGGCGAGGTGCGGGGCTTGTAGGCTCCGCCGCGCAGCACCTTGACGCCCAGTTCGACGCAGAGTTGGGCGCAGGCTTCGAGTTGCGCTTCCGACTCCACCGAGCAAGGTCCCGTCATCATCACCGTGTGGTGGCCGCCCATCTCTACCTCTCCGATTTGGATCTTGCGCGTGTCTTTTTGGTATTCCCGACTGGCCAATTGCATGTCGTTGGGGAAGGTCCAATGTTCCGCAACGTGTGCGGCCAGCGCCTCCGGAACGCTCAAAACCTTCGAGCTGGTCAGCAGTACTTGTACCGCTCCCCGGTTCAGGTGGATGGACCCGGTGGTGCGGGCAAGGTCAGCCGCCTCAGCCGCGGAAACAGAATCTTTGAGGTGAAGGATCATAATTCTCCCAGGATCAAATTGTTGAAGTTGACCGCGCCCACCAGCGTGCCGTCCCCGTCCACCACCGGTAGGTAGAGCACGAGAAACGGGAAACTTTTGATGAAGCGCAACATCTCGGTTACCGTGGCTTCCGGATGGATATGTTTGGGCTGGCGGTTGACCATAGCCTGAACATCGACTTGGTCCAAATTGCCCACGTGACGGATCAAGCCGCGGCGGATATCTGCATTGCTGGAAAGGCCAGCCAGCCGGCCCGTGTCGTCCACCAGCAAGCAATAGCCCGTCTTGTACTGTTCGATGGTGCGGAGCAAGGGCCCGAGTTCCAGGCCGTCCTGCGGCAGCACCGGCAATTCGTTGCGCTCCGCCATGAAATCACGGACCCGCAGGTGATTGGTTCCTTTTTGGACCAGCAAGTTGAGGAAGGCCCGGTCGATGGAATTGGCTTTGACGAGAAATGAACCCGAGACCGCACAGAACACCCCCAGGTTGCGCAGGACAAAGGAAATCTCCGCATTGACCCCGCCGTCCACGTGGATGCGCTTGTCCGGATGGGCGTAGCGGAACTGGCGGATCCGGCGAAAATTGGCGGGGGCAAACTTCCCCCCGCTTTGGCCCGGGGTTGTCGTCATGAAGAGAACAAAATCGCAGCGCTCGGCAAAATCATCGAAGCAAGCGGCCTCGGTTGTTGTCACCAGCGAGAGTCCCCAGGAACATCCCAGGTCGGGCATCTCCGGAACGCGGCCCCGCAAGTCCTCGTATTGCAGCGTGACCATGTCCACCCGGTGCGCGGCGATCATGGCGTAGTACTTCTCTGGTTCGGCCGCGATGATGTGCAGATCGATCGGCAAAGGGCTGACCTGGCGGATGCGGCCAATCGCCTCGCCCACCGCCGGATCATCGTTGCAATCGATGTGGATGTAATCCACCCCACACGCCTCCAATTCCTGCACCAGTCCCTCCAGCGGACGGTCGGGATTCGAAAATACAGAAGCAGAAATCTTCATATTCTCCGACAGTAGTTTGCGGCGAAGATATGAATTTTTGGGCGGGTTCGCCGGATCAATCTGTTCGCTGCGAGTAGTGGCCCGCGAAGGGCCCGCCCTTCAGGCCTCCCCCGCATCTTTTCCACGCCCATAGCGGGAGCAAGCCGGTTGGTTCCGCAACGTTTACTGCCTCACCAAGCGCCGGAAGGCCGTTTGTCCCTGGGACTCCACCCGCAACAGGTAGATCCCAGCCGCGAGGTCGTCCAGGTTGAGCTGGAGTTCCCATCGCTGATTGGGGATCTCCGCCGCTTCCTCGTGGAGGAGTTGGCCCTGGAGATCGTGTACGCTCAGGCGCGCAGGTCCGGCGGCCGGCAACTCGGCAATGACCTGGACGTGACCGGCGCTCGGGTTCGGGTACAGGGCAATTTCCGGACCACCGATCACCGGATCGATGGCCACCATCAGGTCCACCACCAAGGTATCCCGGACCGTGCAACCATTGGCGTCGGTAACCACTACCGTGTAGGTGCTGTCGCGGAGGTTGTTGAGGTCCTGTGTGGTCGCGCCATTGCTCCAACTGTAAGTGTAAGGCGGGGTGCCGCCCGACGGCGTCAGATCGATGGCGCCATTGTTGCTGCCCGTATTGGCGGTGACGGTCGCGCCCAGGGTGATGGCGCTCGGCTCGGAAATGGTGAAAATATCGCCGTTGGAACAGCCGTTGGCGTCGCTCACAAATACGGTATAGCTGCCGGCGGTCAGGTTGGTGAGGTCTTCGGTGACGGCGCTGGTGTTCCAGGTGAAGCTGTAGCCGGGCGTGCCTCCCGACGGGGTCAGATCAATTGCGCCGGAGCTATCGCCCTGGCAAAGGACATCGGTGAGGGCGGCGCTGAGGAGGAGAGCACTCGGTTCGGCAATGCTGGCGGTGTCGGTCCACTGGCAGTTATTGGCGTCGGTGATGACGACCGAGTAGCCGCCGGCGGGGAGGCTGGAGAGGTCTTCACTGGTCGCAGTGTTGCTCCAGGCATAGGTGTACGGGATCGTACCCCCGCTGACCGAAAGGTCGATGGCGCCAGTGCTGTCACCATTGCAGAGGGCATCGCTGGCGACTGTATTGCTCTGGAGAGGGGCGGGGCTGTTTACCGTTGCCGAGCCCGTGCCGACGCAGCCATTGCTATCGGTGACGGTCACCGAGTAAGTCCCCGGTAGCAAGTTGCTGATCGCGGCGGTGGTATCGTTGTTGGACCAGAGATAAGTAAAGTTGGGGGTGCCACCATTGGGGGTGACCGAGAGGGTGCCATTTGAATCGGCGGCACAGGTAATATCGGTCGCGGTAAAGGCGAGGTTGAGCGGAATGCCCCCGACTTCGACTTCGTCGTAGCTGGCCGTCATGCTCGCCAGGTTGTAGAGATAGATGCGGTCCACATCGTTCGAACTTTGCGTCCGGAAGGGGAAGTTTGCCTGGCCCAAGACATTGTTGATGTAGATGTCGTAGGTCTTCGTGGCCCAGTCGATGTTGCGCAGTTCGATTTTGTACCACGTATTGACCGTGTAAGGCTGTTGGTAGATCGCGCTGGCATTGGAAACGATACGGATGTTGCCGTTGTTGCTGAAGTAGCCGAAATAGATGCCAAAGTTGGTGGTGGTATTGGCATCGCCGATCACGAAGTAGCCACCGCTGGTCGCCGAAGCGTCGGTTTTGACGTAGTAGGAAACTGAGGTCGGTTGGCTCGGGGCAAAAGTCGCCCGCGTGCCTTGCATGTGCGTACTGACCCCGGCTTGTTCGAAGGCGTAGGTGCCGCTTGCCGGGTTTGCCAGGGTCACCGTGCGGGTGTAAGTTCCACCAGCTGCGGTCCAGTTGTTGGTATAACTGCCCGTCTCAAATCCATCCGAGAATACTTCACACTGGGCGGGGGAAACTAAAGGAATGGGCAAAAGAGCAATACAAATTGCTAAATGGCGTAAGGGTTGTTTCATTTAAAAAAATTCGGTCGTTCAATCGCTAAATTCAGTCCTTTATAAGTTAATAATTTTCACTTCGGAAGTCAATTCCCAAAATTCATCCGGGCCACATCGTCTTGAGGATGACCATCGCTGGGAGCACCACGCAAAGGGAACTGTTTGCCAGTGGAATCCCGCTATTTCCCAACCGCAATCGGCCCGCCTCCGGACTGCAGGTCCAGAAGCGGGCCGATCTGAGGCGAGGGCAAGTATCCCCCGGTGGTTATTGGCGGGCGACGCGGCGCACCAGGCGCTCCTCGCCGGCGGTCAGTTGCAGATAGTACAGCCCGGTGGCGACCGGAGCCAGGTCCAGTTCGGCTTCCAGATTTTGGACCGTTCCGGCATCGAAGCCCAGAACCCGCTCCCCGAGCGCATTGAACAATTCCACCTGGACCGGCCACTCGGCATCCAGTTGCAGGGCGATGCGCAACTGTCCGGCGGTGGGATTCGGATACAGATCCAATGCCTGGAAATGACCCGGGAGCGCTTCAATTCCGACGGGTTGCGCCACCGTGATCACCACCGTATCGGTAGCGGTACAGCCACTGCCATCGCTGACCGTCAAGGTAACCGTGTAGGTTCCCGGAGTGGTGTAGGTATGGCTGGGGTTGGCCGCGGTGCTCGACCCCCCGTCCCCGAAGTCCCAGGCGTAAGTCGCAACATTGGCGGGGGTGGTCGTGCCCGTAAAGTTGACCGTGCCGGAGATGTTCAGGTTCACTTGGGTGGCACTCGGGACGATGCTGGTCGCATATTGTCCCACAGTAACGGCGACCGGTACCCGTCCGCAGGCGTCGGCATATTCCACTTCCCAATCGTAGAAGAAGTAGTAGAAGCCGGTCGGATTGGAGGCATTCGAAGAGGTCACCGAGAATACCCCCGGAAGCGTGTAGGGGTAGTTCAGGCCGTTGTTGTTGCGGTAGAGGTCCGCGTTGCCGTTGAGGCGCAGCACATAGGAATTGCCCGTCGGGATGGCCCAGTTGAGATTGACCCGGGACTGGCCATTGGGGACGTTTACCGTGGTGCTGTAAATGGTACTGTTGGTGGCATCGCGGAGTTGGATGGTCCGGTTGCCCGCAGAATTTGCGTACACCAGAACTGAATTCAGGGTGAAATCGCTCAGGGCGTCGAAGATCAGCCACCGGTTGTCATTGGCGAAGTAGCCCCCTCCACCGGTGTTGGTCGCTTTGGCGCCGTTGTCGGTGGTGATGAGTTCGGCGTAGTAGGTCGCATTGCCATTGAGCGAAGGCGTCGTGAAGGTGTTGCCCGTACCCAGGGCGGTGCCGCCGGTGGGGGCGGCAAACCAGGTGACGGAGGTATTGGCACCGGCGTTGGCGTTGAGTTGGGCGACGCCGGGGCAGTTGAGGCTTGCCCCGGGGATCTGGGTGCCTTGCTGCACCGTGAGCTCACGGATGAGGCAGTCGTTGTAAGCGCGCTCGTCGGCTTGACCGTTGGGCTGGCTGGTGGTGATTGTGAGGGTGTAGTTGCCTGGCGTCAGGGTCGCCGCGGGCAGCGTGATGGCGGTCGAATTGCCCGGTGCCAGGCTCCCCGTCCAAGTAAAGGTGTTCGTGATGTTGCCCGGAACAATCGTGTACTCAATCGTCAAGCTGGTCAGGACCGAATTCCCGTCGTTGTAGACCTGTACTTCCGGAGCGATGTTCTGGTCGCAGGTAGTGGGCGTCGGCGAATTGAGGGCGGAAAGTCCGGCGTCGTAGTTGTAGGCGGCCGGGATGTGGCCCTGGCTGAGCAACCAGTTGTAAGCGGCGGGAACATTGACCATGCCCATGCCGTAGGTGTTGTCCTCGCCGGCGGCACCGAGGTCAGTGGCTGAATAGTAAATCGCAAGCTTGAGCTGGCGACCGGTCAATTGCGGGAAGGCCTCTTTGAGCAGGATGATAGCGCCGGAAGCGTGGGGGGCCGCCATCGAGGTGCCAGAGAGGTTGCCGTACCCGCTTGCGCCCTGCGAGGATCGTACGCCGACGCCCGGGGCCGAAACTTCGGGCTTGATGTTGAGCGAGCCGCTGCCGCCACAGTCGGAGGGACCACGGCTGGAAAAGCCCGCGATGTTGTACGGCGGATTGATTTGGGTCGCCCCCACGCAGAAAACGCTGACGGTATCGTTGTTGATGTTTTTGGGCTGGGTGATCGTCGAGGAATTTGAGCCGCTGTTGCCGGCGGAAAATACCACGGCGATGCCGGCGGCTTCCACGGCATCCAAGGTGCTGCGATAAAGGCCGTTGCACTCGTTGGTGGTTCCGGGATCGAACCAGGAATTGTTGATCACGTCCGGCATGTCGGCGGTTGTGTTGGGATTGTTGTCCGGGTCCATTGACCACTGGAAACCCGCGACATTGGAACTGGTGCCGCCAGCGACACAGAGCGAGGGCGAATGGACCCAGCGGGCGTTGGGCGCGACTCCGATGGTATCATTTGTGGCCGGATCCCAGCCGCAGATCGTACCCATGGTATGGGTGCCGTGGGAGGAGTTGCCGTCACAGTCAAACGGGGTGGACCCGGGCGTATTGTAGGCAAACCAACTTTGTTCCAGTGGCTTGAAGTTGCCTTGCCATTTCCAACTCAAGGCGGGATGGTTGTCGTCGACGCCGGCATCCATACTCATGGCCAAGCGGCCGAGCCCGGTGTAGCCCATGGCCCACATCGCCGGTGCACCGATGGCATCGTGCCCCGGTTCATGGCCGTTGACGCTGTTCATGCGGGCACCGTTCATCGGGAGGGGCGGTTCCACGATGGGTTCGTCGAGGGCGAGTTGGGCATCCAGGTCGATGAAGCGCACCTCGGGATGCAAGGAGAGCTGCAAGATCGCCTGGGGCGTCGCGTCGACAAAGATCAGATTGCTGATCCAGAAGCGCTCGGCGGTACTGAGGCGCACGCCCCGGGTACTCGCCATGAACTGGATGAAAGCCGGCTGATTGGCGTTGGCGGAGGCTTTCAGCGCATTGATGACCGTGGGGACCCGCTGCTCGGGCAATGCGCCCTCGCTGTACAATTGCTGGTCCAGTGCCTTCAGATCAAAATTTGCCTCAAGCTCTATCCCAATCCGCACCGGCTGCTTCGAGTCCGGTTGGGTGGCGGTGAGGTCGCTGAGGCGCAAACTGAGCTTGGTGTAGTCGGCGATCTGGGCGGAGATCTGCCCGAATCCGAACAGGAAGAGCAGGACGGCTAGCCGCCGGAGAAGTGGTGTACGCATAGCAATTGTAGATTGACCGAGAGATAAACGAGTGCGGAAAATACTCATTTGACCGGACAATCGGAATCTCACCAAAGTGGGGTGGGAAAGTTGCCCCGCGAATGTGGGGCAGTGACGGTAAGCCGACGACTTGGAATCCGCTACGCGAGTACATCCCGCAGGTGACGGCGTGCTCGCAAAAACTGCTCGGAGGAAGCTTACAATTCAAGAATCAACTCCAGCTAAAGGTCGAGCAGGTCGTCGTAAAGCGGGTGTCCGTGGGGGCAATCCAGATAGATAAAGGTTACCCAGGACCGGTTCCGGTGGGGATCCTCCTCCGCATAATCTTTTTCCTTCTGAACATTTGCGATCCATTGCGGGTCAGTAATGAAAGGAGGATTCCATTCTCCGCATTGGGTGCACGACAAAACGAATGGTCGCGCGTATACACAACCCGATACTGCTTGCTAAAAACCTAAAAAATGTTTTATTTAGAATCGTTCTAAATTAGAGGTATGAAGGAAGTTCGGATCGTATTGGCAGATGCGCAATATCTGGCACGTGCAGGATATCGCCACCTTTTACAAGAGCAAGCTCGATTTCAAGTGGTTGGCGAAGCCTCTGATACCAAGGAACTTGAGGCTGTGGTCCAGGAATTGAAACCCGATATCATCATTTTTGATTACCACAATTCAGAGTCGTTTTCCATCGATGACATCTGCCGGATCAACAATGCCGCTCCCGAGACCAACTTCCTCGTCGTCACCAGCGAAAGTGAGAAAAGTAAAATCTTCAAAATCCTGGAATGCGGGGTCAACTCCATTCTGACCAAGAATTGTAGCCGGGAAGAAATCATTTCGGCCATCAAGTCTACCTCACGTTCGGAAAAGTTTTTCTGCAACAAAGTCCTCAACGTCATTCTGGAAAAGCATCTGGGCAATCAGGAAGAAGAAGAGAACTGTTACCCTTCCAATCTTACAGCACGCGAAGTCGAGATCGTAGAACTCGTTGCCAAAGGCATTCCCACCCGGGAAATTGCCGATCTGCTTTGCCTTTCGCCCCATACGGTCTACACCCACCGCAAAAACATCATGAAAAAGTTGCGGATCAACTCCGTTTCCGAGATGATCCTGTACGCCATCAATGCGGGGATCGTGAAGCCGGCGGTCAATTGAGTGGAGCAAAATCGACGGTCAGCCGCCCGGCGTAGACATTGTTCACTGAAAGCGCCAAATTTAAATATCCCATCGTCGTTCCCGTCCGCGGATCGTGCTGAAGATCTGACCACCAGACTTTGATTTGGTTTTGTGGATTGCTACCACTGAAGCTGACCTGAATCGGAATCTGCCTCTCGACCAGTGTGAATTCGTGGTTCCCGGTAGCGGAAAATGCATCCGCCGGAACGGCCAACGCGGCTTCCGGGAGGGGGGCCAGGGAATCAAACGCCAAGTGCTCCAGCTCGATCCGGACCGCCGGTGCGTCCTTGGGAATCGCCACCGGAATCGCCAAAGTTCCCGTCCGGGGTCCGGGGGACCAATCTTCAAAGCGGCGGCTGCCATCGCGGAGCACCCCGATCATCCAGCTTTTGGCCCGGGGACCACCGGGACGATCCGCACTCAGATCCAGCCACCACAGCCACTCAAAGGGATGAATTTCCGGCCGGCAATTGTGGTTGCAATCCATGCACCACGTTCCGTACAGCCCGAAGGAAGCGTTCTTCGTGCCGGTAATCGGCCATTGTTCCAGATCGTGGGGACCGCTGGCCATCGGGAGAAAAACTTCCGCCAGGCGATCGCGAAGTGGCGCGTAAGGCGTGCCTTCACACTCAATGGTGAGATAGCCCCGATCCTGATAGGCGAGTTCCGCCGGGCACTCGTAATCCGGCCGGTCAAATCGGAAATGTTTTTCGCTGCGCGGGCGCCGCAAAGCGACCTGAAACCCATTCCAAGCCATGTCCACGTAGCGTGGGAGATGGGGCATGAGAAAGATATTCAGGTCGTACTCATCGGCAAATCCCTCGTAGATCTTGAAGGGACGGCTGATGGTCCCCACGTATTTGCGCTTGGTGCTGTCCAAAATCTGCCAGTAACGACCCCAGAACCGCTGTGCCATCCACCCGAGCGGCCCGACGTGGCGCTGCCGGCGCCGGGTGACCCGATCATCCAGCATCCAGGGCACGACCAGGTCGAGGACCGATTCCGTGGTGCGGGGCTGGCCTCGCAGGACCGAATCGGGCAGCAATAGCCGTTCGGTGGCTTCGGGCAGGGGTGCTTGCTTCACCGGCAGTAAAGTCTGGGCAGGGAGCCAAAGGCCGAGCAAGCTGCTCAGACCCACCAATAGAGTCGTAGCTTTTGTTATCACAGTAGCACAAAGGTACAAAAGAAAAAGCCGGTCACCTGCTGGTGACCGGCCCTTGAGTGTGTATTGTAGTAAAGATTATTGCTTGTTGAAGCGCTTGATGGTGACACCATCGTCGCCGTGAACCTTCACCATGTACATGCCGGAAGCGAGGTCCTGTACGTTGATATCGAGGCTTTGGCCATTGATAATGGTGGAGAAGACCTGCTTACCTTGGAGCGTATGGATGGAGACAGCCGTCTCGGCCGAGAAGTCCACGCCCAGATCGAGGGTAAATAGACCATTGTTCGGGTTCGGGAAGAGGGTCACGCCCTCGGTGAGGCGATCATCCACAGAAACCACGGCAGCTACGCCCCAGTCGCGGGTGTCAACCGAGCCAAACTGGCCGCCCTGGGTGACGATGTTGTTGCTGGGATCGAGGATCCGGTAGTAGCCTTGGCCCCAAGCACAGCAGATGCCGTCGCCGAAGGCGTCATTGATGGTAAAGGTGAAGCAATCGTTGCTCAGGTTGGCGGTTTCCATGATCAGGGCCGCATTGCCATCGGTGTAGGGTCCGCCGGAAAGGATTACCTGGTTGCTGCCGTCGCGCAGGTCCCAAGTCGTTTCCGAACCGTAGTCGTCGAGCTGGATCTCAACCGTGTAGGTACCATCGCCGCGCTCGCTGTCAAACATCGCGCTGCTGGTGTTGTTCAGCAGGTCCACGTCGGTGGCGCCGCTGTTGACATCCGTGATGTTGAGGTCAAACATGTTGTTGAGCGGGTTCGGGGTGAAGTTAATGGTATTCAAGGTGATGTCCTCGCGGTCGCCACTGGCGATGTTGCCCGTCCAGTTGTAAACGGTGGCCATGCCGCCGTTCACCGAGTAGGTAAATTCCAGATTTGTGATCGGATCGGAGCCCCAATTGCGGACCGATACGTCCGGCGTAAAAGAGGTTGCACAGGTCACGCTCGGGATACCCATGAGGTTGATGACCGCCGGGTCCACTTGACCGGTCGGCTGGAAAAGCGATTCCACCGCCGTATTGAAGACCTCTTTGGAGGAGGTATTTTGGAGGAAGGCCACGATTTCCATGTCGGCGGTCGCCCAGGTGGCATCCAGCGTGAGGGTCAGCGTTTGGGTAACGCTTTGGCCCATAGAAATTGTGATCGGGGTACCGTTCTCATTCGGCACCATGTCGCGGGTCACAAAGTTGACCTCAGAAAGCCCGGCCAACCAGTTGTCCGGAATGTGGGACTCAGTGGCCATAAAGTGGAGGGCGAGGTTGCCCGCCGTGTACATGCCTGCCTGATTGATGGTGACATCTGCCGTAACCGTGTTACCGGAACGGTTCCAGGTCATGGAAAGGTTAAATGGCGTAGCCACTGCGTAGGCTTGGTTGTAGAGCGGCAGATAAGTACTGTAGATCGAACTGGAAGCATTGCCCCCGACGTGGCTGATGGTTCCATCGAAGAAAGTGGTCGGATAACCGGATACCGCGTAGTAACCATCGCGGGCATCGGTTTCGGTCGTCTCGTAAACGTCCCCGACGTGGTGGTCAATGATGGCAACCTCTTGGCCGTTGAGCACGAGATCATCCCCTCCAAGCGCCGAACCTGGGCAGAACGTACACCAGGTGCCGCCGAAGATTTCAACCGCGACCTTGTTGCGCGTACCTTGCGCATTGGCGGATTGGACGGCAAACATGCCCAGGAAGCCGGCCATCAGACAAAACAGTGTAAACCTCTTCATCATATTCTAATTGTTAATTGAACTTTGATTTCCATTAAATAACCCAAGTGCGACCCAATTATCCGGTAGGAGACAACCAAATCACAACTAAAGATAAAGGAATATTTGGTTCCTTCCTAGACCGGAACCAATGGTCTTGTCAGCCAGATGACAAACGGCTAAATCGATAAAGGGAGTAGTTTGTTTGGTTAATGGCCAAAAGGGGCAAGCTTTCTTATCCCTACCCCGGGGGAAGCGAAACAATTTTCAAATACCAAAAAGTTGCAGGATTGCCATTAAACGCACAAAAAGCAAAACCGCGTCAACGCACGGCAATGATCTCGGCATTTAAACGGTAGTGTCCGGAGTCGGAGGTGATCACAAGTGTCGAACGAAGTCCATTTCCTTCTCCGGTAACCAGGCGATAACTTTCCTGTCCGCGCATCGCTTGCAGCCCGACCCCAAGTGTCTCAAGGTATTTCCGCACCGAGTCGTAGGCGCCGAGCACGTCGGCTTCATTTCCAAAGCTTTGGTGGAAGGATACGTGGACGACGGAGCCGCGCTGTACGGTATAAGTGGCTTGGATATTTTGGTTTTCCAGATTGATCAGCGATCCGTCGCGCTCGACGATGCGCTCGTGGTCACCGGATTGCAAAAACATCATCAATTCCACCTCAGATCCACCCACCTGTTCGAGGTAGCCCACCTGAGCGTGGCCCACCTGCCAAAACAAGCCGCTCAGCAGGAGAAGCAATCCGCAAGTGCGCTGTATGTTTGTTGTCTTCAAGCTCATCTCAATCAACAATTTTTGCATCGGAGATCAATACAGGGCAAATATCGTGCATTACTGTACGCGAGGCAGAACAATCTTCCGCGAAATCTAACCATCGCGGAGGTGCCTTTCTTTGCCCTCTTATTTGGCATTTCTATCATGGACTCGGGGCGATAAGTTCTGCACCACGGTGCATTTGAGGTGTTAAACTCTGAAATACAACATTTTAGTAGGGGACAATCCCCTAAGTGTCCCGGACAAATTTCCCCCGCATCTATCCCAGACCGCAAGTCGCGTGGGGGAATCTGCTGCTCCCAAATCTTCCCACGATCAACGCCGCTGGAAACCGAAAGATGGGGGCTTTTTCCTATCTTCGTAGCGGTTTCACTCAAACATTACTCCCATGAAGCGCAAGATTTGCGGGGCCGTTCTCGCCCTCTTATTTACGGTTCCGGTGGCATTTGCCCAATCGCAGGAAATGACCCTGAAAGATGCGGTGCTGCGGCGCGGTGCCCTTTCGCCGGAAAATATCCGCAACCTCAGTTGGATTCCGGAAACCGAAAAGTTTGGCTACGTCAAGCAGATCGCCGGCGAGTGGAGCCTGCTGGCCGGAACCCCGCAAGGCACCGCCCGCGAACAACTGGCCTCGTTGGAAGAACTGAACACCGCGCTCAAGGCCGCCGGCTTAGAAGAACGGACCAGCTTTCCCCGGATGCGCTTCATTGCCCCGACTGCATTTCGCTTTTCCAGTGCCCGCACCCTGTACCGCTACGATTGGGCGGCAAAGCAGGTCGAAAAATTAAATACCTGGGGAGAAGGCGCCGCCAACGTCGACATCAATCCCCAGCACGGAATCGCCTACACCGTGGACAACAATCTCTTCATCTCCCTGCCGGAAAATGCCCCCGAGGCGGTCACCCAATCGAAAGATCTCAATGTCCGCCACGGCGAAGCCGCCCACCGCTACGAGTTCGGAATCAGCAAGGGAACTTTCTGGTCTCCGGATGGCAAGCTCCTGGCCTTTTACCGGGTCGACGAAAACATGGTGACCAACTATCCCATGCTAAACCTGCGCAAGAAGCCGGCGACGCACGAAATCATCAAGTACCCCTTTGCCGGCGAAAAGAGCCACCACGCTTCGGTGGGGGTGTACGATACCGAACGCAAAACCACGATTTACCTGCAGACCGGGGGCGATCCCGAGCACTACCTCACGAACATCACCTGGAGTCCGGACAGCAAGGAAATCTACGTCGCTGAGTTGTCCCGGGGCCAGGATGCGATGAAACTCAACCGCTATTCGTCCCGCAACGGAGAACTGATCGGCAATGTATTTTCTGAGAACGATCCCAAGTACGTGGAGCCCAAGCACGGTCCCCGGTTTCTGCCCGGAAGCTCCGATGAGTTTATCTGGCAGAGCATGCGCAACGGGTACAACCACTTGTACCATTACAAAAATGACGGCACCCTGGTGCAGCAGTTGACCCAAGGGGAATTCACGGTGACCAGTTTGCTGGGATTTGACGAAAAAGGCAAGACCTGTTTCATTTCAGCCGCTTTCCCCAATCCGACCGAGCGCCGCACTTTTGCGGTTGACTTAAAGAAGGCGGAGATGAAGGCGCTGACGCCCCTGGTGGGC
>JBCCQH010000087.1:0-34214 GCA_039024435.1 Bacteroidota bacterium
CTTCGGCTTCTGACGCCGTCAGAAACACAAAAACCCGCCCCCTTGCAGGGGCGGGTGAGGGGAGTTTGTGGAGGTGGCGGGAGTGCTCCGCGATCCCAAGTGGGGATGCAGCCCAAACTCCCCCCACCGGCGCCCTTCGCTGCACTACGGGCTTGGTTTTTGCATTTCCAACGCCTTACAGAATCCTTCGGCTTCTGACGCCGTCAGAAACACAAAAACCCGCCCCCTTGCAGGGGCGGGTGAGGGGAGTTTGTGGAGGTGGCGGGATTCGAACCCGCGTCCGGAGAAGGCTTCAGTGAATGCTCTACATGCTTAGTTCGGTCTTTGAGTTCTCACCAAGGCACCCGACCGTCAGGGATTACCTTGGCGAAAAAGCCTTTGAAATTTAAGGTTGCTTAAAGGCGTCGCTTCCCGATCCTGCCTGGGTGCTGCGCCTCATAGGAAATGCCGGCAGGCATGCGATTCCGAGAGACGTCTAGCAGAACTAATCTAATTAGGCTGCCAGAGCAAAGTTGTTATTGCCAATTGTTGTTTGAAGGTTCTCTTTAAAGCGCTACTCCTACAACGCGCTGCATGCACACGCACCTCTACGCGACCCGTCGATGCCAGTCACCCCCATAATTTGAGGACTGTCGCAAAACAAACAACACGCTCGCGTGTCCGTGCCTTGCATCGAGTCTGAGGTTGTGCTCCTCTTGTCAAAGATCTTTCTGCGTATACGCAGAGGTTTACCCAAAAGTTAGGAAAACCGCGCACCCCGACCAAATCGGGAAGCGCGGTCTACCATCACAACAAAGGTAATGATTAGCGGCTTCCGCCCATCATTCCTCCCGCGTGGAACGGGTCTTTTACGACCTCAACGGAGAATTTCAATACCACAGTGGAGTTTTCGATGTCATTTGATTTGACGGTAATTGATTTTGACTGCTTGCCCACGCGACCTTTCGAATTGAAAGTGGCCGTGATGGCGGCGCTTTCTCCGGGTTGAATGGCTTCGACCGGCGGGGTGGTCGCCGTGCAGCCGCAGGAAGCTTTGGCGGAACTGATCTTGAGCGGAGCTTTCCCGTTATTGGTAAAGGTAAAATCGTAGACGAATTTCTCGCCTTCAATCACCTTGCCCCCGTCAACACTGGTGGTCACAAAGTCGATTTTTGGGGAGTTGGATTTTTCCTCGGCGGAGAAGACCCGCTTGAAGATACCATTGATGCTGAGTTGCTTGCGGGCACCTTCGGCTTCGTCGGTCCAGAAAGCGATGGTTTTGGAGAAGTAACCATCGCCCTGGTTGTTCTTTTTCAGGGCGGAACCAGCGAGGGTAATCTTTGCCGTCGATTCCTGTCCCGGTTGGAGCACCGCGTCTTTCGGCTGGAAGGTCATCCCCGGCTGCAGTTCTGTTTTGTCACCGAGGATGCGCACTGGCTGCGAAGAAGTGTTTTTGTAGCGGAACTCGATATCTCGGGTTTCGTCGGAGGTGAGTGTCTGCACGTTTTCGATATTTTTTTCGAAAGCGACCGCGCCGCGCGGGATACCGTAGTTGATCGCCGGCTTGATCGGCTTGGCGATCGCGGGCGGTTGTGCACCGGGTTTGGCATTGACCTTGCCTTTGATGTACACCATGACGGGGTCGGTACGGTCGTTGTAATTGACGCGCACCGACTTGTTGAAGGCCCCAACCCGATTGGAGTTGTAGGTGACATTGATTTCGCCTTTGTCCCCGGGCTTGACTTCCTCACGGGTCCATTTGGGGGTGGTACAGCCGCAGGACGCCTTGACATTGGCGAGCTTTACGGGCTGGTCGGAGATGTTGGTAAAGGTGAAGGTAACTTGGGTTTTGTCGCCTTGTTCCACCGTCCCAAAATCGTGGGTCGTCTCATTGAATTCAATGAGATGGGGATTCTGAGCAAAGGCATTTAAGCCGGCGAAAACAAGCAAGGTCAGCAGCGATACGATTTTCCGTTTCATAGTACAGGAATGCAATTTTTCCTCGAATTTGAACCAAGTACAAAGTTAAAGAATTTCCCAGAAAAAATCATCCGTCCCAAATCGGAGTTGGATCGGCTACTCGGTAGCCGGTTCTTCTTGCCCTTCGACTTGCGCCATAGCCTCTATGGTGCCTTTCGGGGCTGCTGAGGGGAGATTGGCCGGCTCTTCGGGATATTCGATGCGTCCGTGATAAATGCTCACCAGCATCTCGTAAATCACTTCCTTGATCAGTCCCAAATCCTTAAAAGTGATCGGCGCCTTCGCAAACTGGTTTTGTTGGACTTTCCCCTCCACGATTTTTTCGATGAGGTCGTGCAGCTTCTCCGGACTTGGGTCTTTGAGGGAGCGGGAAGCGGCTTCGATGGAGTCGGCAATCATCAGTACCGCCATTTCCCGGGTGAAGGGAATCGGCCCGGGATAGGAAAACAAGGCCGGATCTACCGCTTCGTCGGGATGCTCTTCCATGTGCTTCCGGTAGAAAAATTCCACTCGGGTCGTGCCGTGGTGGGTGCGGATGTAGTCAATCACTTCTTTGGGGAGACTGTGTTCTTGGGCCAGGCGGACACCTTCGGTAACGTGGCGAATGATGATGGCCGCGCTCTCGAGGTGGGACAGGTTATCGTGGGGACTCGCGTGATCTCCTAGGTTTTCAATGTAGCACATCGGTTGTTTCATCTTCCCGATGTCGTGAAAAAGCGCGCTGACCTTGGCCTGGAGGCTGTTTCCCCCAATGCGATTGAGCACGGCTTCGGTGATATTGGCCACTTGGATGCTGTGCTGGAACGTTCCGGGGGCCCGATTCGAAAGCTCTTTGAGCAGCGGATGGTTGGTGTCGAGCAACTCCATGAAGGTCAGGTCTGAGGTCAGCCCGAACAAGCGCTCAAAGACGTAGATGAGCGGGTAAGCGATGAAAGTCAGGATGACATTGATGGCAAACAAGGCCAGATTGACGTAATTGATCTCGGTGAAATTTCCTTTGATGTAAAAATTGTAGCCGAGAAACGTCACCACGTAGGCCCCGAGAATGATCACCAGGGAAATAAAAAAGTCCGCCCGGTTTCGGAGCCGCGTAAGGCTGTAAACGGCGGCGGTCCCGGCGCACCACTGGATAAAGAAGTACTCAAAACCGTTCGGGACGATGCTACCTGCGATCAGGGAAAGGATCAGGTTGCCAAAAAAGGCAAACCGGGTATCGAAGAAAGCGGATAGAAAAATGACCGCCATGCACATCGGGACCATAAACACGTAGTGCAGACCGGCAAAGCCCTGAGTAACCAGGCTCAGTTTCAGGATCAGGATCAACAGCCCGATCATCGTCAGAAACAACAACAGCACCAAAGCCAGGCGGCGCATGCTGTTGTAGATCTTTTCGCGGTTGTTGCGGATGAACAGCATGAGTAAGATCGTGATGATGGTCATCATGACCAACTGCCCCCCGAAGGTCACGAGGTAGGGTGGTGCCCCAAACTTTTCGTCCCGGGCGCGGGTGTAGGAGCGGATGCGCAAACTCTGCCTGTCCCCGATGCGCTCCCCCTCGGAAATGATTACGTCCCCTTTGCGAACCATTGCGAAGACCGGCGACACCAAGTCCCGGGCGCGTTTCCGCTCGACGGTCGATTCCTTCGCACTGTAGTAAAGATTGGGGAGCAGATTGGGGATGACCAGTACCCGGAACAACAAGCGCTCCTCGCTTTCTAGGGCCGGAAATTCGGTGGCGAGGAAGTCCGGGAGCTCCTGCCGCTCAAGGGTGAGTGACTTCTGCACCATGATATTGGAGGTGCGGCGGACGTAGATGATGTCATCGCCGATTTGGGCTTTTGTGGTGTCGATGAATCCCGACGAATAGACCACTTCGATGAAGGCTTCGGCCAGGCGGAGGAAACGGCTTTCCCATTGCTCGGGATCAGGATTGAAAGCCAGAAAATCGTTGGCGTCGAGGCGGTAGGTCTCTTGAAAATTGGTGAGGATGCCTTCCAGGGCGGGGTCGTCTTCGTTGGAAGCACGGCGGATGCGGTTGAGTTCGCTGCGCATCCCGGAGACTGCATTCGCTACCGAGAGGCGAGAAAGATCCCGGGCGGCGGTATCGACCTGAAATACGGGATAGACGGCGCTGGCGGCCCGATTGCGTTCCTCCTGGATCTGCTCTTCGGGTTTGTAGAGCGGATAGTCAAATTCGGCCCGCAAGGAGGCCGCGACCCAAGTTTTTCCGATTTGGTAGGGAAATTCCTCGACGAAATCTTTGGGGAGAATGAGGGAAGAAGCGATCACGAAAAAAACGACCATGATCCAGCGTAGGCGATCACGCCGGTAGATCAATCGCCAAAGTGCTTGTTGCCACCGCTTTCGATTGGAAAGGGGGGGATCAGTGACCGGGACCGAGTTGTTTTTTTCTTCTTCCGCCACAGGGTATGCATTCAAAGTGTTTCAAAACAAAATTAGGGCAATTTGCCGGAAAGCAAAAACGGTCCCAAGGCAACAAAGCCCCGCGATTTTCGTAAATCAAAACAAGCAGCTTTGGCTGCATTATCCTTGTAAATTTCGTGTTTGTGTACACCGGACCGGGCATTTTCCCGGTTCGGTGTTTTTGCGTTGAGGCGGGTAGGTCGCTTGCCACGCCGCCACAGCTTAATTTTTGGGTGCGGTAGAAGGCGAGTCGAAACAACCATACTTGGGCCGGACGGGCCAGTGCACCACCGCAAAAGGAAAGGGCTACCTTTCGGCCGCCCTTTTCTGTCCACATAATAAAGCTATGATCTTCTCAATCAGAAAACGCCGGCCGAACGCTCTTATTGTGTTTGACAATAAAAAAAGCCGCCGGTCCTTGTCAGGTCCGGCGGTTTCACTGTAACAATAAAACTATGGCTAAACTTACAACTATAACCTACGAACTTTTTCGAAAATAGTTGGGGGGGATGGACCAGGTTTTTTGAAGTCATTTTTGGGAAGTTCTGATAATCAGGGGAAAAGAATTCAGTCAGGGAGGGTGGGGGTCAAGCATGCCGATACCGCACTTGGGGAGAAATGCCCGGACAAGTCGAGAAAATGACGCCCGGGCGAGTAGCTTTTGTCCGTCCCGTTGTTTATTCCCCCGGAGGTTGTAAATTGCTGCCCAAATCATCTCCCCATCCTCGTAAGGCAATGAAAAAACTACTTTTCCCCACCGAATTTGGTCCGCTCGGCGCAGTCGCGGAGGACAGCGTCGTTTACCTCTGCAATACTTTTGGCTGGCAACTCGAATTGATGCACGCGGTCAAGGAATCCTTTTTGATGACACGGTATTTTCAAGTTGAGTCGGAAGACCAAAAGCTCAAGTCGGCGAAGCAAAAACTCGAAGAAACCGCCGAGTCGATGCAAGCGGTCATCACCCCGGGGGTCAATCCCGTGTTTGCGAAGGGAATTCCCGAGTCGGCCATTCTGGAAGCGGCAAAAGATGAGGCAGTGGAGTTGATCGTATTCGGTACCAAAGGTGGCGAGTCGGCCCTCAGTGCGGTTTTTGGAACGGCGGTCAATACGGTCATTCGGCGGGGTGAGGTTCCCACACTTACCTTCCGGGAGAAACCCAAGCAGATGGGATTCGCAAATATTCTGGTTGTATTGGACCCCAAGCTAGCGGCTACGCAGCACGTTGCCTGGGCCGCGTACCTGGGAGGTCCCGGCAGCGCCAATGTCAGCTTTTTTGTCCTGGCGGAGGAAGCGGAGGGATCCGCTCACCTGGATGCGGTAGCTTCGGTGGTCACCGGTGCCCACCTGGCGGTGGGGGAGATCCACTACAACGGCCCCCAAGCGGCAAATCCCCTGGACATGATGAAGTACGCAACGGCTCAGGGATGTGACTTGATGGTAGCCCTGGAATCGGCTACCCCGGAGTCTGAATCGGATGGAACGCTCAGTGACCATTTGGTAAACCTGAGCCGAATTCCGGTGTTGAGTTGCCGGGAAGATCACCGTAGGCCCACGATGGGCTAAGCGGCGTTTTAGTTGTACTCCGCTGATATTGCGGAACCCGGCGGGGGCAGATTGGTGCCCCGATTTCGGTTCATGAATCAACTTGGGGGAAGTTCCGTCCCCAATCTAAAATGTACCGTTCCCCGCGGGGGAAAAAACGGAAAGTCGCCGAAACCGGGCGGCTTCGACGACTCCTATTTATAAATCAATCAACTAGAATTATTTACGCATTCAGCGGCAAAATGTTCGGTGCGACAAAGAATTTTTTGCCCAATAAAATTTATTGGAACCATAAAGGAATGCAAAATCGCCATTGGCAACAGATTGTTTCGATTTAGGTAAATCTGGTTGTAAGATGGCCGGGGAAAAATTATAAGTTTATTACGGCGACTTTCGCAGTTGATCGGTGGAATTCGCAGTCACCGATTTTTTGTCGGTCAAGGACGATCATGGAGTCAATCACTTGAGCCACGGGCGGGGAAAATAGACGATGAGTGGCGGGAAAAGCGACTGCAGTAAAATTGGCCGCTTGGATTTGCGTTGACGCTTCGAGGAAAGAGGGTAAAAAAATCAGGACCGCCAGAATTTTTGCGTTCCAGCGATCCTTACTAACCATAACAAACAAACCTGATGTAATAACGGATTTTTTCCGCAAAAGGTTGATACAAAATTTAAAAAACTTGTTCACAAGCGCGCAATTTTTGAAGATTCGATGTAGGAAATGAATCTCTTTTGCGGGATTCAGATGCGCAAGTTTTTGTGGAACATCTGACCTTGGGTTCGGTTTGTATATCAATGGCGGTAAGCCTAATTTTGCGACCAAATAAACTGTGCAAGATATGAGCAAAGAAGTCTACATTGTTGCTGGTGCCCGGACCCCAATTGGGGCGTTCATGGGCGGTCTTTCCAGCCTTTCTGCCACCCAACTCGGCACCATTGCCATCCGAGGAGCTTTGGAAAAGGCCGGGGTCGCGGCCGAAAATGTCGATGAAGTCTACATGGGCAATGTCCTCTCCGCGAACCTCGGGCAAGCACCTGCCCGGCAGGCGGCCCTCGGGGCCAATATTCCGAACACCGTTCCCTGCACCACCGTCAACAAGGTCTGTGCCTCGGGCATGAAAGCGGTCGTCATGGGGGCGAACTCGATCCGGCTGGGCGATGCCCACATCGTGGTTACCGGGGGCATGGAAAGCATGAGCAATGTCCCCCACTACTTCTCCAAGGCCCGAACCGGTATGAAGTTCGGCCACGGCGAAATGACCGATGGGATGCTAAAAGATGGTCTCTGGGATGTCTACAACGACTACCACATGGGCAATGCCGCCGAGCTGTGCGCGGCGGAGTGCAACATCTCCCGGGAAGACCAAGACGAATTTACCATCGAGTCGTACAAGCGTGCCCAAGCAGCCGCAGCCGCGGGTAAGTTCAAAAATGAGATCGTACCGGTCACCATTCCCCAGCGCCGGGGCGATCCCATCGTCCTTGATACCGACGAAGAGCCCGGCCGGGTCAAATTTGAAAAAATTCCTAAGCTGCGTCCTTCCTTCAAAAAAGAGGGTACGGTAACCGCCGCGAATGCTTCCACCCTGAACGATGGCGCCGCTTCGGTTGTCCTGGCTTCGGCGGAGGCCGTAAAGCAGTTTGGCCTCAAGCCGATTGCCCGAATTGTCGCCAACGCGGATGCCGCCAAGGCTCCGGAATGGTTCACGATTGCGCCGTCGGACGCCCTCCCCAAAGCCCTCGACAAGGCCGGCCTGACCAAGGACCAAATCGATGCCTGGGAGATCAATCAAGCATTTGCCGTGGTTTCCGTCGCCAACGAACAGATCCTCGGCCTTGACCGCGCCAAGGTGGACCAGTACGGTGGTGGTGTGTCCATCGGTCACCCCATCGGCTGTTCGGGTGCCCGCATCGTCGTCACGCTGATGAACGTCCTCGGCGAGCAAGGTGGCAGGTACGGAGCGGCCGGCATCTGCAATGGCGGTGGCGGGGCTTCCGCCATGGTAATCGAAATGATGTAAACCACCGGGATCAATTCATCCCGTTGCTGAGATCGCAATCTCCCGGGCAATGTTCTCCTCGAACAACGCTCTTAGGATTGCGATCTCGCTTTTTTGGCCCTACTGCCACAACATTCCCGATGGCCGACGGTTAAAAAAGCATGAAAATCGGTTCTCTGGTCCTTTTTCCGCTGCTAATCGGCGGATTGTGTTTGCTCCTTTTCACCTCCTCAAGCGATAATTCTATGGCATCCCCAAACGGCACCCCGACCCACATCAGCCAATCGAAAAATGTATTGGGGGAAACCTTGCAATGCTGCTGCACCAATCCCCTGACTGGATTTTACCGCAATGGGCACTGCGAAACCGGCCGGGATGATCGCGGCACCCACGTCGTTTGCGCGCAGATGACCGAGGAATTTCTAACCTTTACCCGTTCTCGGGGCAATGATCTGAGCACTCCGCGACCGGAATACCGCTTTCCCGGCTTGCAGCCCGGGGACAAGTGGTGCCTTTGTGCTCTGCGTTGGCGGGAAGCCAATGCCGCCGGGTACGCGCCGCCGGTCGTATTGGAAAGTACCCACGAAAAAGCCCTGGAATTCGTCGGCATGGCCGAACTCAAGCGGCACGCCATCGCCCGGAGTGCTGAGGATTGCGAATAGCAATTGCCCAACGTCTTTCATTGCCCTATCTTTACCGACGGCGGATTCGTTACGGGTCTGCATTAGAGAAAAGGAATGAATCTTTGGGATCGGAACACACGAAAAAATAAACCCCTCACGCCCATGAAGCGAAAGCTACCGATGTTGAGCGCCTGGATTTGCGGTGTCGTTTTTCTCTGGTCCGGTGCGGCATTTGCCCAAATGAAGTCGCTGGCCACCGCCGAAGCGGAACTGGCCAAAATGGCCCACACGATTCTCAACAGCGATTCGACCGACCTGAAGTTTGAACTCAACAAGGAATTCATCACCCGTTTCACCGAATTGCTCAAGCAGCCGGAAAGCTACGGTTACGAATTTGACTCGCTGAAGACCATTTCGCGGCTGCGTCCAGCGGACAACAGTTTCCGGATTTTTACCTGGTACATCGTGGACCGGCCCAAAGACACCTATTACGGAGACTACGCCCACTATTATTTCGGTTTGGTGCAGCGCAAATACACCGATGTATCCGGGAAGGTGCATTACCTCGTCATTCCGCTCATGGAGATGGAGCGCATTCCGAAAGGCATCGAAAGCGCAGTGACCGACAATTACGCGTGGTTCGGTGCCTTGTACTACGCTCCCCGGGAGCGGCCCAATGTGCTGGCTTACGATGGCAGCTATTACAAATTGGAATCCAAAAAGGGCGGTGTCCTTGAGGACGGCAAGGAAACCGAGCAGGTCATCACCTTTGTCCAGGGCAAATACCGTGGGCGGCAGCTCAAAGAAGTAAAGAAATTGTCCTATTCAAATCAGGTCCGGGTCAAGCGCAAGGTCCGCTATTATGTCCTCATGGGTTGGAATGGCTGGGACCACAAAGCAAATTACAAAGTGCTCGATATCATGACCTTCGATCCGGAAGACAGCTCGCGGGTGGTGTTCGGCGCTCCGATCATCTATTTTGACCAGATCCCCAAAGCGCGGGCCCTGTTCAAATATTCAGATTACGCACCGTTTTCCCTCAATACGGGTAGCGTCAAGACCGGCTTCCTGAACCTCGGACGCAAAGATATGGTGGTGTACGATCACCTCGCTCCGCCACGCAACGCCCGCTCGACGGACATGTATGAATTGGGCCCCGATGGCAGCTACGATGCTTTGAGCTATTACAAGCGTTTCGGAGGGTACTTTGAATGGTACCGGGATGTCGAAGTGGCAGATAAGTTTGAGGGCAAGCGCCACAAGCGGGAAATGGAAAAGCGTCAGGCATTCTACGCGGCCCAAGACTCGGCTACCTTTCCCGACTACAACCAACTCAGCAGTCGGAAAATGGCCCGCAGAGCCCGCAAAGCGAATCAGCGCGAGTACAAGCGGCAGCGCAAGGCGGCCGAAGAAGGCATCCGGGAGTCCGGACTGAAAATCGGGGAGGCCAAACCGGAAGAATGAGCGTCCCGAAGGTCCTCGGGAGCGCAAGTTGAAGTCGCTATTTCACCTTGAACGAGGCAAAGAACTTCTTCGCAGTGTCATTGTCGTATTCGCCGACGGGCGCCATCACTACCAGTTGATACTGGATTTGATCGACGAATAGCACCTTGTACTGACACGCAATATTTTGCGAGGCAATTTGGATCGTTGCTTGAATTCCTTCGTGTTTTTTGTATTCCCAGGGCTTTTCTCGGACAATTTTGCCATCCACGGCCCCGACAAATCCACTGAGGGACTCCTTTGCAAGATCGATCGGATCGGAGTAATCGGTCGCGATATTATACAAGGTATAGGAAGCCAGATAAACGCCGCTGCCGTATTCCGAAGTGTAGTTCCAAATCACAGTTTCCCCGTCTTCTTCCGATTCAATTTCGGGGATTTCATTTCCGGGCAATTTAAAGGAACAGGAACAGTCGTCCAGTTTATAATTCATCCAGTTCTGGGAAAACGCGCTGCCCGACCCAACGAGCAACAGCAACCCAATGGCGGTGAGATGTTTAATCATAGAGTGAAACTACGGAAGAATTTTCAATTGCACGATTTCCAATTTGCAATGGGCGCGTCTTGGACGGGCAAACCGCGATGGATGAATTTCCAATTGCCTGATTTCCAATTTCCAATGCGCGCGTGTTAGACGCGCAAACCGCGATGGATGAATTTCCAATTCCTCAATTTCCGATTTCCCATTAACCCAAGCAACCCCGCGCAGCGGCCAATTGAAAATCCCCCCATTGAAAATTGAAAATTGAGAATTTTTCCATCGGAAATTCTCATTTAAAGATTTTGACCACTGGTTTTTCGCCAGCGCGGAGGTAGCCGCGGTACATGCCGGCGGAGTTGAAGGTCATCGTGACATTGCCCTGCCGGTCCAGCCCGATCACCCCGCCGGTTCCTCCGGCCGCCTTCAACTTTTTCATGACCACCTCTTCCGCCGCTTCCTGCAGGCTCAAGCCCTTGTAGGCCATCAAAGCGGAGATGTCGTGGGCCACCGCGTAGCGGATGAAATACTCGCCGTGGCCCGTGCAAGAAATCGCGCAGGTGGCATTGTTGGCGTAGGTGCCCGCCCCGATGACCGGAGAATCGCCGATACGGCCCCAGCGCTTGTTGGTCATGCCGCCGGTGGAAGTGCCCGCTGCGATGTTCCCGGCTTTGTCCAGCACCGCCACGCCCACCGTACCGAACTTGTAGTCGTTGTCTTCACTCAGCAGCATTCCGTGTCCCGGCTCGCCTTTGCGTTCCTGCTCGGCTTCGCGCTGCTTGGCCCGTTGCAATTGTTGCTTGCGCCGCTCGGTGGCAAAATATTCGGGATCGACCATTTCCAGCCCTTGGTCGCGGGCAAATGTCTCCGCACCCGGCCCCGACATCATCACGTGGGGCGATTGCTCCATGACCGCCCGCGCTGCCGAAATGGGATGACGCACCGTCGTGACGCCAGCCACCGCCCCCGCATCCAGTGTAGCGCCATCCATGATCGAGGCGTCCAGCTCATTTTTGCCATCGTGGGTAAATACCGCACCCCGGCCCGCATTGAAGAGGGGCGAGTCTTCCAAAAGATGAATGCAGGATTCGACCACATCCACCGCCGAAGCTCCCTTCTTCAGCCGCTTTTTTCCGTGCAGCAAGACCTCCTGCAGCTTGTCCCGGTAGGCCTGCTCCCGCTCCGGGGTCAGATTTTTGCGCTTGATGGTGCCCGCTCCGCCGTGGATCACCAGCGCGAATTCGGGTTTCTTGTCCGGTTTGACATCGGCTTTGCCTCCCTGGGTGACCGAGGTAGCCAAAATTGCAATTGCCATAAAGATGAATAGAAAAGGGTGGATGCGCATTTGGTCTTCGTTTTGCATAAAATAAGAAAATGGATCGAAAATGGAGCCGCAGCCCGAAAAAGAACTGCCCTACCCACTGCCAAAGCACAGTGTGTGGGGCAATTTATATAGAGCATACGCCGCAGTGGCAATTTACCCTACTTGGGACTACGGCGCCGCAATCAATCAGCGGCGTCCCCGACGGCGGCGCTTGAGCGGATTCAACTGCCGCAAGGCCCGTCCGGTGTTTTGCATAGCGCTGAAAGACTTCATCATCTTCTTCATCTCGACAAATTGCTTCAGGAGCTGGTTGACTTCTTGAACGGAGGTGCCACTGCCTTTTGCGATGCGCTTGCGCCGCGAACCATTGATGATGGCCGGATTCAGGCGTTCGGTCGGGGTCATCGAAAGGATGATGGCCTCGATGGATTTGAAAGCATCGTCCGGGATGTCGGCGTTTTTCAGGGCCTTGTTCATCCCCGGGACCTTGCTCAGGAGGTCCTTGACGTTGCCCATTTTCTTGATTTGGCGGAGCTGGCTCAGGAAGTCGTCAAAATCAAATTGATTCTTGCGCATCTTGGCCTGCAACTTCTTTGCCTGTTCTTCGTCGTAGGCATCCTGGATGTCCCGGACCAGCGAGACCACGTCACCGCGTCCCAGGATCCGCGAAGCCATACCGGAAGGATTGAACGGCTCAAGGGCCTTCATGTCCTCCCCGGTCGAGGCAAATTTGATCGGTTTGTCGACGACCGTTCGGATGGAAATTGCCGCCCCACCCCGGGTATCCCCGTCGAGCTTGGTCAGCACCACCCCGTCAAAGTCGAGCCGGTCGTTGAAGGCTTTGGCGGTGTTCACGGCATCCTGACCCGTCATCGAATCGACCACGAACAGGATTTCGTCCGGCTGAACCGCGTCTTTCAAGGCGGAGATCTCGTTCATCATCTCCTCGTCGACCGCTAAACGACCCGCCGTATCGACCACCACGACATCGTGCGCATTTTTCTTCGCGTAATCGATGGCATTTTTGGCGATCTGGACCGGATTCTTGTTTTCTTCTTCCTTGTAAATGCCCACCCCGACGTCTTCGTGCTCGGCGAGCACGGTCAACTGATTGATGGCGGCGGGACGGTAGACGTCACCCGCAACGAGGAGCGGATTGCGGCCATTTTTCTTCAGGTGGCGGGCCAGCTTTCCGGTAAAGGTCGTCTTACCCGAACCCTGCAAGCCGGCAATCAATATGACCGTCGGCGGTTTTTTGGCGAAGGAAATGCCTTTTTCGTCGCCCCCGATCAAATCGGTGAGTTCTTCGTGGACGATGGACAGCATCATTTCCCCCGGTTTGACATTGATGAGAATGTCGCGTCCGAGCGCTTTTTCTTTGACTTTGCTGGTAAAATCCTTCGCTACCTTATAGTTAACGTCGGCATCGACGAGGGCGCGGCGGATTTCTTTCATCATCTCCGCGATGTTCAGCTCCGTGATCTTGTGGGAGCCTCTTAATACCTTGAATGACCGTTCGATCCGGTCGGTTAAATTTTCAAACATATTGCAATCGGTACTTCAAAGTCTTTTTTAGCGCCGAAAGATACAGAAAAATCGGCAATCACCCGGTACCCTCCGCCGCCGATACCAAATCCGTCACCGTGCGACCGCCGGGGGATCAAGCGAGTAAGTGTCATTTCCGGAGGTAAGTTTGCCGGATTCTGATTTGATATTTGCCCCTATAAATCTAACTTTGCATCCGATTTTGACTCGACCGTGTTCTGCTCACAGCAATAAAACAATAAAGCACTGATGGAAAACATCGTTTACTTCATTCCATTGGCCGGAGTGATCGCACTGGCTTTCGTGTTCATCAAATCCAATTGGGTGAACAAGCAGGAAGTCGGCACCGAAAAAATGGCCCGGATCGCCAAGAACATCGCCGATGGTGCAATGGCTTTCTTGAAAGCTGAATACCGGGTGCTGGCCATATTCGTGGTCGCCGTAATGGTGCTGCTCGGTATCAAAGGTGCCGTGGAAGACGAATCGCATTGGCTGGTTGCCGTATCGTTCCTCGTCGGGGCCATCTGTTCCGGTCTCGCGGGTTTTCTGGGAATGCGCGTGGCGACGCAGGCCAATGTCCGCACCACAAACGCCGCTCGTACTTCACTCGGTAAAGCCCTCAATGTCGCTTTTTCGGGAGGCGCAGTCATGGGGATGGGCGTGGTCGGCCTCGGGGTTCTCGGACTGGGGGGCCTGTTTCTGATCTACTTCGAATTCCTGGGCGAAACCATCGTTGACGGCTCCGATGCCGTCGCCAGTGGTTCCCTGAATCCAGTGGTGATGGTGTTGAACGTGCTGTCTGGATTTTCGCTGGGGGCCTCTTCGATTGCCCTGTTTGCCCGCGTAGGTGGTGGTATCTACACCAAAGCGGCGGACGTCGGGGCTGACCTCGTCGGCAAAGTCGAAGCCGGTATCCCGGAAGACCATCCGCTCAACCCGGCCACGATTGCCGACAACGTCGGCGACAACGTGGGGGATGTTGCTGGCATGGGCGCGGATCTTTTTGAATCGTATGTCGGATCAATCATCGGGACGATGGTGCTGGGCGCGACCGCCATGGTTACCGGAGCGCCGATTCCGCTTCCCTTAGTTATTTTGCCGCTGCTGCTGGCCGCAGCGGGGATCTTGGTCTCGATCATCGGGACCTTCTTTGTGAGCGTGCGCGAAGGGGGCGATCCGCAAGCCGCCCTGAACCGGGGTGAATTTGGTTCGGCCGGCATCATGCTGGCCGCGACCTTTGGCATTATCTTCTGGGTCGTTCCGGATGTGGCCGTTTTCCAGGATTTGATCTCGGGTGAGCAATTGCAAGTCACCGCGCTGAACCTTTGCATCGCCGTGAGTGCCGGTCTGCTGGCCGGTCTGGGCGTGGGCAAAATCACCGAATACTACACGGGCACCGGTACCAAGCCGGTTCAAGGCATCGTCGACCAGTCGATTACCGGTTCAGCTACGAACATCATCGCCGGCCTGGGCGTGGGCATGATGTCGACCGCCATTCCGATCATCCTGATCTCGATTGCCATCCTGGTTTCTTACGGTTTTGCTGGACTCTACGGTATTGCCATTGCCGCCGTCGGAATGCTCGCCAACACGGGGATTCAGTTGGCGGTCGACGCCTACGGTCCCATTTCGGACAATGCGGGTGGAATTGCCGAAATGGCGGAATTGCCCAAGGAAGTCCGGGGCCGTACCGACAAGCTGGACGCGGTAGGCAACACCACAGCCGCCATCGGCAAAGGCTTCGCCATTGCCTCGGCCGCACTGACCGCCTTAGCGCTGTTCGCCGCTTTCATGACTGCGGCGGGTGTCAGCCAGATCAACATCGCCGATCCCAAAGTGATGTCGGGCCTGCTCATCGGCGCGATGCTGCCGTTTGTGTTCTCGGCCCTTTCGATGGGCGCGGTGGGCCGCGCCGCCATGGACATGATTCAGGAAGTGCGCCGCCAGTTCAAGACGATTCCCGAATTGAAGGCGGCTCTCGAAGTGATGAAACGCAATGAAGCGGCTGGCGTCGAGCAGAAAGATTGGAGTGCGGAAGACACCGCAACCTTTGAGGCAGCCGACGGCAAGGCGGAATACCAAAAGTGTGTGGAGATCTCCACCCAGGCCTCCATCCGCGAGATGGTTGTGCCCGGTCTGTTGGCGATCCTCGCTCCGGTTGCGATTGGATTTTTGGGGGGACCGATTATGCTCGGTGGACTCCTGGCGGGGGTCACCGCGGCGGGCGTGATGATGGCCATTTTCCAGTCCAATGCCGGTGGCGCTTGGGACAACGCCAAAAAAATGTTTGAAGAAGGTGTGACCATCCAAGGCGAAAAATATTACAAAGGCTCCGATCCCCACAAAGCGGCGGTCGTGGGCGACACAGTTGGTGATCCCTTCAAGGATACATCCGGACCCTCGCTGAACATTTTGCTCAAGTTGATGTCGGTAGTCGCGCTGGTGATCGGTCCTTCGCTGATCAATATCCCGAATGGGCTGGTGGCCGACTGGTTCTCGAGTGCGGAAACCACGACGATTGACACCGAAAAACAAGCGCCCTTGAGTGAAAATGTGATTCAGTACAACAACTGGCTCTACAACGCGAACCAAGTGGCAGCTCCGGCTGATCTCAATGCTCCGGCTCCGGTCGCAGTGGAAGAGGATGCCCCGGTGATCCGGAAAGAAAATGCGGTGGAAGAAACCAACCGGCCCACGGGATATTGACCCTCGGCTGAGTTTTTGAAAGTCTAACCCGGGCCAGTTGCCAGCGCAACTGGCCCGCGTCATATCCGGCTAAATTTGAACTCCCTTTTCGCACTCGGAAGTCGCAGATCGGGGTGGTGCTTTTGGGAATGAAAAAAAGTCGGCCTTGCGCACGGAAATAATCTTTGCGACCTGTATATTTCGGGGTAATTATCGGAGACAGCAAAGCCCACGGCGGCTGGCACAAGTGTAGCGAATGAAGGAAAACAACAACGGCAAAACACCGCAAGAATTGCGCGGCAAGCTGATCGAGACGACGGCGTTTGGGGAGACGATATTTGCCCTTTCTTTGGCGCCGGAAAATGATCCCGAACACGCGGTCCACCTGGGGCCGTTTGAATTTGACCGGCCGATCAAAGCCTACGAAGGGCAGCAGGTTTCGATTACGGTTTCGGCGGAGCGCACGGAACTTGGCGTATTTTCGGCACGGATGCGCTGGCTTAACCCCAAGCCCATCGACCGGAAAGGCGGACGGGGCCCGAAAAAGAAAAAAAAGAAATCACCTTCCAAATCCCGAAATCGCGCGGCTAAACCCGCAAAGCCGGATCCCGAGCGCGAAAGAAAAGCGAAATTGCGCGAAATACTCGGGAAAGAAGATCACGTGTATCACCCCCGCACCCAAGTGGCCGAGGCGCTAAATCTGTCGGAGGCAGCCATTGCGGCGGGCCTCAAAGGACTCGATGCGCTGGTTGCCCCCGACGGTGGCATCAGTACTGCGGGGGTGCGTCTGCTCAAGGAGCAAAAAAAGGATTGACCGGAGCCGCCGGTTTTTTCCTGCAAAAAGTGGCCACGGCCCCCACCGACATGTCCGACAAATGAACTTCCTTTCGCCCGGATAAAATCCCACTGCGCAAAGCGCCGCATGGCTCAGTGCTGGGCTTCGCCGATGATCCAGTTGGTATCCGTGCGCCAAAGCTGCACCTTGAGGGTCTGGCCCACCTGAGTGGGGACATCTTCCGGGAAATATCCGGCCGCTTGTCCCCAATGCACCAATTCTCCGTCCGGCCCGGTGGAAACGGTCGTATGCCGGTCCAGGTGCAGGTCAAACCAGAGCACGATTCCGTGGGCCATCCCGGAGTGCAACACGTCAAATTCCAGATCAATGACCTTGGGGTTTTCGTCGGGAATGGCCGGGGGCAAATGGGCAAAATCAAGCACTTCCACTTGTACCGGGGCGCTTAGGGCGCGGTGAGGCGCTTGTGGAAGGCGAACCGTTGAAAACGACTCTCGGTTGCGGAACCGATCAAACCGCGAGAGATCAAAGCCATCAATTTGGCGGACGGGATTGACCCGGCGCAATTGGGGAAGGTGCATCAATTGGGCCCAGAGGGTGGCCCCCGCGGGGATCATGACCAGATCGGGCGTGCCCAGCGATTTGCTGGCGTGGCGCAGGCTCGGCAGGACCCCCTCTCCGATCAAAGCCGCATCTACGATCTCCGAAACGATGATCCGGGCGGGAGCCGGCAGGTGCTCCGCCACCGTGAGTTCCCCCGAGTGCTGCGCGAAAATTTTGATCTGCGCCCCGAATCCATTTTCGGTGACAATTTCCCGGGCCACCTCGGCGAGGTGGGCATTGACCTCACAGGCGACCACTGACTGGGCTCCCGCACGGGCGGCCATCATCGCGAGCAAACCCGATCCGGTACCGATGTCCAGCACGATATCACCCGGTCGCACCGCGGCTTCGATGGCCCGGCGATAAGCGGTGTTGCGGGCTTCATCGGCCAGCATGGTGAAGTGCCAGGCGGGAATTTCCCGGCGCAGCAAGCGGGCTAGATTGCGCCGCGCCGGGGCATTGTCCGGCGCCAATTCCAAGGCCTTTTCGTAGGCTTCCCGTGCGGCATCGGTTTGGCCCCGGGCATCGAGGGCATTGCCGCGCAAGAGGTGGGCTACCGGATCACCTGGGGCCAGGGCCACGGTCTGATCGAGGTCGGCCAGGGCCGCGGCGGAGCGTCCCCGAGCGAGTTGCAGCCGGCCTCGGGCCTGGAGCGCAAACACAAATTGCGGATCGAGTTTCAGCGCTGCGTTGAAGGCCGCCAGGGCTTCGCTCGTCTGGCCCAGATCGGCTTGGGCCAGGCCGAGGTTGACAAAGTAGTGGGGCGAATCCCCGTACAAGTCAATGGCGGCTTTGAATTCGCGGACTGCCTCCGCCATCCGCCCTTGCTCCTTGAAAAGCCAGCCCAAATTGTGCTGCGCTTGGTGGAGGAGGGGGGCGTGTTTCAGCGCGGTTCGGTACCGCTTTTCCGCCTCGGCAAATTGGCGGGTTTCCATCAGGACATTCGCGTAATTGTAGTGGGTATTGCCGTTGTGGGGGTCCAGTTCGGTGAGTTCGCGGTAGGCGGCCTGGGCTTCGTCGGATTTGCCGAGGGCGCGGAGGGCCGCCGCGCGGGTGGAGTAAGCATCGCGGTTGGTGGGATTGAGCTTGATTGCGCGGTTGAGGTACTTCAAAGCGGGTTCCACCTGGCCCTGGTGGTAGAGGACCGCACCGAGGTTGGTCAGTACGGGGTCGAGTTGGGGAAAGTGCTTGAGAATTTTGCGGTAGGCCAGCTCGGCATCTCGCCATTTGCCTTGGGCTTGCATGCGATTGGCCTTGTCAAACTGGTTCTGGGCTGTCCTTTGATCCATGGGCGCTGCGCTTGATTTCTGATGAACGAATTTCTGAATTCTGTTGGGCGCTGCGCTTGGTTTCCGATGAACAAATCTCTGCTGGGCGCTGCGCTTATCTACCGATTGGCCGCCTTGTGGGGGCGGTTGCGGCGGATATCAAGATAGAGATTAATCAATTGGCCGCGGTGACTCATGCGACAATTTCAAAATAAATGGAAGGTAGAGCTTTATGGAGTAGGGGATTTGGATCGGAGTGGTCGGCCGTGGCCGGCGCGCTCCGATTGGGATATTGGTTTCCTGATTGTAGCGATGGGCTTTTGATTTCGACTGGTCAATTGGAAATTCCCTGATTTAAAAATGGAAATTATCCCATTGGAAATCAAAACCAGTATTGATGGAGGGCGCGGAGAGTCATGTAGTCGAGGGGGTAGCCGGCGGTTTCGGGGAGGACGGCGTCGATTCCGCAGTAGGGGCAGAGGGCAGTTTGGGCATCGTCGGTGAATTCGGCGACTTCCGAGGCGGCAAAGGTGGTGCGGCAATAATAGCAGGCGGCTTGGTCGCTTTGGGCGAGGGCTGCGCGGTTGTAGACCGAATGTTCGTGGGCTTCGGCGAGGCGGGCTACCGGTTGCTTGGCCAGCAATCCGGTGTACAACTGCGTCCGGTAGGTGACAGTGTGGGGCTTGCTGTGGGCCTGGGCTTGGATGAGGCAGGCTTGCAGATGAGCGCTCATCGCGGCATCGGGTACGTAGAGGGAATCGAAGAGCAAGGTATCGGCCGCGTAAGCGCGGGCATCGGGATGGGCCCGGCGGAGGATGTCCACCAGTAGCGCATCGGCTTCTTGGGCGTGGTAATCGGGATCGAGGCAGTAGGTGAGATTGCAAATCCAAGTCAGGGGCTTGGTGGACCAGGTTTGGCGCAAGGTGCCCCAATCGGCGGGCGAAAGCCGCCGCAATGCTTCGTGGATGTCTTCGCAGAGGCGGCCTTTGAAATCTTGGTCGTGCGGGGCATCCAAGGCCCGTGTGATGTCGGTGAGGTTCCGCAAGGTGGTTTCGAACATAATGCGAATGGTTGTTCAACAATGCGGGTAAGCAAGTCCGAACGGTCAGGCGTTGAGGCGAGCGGAAGCAGACTGAAATTCCTCCCGCGAAAGTATGCCCTCCCGATGCAGCTCGTCAAGCATACCGCGGAAGCGTTCCTGGCGGGCTGCATCGTCCCCGGGCGCGGCCGGATTGTCGTCTTCTGGGGTGACATTGCGCTGGAAAAACAGCTCCGCCTTGCGTTCTTCAAATTCTTCGTCATTGAGCACACCGGCTTTTTTGAGGTCCTGCAATTCGCGCAACAGATCATCGGTGGGCCGTTGCGGAGCTTGGAATTGGGTGACATTGGCGGCGACGGGCGGCTCCGAGAGCAACTCCGCCATGCGCTGGGCCATGTCGTCCTGGGAGATCAGCCCTTTGTTGTGCAATTGTTGCAGTTCTTCGAAACGTCCCACGAAGTCTTCTTCCGAAATTCCGATGGAAGTGTGCGGATTGCGCATTTTCCAATTGGACCACGCCAACTGAGCCTGTGCCTTCAATTCTTTGGATATCATTGCCTGATTGCGTCTTTACTTCCCCCAATAATACGAAAATCCGCGGGCAATTAGTATTGACATGCAGTCAGGGGCGGAGTATCTTGACCCAATGGCCTATTCCGGCAAATCGTATCGGATCGAGTATGAGTACCGCTTTCAGAATGGTGATTCGGAGCGGCTTGTCTTGAATTTAGATCCGGACACAATGGCTTTTCGGGTACCGGAGGGGATTGGGCATCCCGAGTGGACCCGCCTGGAAAATGCGCAGTGCGGCAATTGTCCCCTTTTGGTGGAAGATCATCCCTATTGTCCGGTCGCTACGAACCTGCAATCGCCGATCCAGATGTTTTCCCAAGCGCTTTCCCACGATGCGGTGGAACTGCACGTGGTGACGCCGGAACGGAAGTACGAAGTGCAAACGACGATGCAAAAAGCGATTGGTGCCCTCTTGGGCATCGTGATGGTCACCAGCGGTTGCCCCATCCTCGATCCTCTCAGGCCGATGGTGCGCTTTCACCTGCCGGTCGCTACCCTTGACGAGACCAAGTACCGGGCGATCTCGATGTACCTGGTAGCTCAGTACCTCCGCCGCCGCAAGGGGCTGAAGGCCGACTGGGACATGAAAAACCTCATCAGCATCTACGATGAAATCTCCAAGGTCAACAAGGCGTTTGTCCGGCGCCTCCAGCAAGCGGTGGAGCAGGATGCGGGCCTCAATGCGGTCGTGGCCCTGAACTATTTTGCCGATCTTGTGCCTTTCGCCATCGATGAGGGAGAACTGGACGACCTGGAAGATTTGTTTTCCGCATATTTAGATTGAGAGGATGCTCTTTTCTCACTTTCAAGGGCAGATTTGACCTCGGGAAAGAAATTCGCCGCAACTGTCCAAAAAATGGAACAGTTCCCGCAACAAATTGCTTGTACGAGTACCGCCTACAAATCCTGCAAAAGGCTGATTTTGCCGATAAAAATATTATTTTCGGACATTCTGTAGGCTTTTTGGGGTCGAATGGATAGAATTCCCCGGGCACGCAAGAAATTGGAACGATTTATGAAATGGTCCGGCACAAATACTGAATCACACTCGGAAGTATGAAAAGATTATACGTTTTGTTTTTACTCGGTCTCCTGGGTTGCGTGCATACCGCCGCGCTGGCGCAGGAATCGACTACCGAAAAGGTCCGTCGACCGGCTTTGCGGTTTGGGATCAATTTTGGAGGTTCCTGGCAAACCTCGGATGTTCGGGCCATTGCCGGTGCGGGACTCGGGGCGACCCTGGAAGTCCCCATTATAGAGAATGACCGCAGTCTGATCGGCGTTTCGCTACGGGGCCGCTACCTTTGGACGGTGACCTTTGGGCGGGATTGGGAAAGAAGCTTTGGCATTCAGAACAATCCTGCGGTCAATGGCACTTACGATGTCGCGGTCAATTATTTTCCCTCTCCCGGCTACATTTACGCCAATCACCGCACCAGTTCCCACAACTGGGACTTGGAATTGATGCTCAAAGCCAATCGCTTGCGGGCCCGGACCGGTATTCTCGCCTACATCTGGGGAGGCATCGGGGCCATGGGTTACCGCGCCCGCGTGGACCAATTTGACTCGTTCCAGGGAACCCGCTACGATTGGACGGCCATTTCCACGGATAGCAAGTCGGAAGCTTTGCGCGACCTCGACTTTGCACTGGACGGTACTTATGAGACCTCAGCGGAGGAAACCCGCCGGCCGCGCTGGGTGCTGGCGCCATCGCTCGGCATCGGGCTGGGGTATGAATTTTCGCCGTCCTTCTCGATTGCCTTTGAGTACAAGGTGACCTTCCCTTTTACTGACCTGCTCGACGGTCAGCAGTGGGATGACAACAACATCCTCACCCAAGACGACGACATCCACCACTACGGAGGATTTGGGGTCGTCTTTGGTCTGTTTGGGGGAGGCCGGAGCACCCGTCCGCCCCGGAACAACCCCAACACATTCTCTCAGAGCCGTCCGCGGCCTCAGATCATCCCCGCGAATCCGGGACAATTCAATTCGACGGTTGGCGGCAACTGCTTCGTAGATTTCCGGGCCCGGGTGAGCCACGTCACCAGCAAGACCATGATCACCGTGATCGTCAATGGTGGTGCCCTCAGTTCAAACCAGTTCAATTTTGTGCCCAGCACCGGCGTCCTGACCGCCGGCCTTTCCCTGCGGAGGGGCCGCAACACCGTACGGGTCGTAGCCCGCAACCGCAGCGGCAATTCGGCGCAGAACTATACGATCGAATGTAACCAGACGGTGGTGCTGCCACCGCCTCCGCCGCCTCCGCCGACGGGCTTGCCGCCCGAAGTGTACATCACTTTCCCGACTGGCTGCCCCGCGATCATCCACGATTGCGCCACGCCGCTGTACGCCGAAGTGTACCGCGTACAAAGCAAGGCGGACATCCAGGTCTTGCAAAATGGCAATCGGGTTTCCCCAAATGCTTACAGCTACGATCCTTACAACCAGATGTTGAACGTGAACCTGCGCTTGCTTCCGGGCGATGCCCGGATCGAAATCATCGCGCGGAACCGCTTTGGACAGGATCGGGCCAGTACCGTACTGCGTTGCCCGGCCCAGGTGGTCTTGCCCACGGTAACGATCACGAATCCGGCGGTGAGCCCGGCGGTCAGCGCCAATTGCACTCCCAACCTGGAAGCCCGGGTAACCGGGGTCCGCAGCCGCAACGACATCTCGGTCTTCCTCGACGGCGCCCTCCAGCGCCCCGAGGTCTGGACTTGGAATGCCGGCTCCGGCATCTTGCGCATGACGGTCAATCTCGTGCAGGGCCGCAATTCCACAGTCGAGATCATCGCCCAAAATGCGAATGGCCGCGCCGCCGATGTGCAGGTACTCCGCTGTGAGGAAACCCTGCCCCCGCCGGTGGTCAATATCATCAATCCCACGAACGGGGTGTACAACGGCACCGATTGCAACCAGCGCATTACGGCGCAGGTGCTCAACGTGGCTGGTCGCCAGGACATCCGGGTGCAGGCCAATGGCCAAACCCTGCCCTATTCCGCATGGACCTACAATTCTTTCAACCAGCTATTGGTGATGGATGTCCAATTGACCCCGGGCGTACAGAACCGTTACCTGATCACGGCGACCAACCGGGTGGGTTCCGATTCCGAAGAGGCACGCCTGATTTGCAACCAACCGGTGCAGACGATCACGATTTGCAATATTCCGCCGGGGAATCCCGCCGGTGCGCAAACGATCACGATTCCGCGCGATGCCTGGCCTTCCTATCAGGCCCAAGGGGCGATTCAGGGGCCTTGTTCTTCACAGGAACTCACCGTCTGCTACCAAGGCAATACGATCATCGTACCGCAGTCTACCTGGCCGACCCTGCAAGGCTGGGGCGCAACCCAAGGCCGCTGCCCGGTGGAGACCATTACCATCTGCAACATTCCCCCGCGCAATCCCGCTGGTGCCACCACGATGACCATCAGCGCGGACGATTGGCCGCTCTACCAAGCCCAGGGTGCGATCCAGGGCCCTTGTTCGAATCAGCAGGTCACGGTTTGCCTAAACGGCAGCCAGCAGACCATTTCCCAGACCGCGCTGTCCGCTGCCCTCAGCCTGGGTGCGACCCAAGGCCCCTGCCTGACCAGCGCCAACATCACGATTTGTAACATCCCCCCGGGCAACCCGGCGGGAGCCACAACGATGACGATTAGCGCCAGCGAATGGCCCACCTACCAGGCCCAGGGTGCACTACAAGGACCTTGCTCTTCCCAGCAGGTGACCGTGTGCATCGACGGCAACCAACAAACAATATCGCAGTCGGCATTGTCGGCCGCCGTTGCGCTGGGAGCGATCCAAGGACCGTGCCCGCCATCGACGATCACCATCTGTAACATCCCGCCCCGCAATCCCTCCGCCGCGACGACGATCACGATCAATGCCGAGGAATGGCCCGCTTACCAAGCCCAGGGCGCGGTGCAAGGCCCCTGCGCCAAGCGCCAGATTGACGTCTGTTACAACAATCAGACGATTTCGATTCCTTCAAATGCCTGGCCGACCCTGCAGGGAATGGGGGCAACCCAAGGGCCGTGCCTGAACTCGGCCAACATCACAATCTGTAACATTCCGCCCGGCAATCCGGCGGGAGCTACAACGATGACGATCAGCGAAGAGGAATGGCCCACTTATCAGGCCCAGGGCGCAGTACGCGGTCCCTGTTCCACGACGCAGGTCACCGTCTGCTTCGATGGAAACCAGCAAACGATTTCGCAGTCCGCCTTGCAGTTGGCGTTGAGCATGGGCGCCACCGAGGGTCCGTGTCCGCCGGCGACGATTACGATCTGCAACGTGCCGCCGCGCAATCCCGCCGGGGCTACGACCATGACGATCAATTCGAGTGAATGGCCGTCTTACCAAGCCCAAGGCGCGGTCCAGGGGGCTTGCTCGGACCAGAAGATCGACGTTTGCTTCAACAACCGTACGATTTCCATCCCGGCCAATGTCTGGCCGACGGTACAGGGCATGGGAGCTACCCAAGGGCCTTGCCTCAATACTACGCAGATCCAGATCTGTGTGATCCCACCGGGACAGCCGGAAAATGCCCAGACCATTACCATCAACGACAGTGAATGGCCGACCTATCAGGCGCAAGGTGCCGTGCGCGGTCCCTGTTCCACGCAGCAAGTGACCATTTGTATGGATGCCAATGAGATGACCGTATCGCAGACGGCGCTTCCGCTGGCCTTGAGCATGGGTGCGACCGAAGGGCCTTGTCCCCGGAACATTCAGATCTGTAGCTATCCTCCGGGACAGTTCGGAAATGCCCAGACGATCACGATTGACGAGTCTCAGTGGCCATCCTACCAGGCGCAGGGCGCAGTCCAAGGGGCTTGTTCACCGAACAAAGTGACGATCTGTTTCCGCGATGAAACCTTCCAGGTCAGTGAGTCGATCTGGCCGGGACTGCAGGCGCAAGGCGCGACCCAAGGGCCTTGTCCGATCAAGATTACGATTTGTCACATTCCGCCGGAAGATCCGGACAATCCGGAAACGATCCAGATTTTGCCGAGCCAGCTCGGAACTTATCTCGCCAATGGTTCTTCGACCGGACCGTGCGACATGACGCCGATTCAGATTTGTTATGAGGATCCGGGCAATCCGGATACCCGCCGGGTAATGACGATTCCGCAGGCGCTGTGGCGGCGCTACCAGTCTCTAGGGGCGACGTTGGGCGAATGTCCGGAGCAGATTTTGATCTGTGAAATTCCGCCCGGGGGGCTCATTTTCCCGAACAATAAGATGATTGATCCCGAGGATTGGCCGGCTTACGAGGCGAATTACGCCCACAAAGGCCAGTGCAGCCACGTGATGATTGACATTTGCCACATTCCGCCCAGCAACCCGAACACCCGGGCCACGGTCAATGTCTCGCAGTCGTCTTGGCGCTACCACCAAGCGCGCGGCGCGACGATGGGACCGTGTGCTGAAGGGACGAGCGACGGTGGGAACCAAGAGGGTTCGGGCTCAGGGGGCAGCCGTCCCACTCCCAGCAAAGGTTCCACGACGGTTCGGCCGAATCCGACTACCCCAACGGTGAGACCAAAGACGACGACGCCTTCGGTGCGCCCCAAGACGACGACGCCCAAGACGACCCAGCCGGTGAGAACGCAACCGCGGACGACGACGCCCAAGACGACCCAGCCGGTGCGGACGCAACCGCGGACGACGACGCCCAAGACGACCCAGCCGGTGCGGACCCAACCGCGGACAACGACGCCCAAGACGACGCAGCCGGTGAGAACGCAACCGCGGACGACGACGCCCAAGACGACCCAGCCGGTGCGGACCCAACCCAAGACCACGACACCCAAGACAACGCAGCCGGTGAGAACTCAGCCCAAGACGACAAAGCCGAAAACGACGCAGCCGGCGCGGACCCAACCCAAGACCACGGCGCCGAAAACGACGGCTCCTAAGTCTACGAAAGGGAAGTCCACCATCAAGACGCAGCCCAAAACCACAGCCCCCAAATCCTCGGGAGGAAAGGGCGCGATCAAGTCGGCAGCGAAGATGATCACGATCTGCGAAAAGGTTCCCAAGAACCCCCGTCAGACCCGAACGATCAAGATCAAGGAATCCGAATGGGCGCTCTACAAGAAGCGGGGGGCGACCCTCGGACCTTGTAAGTAAGGCGCACGATCAATGGCAAACGGGTGACCGGTAAGGGGCGGGGAGGCGCATGGAAGCTTCCCGCCGTTTGCCGATCACCCGTTGGGTTTTTATCCCGGAAGATGCCGCCGTTTTTTCGGAAAGTGGGCGTAGTGTACGGAGATTCACCCTAAAATCTGCCCCCAACCCTACGCCCAGCTTTTATTTGCCCCCTCGATCCCGTATCCAGCCTCCTTTCCGGGAAAGATATTTCCTGAGACGGAGGCCTATTTTGTAAACAGCTTTTTGATAGTTTCTCTTTGGCTGTAGGTGTTCCAAGCGGTAAAATGGGCGAAAAGGTTCATGATTTTAGCGTCCATCTGGGTGTCCTCCAGCATGAAGTTGGGGAATCGGTCATCGGTGGGAATCGGTGGGTAGGGTGGCTCCTTGCTAAGGTCCTTGAGCCAACCGTGCCGCTGGGACTGCTTCGCTTCTACGAATCGTTTCAGATAGCCCCTGACCTCGGGTTGCAGTTGGTCATCGAAGTCCTGTACCGGATTGTAATGCAGCATGCACCACTTGATGGTGCGCTCCTTGACCCCAAAGAGTTCATTCTTGATCACCGGCATGCGGTCATTGAAGTAGATGGCCGGCGATTGGTACGACTCTCCCTGGCTCGACTGCCACAGGGCGTCGACGACTTTCGGGAACAACTCGGAGGGAAAGATCTGATTCTTAGCGAAATAGTACCAACTTTTCGTTTGCATATTGTGGAGATCCACGTCGCGAAACAATTGGTATCCCCGGGATAGGGTTTGGGGGCCAATTTTTTTCTCCTTGTGCAAGAAAGGCGTATAGCCAAAAAGGGACGGTAACCAAGGGTCGACAACAATGTTCCAAGGATATTGCAGATCGGATTTTTTGTCGGAGTCTTCGCTTTTGGGGGCTTTGAAAATTGTGGAAAGGGCATTGTAAAAGCAAAGCGCCGCATCAATATCGTCGTAGGCAAGCAGGAAAGGCAGGCCCGTGACTTCCAATCCTCCGCCGTCGGGAAAGGTACGCAATGATCCCCCCCGTTTAACTCCCGGGGTGGGCGGCCAGTGCAAAAACTTGGGGGTTAAGAGGTAGGATTTTTTGGGCTCAACGATTGTCCCCATAAATGCGCTGCTGGCTGCGGTGGCATCAACCAAGGAAAAGAGGTTGCGGTTGCGCGGCACTTTGGCGGTAAACTTATCTTGGCCCAGCCATTTTTGGAATTTGCTACTGAATGCATGATTGGAGACCAAGCCTCCCCCTACTTTCACACTGCGGAAACAGTTTAACTTTATTTTTCCGACCCCCTCGACCACAATTCCCGATCCGTGGGGCGTACAAGTCACCGGCGCGAGAAATGTTTTTTGCGTTCCGTTTACGTCTCGTTTGATGTACATGGCCGCATTGCACAAGTGATAAGGACGTCGGATTCTTCCCTCACGCTTCGCGTGCTGATTCAGGAAGAATTCCACGTTTTTTAAAGTTGGATTTTCGGTTTTGATCTCCCGAACTTCCTTTTCCGAGTAGGTAAAGGAGGTCGGGACGCGGCGAAGAGGACTCCCATTGTTGTCCGCGTAAAGTCCAAAAGGTTTGAGGATATGTCTTCCGACCAGTACCGCCCACACGCGCGCGGAGAGCACCCTCTTTTTATTGATCAGGCGCAAGGCTTCCCCGCTCAGTTTCAAGAAGTTCATTTCCTTCGCGGCCACCGCACTTCCGAGGTACTGATCTGGTATAGCTCCCAGATTCTCCAGGGTCAGATCCTGGGGATTGGCGATAAACTTTCCCAAAAATGTTTCATCGGAAATGCTTTCCGGCAAATAGCAAAAAGGTACCGTGGCCCAACTGCCTCCGGAAATCGACGAAATCGCCTTGGCTTTTTCCAATAGCCCCAGTTCGTTCAATGCCCGCATTTGACCCAAGGCCGATACCAATGCCACGGAGCCACCGCCGGAAAAGCAGATGCCTACATTGCCGGGGGTTTCCTCGGGGGGGACCGGGTGAAAATCAGAAATTCTGAGGCGGCGATCTCCAGTGGTCGGGTAGAGTTTACCATTGATTGTGATACTCTCTTTGGGGGGTAAGATATCCATGTTAAAAATTTTAATTGTGGTTCCCTTCGAGTTAGCTCAAATATCTGATCGTTTTTCTCACATATTTTGCCGAAAGTAAACGGCTACCGGATCGTAAAATGCAAGTCCGGCCAGCACAGCTTCCCTTCTGCAAAACCATTGGGGGCGCTCTTGCGGGGATGGATTGGGCAGGTTGGGTGAGGGGGAAAGTGGAGTTTTGTGAACTTACCCGCTTTTGCGATCCCAGGGTTTATCGGAGCGTTTCCCATCAAGGATCCCCACGAGGTTCCTGGTTCTGGCGCATTGTTCTGTAAACAATGGGGACTATATTGCTAGGGTGAAGCTACCCCGCATTTCCACGGCGCATTTGGTGCTGGTGATTGGCGCGTTGGGGGTCGTACCGCTGCTGTTTTCCAAAGTGGTCAACGATCCGGCGCGCTATCCACATTTGTTGGGGCTGCTGGTGGTGATGGGAACTTCGGTTGCACTTGCCCTGCGGGGAAAAAATGCCGAATTGGGAATCGTACTGCCGCTTTGGTTGGCGCGGGTGCTGGCATTGTGGCTGGGCCTGCACGTATTGTCGATGGTGCGGGCAGTCAATCTGCCGGAGGCGGTATTCGAAACGGTTTTTTCCTTGGCGATGGTGGCATTTTTTCTGCTGGCGTTGCATTTGGTGCAGCGGGAGGGAGGGGTTTGGGATTGGCTGGGCCGGGTGGCGATTGTCTCGGGAGCCGGGCAGGCGGTTTGGGGAATTGGGCACCATTTTGGGGTGCATCCGCTGGGGCTTTCGTACGCAGACATGGTGGCGGGCACCCACGCGAATCCCAATCAATTTGCCTCGGCCTGTCTGCTGCTGGTGCCGTTGGTGGTCTGGGGCATTTATCGCTTGCCCCTTTCCTGGAAAATCGCTGGCATCGCCAGTTTTCTCCTGCTGCTGGCGGGCATGTTTTTCGCCGGTTCGCGGGCGGTTTGGTTGGCTTTGCTGCTCTGGACGGCGATTTTGCCGCTGGCGATTTTGCCTCGGGTGTGGCGGGGTTCCCGGATGCAGTTTGCTTGGCTTGCGGTGGGGGCGTTGGTGCTCATTGGGGGCGCGTACTGGGCCTTCAGCCAGGTGGCTCGCCAGAAAGTGGGGTCTTACAATTACCACTACCTCTGGGACGAGGAAGTGGTAATGGGACCGGAAATGAACAGTCTTGAGTACCGTTTCATCGTCTGGAACCGCACGGCAGACATGGTGGCAGACCACCCATTGTTGGGGGTAGGAGTGGGCAACTGGAAGGTACGCATTCCGCAGTATGGGATTAAAGGTTTTGATGAATTTGGCAACTACGGATTGGATTATGCGATCCGTCCCCACAATGAATTTTTGGGCACGGCGGCAGAAATGGGCCTTCCTGGGCTGGTTTGTTGGGGAGGGATGCTGTTTGCCGGTTGGTTTTGGGGGATTCGGCGACTTGTGGGGGGTGGGGGCGCGGAAGAACGGATCCAAGGGCTGTTGATTTTGCTGGCGTTTGTGGGCTTGACCGTGGTGGCGACGTTCAGTTTTCCCCGGGAACGGACCTATCAGGCGATGTTGTCGAGCCTGTACTTGGCGCTAGCGGTGGGATTGCCGGGAAACGACGCGGCGGTGTTCCATTGGCACAGAAGCTGGAAATGGGGAATTGGTGCGGTCATTGCGGTGGCGTTGGGGATCACCCTGGTGCGCATTGCGGGAGACATTGAAATGCGCGCTCTGATTGAGGTCAAGGCGGGCAAAAAATGGTCGGAAGTGGTAAAATCTGCCCCAACGGCGGGCAACTGGATGATCAATTTGGAGCCGGTATCAGCCGCGCCAGCAGCGTGGTACGAGGGATTGGGGCACCTGAGCCTGGGCCAAACCGCCGAAGGGCTGGCCGCGATGCAACGGGCGCAAACCATTGCGCCTTTCCACCTTGCCGTGCGGACAAATCTGGCCGCTGCTTACGAGATGAATGGGCAGCACGTGGAAGCAGCCCGAACCTACCACGCACTGTTGGAAGTTTTTCCGGATTTTGAGGAATCCTGGCTAAATCTTGCGGTAGTCTACCTCAATCTCGGCAATGCCAATGCGGTGCGCTATTGTCTGGACCGGGTGGGCAGTTTCACCACTGATCCGCGTTTTTCGGCGATAAAGTCCGAACTGGCGCGGCGCGGCCAATAAATTAATCGGACAGTATCCCCAAGCGCATTTCGGAAAGTGGATAAAAAACGCCGCGGTCGTTTTCGGTGGTCTGAAAAAAAAAATATACATTTGCGGCAAAGGCACAATCAACCGACGTAGCACAAAAAATTCTTCTATTCAATGCTTACTCTACGCTACTATTTCGATTGAACGAACCTTTGTAGTGCCCTTTGGGGCTTGGACGGAATTATTGAGTTAACCAACGCAACAACAACTGTATGGACGGCAATTGTCTACCTAAACTTTACTCGCTTGTTCCCAGGCGATGTTTTATCCTTGGCTTCTTTCTATTGATCATCGGTAGCGGTTTTTCGGGACTGTGGGCCCAGAGTTGTCCTTTCCCCCCTCCACCACCTTTTGGAGCGACGGTTTCCGTCGGAACCCTCAACATCCCGAATCCGGGGGACAGTGTATGTTTTCCGGGCAACGTCAATTTCTTGGTGCCGGGGGACAACATCATAATTGGTGGATTGGTTCCGGGCACGGTCTACACGGTCAGTACTTGCGGCACCAGTGGAGGACAGACCAGCTCCATCAACTCTTATCTGGGAGTTTGGGAATCGGGGGGAACCACTTTCCTGGGCGAATCGCTGGGGGGGACTTGCGGCACGGGCGACGATGAGCGCCTGACCTTTACCGCCACCCAGACGTCGCACGTGGTGACATTTCGCGTTGAAGGAGGGTGCGGGGGTAACTTTGGGGCTCCCTCCGACATTTGTATCCTCAATGCCAATCCGGCGGCTCCTTCCTGTACCCCCGGAACGATCACCGTGAACCCCACCGACCAGACGGTGTGTCCGAGTGCGACGGCAAATTTCTCCGCTGATACCACCGGCGGAGGCGCGGCCGACAGTTTGCGCTGGGAAGTCTCGACCAATGGCGGGTCCACTTGGACCATTCTCGGCAATACGGGATCTTACTCCGGCACAACGACTTTGAGTTTAGTGGTGAATCCTGCCTTTTCAGTGTTCAATGGCTATCAGTACCGAATGGTTGCCTACTACTGCTCGACTCCGAATGCGGTATTTTCGGCAGCGGCAACCCTGACTTCAGTGGACAACCAAGGGCCAGTAATCACGGTTTGTCCCCTCGACCAGCCGGTCTACGTGGACAATTCCTGCGTGGCCCAACTCGACAATTACACTTCGCAGGTTTTAGCGACGGACAATTGCGACCCTTCGCCGGCCATCGGGCAGAGTCCCGCGCCGGGCACCAATGCGGGTCTGGTCGGCAATATGCTTACCGTTACGATGATCGCCACCGACATCAATTCCAATGCTACCACCTGCACGTTCAACGTTACAGTGCAAGATTCAACTCCGCCGACCGCCGTTTGTCAGAACGCTACCGTTCAGCTCAACGCCGGGGGCAGTGCGACGGTTGCGGCTTCGGCAGTAGATGGCGGATCCAGCGACAATTGTGGCTTGGGGACCCTTTCGGTATCACCTTCGAACTTTACCTGCGCCAATCTCGGTGGAAATACCGTTACGCTGACGGTACCGGACATAAATGGCAACTCGGCGAGTTGCACCGCAACCGTAACGGTTGAGGACAACCTTGCCCCCACGATTAACTGTCCGCCGGATCAAGCTGTATACCTGGATGGCAACTGTGAGATCGTCCTGCCCGATTTTACTTCTTCGGCGGTGGTATCGGACAATTGCCCTGGCTCAACTACAGTTTCACAAACTCCTGCCCCCGGCACGAATCTTGGTTTTCTGACCACTTCGGTTGCCGTGACCCTGCGGGCAACCGATGCCTCATCCAATTTTGATGAGTGTAACTTCGACATTTTCAAATTTGATACGACCACGCCGACCGCGGTTTGTCAGAACGCTACGGTATACCTCAACGCCGGGGGCAGTGCCTCGATCACTGCCTCGGACGTGGACGGTGGCTCCACCGACAACTGTGATAGCAGTCCGGGCTTAAGCGCGGCTCCGACCTCCTTTAACTGTACCAGTTTGGGAACAAATGCAGTTACGCTCACCGTCACCGATGATTCTTCCAATGTATCCACCTGTACCGCCAACGTTACGGTGCTGGATTCCACATCCCCAACTGCGGTTTGCCAGAATATCACGGTCCAGTTGGACGCGGTCGGTCAAGTAAACATCACAGCCTCCGATGTCGATGGCGGTTCAACGGACAATTGTGGAGTGGCCTCACTTGCGGCCTCGCCAAATAGTTTCAATTGCTCCAACATCGGGAACAACAATGTGACGTTGACGGTGACCGATGGCAGCAGTAATAGTTCGACTTGTACCGCGACGGTTACGGTCCAGGATACGATCTCCCCGACGGCAGTTTGCCAAAACACCACGGTCCAACTTGATGCCAGCGGTAACGCTACAGTTACCGCCAGCGACGTGGATGGTGGATCGAGCGATAATTGTAGCTTGTCCAGCTTATCGGTTTCGCCTTCGTCGTTTACCTGTGCGAATGTGGGTGCAAATACGGTGACCCTGACAGTGCAGGACAACAGTGGCAGCATTGCGACCTGCACGGCGACCGTGACGGTGCAAGACACAATTTCGCCGATGGCGGTGTGCCAAAACATCACGGTGCAACTCGATGGGAGCGGCAACGCTTCGATCACCGCCGCCGACGTGGACGGCGGATCGACCGATAACTGCGGGATCGCCGGCCTTTCGGCTACGCCGACTGCGTTTACTTGTACCAATGCGGGCGCGAACAACGTCACCTTGACCGTCACCGACATCAACGGCAATTCCGGTACTTGCATCGCAATCGTGACGGTGCAAGACACAATTTCTCCGATGGCGGTTTGCCAAAACATCACGGTGCAGCTCGATGGGAGCGGCAACGCTTCGATCACCGCGGCCGACGTGGACGGCGGATCGACCGACAACTGCGGGATCGCCGGCCTTTCGGCTACGCCGAATGCGTTTACCTGCACCAATGTGGGCGCGAATAACGTCACGCTGACCGTCACCGATGTCAACGGCAATTCCGATGTCTGTACCGCGGTTGTGACCGTGGAGGACACAATTTCTCCGATGGCGGTGTGCCAAAACATCACGGTGCAACTCGATGGGAGCGGCAACGCTTCGATCACCGCGGCCGACGTGGACGGCGGATCGACCGACAACTGCGGGATCGCCGGCCTTTCGGCTACGCCGACTGCGTTTACCTGCACCAATGTGGGCGCGAATAACGTCACGCTGACCGTCACTGACGTGAACGGCAATTCCGATGTCTGTACCGCGGTCGTGACGGTGGAAGACACAATTTCGCCGACGATCACCTGCCCGCCGGACCAAGCGGTGTACCTGGATAGCAACTGCGACATCATCGTTCCTGATTTCACGGCATCGGCGGTGGTATCGGACAATTGCCCCTCAACCACCGTTTCGCAAACTCCGACGGCCGGCTCTAACCTTGGCACCTTGACCAGTTCGGTCACGGTAACCCTGCGGGCCACCGACGC
>JBCCQH010000088.1:0-34036 GCA_039024435.1 Bacteroidota bacterium
CCGCTGCGCAGAGTCGTGCGAAAGCGGCATTTTTTGCACTGAAACATTGATTTGGCGGTTAACCAGTAGTGCTCCCGGCACTGGCAACGTTTGCAGACGACGCCTTTTTGCTTGCGCAAGTCGCCGAAGTGGGTTCGGCAGGACTGTTCGTCGGGAAATTGGGAGATAAAGTTGAATAGATTCATGGGCAGATTCGAGCTTTGGCCCCAATCTCGACCCACCAATTGACATCTCGTGTCAAAAGCCGTGGCAAAGTTCCGGACAAGCATAAAAAAGTGTTCTCCGCAAAAACCACGGAGAACACTTTTTTTGTGTACCGCAACCCTTACTGAGTCGCAGCTACCTGAATCAGCTCGATTTCGAAGATCAAAGCCTCGTTCGGGCCGATTTTGGGCGGCGAGCCGAATTCACCGTAGGCCAAAGCCGGGGGACAATAGATCTTCCACTTGGCACCTTCCTTCATCATGGGCAGGATTTCTTGCCAGGCTTTGATTACGCCGTTCAGGGGAAAGGTGGCGGGCTGTCCGCGGTCCACTGAACTGTCAAATACCGTGCCGTTGAGCAGCGTCCCGTGGTAATGCGTCGTTACCTGATCATTGATGGTCGGCATGGCGCCGGTTCCGATGGACATCACCTCATACTGGAGGCCCGAGGGCAACTCGGTGACGTTGGGGTTATTTTTGTTTTGGGCCAGGAATTCTGTGGCCTTAGCGAGATTTTCGCCAGCTTGCGCCTTGCGCTGCTCCTCTTGTTTGGCTTGCAATTCGCGCTGGAAAGCCATCATCAACGAGCGACTTTGCTCATCGGTAATCATGGCCATACCTTCTTCTCCGGATCCGTCTTCCATGCCCTTCACGAAGACATCCATGTCCAGCTCGATGCCTTGCTGCTTGAAGTTCTTCCCGAGGTCCATCCCGATGGCGTAACTGACGCTGTCGAGGTGGGTTTCCAGCTTTTCTACCGTCCGACCGGCTTTATTCGAAGTCTCGCATCCGAAGGCCAGGGCCACCAAGCACACGAGCGAGAACAGAATTGATTTTTTCAACATGATAAGTTGTGTGAGAGTTCCAATGATGAAGCGGCAAATTAAAGCATTTAGGCGCCAAAAAGCAATGTAAACCCTTGGTATATAGTGATCCGGCTATGCCTCGTACCGGACATTCCAGCGTCACAAAAGGCGATCACGCCGACGGGTACACTGCTAGGTCCCATCTTTCCAGCAGAAGCAGCTTGCGCTATTCCCCTACAACCCGTACTCAGAAATCAAGTACACAAACGCCGCCATCGACGCTGCACCCAGTTCCAGTTCGCGCTTGTTGACCGCCTCAAAGACGTCCGTGCGCGCATGGTGAAAGTCAAAGTACCGCTGTGAATCGGGTAAAAATCCAAACAGCGCCGTTCCCTGCTTCCGCAAGGGGCTGATGTCCACACCTCCGTAACCCGGAATGATGTCGTGCAACATGTAGGGTTCCAGAAGTCCCTTCCAACTGAGAACCTTGTTGTAAATTTCGTCGCTGGCATCTACGGTAAAGCCCCGGGGCGTCAGGCCTCCCCGATCCGATTCGAGGCCCGCGATGTGCCTTTCTCCCCGCTGCTGGGCAACTTCAGCGTACTTGAGCGCACCCCGCATCCCGTTTTCTTCATTCATCCAAGCCACCGCCCGGATGGTCCGTTTGGGGCGATGGCCCAGCAACTTGAGCAGATGCAAGACCTCGATGCCTTGTACGACCCCAGTTGCATCATCCTGGGCGCCTTCACCGAGGTCCCAGGAGTCCAGATGTCCCCCGATCACGATAATTTCGTCGGGAAACTCGGTCCCGCGGATTTCCCCGATTACGTTGTGCGACTCGACGTCGGGCAGGGTCTCGCAGTTCATTTGCAGGAAAAACTTGAGCTGCGGATCCCGGGCGAGTTCGGCGTGGAGATCATCGGCCGCGCGGGTGCTGATTGCGCTGGCTGGAATCGGCTTGACGCCATCTTTGTAGCGCTGATTGCCGGTATGGGGAAAATCATCTTCCCGCAGATTCATGCTGCGCACCACCACTGCAAGGGCACCTTTCTTGGAGGCCTCGGTAGCGCCACTGCCCCGCTGATCCACACACCCACTGTAAGCGTGGAAAGTGTTTAGGTGCCGCGGCTCCATGGGGCGATTGAAAAAAACGATCTTGCCTTCCACAGCTTTGCGATCCAGATTTTGTACTTCCTCCAAGCTAAACACTTCCACCACTTCGGCGTACACCCCCTTCTTGCCGGTACCAATCGATCCCCCCAAAGCGCAGACGGGCACTTCAAACTTGCCATTTTGGCTTTTGAACCAAGCCCGCTCCGGCTTGCCCCGGACCCAATGCGGCACCATACACGCCTGCTTTTCCACTCGGTCCAGTCCCATCCTTTGCATGACCTCGTAGATGTACTCCACCGAAGCCTCCGCCTGGGGCGAACCGCTCAGCCGCGGACCAATCTTTTTACAGAGATGGCGCAGCACTTCGTAGCATTCGCTCTGGGTCAATGCCGCATCGAACAATTCCCGAATGATTTTTTCATCGGGGCTGGACTCAGCCTCAGCGTTTGCCGATTCACCCGACTGGGCCCAACCGGCAACCGCCATCCACAAAAAAACCGGCAACACAAAAAGGACTTTCATCGCAATCAATTTTTGATTTCCAACGAGAGATTTTCCAATTGATCGATTTCCCATTTCCAATTGTTCACTGCTAGATTTCATGACGGGTTGTATGACATTGGAGATCCAAACTTCTCCCATTGAAAATTCTTTGCATTAGCCCGGAACCATGTCTTGATCTTTCATCAATTCAATGGTTTCACCCTCGCTTTTGGCGAGGACAGCGGCACAGGTGATGTCCCCGATAATGTTGATCATGGTCCGGAACATATCCAGGATCCGGTCCAATCCGAAAATCAGCGCGATGCCTTCAATGGGAATACCGGCAGTACCCAAGACCACCGCCAAGGTAATCATGCCGGCTCCCGGAACCCCCGCTGCCCCGACCGAAGCCAGGGTCGCAGTCAGTACCATAATCAGTTGTGAGGTGAAAGACAAATCGATCCCGTACACCTGAGCGATGAAAATCGCCGCGACGCCTTGGTAGAGTGCGGTCCCGTCCATGTTGATTGTCGCCCCGAGCGGCAAAACAAAACTGCTGACCTCGTTTGAAACATTGAGATTTTTCTGGGCCACGTTCATGCTGATCGGCAGGGTCGCGCTGCTGGAACTCGTACTGAAACCAAGGAGCAGTGCTTCTTTAATCGCGCGCAGATAATGCAGTGGATTTTTCCGGAGATAAAAGAAAATGAATGAGAAGTGTGTCACGGTCAAGTGCAGAAGCAAGGCGCCTACGACCACGGCCCCGTACTTGAGCAACGGCACCAGTATATCGATTCCCATATCGGCCACCACGCCCACAATAAGAGCAAACACGCCGTAGGGAGCGGTTTCCATCGCCAGCATGACCATCTTCAAGACGACTTCATTTACCCCGTCCACCGTCTTGATGAAGGTCTCGGCGCGTCCCCAGGGAATCAGCGTCACGCAGATTCCGGTAAATAGGGCAAAAAAGATAATCGCCAGCATATCGCCTTCGGTCAGGGCCTTGATCGGATTGGTCGGGACCATGTTCACGATCAGATCCTTGATCTTTTCGAACTCGCTTTTTTGCGGGCCGGTGGTCACCGAAGCAACCTTGTTGCTGGTCGTTTTCTCAAACTGCACCAGCATTTCTTGTTTTTTGTCTTCGGGCAATCCGTCACCGGGGCGAAAGACATTCGCGCTCAACACGCCGATGCTCACCGCCACCGCTGTGGTCAAGGTAAAAAAACCAAACGCCTTCAACCCAATGCTGCCGAGCTTGCGGACATCGCCCAAATTCGCCGCCCCGAGGATCAAGGAACCCAGAATGAGCGGTACGACGACCATCTTCACCAACCGAATAAAAATGTCTCCCACCGGCTTGATGTAAGCGGCATAACGCTGTCCTCCGGATGTGGCCCGCTCCTCGCTTCGGGAAATGGACTGGTCCCCGTTTTGGTCGGCGCGCAGAAACTCATTTTCGTTTAGGAACACCATCGCGTGGATGTCCCGAAACGCAACTTCTTCTTGGGAAAGCTCCCCATTGCCGTCAAGATCGACCTTTTTGAACGCCACCCGATCCAGCAAGTCACTCGGAAAGCCGGCGGCCACTACCTCTTTGCGGGTAAGCGCACCGCTTCGGTCGGCATCAGCAGCTTGAAACTGTTGACCAAAACCATTGGGCGAGCCCCGAAACTCCATGATGTCCAGTTCGGCCCGGCTCAGGCTACCATTACCGGAAGTATCGGTGACGCGAAAGTTGGCGGCAGCGCCGTACATGGCAAAGACACCTCCTTTTGCAAAGGCCTCGTTTTGAGTCAATTCACCGTCACCGTCGAGGTCCGCATTTTCAAAGCCGATTTCGACTTCATCTTTGCGCTTTTTGTGCTGAAAATCCAAAATTTCCCGCCAATCGAGCCCTCCATCTTGGTTTTGGTCGGCCTTGAGAATCTGACCCGTATCTTTGAAATGCCCCAATCCAGTCGTGCCCAGAAGCTCAGGCATGGTTACGAAGCCGTTGTTGTCGGTATCGGCAGCCCGAAATGGTTCGGCATCGTACCAGATGTTCAGTAGCCACCCGATGATGATGCCGGCAACCAGCCCAATGGTAATCTTCGTGTACAGCTTCATAGGTGGCAATTTAAAAGAATGACCCAGCATTTTCTAAATTATTCCCCCAAATCGGCGAAAAGCGCCTTCCCATCATTCCTTCTCCGCACTAAATAGAGCAACTTCGCGTTCGCAAAGGCCAGTTGACGTGGCGTGAAATCAGTCGGCCACCGCTAACGTCAAACCTGACCGTTCGTTGACAAGCTGGTCCACAATAATTCAACACAAAATTGCGGAAGCCAATGCCATCGATAATCTGCTTTACCGATAAGTCATGTCTGGCAAAAAAACAGAGTCGACTTACTCCAGGAGGACTTTTTTTAATGCGCTGATAACCAGCACTTTTTAACCAAAATGACTGGTCTAATCAGCCCATGAATGCAAAAAAATTGATCAGCACCATTGAGCAGGATCAAGACAGAAAAATCAGATTGTTTAATTTACATCGCCAAAACTTCAACAAATTTTTTGTAAATGTCCGGATCATTACTTACATTGATATTATCAACAAAAAAATCAATAAGACACTCACCAAGCTACTTCAAAAATCATCTGCCCCACTGCTTTATTGAACTGATTCTTGTTCTTCTGATCCACATCGGACAGAACTGGCATGACTGCATTCAAAGAAACTGATTCACAACGGAATCGGGTTCTGGGAATTGCTTGTGCCCATTTATTCCCACCGTAGCGCCGGCAGGTCGGTCGGGAAAGGTTTTCCTATACCAAGAAAGTTGACTTTGCGACGCTTTTCTGCAGGAGAGCTATGTCCAAAAATCAACCGAATATGGTAAACACCACAAAAGTCCAATCTTACCTCATTTAAATTATGAAAATCAAAAATACACTATTTGCCGTCTTAATGCTCACCTTCGCTTTTAACTTTGGTGCAGTTAAACGCGCCAATGCACAATGCAATATCGGATCCAACGCAATTGTTTGTCCCGGTTTTGTTGTGGGCCAGGAAGAATCCGGTTTTGGCACTTTCACCGGCGGCGAAGAATGGAGCGCTCTCGGCCGGGCCCCTTTCCCTGCCCCCAATGGGGACTTCTCTTATGGCCTGCGGCTGCAGCGCACCCTCGCCACCGCCCTTTTTCAACTGAAGCGCCGTACCGGAAATAACGCGCCTGATGCGCCGGTCGATGCCAATGTTTATTTCGGCAATGCTACAACTTCGAGTGGCAAGACCCTCGGTACCTCCCGAATGGATTTTGACTACGTTTTCCAAAATCAGTCCACTTTCCCGCCCTCGGTCTCCCAGACGAACATCATGACCCTCACCGCCAACAATTCCAAGTTTGTGAGTGTCTCCAGCAACCTGCAACTGGCTTGCCCGATTCCCTTCCCCTTCCCTACCGCGGTTGCTCCCTGCTTCGGCCGCGTCGGGATTGAGCGCACCAATCCGACCTACACGCTTGATGTCAACGGTATCGTCCGCACGACCGGTCTGATTATTGGTTCGGATGCCCGCTACAAAGAAAATGTCCAAACCATCGAAAACGGTATGGAAATTGTCCGTCAACTCCGCGGCACGACCTACAATCTCAAAAGCGAGCAGGTCAATGGCTTTGACTTTGACGGTGGGGAAAAAGCCGGTTTTATCGCTCAGGAAGTTGAGCAGGTTATCCCCGCGGCTGTCTTCACCGACGACGAAGGCTACAAGTCGGTCGACTACATCGCCGTGATTCCTTATCTGGTCGAAGGCATGAAAGAACTCCAGGACGAAAATTCCGCCCTGCGTGCCGAATTGGAAGACGTCCGCCAGCAACTCGACGCCACGGGCAGCAGCAAAGGCGCCGGTTCCTTGGGTTCGATGCGCGAAGCTGAACTCTTCCAGAACATTCCCAATCCCTTCGATCAGGAAACCCGCATCAACTACTACCTCCCTGACAATGTCCGCAACGCCACGATGCTGGTCTTTGACATGAATGGTCGCCAGGTCCGCTCCTTTGAGATCGAGCGCGCCGGACAAGGTTCGATCACCATCCAAGGTACCGAACTCGAAGCCGGCATGTACATCTACAGCCTCCTCGCTGACGGTCAGGAAATCGCTTCCAAGCGCATGATCTTGACGAAATAATTTCTGATTGGAGAATTTTCGATTCTCAATTTCCGATCTCCGATGGCCACGCAGCCGCTTACTCCATGCGTAGCTGTACATTGGGGATCGGAAATTTTTCATTGGCAATTGAAAAATCCCCCCTCATTTGCTTGGTTGCCAAATCCACTCGCCAGCTGGGTCGAGGTAGCCAATTTTATCGTTGGCTTCTACTTGGATGCGGGTGCCAATACGGCGAACAGTATCGTAGGTCGGCGGAAGCAAGGCGTTGCCAGCGGCGTCCACTACACCGACTTGCCGTTTCAGGAGGACGGCGGCCAAGCCGCTGCGGTAAGGCTGGATGGCGTCGTACTTGAGCAAGGTGACCGGTGCCCCAAAAGGATTGATGAGCCCCCATTTTCCGTTTTGCTGCACCGCCGCCAATCCGTTACCGAAAGGGCGAACTTCCTCATAGATGCAAGGCACCACCAAGGTTCCGTCCGGATTCACGAAGCCCCAGCCCTGTTTTTCGAGGTAGACCGGCGCCCGGCCATTGCCAAAATCACCGACCCGGTCGTAAATCGTGGGCACGGCAACCTTGCCATTGGGATCAATGAAGCCCCACTTCCCTTGTACCCGGATGCCGGCCCGTTCCTCCCGGTAGCCCCGCACCCGCGAAAACCGATTTTGTACCCGAACTGTGCCGGTGGTATCAATAAATCCCCACTGCCCATTGATGAAGACCGCCGCGCGGCCGCAAGAAAACGGCCCCGCATTCGCAAATTGGCAAGGAATCTGCAACTTTCCCTCCCGGTCGAGGTAGCCGTATTGCAGGTTTTGCCGAACCACGGCCAGGCCATCGCTGAAGTCGCCCAGTTCCTTAAAGATGGGGCGCACAACGAACTCACCGTGGGGGTTTACCAGACCGTATTGCGCATTTTCCTGAACTACTGCCAGGCTGTCGTGGAACGCATTGATCCGGTAGAAACGGGGCGGAACGGCCCAGCGGCCCCGGCCATTGATCAAACCGTAACCCCCTTTGCGCTTTACCGCCGCCAATCCCTCGGAAAAGTCCCGAGCTTCCGTGTACTCCGCGGAAATCTCCATGTCCCCCAACAGTCCCAGATAGCCAAAAAATTTACCCGATTGCACCCAGGCGTGTCCTTCGTGAAAATCCCCCGCGCGCAGAAACTTCTCTGGCGTAAGCGGGTTCCCCATCTCATCGATGAAGCCCCAGTAGCGGTCGTTGCGGACTCGGGCACGGCCTTCGTAGAAATCTCCGGCTTCGCGGAATTGCGGGCGAATAATCACTTTGCCGGTGGTGTCGGCGTACCCCCACACGTTCCCACTGCGAATGCGCACCTTTCCTTCGCGGAATTCACCGACCTCATCAAAGCGCGGCTCAATCGCGGTTTCTCCCGTCTGGTCAATAAACCCGTAGCGCGGCTGCATCATGCCCACAGTAAAAAGCACTTTGCCCGCTTCCGCCATAAGGTTCTCGATGAAGTCGTACTGTGGCTTGACCACCACCGCAAATCGCTCATTGACCAGGCCCCATTTGTCGTCCTGCCGCACCCGGGCGAGCCCGTTTTGGAAGTCGAGTGCAGTCTGGAACTGGGCCGGACATATCAATTCACCTTCCCGATCAATAAAGCCCCATTTGCCGCCCCGACAGTACTGGTAGCGCCAGCCCATTTGCCGGCGGGTAAGATCATTGATCCGCTCCCGGGCCAGGGTGTCGATCCCCGGCTGGTCCGCCCACTGCAAGTAGCCGCCGAGATTGATCCGCGCCACATCACCCCGGAACTCGCCGATGTAAGCTGCCCCGTCAAAATTGATGACCCGACCGGTATTGCGCAGTAAGGCAAAACGGCCAGAGGCGTAGGTAACCCGCGCCTGATTCGAATTGCGCAGGTCCTGGGTGTAAATTTTGTTGAATAAGGGAGCGTGCAACACCCGCCCGGTGGTGTGATCCACCAAGCCCCAACCGCGCTCACCACCCGGTTCAATGTCACCAAAAACGGCGGTAAAATTGGTGCCAGGGATCAACTCGATGCGAAAATATTTCGGCTCCAACATGAGCCGGTTTGTCTTGGGATTCCGCAAACCGAAAGCTGCTTTAGAATTGGAGAAAAACCAGCCCGCCACCGATTGCGAGGTCAGGCTATTGTCGAATTCTGGCTCTTCCTCGCCTTTCATCAGAACCAAGCGTTTGATCTGGGAGGGATTGCCGTCGGCATCAAAGTAAAAGTACTGCCAGCGCTGCCCAATCCGCGCCTTCCCCACCAGCTTGTAAATGCGAATTTCATCACAGCGGGGCGGCACTACCCAGGTTCCCCGGCGGTTGATGAGGCCCCAGCCATCGCGCATCCGTACCCGGGCTACATTTCCCACCCAATCCGCTTTTTCCTCGAACAAGTAGGTCTTTACCACCTTGCCTTCGGCATCGAGCCATTTGTGGTATTTGCGGTGCTCCACCAGAAAGAGACTGTCGTTGACCACTTCTAGGTGTTCGTATTTGTCGGGGACGACAAAGCGGCCATCCTTGCGCACCACGCCCCACAGTGGTCCCCGCTGTACGGCGGCGTGGTTGGGTCCCAGGGTGCCCACCTGCCGCAGGACCGGCCCGATGATTTCATGGTCCTGCAGGTCCACGAGGCCCCACATATTTGCGTCGCGAACCTTGACCCAGCCGTGCTCTTGTACCGTCACCTGATCAAATCGCGCGGTCGTACGGTGGTTGCCCACGCTGTCCATTAAACCGTATTTGCGGTTTTCCTGGTAAGCCAAATAGCCATGCAAGGCGTCCTTGATGCCGTCGTAGCGCGGAGAAATTAGGGTGTCGCCATTGTCGGTCAGCACACCGTATTTACCCGCTGTCTTCATAGTGACCCGGTTCGGCCCGACCCGTTTCAGTTCGCCGTAAATCGGGGGGATCAGCATCTTTTCCTGCACGAGGTTGTACATGCCCCAGCCATTTGCCGTTTTCAGGTAAACTTCCCGCCCATTGCCGATGCTCACGGTGAGGTATTCCGCCGGAATCCGCAACCGCCCCAGTGTATCCACCATGCCCCAGGTGCCCCCCCGGCAATCGTCATAGTCACAGTCCCCACCCACATTGACCAGGGCATACCCATTGTCATCAAATTCACCGATCAGATTGAAATGCGGCTCCAGCCGGGCGCCGTTTTTTAGGTGGACCAAGCCCCATTTGCCCCCAGTGCACTCTCCCGACGCGCAGTCTCCTCCTTCATTGATCAAAAACAATTCAGCGTTGTACCCCCGCAGAAACGTATATTCCGGCTCAATGAGCGCATGACCGGAACTGCTGAGGAGGCCATAGCGCCCATCGAGGACGACTACTGAATGTTCGTCGTCGATGGTATGGATCGCATCGTAACGGGGCGAGGCGATCATTTTTCCCGCCGCATTGACCAAGCCCCACTGCCGGTCGACTTTGATGGGAAAAACCTGGGCCGGGAGCCACAAGGCGGTGGCCCAAACAACCAGAAGCGTACAGTAGGTGCCGAATCGAATCACTTGCGAGATTTTTTTGCGTGCGGCAGACAAGGCCAGGCGCGGGTGCGTAAAATGTCCTACTACTGAGAGATTTTTATTGGGTACAATTTACAGAAAAAGAACGGGTGTGAAGGTAGCTTGACTTTCCCTTCACACCCGTTCCGCAATTCTTCGCTCAAACTCCGAGTACCGCCCGGAGATCCGCGGCCGACCGAATCTCGGTATCGACCAGCTTTAGATTAAAGGTGTATTCCCGTCTTTCACCCAAGGCGTAGGGATCGATTCCGGCAAATTCCTGCGCATCAAAGAGGGCCAGCTTTGCGCCCGGCAGAACCGCGACCAAGAAATTGTCTTCGCGGGGCGAGTAGCTGAAGCCCGGCAGAACGGTTCCGCTGTGGGAAACCACCGCCCGATTGTCGCCGGCAATCTGGTAGACCACGGTCCGAGTAGGATCCATGTAGAAGCCTTCGGGGAATTTTACCGTGGCGTTCAGGGTGACGGCGTCCCGCATACTCAGGAAGCGGTCGCAGTTGTAGATCCCGAACCCGGTGACCGGGAAGGTCCGCATCAGGTCGGCCTGCACAATGAGGCGTTGGCGTTCGGTCTTGCGCTGCGCGAGCATCTTGTCGTAGCGGTCTTTTTTCTTGCGGAATTTGGTCATCGCTTTTTTGTAGTCCGCGCCTTCGAGGATCGGCTTGACGTCCACGCTGAACTTGCGCTTGCGGTTTTTCAGGTTGAAGCGGTACTCCATGTTTTCCGCATTGACTTCTTCCAGTTTGATGCTGGTCCAGACTTCGGTAAAGGCCCACTCATTGCTGCGCATGTAGGCGCGGTCCTTGGGTTCCCAGCGAATCTTCTTGAAAGGCTTCAATTCGGGAAATTCTGTGTAGTCAGCGGCAAATCCCAGTTCGTGCTCATACGGCTTTCCGGGTTCGCCCTTGGTGGGGGGCTGGGGAGCTTCGGGGGCATCGCCCAGCATTCGAAGGCCTTTCTTTTTGCCTTTGTTCTCGCCGATTTCCGCCTTGCCGATGTCGACCCAACTTTTTTGCTCGGGATCGAGATAGTACAGGTTGTAATCGTCTTCGGGGGTAAAGGACGCCAGGCTGATGTCGATGGATTTCCCCTCAGCGATGTAGACCGGCTTGCCGTCCTGGAAGCCGCTCAGTTCCATCATACCGGCGGTTTGGAAGTTCTCCGGGCCTCCTTTGGCTTGGTAGACCATGGGAATGCCACTCAAGAGAATGTCGGCTGCATCGTGAAATTCACGGTACTGCAGTTCCACTTTGCCTTTAATCGGCTGGCCGTTCGCATCTACGAAGACGTTTGGGGGGACGGAAATGACCGTGCCGGAAGTGGCGGTCCAGGCGCCACCTTTCTTGGCGTCCACGGTGAAGGATTTCCGTACGATGTCCGCTTGGGAAATGGGGGGATCTACCAGCGGAGAGTTTTCGTCTTCGAGAAATTCGATTTGCTTGCCGGGGTCGGGTTCAGTGATTTGGGCGAGGTTTTCGGTTCCTCCCGAAGGTGGATTTTTGTCTCCTCCACCGCCGAAGATGTCAGTGGTAAAATACAGCGTCGCAACCGTAGCTACGGCCACGATGGCGGTAGCGGCGACTTTCCAGGCAAGGGCGACCTTGGCGAGTCCGCTTTTGGCGGTGGTGGCAGCGGTTCCAGCGGAGGTAGTTCCCGCGGCTGCCTGTTCAAGGCCGGTGTTGATGTTGTTCCAGACTTCGTTTCCAGGGTTCTGCTGATCAAATTTTTCCCTGTTGTTCCGGATGAAGCGTTCGAGATTGTCAGACATGATACTGTGCTGTTAAAATTTCTCTCAATTTCTTTTTGGCGCGGTTGTATTGGGACTTGGATCCGCCTTCGGTGATGTTTAGGATTTGGGCGATCTCGCGGTGATCGTACCCTTCGAGCAGGTAAAGGGAAAAAACGATGCGGTAACCATCCGGCAGTTGGTCGACCGCCTGCATGATTTGCTCGACATTCCACAGCGGAGAATTGGGGTCTGCCGCTTCCCGCTCTCCCACATCTTCCAGCGGATGCTCATCCACGGATACCAGGGTTGCTTTTCTTTTTTGGATAGCGTTGATGCTTTTGTTGACGACGATTCGCTTCAGCCAGGCACCGAAGGTCGAATCGCCCTTGTAATGATCGATTTTCGTAAATGCCGCCAAAAATGCCTCTTGGAGCACGTCCTCGGCCTCAGCGCGGTCCTTGACGATCCGCAAAGAGGTGTTGAACATGGCAACATTGTACAGATGATAAATCTCGAATTGGGCGTCGCGGTTTCGGTTGCGCAATCCGCTGATTAGCTGTTCGTGGTGATTTAACTTTCGTTGGGCCATAATCGAGATGTTTTACACTTTCAAAGACAGGGCAAAAAGTAGAGGGTTGCGCAATTGATTTCGGATTCTGGATTTCTGATTTGTGAGTTTCTTTCGGAGTGCGAATTGCAGTGAAGCGGCTCACTGGAAATGGATAACTCAATCATAAAATACCCCCAACTTACAGTGCTTTTCGAGGGTGGATGCAAGCTCCTCGTAGTCGAGGCCTTTGTTGAACATGGCGTCGTCGATGGGTTGCATGCATTCGCAGGTTTCTAGCCGATCATTGATCGCGTCGGTTTCGGCAAAGGCGCGGGCCACGTCGCGGAATTCTTTTTTCTCGCCTGCCGGCGTCTGCTCGTAATTGAAATCCGGACGGGCCATGAACGCCTCGATGTGGTTCAAGACCAGAACCACGTCAAATTTGTCCGGCATTTCGCCCATGACTTCATAAAGGCAGGCGCAGGTCGCTTCCGCCATCTCTTCGGTATTATTTTCCGAATTGTAGCCGTCCCATCCGGGATTGCGGTGACAAGCGGTCAGAAAAAGAGTCGTCAGCAGCGCGGCGATCAGGATACTTGGGGGATATTTCATATTGATCCAATGCTATTTTGTAACGGATAATCTAGGAAAAGATACAAAAGGATGGATTGAGCAGCCTCAAAAGGAGTTTAAATTTAAAGCTGAGATTTTAAAAATGCCGATAAATCAAATCATCCGTAAAGGGTAGGAGAGGATTGTCAAAATTTAGGAAAGATGAAAAAGATAGAGGAAAAATTGCATATCTGTGGAAAAATCACAAATTTAGAGAATGATTATCGAGTTTAGTGTGGAGAACCATAAGTCAATTGCAGAAATGCAAACACTTAGTCTCGTTGCCGCTCCCCTAAAAAGCTTGAACCCAACCCTTCAAAAATCCAATGTTATCAAAGTTGACGACCACCTGTCGTTGCTTAAAACCGTTGCATTGTACGGTGCCAATGGAAGCGGTAAAAGCAATATGGTGAATGCCATGGTTACGATGCTGCATATCATCTTTCAAAGTATGTCGGATGAAACCGTTATTGAATCACGGATTCGTCCATTTGCTTTGATCGACCCTTTGCGGGAAAAGCCCACTTTCTTTCAGCTTCAATTTATTTGCGAAGGGCAAAAGTACCGGTATGGCTTCGAAGCAACCCGTAGTTCTATCGTAAGCGAATGGCTAGCCGGACCGGCAAAAGAAAACGAGACCTACTACTTCCAGCGCGCTGGTCAGGAAATTCAGATTAATAAAACAAGATTTTCAGAAGGAAAAGATTTAGAGTCAAAGACCGCCGAAACCAACTTATTTCTCAATGTCGTTGCTGCGTTCAACGGCCCAATTGCTAAAGCGATCAAAAAGTATTTGCGCGGCATTTATGCCCTCGGAAGTGTCAATGACAAGTATTTTCGCCAGTATACCCTTGATTCTCTCAATGATCCGGTTCTAGGCAAGGAAGTTCTGTATTTTCTCCGCAGTGGCGATACCGGAATCGAACAGGTGCGCGAGGAAATTCTAAGCGATGAAGAGCGGAACAGCAAGGCGCGAATCTTCAGCATTCGTACCATCATCGATGGACAGGGCGAAAAAGTTGGGGAAATCGAGTTTGACTTTGATGAGTTTGAGTCGGCAGGAACCAAAAAGATGTTCAACCTGGCGGGCGCATTGCTGAGAAAACTGCGCGAAGGTGGCCTCTTCATTATTGACGAATTCGATGCGCGTTTTCATCCTATGCTTACCCGGCGGATTGTCGAGATGTTTAATTCAACTAAGTTGAATCCCGGCAATGCCCAATTGTTCTTCGTTACTCACGACACCAATCTTTTGGACCGCGATCTATTGCGGCGTGATCAGATATACTTTGCGGAAAAAGACATCGTAGGGCGAACAAGTTTCTATTCGATGTACGATTTTAAAGGCGTACGAAACGATGCCTCCTTCGAGAAGAATTATCTAAAAGGAAAGTTCGGCGCGATCCCTGATTTGCAAGACCTTGACGACTTTCTCGATGTCGAATAAACCCCTCAAAAAAGGCGACCGCAAAACTCCGTGGGGAAAACGGGAAATGACCCACAAAAGAAGCAAGCGAGAGTTGCAAGTCCGGAACCTTTTTCGAATCTATTGTGAAGGGGCAGTTACCGAGCCAGAGTATTTTCGCGCGTTTCCCATCAATCGCCGCACCACAAAAGTGTTCGCGAAAGGATATGGGCGGTCCAAGACCTCTTTGGTCGAGTTTGTGGTCGATGACCTGCGCGAAAAACACTTTTTAATTGGACAGAAAGAATATGATCGCGACCGACAAAACTGGGTCGTCTTCGATTTTGATTGGAAAGGCGAAACAAATGAATGCGAAGACTTCAAATCCGCCGTAACTTTAGCCGAAAGCCAAGGGATCAAAGCCGCGATATCAAATGATGCATTTGAAATTTGGTTCCTGTTGCATTTTCAATTTGTCGACACCCGTTTGCACCGCACAACGGTTTACGAAAAGCTCAGCGAAAAACTTGGGTTCAACTATGATGAGGTAGGCAAACAAAGGGGGATCTCAAAGCAACTCTACCGGACTTTATTTCCTTTGCAAGCCAACGCGTTGAGGAACGCAAGAGGGCTCGCGAAAAAGATGCAAAGCATCGACCTGTGCCAGCGCAATCCTTTCACCACAGTCCATGAACTGGTCGTGGAGCTGAATAAAAATCTCCGCCGCTGAACGGGACGACCGAATCCTTTTAACTCCAGTGGTACAGCTTGTCCATTTTGTTTGAGTAAGCCATGAAGCCACCCATCGTGATGCGGTCCACTTTACCCTGAACGTCCCGGACCTGGTGCCAGACCCGTCCACCAGCAAAAATCACCAGGTCTCCGGCCCGCATTTCAATCACATGCGCAGTGCGCGATTCCACCAGTCTGACCGCCGAGGCGTAATCCCGTGCCAGGGCATCTTTGGTCTCGTCCCAAACTGCGTCGTACAGTATCAACTCCCCACCCCGCTCCGGGGCCTGCAACAAAAAGAAAAAGCTCAACTGGTCATGGACCTTCGCAATCGTACCCAAATGGCGAATGTCCGGCATCTTTTCGTTGAACTCATTGCCGACATGGGTCGGGATGCCCCCCTGACCCGGCTTGGTAAGCCGGATCGTCGCCGGATTCCAGGTCCGCCCTTCTGAGTCGACCGGGACCGCTGGTGGGATGCCCGAACACAGCGGCAAAATCCCTGCGTGTAGAGTCCGTTCCAAATCCAGGCCTAAGATCTCCGGCAATTGAGCCCGAAACTGCTTGGTGTAGCGAAAAGAGTGGTCGAGCGGCAATTTTTGAAAGTTGCCGTCCGCTTCGTCTAGCTTTTTCCCGATCACCCGACCAAAAGGGGTATCCGTGATCGCCTCAGTCTGGGCCTGAGCAATGCCGGTCTGCATTTGGGCACATTCCTCAGGACTAAAAAAGGACCGAAAAACAAAGCCATCCCATTCACCCGCGTAGATTTTTTGCATGAGCCCCGGGTGATCCTGGACCGTCGTGTGATCCAGGGTATGCCAACGCAGTTCTGCAGATTGCAAGGGGAGAGCCGGCGGTTTCTTTTTTCGGAAAAAGGAAAACATTGAGGTAGAATTGGGGACGAAAGATGCGATTAGGCGCTCACAAGGCTGCGTAAAGCACGCTTGAGTCGGTGGGCCAGGGACTGGTGTTTGCGCACCATACCAGTAAAATCCCGTTCCGACAAGGGCGTCACTGCGTGGGCAATTTTGCCTCGGCTTTGGCCCCGAGTGGGCCGCTGCTGGCTGATGTAATCATTGTTGAGCAAGAATTCTGTGTCGATTTCAAATACTTCCACTTCCTCGTCGGGCCAGGCTGGATCCCGGAAGTAGTGCAGGGCCTGGGCTTCTTCGGGGATCATCGTGCAATTTGCGGTGATCCGGGCCGGTCCTTCCCGGTTCGGCGGCGAGTAGTGAATCAGATTGTTGAAAAAGATGGCGGCTTCACCCGCTTTCATAGGGTAATAGTCGAGGTATTTCTCTCGGATCAGACCCGCCACCGGCGCGTATTCCGTCATCGTCTTGGTTCCGCGGATATTGGGGAGAAATTTGTGACTTCCACGCACGACGCCCAAACAACCATTGCTGGGGTGGACATCGATGAGCGGACACCAAACACCGACTGAGTGAAAACGGGACTCATCGACGAAAGACCAGTCCTGATGAACCCCCCATTCACTGCCTTCACCTTGCTCTTTGATCGTGTAACAGCCGAACAAAAAGCGAAAATTGGGCATAAAGGTTCGTTCCAATGAGGCCGAAAATTCCAATTTGATTTTTTCGTGGACCCCCCGGCGGTAGGCGATGTTGGTGCTCAGGACTGTGCTGTGATAGGGCAGCCCAAGATCGAGGGGATGGGCCTGGTAGTAGCCCTTCAATTCAGCGGTGGCCGCAGAATCCAGAAAAGGAACAATCACGATGCCGTTCTGCTCCATTTGCTTTTGCAATTTTTCGTCGCGAAATATCTGCATCATACTTTCTTTCGGTTACCGGAAAAAAGCGCCGCCACCCGGCGCAACAAAGGCTGCGGGGGATCAATCATGCGGTGCATCGCGCGGAGATCGTGCCGCTGTTCTTGCCAGGAAATGGCCTCGGCCACCGCATACCCCTGCGGCCGCTGATCGATGCGAAAGGTGTCGAAAAAGTCGCGGTCAATGGCGAATTTTTCGATTTTACCCCCCTTTGAATTGTAATAGTAGTGCCAGGGCTGCGCACTCTCGGGGATCATGATCAACGCCGTCGCCAGGCGCCGGGCACCGGAACGGTTCGGAAACGATCCGTGGACGAGACTTCCTTCAAAGATCAAAGCCTCGCCCGCCCGTACTGGCTCGGTGACCAGTTCGGCGTCAATCTGCCCAAAGGCTTCCTGGTAAGGATTGGGGATGCTGGGGGAACGGGGAATGCGCGCAAGACGTTGACTGCCAGGGTACATGCGGATGGCACCATTCGTGACCGTGATGTCCTGGAGGCCACACCAGACGTTGAGCGCGGTAAATTCCGGCTCAGACACGACCGACCAATCTTGGTGGACCGGCAACACGCTGTTTTCACCCGGCTCTTTGACCACAAAATTACCGACCAGCGCCCGGTAATCGACCAAAAATCGGCGCAGGGAAGCCTCGACAAGGTGAATGATGGCATCACTGATCGTGCGCCGGGCAGTCGCCGATTCGTGCAGGAGCGTAGTGTGAAATCCGTCCATCTTGCCGTGGAGGTGCTCCGCGTACAGTGCCCGCAATTGTTGCACTGCATCCGCGTCGAGCAGGGGCACTTTGACGTAGCCTTTTTCTCGGAAATCCGCCGCCAATGCAGCATCCTGAAATATCCTGTGCTCTGCCATCAGCTCCAGAAATAAAAGGTTTGGTCATCCTGCGACCGGGCACAAAATCCGCCAATCGTGATCCGGGGAAGTTCGCCGTTCAGATTATCGACTTGGTGCCAGATGCGTCCACCGGAAAACAAAATCAAGTCTCCGGCTTCCGGCTCAAGGGTAAACCGGTACCAAGGCTCCATTTCGCAGTTGCGCTCCTCGCTGTAGTAAAGAAGGTCACCGTTGACGAGGCGATCCGGCGTGTTCTCCCAATCGAGGTCAAACATGCGAAGTCCACCTCCGGATTCCGGTTTTTGCAGGACAATGAAGTAGCTCAACTGGTCTTTAAGCACGGCCATTTCGGCGAGGGGATAGAGCTCGGGATACTGGTGAATGAACTCATTGCCGATGTGGGCGTGCAAGCCCCCTTTACCCGGTTCCAGTTCGCGGATGTTGGCGGGCGAGTAGGAGCGATTTTCGGGATCGCAGGGCACCTGGACCGTGCGGCCGCCGGCCAAGGTCCGGAAAAATGCCCCCATCCGTTCGGAGAAGGAGTGGCCCAGCGTTCGATCCAATTCCGCGATGAAGCGCTGGGACATGTCGAGGTAGTAGCGCAGATCGGGATCGCTGCCCATCAACGTTTTGCCGTAAGTCCGCCCAAAACTGATGTCTACCTGGGTGGATTCCGGCCACTGGGCCAGTCCGTCGCGCAGACGTTGGACCTCTTCCGGGGAAAAAAATCCGCGCACCCAGTAACCGTCGGTTGCCTTGTGGTAGAGCTGGTCAACCGCGTCCGATTCCGCCGCCATTTCTTGGGGACTGCAAATGGTCCACCCGGGGAATTTGCGGGGATTTCCGGCACGAAAGAGTCGCTTGAGCATTTTCATCAGGACCAATAGTAAATACGGTCGTCATTCAGAGAGATCGAGGCGAAACCGCCGATGGTAACACGGTGGGCATCGCCTCGAACGGCATTGACCTTGTGCCAGATGCGTCCTCCGTGAAACATGATGAGGTCACCGGCCTTCATGTCCAGTTCTTCCCGTTCGACCTGGCGGAGGAAATCCTTGCGCTCGGCAGGCACGCGGGTGATGCCATGCTGCTCAACGAGATCGCGGGGGGTATCGTCCCAAGATAGGTCAAACAACACGAGTTCGCCTCCGTCGGTGGGGGCTTGTAACAACAGGAAATAGCTGAGTTGGTCCTGCAAGTGGAGCAGACTGACGAGGTGATCGTACTGGGGGAGTTCAGTGATGAACTCATTGCCCACGTGGGCTTCAATGTCGTCTAGACCGGGGTACATAAAGCGTACCGTAGCACCTTTGTAAGTTCCTTTTTCGGGGTGCTCGGGGACCATAACCTTGCGGCCACCGGCCATTTGCTGGAGCACTGGCTCGACGACTTCAGGGAAGCTTTTGCCAAAAATCCCTGCGAGATCGGCGGCCAATGACTCATTTTGTGCCATGTAGTACTTCAGGTCTTCGTTGGAAGCGACCAGGATTTGCCCAAATACTTTACCGAAGGCGGAGCGGTCCATGATTTCGGTTTCCCATTGCTCCATCTTGGCGACAGCAGCCCGGCAACGTTCTTCGGAAAGGACATTGCCGACGATTATCCCGTCGATACGGCGGTGGAAAATATCGGAGATGCCGTCGGATACTTCGCTGAGGTCCGCCGCGTCGACTCGAGGTACCTTGAACTTTACCCCTCCCGGGGCGCGCTCTTCTTTTACTTTTTTCCCGCCGCCAAATACACGTTGTAAAAATCCCATAGTAAGCCTTTTCTCAAATATACCAATTCAACCGATTTTTCCTGGATCTTCGACTGCTTAAATGCCGACGCTTTACGGGATGGCATTTACCGGTAGGAATAATCAGACAAATCCCACTTCGGAACTAGGGTCACATTTTTTGCAACGCCAGTGATAGCATTTGATAAAGACCTAAAAGTAGCTCCAAGCAGGGGGGGATTTTCCCTACTCCGCGTTACAAATTTGTCACAACTGGGAACGGGGTTACCAGAAAAGCTGGCCTACCCCATGCACCTTTGTTATGTAAGCAATCAACGACACAGTGCTTGCGAAAACTTAATCTCAACGCTTCACAACCTCACAATAAAGAACAACATGGCTACGCAACTTGTCAACATGCTCAACCAGGTCATCGAATACGGCAAAGCTCATGATCTCTGCCAATTTCACACTGAAGACGAGACCCTGAACGGACGCACCATTACGATTGACGGAAACGAAATGATCAACTTTGGTTCCTGCTCGGTTTTGGGCATGGAATACCGGGACGAACTCAAGCAAGGCGTGATCGACGCAGTGACCCGCTACGGCACGCAGTTTTCTTCCTCCCGTACGTACGTGGGCATTGGCATGTATGAAGAACTCGAATCGCTTCTGAATGAAATCTTCGAAAAGCCGGTTTTGGTTTCGGCCACCACCACCCTGGGCCACCTTTCGGCGATCCCCACCCTGGTCGACGACAATGATGCAGTGATCTTGGACATTCAGGTGCATTCAAGCATCCAGATGACCACCGAAATTTTGAAGGCCCGCGGCGTGACGGTTACGCTGATCCGCCACAACGATATGGAAGGGCTGGAGCGCAAGATTATGGACCTGAAGGCCAAGCACGACAAGGTCTGGTACTTCGCCGATGGTGTCTACTCGATGTACGGTGACTATGCTCCCCTGGATGAGTTAGAGCAGTTGCTCGACAAGTACAAGCAGTTCAACCTTTACATTGACGACGCCCACGGCATGACTTGGGCGGGTAAAAAAGGCGTGGGTCTGGTGCGAAGCAAAATGAAGCACCACGAACGCATGGTTCTGGCGGTTTCGCTGAACAAAACCTTTGGTGCAGCCGGTGGCTGCCTGGTCTTCCCCGACCAAGCTTCGCGGGATCTGGTCCGCAACTGCGGTGGCACAATGATTTTCTCTGGTCCCATCCAGCCGCCGATGTTGGGCGCGGCCATCGCCTCCGCAAGGATGCACCTGAACGGTCAGGTCGAAGCCATGCAGGAAGAACTGCTCGATCTACTGCGCTACACCAGCGACCGCATCCGCGATCTGGGCTTGCCCCTGATCCAGGACAGCGACAGCCCTCTGTTCTTCATCCCCGTCGGTAAGCACCGCGTCACCTACGATATCCTGGGTGACATGCTGAAGGCCGGTTACTTCATGAATCCTGCCACCTTTCCCGCAACCTCGATGAAGCGGACGGGCATGCGCTTCCTCGTAAACCTCGCCCTCACCAAAGCCGACATCGACGCGATGCTTGACGAACTGGTCGTAGCGTACACGAAGCACGTGATCGAATCGGGCAGCTCTTTCGCAAAAGTTGCCAAAACCTTCCGCATCGACGCATTTGAACCGCGGATTCCGATGCACAAATTGCAGCGCGACACCGCCGAATTGCAGATCGAAATCAAGCGCTCCATCAATGAGATGGACGCCACTGACTGGGATACCACTTTTGCCGGCAAGGGCAACTTCAACGCTTCCACGTTGAAAATGGTCGAAGAAGTATTTTCCGGCGAAGACAATGCTCCGGAAAACCAGTGGGACTTCTTCTACTTTACCGCCCGCGATGCGGAAGGCAAAGTGGTCCTGAAGACCTTCTTCACTTCAGCCTTGGTCAAAGAAGATATGTTCCACTCGGGTGCGGTATCGGCGAAGGTAGAAGCCCGCCGCGCGGACGACCCTTACTACATGACCACCAAGTCGATCATGCTCGGTTCGCTGATCACCAAGGGAGAGCACCTCTTCCTGGACCGCAACCACCCGCAGTGGAAAAACGCCCTGCAAATGCTCATCGACCGGATGCAAGAGACGGTAGAAGAAGTGGGCGCCGGCCAGTTGCTCCTGCGTGAATTCATGGGCGAACAAGATGCCGAATTGCAAGACGCCTTCTACGGGCTGGGTCTGGTGCGCCATGAACTCCCGAATGTTTGCACCATCCAAGAAATGTCCTGGAAAGACGAAGCCGAATACATGAGCCGCCTGGGCAGCCGTTACCGCTACGATGTCCGCCGCGAAATCATCAAGCACCGCGACAAGTTTGTCATGACGACGGTGAAGCCCGAGACGGACGAGGAAATCCGCGCCTGCTACAAACTCTATGAGTCGGTCTTCGAACGCTCCTTCGAAATCAATGTCTTCAAACTGCCCTTCGCCTTCTTCAAAGCCATGTGCCAGAGCGAAGAGTTCGAAATCATCCGCCTCTACCTGAAAGACGGCAACCGGCCGGTCGAAGAACTGGATATGGTAGCGGTGATGTTCAGCCACGTAAGCGACAAGCTCTACTCCGCAATGATCGTGGGCATGGACTACCGAGTACTGCGCAGCCACGAGGTCTACAAGCAAGTGCTTTACCGCACCGTATGGCAAGCATGGTACCACAAGTGCGAAAGCTTAGACCTGGCCTTTACCGCCGAAGCCGTCAAGAAAAAAGTCGGCGCCCGCCCGGTCAAAGCCACCGCTTATCTGCAAGTCATGGACCACTTCAACCAAGCCGTCCTCGCGTCGCTGCAGAAAGCTTCCTGAAGAAATTATTAGAGGTTATTGAGATAAGTTTTTTGAGGCCACCCCACAAAGGGTGGCCTTCTTTTTTGGGGGCATTTAATGCAAGCCCGCCGCCGAGCGGATGGGTGCAGTGGGACAACATTCCAGTAGCCGATTGTACTTTCAATTGGGACCGGCATTCGCGTTCTCATCAACATGAGAAAAGTCCATGCCCCCCGCCAACGTGAAGAAAGAGCGGCCCCCACCCAGGAACCGTCGGCCCCGGTTCATCTGCCCCGTAGTATCAGCCCACCGCCCTTGCAGATGCAGGCTCCGACCGCTGCCGCCCTGCGTGCCCCCGGTCGCCGCACCGCTCCACCCCCGATGCAGTTGCCCACCGCCGCACCGGCAACCGCTTCGGGGGAGAACCACGAACTGGCCTCCTTGATTCAGGGATTCGCCCAGACCACCGGTCACAACCTGGCCGATGTCCGGGTCCATTACAACTCCAAAAAGCCGTTTTCCGTGGGGGCCCTGGCCTACGCCCAGGGAAATGATATCTACTTGGGACCGGGCCAAGAAAAACACCTCGCCCACGAACTGGCCCACGTGGTTCAGCAGCGAGAAGGCCGCGTGGACGCCAATACGGAGGTCAACGGTCTCCCGATCAACGATCAATCGTCCCTGGAAGCCGAGGCGGATGAACTGGGCCGGAAAGCGGCCCAGGCTTCATCGCAGACCGCACCGGAAAAGATGCTTCCGCAAAAAACCGCGGGCGCTCCCGCGACCGCTCCCATCCAACGCATGACCCTGTACGTCCAAGGGTTCCTGTTTCACCGGGACTTCTTCGGAAATGGGAATCGCCGCAAATACGGCGAACTGGTTTATGACCACGATCCCACCCGCGAAAACGGAGAGAACGGCTACTGGGATGGCCGCAATTCCGAGCACAAACGGGCCCACGCCGCCGGCCAGGAACCCGAGGCCGGGGACGAAGCGACCCTGATCGAACGCTTTGCGGATCGCCTCAAAGACACCGGCCCGACGTACTACTTTGATGGCAGTGCGGGCGCATTGTCCCAGGCCCCGAGCCGCCAAGAATTCGGTCGCGTGGGGGCGGAGGAATTTGACCAGGGCAATATCACAACCGAAGAGGACATGGCCAATGGGCTGCCCCAGCGAGAAGGCAAAACCGACCGGGTCGAGCACCGGAGCAACCAAACTGCCACCGAGTCCGACGACAACGTCCGCACCGAAACCGAGCGGCCGGACCGCTTCAGCGAAAAAGGAGAAGATGCTGAGCCGGTGGTCATCATCGGGCACAGCATGGGGGCCGCCTACGCGGCGGGCCTGGCGGAAAGATTGGAAGAGATCAACGAGGAGGGCGAATCCCCCAAGTACGACATCCAGTCGGTCTACTACCTCGCGCCGCACCAACCGGCCGACATCGTGCATCCGGAGCGGCTCCGGGGAGTTCAGTACACGAACGAAAATGACTCGGTCAGCTCCCGGGGCCTGGTCCCGTTCATCGTGGGATCCTACATCGCGCCGATCCAGAACATTACTTCCTACAATGTGTACAAGAAAGAAATCGACGGTGACCCACTCGGCCGCTCCCTCTTCGGCGAACGTGGCGGCCACAGCGTCGGCGACCAGGATTACATCTTTGATGAGTACGCAATCGACGGCGACGCAGGGGTGCGCCCCATCGAACCCTAAGCGGACTTTTCTTGGGTAGGTGGCATTGGGCGGCTTTTCGTAATTTTAGGGGTGCCGTGAACCAAAATTGATCATGCACTACTTTCGGCAATTGGCGAGGCTCATCGGCATTTCGGTGCTTGCCTTCACGACTTCCAGCTACACGCCTTCTATGAAGCGCCGCAAGCAACAACTGGTCCGCTACATTGAGCAATGCAACCAACGGCCGGAAAGGGCGGCTCTGGCGAATGCGTTTGCGGCGGCACTGGACCGCTGGAAAAAGGATCGACTGCGCCGTGCGGTGCCGTTCCTCTCCGCGGATAAATCCTGGAAGTTCATGGAGGAATTGTTTCTGGTCAATGAAAAAGGGGACCGGAGCCTCGTGTTTCTTCACTGCGATTACCGCAATGCAAAACAAGTGCGCTTCCAACGGATCGAAGTCTACGCCGCCGAGCTCATGGCCGATGGCTGGCGATTCCACAAGCACGGCAAGCCCGGATTTCTGCTGGAAAACTTTACCCCGGAAAATGCGGTCCAAAAGGTATTGCACTTTTTGGTTCAGGATGGTGCGGTGGGCACCCTGGGCAAAGTCCGGGATCGCTACCTGTCAGAACGTTGGTTTCCGGAGAATCGCACCGCTACTTACGCAAAAGGCTTGCAGGACCGGAGGCCCGACCCCGGAGAATAATCCCCGGCTGACTTCGTAGCTCCCCAACCACACAAACTGATTTCTCCTCCCCTTTCATCCGCACCCCGTACGGCAAAACTGGTGCAGCGGGTAGAAAATTGTCTCCCGGGTAGAGGTTGACCCAAATTGAAAATTCATTGTCCCATTTGTACCAAAACCTGCTGCGAAGCCCGCGTACATAATCATGTACCAAAACGGCAGACCAACCAACTGCCTACCCAACAGAAATAAAAAATTTATCGCTATGAAAAATCTCACTTCTCTGAAAAACACCGCTCTAATCACCCTGATCGCCCTGTTTACCTTCAGCCTAAACTTTGCCGCCACACCGGTCGACCACCGGGAAGCGCGGCCCGACACCACCGTTTCCGAGGCTCCGGGTTCTCTGCAAGTCGCCCAGGCGGTCACCTGCACTGCCATTGACAACCGTGAACCCGTGGGCACGGCCAGTACCTTCAGCAACGACGTCGGCCGCATCTACTGCTACTCGGCCATCACCCTGCCCAAAGGCGAAATCAGCACCATCCAGCACGTCTGGAAATTGGAGGGCAAGGTCATTAGTACCGTCGAACTAGACGTTCAAGGGCCCCGCTGGCGCACCCGGAGTTACAAAACCATCACCCCAAAAATGGCCGGCAACTGGACGGTCGAAATCACAGCAGGCGGCAATGTGCTGGAAACTCTCAGCTTTACGGTAAAGTAGCGCGTTTCCCGCGAACCGACTGACCAACAACCTCCGTCATCACGAACAAGCCCCCGGGCCAACTACCAGCACAAACCAACCTCGCACTGACTGCCCAACGAGCAAATGAGACCAATCTTGAAAGACAAGCAACCAAAGGACCCAATGACCGCGAGCTAACAAACTGATTTATAACACCGTAATAGAAGGCCGTCCCGGATCCCCGGGCGGTCTTCGCCAATTGGTTCTCCGGGAGGTATGCAGGTGGCGGATTCCTCAAGCAATGGAAGCGGGACTCGATTGTCAGCTTTCCATTGAAAAATTGCCAAAGGAATTTCGTGCTCTATTCAAACGAATGGACACGGAAACTTGGAACCAGAAAATCGCAAGTTACTTGTCTGAGGATTGGATTTTCGGACGCCCCAATTGAGAGCAACCGCCTAAACTCATAACCAAAAACGGGATTAAGCTTCGCGCACCAATCCGAACAGGCGGAAGATTTCGCGAAAAGTGAAAACCAGCATCATAGAGGCAATTGCAAATGCAATAAAAATGTATTTGAGTTTCATCGTTACGTTTGGTTCAGTAGGTGTATTTGTAGGCGACAAAAATAATATCTCATCCATCCCAAACCAACGTTTGTTAGCCTAAATTTCTTGGACTTTGAGTGAATCAGAGACGATTTTATCCATTCGCAATCTTCCCGACGGTTTAGTTTTTTTTACAAACAATTGGACCGCGTACTGAGGCGCATACCCAACCGTAAATCAACTGCACTGACCGGTTGCGTTGTGAAAGATTGCTGTTTATCCATCGCAATCTGCTCATTCCTTGATCGTCGCGATAAGGCAATACAATACACAAGAATTTGCGCAGGAAAAGTGCATCCTCGGCGCACCGCCTGACGGGCGCACCCGAGGATTTTCCAAGCCTTGACATTTTTGTCGACCGCGCATTTTCTGCCGAGCGCAACGCGGTTCGCAAAAAAATGTATATTTTGAACGCTGAACTCGCATACTACTATGAAAAAAAACTTGTACATCTCCCTCGGAATATTGGGCCTCACCCTGATCGGGTACTCCTTGTTTCAAGCTTGGAATGGCTACACCCCTAAATTTGGCAGTCTCCCGCCGATCATCAACGAGGGCTACACCCTGTGGCAAGGATTGGTGGCCGGGGGCATGGCCCTGGTCGCCCTGGTTCTGATCTATCTGCGCAATAAGCTGGCGGTAATACCGGCGCTTTTGGCGGTGGGCATGGCGGTGTTCGCAATGCTGGCACCCGAAAAAGAAGGCTTCGAGCCCATGCAAGGGATTTACTTCGCTATCGCAGGTGGTGTGGTGCAAGCCATTGGGGCCCTACTCACACCGAAAAAAGTTTAAGTTTCCCTTTTTTGATGACCGATCCGCCCCGGAAGCTCAAGATACTGCAAGCCTTCCGGTACAGTTTTGGGGGCAATGAGCGCTTGATCCATCTCCGGAACGCCCCTTCGGCGGCGCTCTGGGGAGCAACCGGGATTTGGGTATTGATCGGGCTGCTCTTCGCCGGACTTGGTGCTCTGTTGGGCAATGTTATGCAGCTCCCACCGGGAGCCCTGCTGGCGACTCCACTCTTTTATCATGGCGTGTTGTTCCTGGTGTTGCTCTCCGGCCGGCTTTTTTCCCCCCAAAGTCCAGGATCTGTCGCGGAGATCGCCCTCGGCAGCGCCCTGGTATCCACCGTCCAAACGGCTCCGCTCGGCCTAGCCATCGTACTGTCGGTCTCTATGGTGGAATACGATCTGCTGTTGCTGTTCGCTCCGCTGCTCGGCCTGATCGGGCTGGTGGCGGGCAGCGTCAACTTTTACGCCGTAGCGGTACATCTTTTGGGGTGGCCCAGCGGCCTGACCCGTTGGTTGACCCCGTGGCTGTTGGTGGGGGCTTTGCTGCTCGCCGCGGTCCTTTGGAATTCGCTTCTGTCGGGTCTGACGCCCGTTTGGGACGAAATGCTGTTCCTCTAATTGGGCTTTTGATCGATTTTTTACGCCAATAATTCCCTATGCCGCTCCACCAAAACTTGTCCGCCCTCGATCCCGCTCCCTACTGGACGCACCTGCACTGTGAATTGGGCTGGCTGCGCATCGCCGGGGACGAAAGCGGCCTCACTTCCATCTTTTTTGCCGATCACGATCCCGGCACCACGGACAATCTCCCAGCCCACCTCCCGACTGCCGTCACCCAAATCCAGGAGTACCTCGCGGGGATGCGGCGCGAGTTTGACCTGCCACTTCGACCGGCCGGCACTGACTTCCAAATCCGCGTGTGGAATGCCCTCCACGGCATTCCTTACGGGGCCACCTGCTCCTACCGCGACGTAGCGCAGGCGCTGCGCAACGAAAAGGCCGTCCGTGCGGTCGGGGCCGCCAATGGCCGAAATCCCCTTTCTATCGTCGTGCCCTGCCACCGCGTCATCGGGGCCAATGGCAAACTGACCGGCTACGGGGGGAAGATTTGGCGCAAAAAATGGCTGCTGGAACACGAGCGCAGTATCCGCTACGGAGCCCAGACGACCTTGTTTTGATTTGCATTCCCCGGCGGCAATCCAGAAATTGAGACGTCCCTCACCGAACATTTGTCAATCCTATGAAACGTGCCGCTTTTCCTCTCATTTGCCTGTTTGCCCTCTTGATCGCCGCCTGCGGGGGCGAAACCGCTTCGGATGCGCCCAACCGCTCACCATCCGATACGACCCCAGAATCGCCCGTGGCCGATGCTCCGGTTGCCGAATTGCCCTTCGAACCCGACGCCATCTATTTGGAGCGCATGTACGCCACTTCCATTGGCAAGGCAGGTCCGGAAGCGGCCCTGGACGGCGATTCGACGACCTGGTGGGAAGCGATGCCCGGTGCCGGCGAAAACGAGGGCATCATGCTCTATTTTGCCGAGCCGACCTACATTTCGCAGGTGCGAATCGCCTTGCCGCAGCAGGAAGCCCGCTTCGCCCGGAACATTGAATTTTATGCGGACGGCACCCGGATCCCGCAAGTGGGCAGCCTGGAAGCGCCGGTGAGCCTGGACCGCGAATTGCGTGCGTTGTTCATTCGCGTAGCCGCTACCCGGGGCAATCAGGAACTGACCTATTACATCGACGATGGCGAGGGGCAAATCGCGGTCCCCAACCCCGACCAACAGGTCGGCATCGCGGAAATTTTTCTTTCCGGGAAAGATGGGGAGGGGTTGAAGTTGCGGCCTTTGCCCATGGTGCCCGGGAAGGCGCAGGCCAGTTCGATCCTGGAGCCGGCGGCGGCCTACGCGCCGGACTTCCTGTTCGATTCGCGAATGGAGTTCGGCTGGGCCGAGGGCAAAACCGGCAGCGGCAACGGGGAAACGGTGCAGTTTTCCTTTGCCCGGAAAGTGCGCATCGAAAAAATCAAAGTCTGGAACGGCTACCAGCGCTCGGAGGATCATTTTTCCCGCAATGAACGCGCCCAAACCATCCGTTTTGCCGTCGTGGGAGGCTCCGGGGCCGAACTCACCCTCAAAGACGAGTCCGCCGCCCAAGCAATCGCCTTACCGGAAGCCCTCGAAGGAACCGAATTTGAACTCAAGGTCAATTCGGTCTATCCGGGCAAAGCTTACGATGACCTGGTCATCTCGGAGCTGCGCTTTTTTGACGGAAAGCGGTGGTTTGGCCTGCAAGATGCAGGAGCCGCCACGCGGGAACAAAGCCTACTCACCCAATGCCAGAATTCTCCCCTCGCGGGCGCCGTCAACCGCCCCATCGTGGACGAGTGGTCCACCGCGGAGGATGCCATCCGCAAGGAACGCAGCCTGCTCCTGCGCTCAAACGGCAGCTTTGTCCTGTACCTGAACGATTACGAGAACTTCGGCACCAAAATGAAGGACATCCGACAGGTCGCCGACGGGGGATGGGAAATCATTGAAGCGAATGCCGAACGGGCCCGGGTAAAAATCTTTGGGAAGATACACCGGGTCCGGGACAAGATCGACATCTACAAAGGCACCTCCACCCGGAGCACCACGCGGATTTTTTCTGAGTTTCTGACCATCACCGCCGACATGGTAAAGGGCGAAAAGCTGCTCGATTCGGCCCGGATGGTGATCCGAGACCACGACCTGGTCCCCTGCAACAAGTACCTGAACGACGGGCGGGTAGAACTGAGGTACGCGACCGACAACAATTTCATGGAGCAACACCTCTACAGTGAGTGCTTGCCCTGCATGGCCCGAGAAGATGCAGCTAAGGCCCTGCGAAAAGCCGAGGAAAAGCTAAACGAAATCGCCGAAGGGGCCTACATCCTCCACATCTGGGACGCGTACCGGCCTTATTCGGTGCAGAAGTACATGTGGGAAGAAATCCAGGATCCCCGCTACGTCGCCGATCCCTATAACGGGGGCTCTAGCCACAATAAAGGGGCAGCATTTGACCTAACGCTGGCTCCGATTGCCTCCGACCCGGATGAGACGGTGCCGATGGGAACCGACTTTGATTATTTCGGGGAGGAAGCCCACCGCGATTACGCGGGATTGAGCGAAGAGGCGGCAAACAACCGAAAGTTGTTGCAAGACGTGATGGAACACGCCGGATTCAAACCTTTTGCAACGGAGTGGTGGCACTTCAATTATCCCGCGGCCAACCTCAAAATCATCGACGTAAATCAGGAATGTGACATCTGATCCCGCTGTTCTAGGATCGCGCGTTCGGTTTCCAAGTCGCGGTTGAGGGCGTGGTCTTCGGTAAATTTATCCGGAAATCGCGCCCGGAGCTTCTGAATGTTGAGGTCCAGGATTTCTTGAAAGTCCAGATCAAGTTCCCGGAGCAATATCGCCACGTACCACATCAGGTCACCGACTTCTTCCTTGATGTTGACGACGTCGAGTGGCTTGCCGTAGAATAGCTGGCGCTTGAAAGCATCGAGCAATTCGCCCGCTTCTGTGCCGATGCCCATCGCCGCGTGGAGCAAGTTCATTTCGTGGCCCTTGTCGATGAGGGTCCGCTCCGAGTCCGATTTGTACTGTTCAATGTCCATAGGGTGAAGATCCGAATTCTCCGCGCCGAAGCCCAGAATCACTTTTGCACAGCCTGTTTTTATCCCAGAGCGAGGGGTGATTGGCATTGTGTACAATATTGCCCCTATAATTGTCCTTAAAAATATACATATCCACGGCACAAAAAATCACGAGATGTACACTATAGCATACACAAAAATGGCCAAATTAGTGCAAAAAAGGCCTTTTTACCCGAGTGGACGACTTTGGCATGGAGCTTGCCTCATTGAGAGCAAATAACAACTCTGAAAGTTCAACACTTAAAACATATATCACGATGAAAAGATTTATACTCTCCTTAGGAATTAGCCTCGCCTTCACCCTCGGAATGGCCCAGGTCGGAACAAATGGTTACTACGGACACGCCCATCCCGGGCAGAACGTCGGCATCAATCATGGAGCCGCCCATGGTCCCCCAGTTATGAGTGTCTCGGAATTCCAGCGGGCCCGCCAAACCATCAGCCGGCAGCGGTTCGAACGGGATCGCCTCCGGGTCGCCAAGCAGATCACCCGGAACAGCCTCCTCCGTTCGGTTCAGGTCAAGCAACTGACTCGCTTGTTCAACTTCGAGAGCAACCGCTTGAACTATGCCAAATTTGCCTACACCCAGGTAATCGACCCTGATCGTTATTTCGTGGTCAATGAAGCTTTCCGCTTCGGCAGCAGCGCCCAAGAGCTTGATCGTTACATTGCGACTCAGGTAGCTTACGGTGCTCCTACCGGTGCCCCCGCCAATCCGATTGGCAGCAACGGTACGACGACCACGACGGTGGTTCACGGTTCGCACGGTACTACGACCTACTCCGGCAATGTTACGGTGACCAGCGGTCACGGCGGCATGGGCATCAACCATGGAGCTCCGATTCCGGCCCCCGCTCCGGCCACGCTCGGCACTTGCGCCGCTCCCCAAGCCCTTGACCACATGTGCCCCCGCGCCTTTGCTGAGGTTCTGCTTCACATCGAAAAGCAGTGCTTCGACCGGGACAAGATCCTCATCGCCAAGCAGGCCCTGCGCAACAAGCTCGTGAGCGTGGACATGGTGCTGCAAGTCATGCACACGATGAGCTTCGACAGTCACAAACTTGAATTTGCCAAGTGGGCTTACACAAATACCTTCGATCAGGAACGTTACTACCTGGTCAGCGATGGATTTACCTTTTCCTCCAGCATCCGCGAACTGGACTGGTACATTCAATCCCTAGGATAAGAATTCATGATACGCAAGGGAATTAGGACACCCTACCCAACGAAAAAAGGCCGTCTCTCAGGAGGCGGCCTTTTGGTGTATTTTGGGCCCTTGGAGGTATCGCACGAGTGGCCGGTCCGGTCAATTTTTGTCCCGAAAAAAGATGTTAATCGGAACGCCCCGAAAGCCGAAATGCTCCCGGATCTGGTTTTCGAGGTAGCGCTTGTAGCTTTCCTGAATGAGCTTGGGGTGATTGACGAAAAACAAAAAGGTCGGCACTTTGCCCGGGATCTGGGTCACGTACTTGATCCGGATAAATTTGCCCCGCGCCGCCGCCGGACGGTGCCGGGCCCAGACCACCTGCATGACCTCATTGAGCTTGGAAGTGGAAATCTGCTTGTTCTTTTCTTGGTAGACTTCCACCGCGATTTCCAGGGCTTTCAGGATGCGCTGCTTTTCGACGACGGACACAAATACTACCGGAATGTTGCTCAGCGGGGCGATGCGTTCCAGGATGACCTTTTCCATGTCTCGGGCGGTATTGGTCTCCTTCTCCATCAGGTCCCACTTGTTCACAAGGATGACCAGGCCTTTGCCGTTGGACACGACGGTACTCAGGATGTTGAGGTCTTGGGCATCCATGCCCAGGGTCGCGTCGAGCATGAGGAGGGCTACGTCGCATTCTTCGATTGCCCGGATCGCCCGCAGGGTTGAATAGAACTCAATGTTTTCCTTGACCCGGGCTTTGCGCCGCAATCCGGCGGTGTCCACCAGATACAAGTCCAAGTCAAAAGCACGGAAACGGGTGTAAATGCTGTCGCGGGTCGTCCCGGAAATCGGGGTCACAATGTTGTGCTCTTTGCCCAAAATCGCATTGATCAGACTGGACTTGCCGGCATTGGGCCGTCCGACGATGGCAAACTTGGGGATGTTTTCTTCTACCGCAGCCTCGGTTTCCCGGGGCAATGCTTGGACCATATCGTCGAGTAATTCCCCTGTTCCTGAGCCGTTCATCGCCGAAACGGGATAGACCATGCCCAACCCAAACTCGTAAAACTCGAAGGCGCTTTCGCGGCGCTCTTTGTTGTCGGATTTGTTGGCGACCAGCAGAACGGGCTTCTTGCTGCGCCGCACAATGTTGGCAAATTCTTGGTCCAGCGGAGTTACCCCTTCATCGGAATCGACCATGAACAAGAGCAGGTCGGCTTCCTCCATTGCGATGTGGACCTGCTCCCGAATCGCGGCTTCGAAGACATCATCTGAATCCGACACGTAGCCACCCGTGTCAATGACGGTAAATGTCGTCCCGTTCCACAGGCATTTGCCGTAGTGCCGGTCCCGGGTCACGCCGCTCACGTTGTCGACGATGGCCTTGCGCTCCATGATGAAGCGATTGAACAGGGTTGATTTGCCCACGTTGGGCCGTCCAACAATGGCGACGATTCCACTCATGCGATTCGGATTTTTGATTGCTGATTTCTGGTTTCTGATGTCCACTCAAACGCAGTGTACTGCCTCCCCAAAATCCATCGGAAATCAGAAGTCGGAAACCCGCAATTCTAATTTAGGGCATCAATCGCCGTGCGGAGGCGAACAAAGACTTCTTCGATGGTGCCGACGCCCTCGACGGTGTGGGTCATGCCTTTGTCGGCAAAATAATTGGCGACGGCTTCCGTTTTGTCCCGGTAGGCCTGGAGGCGGTTTTGGGCGACTTGGGCGGTGTCATCGGCGCGGCCACTGTCCTGGCCACGCTTCACGATCCGGTCGATCAGCTCTTGGTCGGGGACGACGATGAGCACCAAACCGGCCAGCTTCTCGCCGATGCCCGCCAGGATTTCTTCCAGCTTGTGGGCTTGGGCTACCGTCCGGGGGTAGCCGTCAAAGATGAAACCATTGGCCTCGCGGTGGGCATTGACCTGGCTGTGCACGATCTCATTCACGATGTCATCCGAGACCAAATCGCCCGCGGCCATGATCGCCGCTACTCGCTGCCCCAATTCGGAACCGGAAGCTTTTTCCGCGCGGAGCATGTCACCGGTGGAAAGGTGCTTGATTTGGTACTGATCGAGGAGCTTCTTGGCCTGGGTGCCTTTGCCGGCCCCGGGAGGACCAAAGAGAATGATGTTCAACATGCTGGTGTGCTTTGTAGTAAATCCTGGAATATTTGAGGTTGCAAAGGTAGGGGATTTGCCCTTGACATTCAATCAAGGCCACGGTAGAGTGCGGGGGAGAATGCGCCGGAGCAAATGCGCGATGCGGCATTGGGCAATGCAATCTTACCG
>JBCCQH010000089.1:0-33802 GCA_039024435.1 Bacteroidota bacterium
ACAGTTCGAGGGGAACCGGATGTGGACCACCCAGATTCCCCTCGTTTGCGCAGTGAAGTTGGTTGATCACGCGGACCAGGCCGAGCTATTGGGCTCAATCCAACCAAAATGGTCGGTCTGCTGGTCGGCTTGATCCGACTCCGGGTTTTCAATTTGGCGCTGAATCTTGCCCAGCTTGTCTTGAATACGCTTGAGGCGTCCCCGGATCTTTTTGATCCCGGATTCCATTTCGGCGATGGCCTCATCGATTTCCTGGTTCAGCCGTTCTTGTTCAGCTTCAGAAGGGATTTCCTTTCTGCGACGGTGCTTTGATTGGCGATTTTTCTTTTTCATTACAACCCTGCATTTCTCGGTTTATGATATTGGAAAATTCATCTCTGCATTTCTATCCGCGTAGCTTCTCGGTAAAAAATAATGCCGGAACCCCGAAGGCTCGAGGTTCCCGGCACCAATCAACAGAGAAACGCGTCCCGAGGATTCGGGACATTGGATAAAAAGGAGATAATTAAAACAGTTATTCCTTGATTTTTGCCGCTTCAAAGAGCGCCGAACCACGCTTGTATGCCTCCTCATTTTCCACTCCTCGTTTCGGTTATCCGGGCAAACCGGACGGGGTTCTTGATCCAAATGCGCTCGCGAAAATTTTCGCTGACAATTCACTTACCCAGTGAATTTGCCGTTTTTCAACAATTCGAATCTAGCTCAAGTCTTTCGGTTTCTATAATTATTTTTAGAACAATTTTATGTCCTAAAACCACTTCTTCCCCGCTTTTATTCGAATTAAATCCTTGACTATCAGTAATTTCATAAAAATTTAATTTTAAGTGGATATGCCATTTTCCAAGGAACCTCAAAACGGCTGAAAAATGGCGTTTTTGGCGAATTGAGCCGGGTGCAAAATGAAAAATACAATTACAATTTCCTGATATTCAATGACAAAGGCGGAGTGCGCTTGTTTTCCAAAATTCCGTTCGACATTTTTATTGGAAAATTGTGCCGATGGAAATCCGATTCTTGGGTACCGGGGGTGCCTTTCACGTGGAACAAGGCAACTCTGCGGTACTGTTAACGGTGAACGACTTCACCTTTCTTGTGGACTGCGGACACTCGGTTTTCCCCCGCTTGGTGAAGTCGGGATGGGTCGAAAAAATCGACGCCGTACTGATTTCCCACCTGCACGACGATCATGTAGGCAGTCTTTCTTCATTGGTGCTGTATTGGCAGCATGTCCTGCAACGGGAGCGAATCAAGCTGATTTATCCCACCGATTCTTTCCGACAACTTTTAACCTCGTTTCTGGCGTTTTCCTTGGGAAATCCTGATGAGCGCATCGCATTTACCCCCATTGGCGACTACCCACAAGTGACGGCCATCGACACTTTCGGGCAGCACGTGAAGAACATGGCGACTTGGGGATTTTGCTTTCGGGAAGGCGACGCGGCGTTGGCGTATTCCGGCGATCTGGGCAACCCAGCGGCATTTTTCACGGCGCTGGATGCGATGAATCTGCCCGGACGTCCCCGGGTATTTCATGAACTGTCCTTTCAGGAGTCTTACGCCCACACTTGGTACCGGGAACTGTTGCCCTACCGCGAGCGGTACGACATCTTGGGCTACCACCACGACCACCGACAAAATCCTCCGGAAAATCCCATTCCGCTGGTGGCCCACCATCCGGAGTTCCTGCTGTAATCGGTTACCTACATCTACGGTATATTGGGAATCCTCAGTTCAAAGGTGGTTCCCCGCCCCTCTTTCGAGTCCAGGGTGATATCACCGTGGAGCTTATCGATGGCATTCCGCACGATGTACATCCCGATCCCCGAGCCGTAAGATTGGATCGAAGCCCGGAAAAACAAGTCGAATACTTTGGCATGGTACTTTTCGGGAATACCGATCCCGTTGTCGGCGATGCGAATTACGGCGTGCTGATCATCGCTGCAAACCGATATTTCCACCTGCCGCCGGTCCTTTCTCAGGTCTTGGTACTTGACCGCATTTGAGACGAGATTATTGAGAATGATACCGAGGCGCACCGGGTCCGACTGGAAGGGTGCCTGGCTGTCGATAGAAACCAACTTCTCCACCTGATCGGCATTTTCCATAAACTGCAAATTTTCGAGGGTCTCTCGGATGATGCCCTCCCAATCGATCACACTGGCCTGTAGTTCCTGGCGGGCGTTGCGGGAAAAATCGGCAAGGTCACGGATAAAGGTATCTAATTTTACTACGCTCTTGTTCATCATCGTGAGGTAGCGCAGGACCGATTCCTCGGTGGTTTCTACCCCGACCAGGTCGATCAGCCCCATCAGGGAGTTCAACGGTGCCTTTAGGTCGTGGGAAGCCCGGTAGACAAAGCTGTCAAGCTCAAAATTTCGCTTGATCAGCTCTTTTTCCGTGCGCTTGCGCTCGGTGACGTCCCGAATGATGACCAAAGCTTCCCGCGGGCCGCTCCGCACCAAGCGTGTCTCAAAGTCCCGTAGATCGCCTTCGATCTCCATTTCGAGTTCGTACTGCTGCGTCTCACCGTTGCCAAGAGCCGTTTTCATACTCGCAAGGGCTTTCTGAACCATCGAATCCGGCAATACCTGGGCGAGGTGATGGTCCAGCACGGTCCCATTGCCCATGAGCAAGGTCTGCTGGTCGCTGGTCTTGTAGTCCAGAATAATACCGTCGCCCGAAATCCGCAGCATCAGGTCCGGAATCGCGTCCAGGATGGCTTTGTTCTTGCGCTCAGAATCGCGTAGCGCCCGCTCGGCCCGTACCCGCTCTGTAATGTCCCGGACAAATGCCTGAACAAAAGTATTGTCCCCAATTCGGACTTGGTTCAGGCTGACTTCCGCATCGAAGGGCCGTCCATTTGCCCGCCGATGCTTCCAGGTAAAGGACACACTCTCGCCTTTAAATACCTCATCGAGGTGCTCCCACAAGCTGCCGTCCGAGGCCGATCCATCCGGCTGAATAGGGGGAGACAGCTCGTAAAATGCTTTGCCCTTGAGTTGCTCCGCCCTGAGTCCGTACATGTCCAGGGCCTTCTCGTTGCAATCGGAAATGCGGTCACCGTTCATGACCAGGATGGCGTCATTGGCCTGGGAGAACAGTGTGCGGAATTTGGCCTCACTTTCGAGCACTGCTTCTTCGGCGCGCTTGATCTCGGTGATGTCGTGCAAAAACCAGAGCCGGCCCCGCAACTCGCCCCCGACACGCATCGGGCGGACGTAGACCTCAGCAACCCGGCCATCGCGCAAACGGAAAATGTGCCGGAGATTGAGATCTGGATTCTGCTCCATGTTGTCCATCGCTTCCATGAAAGCTTGCCGGGCGACAATATTTTCGAGCATGATTTCGTAGCCGGGATTCGGCTGACCGCTGTCGAGGATCTCCCGCGGGATATTGCTCAAGCCGAGAAAAGCATCGTTGTACTCCAACACATTCCCCTCGGTATCGACAACGAGGATGCCGTCGCGGGTGGAATCAAAGGTGGCCCGCATCTTTGAAAAGGTCTGCTCTAGCTTTTCTTCCGCCCGCTTGCGTTCCCAGGCCTCCAGCGAAAGCGTCACCATATCCGCCATGGATCCGGCAAAGTTTTGCGTCTCTTGTGACCATTCCTGCCGATCAACCGCCGCGATGCGCACCACCCCAGCAACCATCTGGCTGTGGCGCAGCGGAGCGTCCAGGACCGAGACGAAACCATTGGGCAGAAGGAAATTCTCCGAAAATTCCCGGGTCCGCGAATCTTGAGTGGCATCGACTCCCGAAATGACCCGTTCCTCCTGGAGGGCTTGCAGATAAGCGGGCAGAGCCGCCGTCTGCAACTGCTTGCCTTTGCCGAAAAGGTCCAATTCAGCGTTGAATTGCATCTGGCATTCGAGATGAGTGCGCTCCTCATTGAACAGCCAAATGCTGGCGTGATGCACCTGCAAAGTTTCGCAAATGCCTTGAGTGATCTCCCGGTACGCCGCGTCGAGCGCCCCCGTATTGATCGCCGGGCTGGCCGCCAGATCGATTAATTTTTCGTTTTGAATCCTGAGGCGTTCCTGTGACTCCAGGATACGCTGCTCGGCCAGCTTGCGCTCGGTGATGTCGGTGATCGAACCCCGAACGAGAACCTGACTGGAAGAGGGGAAGCGGTTCAAGCGGATTTCGCAGGGAACGTGCTTGCCGCTCGCGTGGCGGTGGGTCCATTCGATGACCAATTGCTCCCCTTGTACCGCCCGGTCCATGAGTTCCCGCATCCGCTCCCGGGAAAGCGCTCCGTCCGGCTGGAAAGCGGGACTCAACTCCCAAGGCCGGGTCGACATGAGGACGGTTCGGCTCTTGCCGAAAAGCACTTCCGCATTTTTGTTGACCTCCAGGAAAGTCTCGTTCTCGACATCCTGAACAAAAATTGCTTCCGTGGCGTGCTCCACCAATGCGCGGAACCGCTCTTCGCTTTCTTTCAGCACCAATTCACTCTGTTTGCGCTCGGTGATATCGCGCGCCTGCAGAATAATCGCCTGTTCCCCCTGAAACTGGATGACATTGACCCGGACTTCGACTGGAGTAGCGAGTCCGGAACGGCTGATGCTCATGGCCTCAATGTAAGAGGTCTCTCCGGTAAATAGGCGCTCAAAGCTGGAAATCACCCGTTCGCGGTCCTCTTCCGGAGCCAGATCCGTCACGTGTTTCCCGATGATTTCTTCCCGGCTCATTTCGTGCAATTTACAACCCGCTTCGTTGACATCGAGCACGTAGCCACCGCGGGATTCCACAAAGATGGCGTCCGGGGACAGGGCAAAAAGGGTGCGAAACCGCTCTTCGCTTTCGGTCATAGAACGCTGGGCACGCAAGACATCGGTGATGTCGCGGGAACTGATCAAGATGCCGCGCACCAAGGGATCCTCGACCAGATTGACCAGGGAGGTTTGGAGTTCGAGCCATTCACCGGAAGCGTGCCGGAAACGCGCCTGGAAACGGCCCGATTCATTGGGGGTGGCGACCACTCCGCCCCAGATACGGTCAATCGTCGCCTGGTTATCCGGATGGAATTGCGCAAAGATATGCTTGCCGATCATGGCCTCGTGCGGATGACCGGTAATTCGCTCCATGGACGGACTGCAATAGCTCACGGTACCGTCTACATCGGCGATCTGCACAATTTCCGAACTGTTTTGAACGTAAGCCCGGAAGCGCGCGTCGATGCGGGCGGCTTCCCGGGCTTCTTCCATCACCTTTTGGTGGGTGATGTCGCGAACCGCGAGGATATTGGCCGGTGCTGCGCGCCAGGTATCGCGGCGGCTGACCGCCTCCAGGAAAATGGCTTCCCCATCGGCGCGTCTTCCGGTAAACTCGACCGACTTCCCGGCATCGGTGCTGATGCGGACCAACCATGCTTCCGGGGCTTCTTCGTAGACCAAGGACTGCAATTGCCGCTGCATCATTTCTTCGACTGAATGTCCAAAAATGCTGGCAAAGGCAGAGTTGACCTCCAGGATGACACCGTTGCGGTGGATGACAATTCCTTCAAACGCGGTTTCTGTAATGGCGCGGAACCGGGCTTCACTTTCACGCTGGGCGGCCTCAGCGAGCAAGCGCTGGATCACCCCGATCAATTGCGATCCGGCCGCTTTGAAAAGTCGAAAATCCCCTTCATTTGGCGGAGCCGCCGCTTTGCGCATCAGGATGATGACCCCAAGTGATTGCCCATTTTCCTGTAGAGAAATAAACACCGCCGAGCGAAAACCATTCGCCAGGGCAAGATCGCGGCGCCCAAAATCGCCGAGCTCCGCCAGATCTGAGTGCCAGGTGATCTGGGCGCCGGAAGCAGACTTGACCGGAGAGAAATCCGGATCCTTGCCCCGGACCATCTCCCGGCTCTGCTCGTGGAAAGCTTCCAAGCCGCCTTCGGTGACAAAGTAGCTGTCACAGTACCGCAACTGTAAATTGAGGTCCGCCCACCAGATTTCACCGTAGTCCCATTCGCCCTGTTGCGCAATTCTGATCATACCGAGGTTGAGGGCGTCCTGAGCGGAATGAGAATTCTGCAATTCGGTACTCAAGGTGAGCAAAAGTTCGGTTTCTTCCTGGGCGCGCTTCTTCTCCGTGATGTCTTCGTAAACCGCAATGATGAAATCGACCTCCTCGTTTACCCGGGAAGCCGAGACGCTCACCAGAATGTGCAAAGTGCTCCCGTTCTTGTGGAGATAGCGTTTTTCGGTCGAGTAGCTGTCGATTTCGCCCCGGTAGATGCGCACCAGGTCATCGTAGCCGACTTCCTTGTCGCTGGGATGGGCAATTTCCTGGGGCTTCTTGTGGAAGAATTCCTCGGCGCGGTATCCGAATATCTCGGTCATGCGCTGATTCACTTGCGTAAATCCATCTTCGGAAGAGATGCGGGCGATCCCCACCGCAGCCCGATCATAAATCGCACGGAATCGTTCTTCGCTGAGCTTCAGTTGTTCATCTGCCTGCAGCTTGTTTACAAATTGAGCTACCTGATTGGCGATGAAAGATACCAAGCTCAAGTCGTCATTGGTAAAGGCATCGGGTCGGTGATAGTCCTGAATGGTGATCAATCCGACCGCTTCCCCGTTGTGAACCATGGGGATCCCCAGCCAGGATTCCGGAATCGCCTGCCCCGCGACCTGGATGGCCCCCGTTGCGTCGATCTTCAAGATTTCTGCTTTCGAGAGGAGGAGGGGTTGCTTGCGGCGAATGGTGTACTCGGTCAGGCCCTTGCCCGCCTTCCGTTTCCGCCCGATCCGGTCTTGGGCGACCTGATTTGTGAGGTCGGTGTAGTAGGGAAATGAGACTTCATCGTTGTCCTCGTCGTACACCGCGATGTAAAAGTTGGGCGTGTCGATGACGGTGAGGATCTGCTGGTGAATGTCGCGGTAAAATTCGAAAGGTGACTGGGCGATGGAAGAAGCTTCAGCAATGCTGAAAATCGCACTTTGGACCTGGCGATTGCGGCGCTCCTGATTTGCGAGGGTGGCCACTGCGATCATGAGGCGGTCACTGGTGACTGACTCTCGCCAGGAGACCCACTGAGAGATGCCCTCGCTGTCCTGAATCTCTTGCTCAAACGCGACGTTGCGCGGTTCACGGGCTCCACTAATGCAGTCGATAATGTAATTCCTGTGTTCCGCAACGTCGATGCCAGAACGGGCGCGCATTTCCCACCAACCCTCACCGAGCATGGCGTCCGGATCGTAACCGAGGATTTGCCGGAGGTGTGGACTGATGTACAGGATCTCAGCTTTTTCATTGGCGACGAAAACCAACTGCTCGACTTTCTGGAGGATATAATCGGAGAGGCGAAGTTTGTCTTCAACCATTTTCTTGTCCGATACGTCCGTCACCCGAATGAGTAAACGCTCCGTCCCCGCGACTTGTACCCGGGCCACTGCAATGTCGGCCCAGAATTGGACACCGTCGAGCGCAGTCATATCCTGTTCGATGCGGATCCCCTCGCCCACCGCGAAGGATTGCCCCCGTTGGTGGGCATTTAACCAGGCGGTGATATGCTTGTGCAGCGGGCCGATTTTGCCTTCGGCCCGAAACATCCGCACCGCGCTGGCGTTGCAATCTACTGTACGAAACGACGTAGGATCGGCCAGGAAAATTGCATCGGGAGAGTCTTGATAAATGCTTCCCATGAGATCCTGGTGCCGGTTGAGTTCCCGCTGAATCGTAATTCGATACCCGACCAGGAGGATGGTAACGAGTAAAATCCCGGAAGTCATGGCCAGCGCCCACGGGTTCACAGAGAAGAAAATTACCGCCACCGTGACCACCAGTAAATTGAACAGCGCAAACACCACCACCGCCCGCAGCGACGTAAAACTCACCCCCGCGTAGGTCAATACGACAAAATACATGACCAGATAGTCCCAAAGAAAGGCGTTGCGGTAGACCAGTTGAATCGACCAAACAACGATCAAATACATAGAAAAATGGGCAACGTGCCGGATGTTGTTTTGGATGATGGGCAGGACCAACGAAAGACCGGTCACCACCGCGAAGTAGGCAGAAAGCGCCAGCCGCTGCCCCCAAGGATCGTAGGCCCCTTCCGGCAGTACCACTCCGAACAAAGGGATAAAAACCACTGCCATCAGCCCCAACACCCGGTATAACCCAAGGTCACGGGACATACTATGGACCAACGTTTGATAGATCTTTTTGAGAAAAGAATCTTCCATCCATTTCCTTTTTCCAAACGAGACTTCCCCGGATGAGCTGACCGGGATGTGTTCACCTAACGATAATTCAAATACGGGCCAAATGCGATAGTTTCACTATTGAGCTTTCCGGTATACCCATTGAAAGTAAGGAAATCCCACGTCATTTTCGAATACTTCGATCAATTCATACTGTTGAAAACGGGGATCCGCCCGGATAACCTCAGCTTCTTCAAGGTAAATATAATCATCTTTTTTTTCGCTCGTCATGACCACCGCCTCAGCGCCGTAGGAGAAGAAATAATCGACTACGGCATCCAAATCGGGGTTTTCCCGGGCCAAAAATGCATCATTGAGCCGTCCCATGTCCACCGCACGCCGACCACTGTAATAGGGAATTGCCCCCGCATCGAGGTAGCAAATCACGGTTGCATCCTCGTCCAAGTGCTCCCGCAACCATTTTGCCACCGGCCGATATTCATCTTCCACAATGCTGGAGTAGTACCGCACAAAAGCGAGTTCTCCGCGCCACTTAAAGGCAAAAATCCCCATTTGCAAGACGCCCGCAACGATCAACAACTGCCCCACCAAACGGGTCCGCTGCGGATGCTCCCCCCGTTTCTGCTGCAGGCTGCGCCATCCGGCTTCCCCCCAAACTGCCGCCAGCAGCAGCAGCAGCGGAAAAAACGGAAAGAAAAAACGCGAGGCGTAGTTCATGTACAGATCGGAGCGAAAGTAGACGAGCCAGCAACCCAGCATGAACAGAACCCCAGGCCAACTAAAGCGGCCAAGGGTTTTCCAGTGGGACCAGTGAGCATCCCGGCGGTCATATTCCAATAGCAGCAGCAGGGACGCGCTCAGCAGCGGAAGCAGAGCATGCTGCCCCAAAAACCGAACCAGGGATTTGATGGACTCTGGTTGGATCCAACCTGTGGCTTGCTTTGCGGCAAATGAATTGGGGAGCCAATGTCCATAGTGATCGATGCGCCATGCCATATACAGGATAGCGGGGACCAGCCAAATGGCAATCAGTAACAGGGCAGCCCGGCTTTTTTGCTGCCGATACAGGTGAGCACTTACCAAACCCAAGCTCAATAGGGAGAGTAGCACCCCTTCAGGACGGGTAAGCGAAAGCAACAGCAAGGAGGCGCTGTAAAGCAAGCAATCGGCAGCGCGGGGAGGGGTGAGGAGAAGGCGCAAATGTCCCCAGAAAGCCAGCACCATAAAAAATGTAAAAATACTGGTTTCCAATCCACTGGACTGGTGTACATAAACTGATGGTGCAGATAAAAATAGCACCACTACTACCAATTGGATCCTTGGGCGGACCTCAAATCGGCGCAGAATCGACAACATCAAGGCGGCGGTCCCCCCGGTGGCCAGGGCAGATAGCAGTTTGATCGAAATCAACAGCGGTAGCTTCAGCGCGAGTGCAGCCGCTGCAAGCAAGGGAAGCAAGATTCCCGTATAGCCTTCAACCGGAGGCTGGCCCGGATTCCAATTGAGCTCACCGAATTCCTGAAGATGCTTGCCGTAGCGGTAGGCGATAAAAGCGTCATCGACCGTCCACTGCGGAAAAACTCCCAAAATCGCCAGCGGCACAGCAAAGGAGGCAAGCAAAAGGAGGAGGGGAAAGCGGGACGATATGCGTGACAGATTGCCCAAGGGGAGGTAAATACACCGTAAGTATACCGGATCAATTTGCAATTATTCAATTAATTTGCGCAAAGAATTCACAAAAATGCGCGCCTTTTCCCTTTTCTACCTGTTTGTCACCCTGGGTTTCCTCGCTTGCGGACCGAATTCTCCAAACCGGGGACAACATTCGGATTCCGACTCTTCGGCTCAAATCCACCTGAACGCTGTGTTTCGCGAAATTGACCGGGAGGTCCGTGAACATTCGCAGGCTTATCCCACGCTGAAGCAGGCGATTGAAACCATCGGGCACCGCTTGACCGGATCTCCCCAAGGAGCTCAAGCCGAGGCAGTTGTTTATGATTATCTCAAGGAAAATCAGCTTCCGGAAGTAGAATACTTTGGGTTTTCGGTTGAAGCGTGGAGCCGAATTGCCGTGCGGTTTTGGGTGAGTGCCAATATTGGGGCTGGTTGGGAGGTCTTGCCAACGGTGAGCCTTGCGCATTCACCGGTGCGCTACTCAGGTGAGGCCACAATTATCGACGTGAGAAATGGGCTGCGCGAAGACTTCGAAGTGCAAAAAGCGGCGATTCCCGGGAACTTTGTCCTCATGAATCTGCGGCTCGACGGTAGCCAAAAACCGGACAGTAAGAATCTGCACCGAACAGAAAAAACGGCTTTGGCGCGGGAATATGGTGCGGGAGGAGTGATTTTTGCCAATGCCGTAGACGGCAATGTGCTTTTGACCGGGGCGGCCTCGGTCACCGGAGCTGTGCTCCCGATTCCGGCGATTTGCATCGGAAAGGAAACAGCGGAAGCGTTGAGGATACGCCTTGCTGCCGGAAACGTACGGGGAAAAATCGAACTGGAAAACCGGGCCGGCGAGATCGAAGCCCGCAATGTAATCGCCCGCATCCCCGGGCGGGAGTTGCCCGCGGAAAAGATCATCATCGGAGGACACCTGGACAGTTGGGACTTGTCCACTGGCGCCATCGACAATGGCATCGGAGCCTTTGCGGTGGTGGAAATTGCCCGGATTTTTCAGCACTTGCATCTCAGGCCCCGGCGTACAGTTGAGTTTGTGCTGTTCATGGGTGAGGAACAGGGATTGTTGGGTTCAAAAGCCTACGTCAAGCATCTGGAAACGAGTGGCAAGCTCGATCAAGTCAAGTACTTGTTCAATCTCGACATGACCGGCAATCCCATCGGGTTTCGGTCGATGGGCCGGAAGGAAGCCGAATCCTGGCTGACGAAGGTCGGAACCATGATCTTCGCAATCGACAGCAGCTTCGAGAACCACATTCGTACCCAGGCGGGTTTGCACAGCGATCACCAGCCCTTCATGCTCAAAGGCATCCCCGTGCTGGGCTTTCAGAGCGCCCTGTCGCCCGGGGTCTACAACTTTTACCACTCCGACGGCGATAATCTTGAATTGGTAAATCCAGAGCACCTCAACCGGACAGTGAGTCGGGTCGGGATGGTGCTCTACGCCATGGCGGAAACGGAAAAGTTGCCGGCCGAGCGGATGGACTCAGAAGCAACGCGCAAGTTTTTGATTGCCCAGGAATTAAAGGAAAAGCTGGTCCTCGGCCAGGAGTGGGAATGGAAAAATGGAAGCAATGCAGATTAGGCTCGATTCGGACAAGCGCTTCTTATCGCGGCAAATGATTGCTCCACAATTGTGCGGCTGGTAAAGGGCCAACTCTCAATTGTGATGGGCACTTCGCAATACCACTTTGTTCCCCAGACGAATTTCAAACTCGACGCGCCGGTTCAATTGGCGACCGCGTTCGTCACTGTTCTGAGCAATGGGTTGATCTTCCGAAAAACCAGAAAACGACATCCGGTTTTCTGGTACCCCAATGCCCATCAGGTAAGCGTAAACCGCTTCGCAACGGCGCACGGAAAGGCGCAGGTTGTAGTCATTGGAACCGAAGGCATCGGTATGGCCTTTGACGACAAGTTTATAGTCGGGATTAGAGGCGAGAATGTCCACGATGCGATCCAAGCCATTTTCGTCAGCCTTTCGCACCGAGGACTTGTCAAAGTCAAAATACACGTTTTCCAATCGGATACCGGATAGCCCCTCCGGAGTTTCCGCCGTTGCGCTGGGATTTTCGTCGCTAGGGATGGCATCGCGATTGGTGGCCGTACGGCCGGTGAATCCGCCCATACTTCCTTTGTTCGGGACTCCACCCGCAACTGCTGTGCGGTTGCCGGTTCCAGCCGGCATGCCGCCAAGGTTGTCGAGTGAAGGTATCCCCTTGGGCGGCGTTGTGTCGACGTAAGGTGCTTCCGACCCCGTGCGCAGCTTGCGCGATCTCAAGATGGTATTTCCATTTTGCCCGATAAAATGGAATTCTACCCGGCGATTGTACTGCCGACCAAGATCGTTTTCGTTGGTTTCGAGGGGAACATTTTCACTGTACCAAGTCAGACGGATGCGTTCGGCATCCAAACCCTTTTTGAGCAGGTAGCTTTCGGCGGCACTGGCGCGGGCCTCCGAAAGGTCAACATTGTACTCGTACGTACCGTACCAGTCGGTGTGGGCAAAGATCTCCAGTTCCAAATTGTCGTTGCGCTCCAGGATTTCCGCCACAAGATCCAATTCCCGCTCAGCAGTGGACCGCAGTTCGGCTTCGTCAAAGTCAAAGTAAATGTTCTGAATTTCCGGGGCCTCCTCTTGGGCAACGGGAATCTCGATTCGTTTGACAAAAAGATTTCGCTCCAGGTAAACGTCTTCCTGCTTTAACTGCGGGGTCATAAACGAATCACTTACAGCATCGTAGCCATCGGCAAATACTTCCAGCGAGTAGGTTCGCTCTGGTTCTACCGCAAATGAGTACCGACCAATCGCACCTTCGGTGTGCATCGAATCGACCACCAGCTTCTCCTCTACGTCGATCAGCCGGACAATCGAAGGAATCGTATCCAGAGAATTGGCGTCCTGCACGATCCCGCTAACCTCAACCGTGTAAAGTCGCTTGGGATAATGAAAATAGGGGAATTTTGCCTGGTAGATGTCCTTTTCGCCCATGCCTCCTTCCTTTCCTGAAGCATAGTAACCGGTTTTGCCATCGGCGGCAATCACAAAATAAATTTCATCATCTGGCGTGTTGATCGGCGGTCCGACATTGATCGGAGGCCGAAATTCCTCATTGGGGGTCATTTCCGTAACGAAAATGTCATAGCCCCCCATACCATTGGGACCATTGGAGGAAAAGTAAAGCGTTTTGCCGTCGGGATGGAAGTAGGGCGCATCTTCATTGAATGGCGTATTGATGCGCGGACCCAGGTTCATCGGTTCTCCCCAGTCTTTGCCTTCGCGTTTGACCATGTAGATGTCGAGCCCACCGTAGCCGCCGGGGCGATCACTGGTAAAAAATAGCCGGGAGCTGTCCGCGCTCTGGCAAATGGATGCTTCGTAAGAACCGGAATTCAGTGGCTTTTGCACGGCCCGCGGCTCTTGCCACTTGTTCCCGGCATCGTCAAAATCAGTTACGTACAGTTTACCGTCCTTCTTGTGGCGATAGATATACAATCGTTTTCCATCGGCGGTGATGGAAATGGTTGCGTCGTGGCCTTTGCTATTGACTGGCAACCCAATATTCTGGGCCTCAGACCATTCTCCCCCTTTATTTCGAGAGATGTAGATGTCTTCGTCATAGTAATCGGCCTCCGGCTGCGCACCGCGGGAATCAGGACGGCGAGCGGTAAAGACCAACAATGTATTGTCCGCCGAAATGACCGGACTGTGCTCGGCATATTCCGTGTTGATGCGATCACCCATATTCTTGATTTTCACCAACTCTGGCTCTTTTCGCTCACTTATTTTTTGGGCGTAGCGGCACTGACTGATGCGGGCGTTGATTTCCCGCCATTCTTCACTGTCCGGTTCATACCGCTCCAGATCGCGGCGGTACTCAACGATGGCATCTTCAAACTTGAGGTTGTAGTGCAAGGCCAATGCGTAGTAATAATGAAACTCTTGATCCACGTCGGGATTGATTTCATTGGCGACATCGAAGTAAGGCAAAGATTGATTTTTCCGATAGGTGAGGTAGAGCGCCTTGCCCATCCAGAAGTTGTAATAGGCGTTTTGGGCATCTTGTTCCAGCAGTTCCTGGACGTGGGGTATGGCTTGTTGGTACTCTTCAAAGGTCAAGTGTTCCTTGGCCTTTTTGAGGGCGGAACGCTTTTTGCTCCGCTTCTTTTCTGGCTTCTGCGCGTACCCAACCGTAAAAGTGAAGCAGGCCAAGAGCAAAAAGAAAAAGGGAACACAATCCCGCATAAATGAGCGTTGGAGAAGCGAGCTTCCGTTGGTCTTCATAGCAGTTGTTAGCATAAAATCGGGGCGTCCCCCGATCACAAAACACCCACTAATTTACCGGTTTTCCGGGTGGCCTTCAAGCCGGTGAGGGTGAGTTATTCACAATCGGAAAAATCGGCTGGATGCCGAAATAAAAGGAAAATGGAGTTTGAGTTTCCATTTGTCGAGGAAACGGATAGGCCGCAAAAACCTCGCAGCCACCTTACCGCTGTGTCGGCCACCGCCACGAAAATAGAAATGCCCACTCGGAGTACATTTTTGCCTTTCTCAATCAGGGAAACCATATTTAATTTATTGGTTTCCGCAAGCACGACACCCGATTTCACCCTTGCCAATTTTGACAAAATGGAAAGGCCAAATTTGGGGATAACTTTTGGGCGAACCACCGGTAGAATCTCAGGAAAAGTATGTTGCCTAGCGGAGAATCGGAGGGGAATTCGTAACTTGCCGGGCTATGACGGAATGGATTTACCCACCTGCCCCGCATCCGGATTTGGTCAGTGCGCTTGCATTGCAGTTGAGCACCCGGGAGCGGTTTCCCCACCAGTTGGCAGGCTTGTTGGTACAGCGGGGCATCGATGATTTCAGCAAGGCGAGGGGCTACCTGAAGCCGGATTTGGCGGACCTGCATCCGCCGGAACAGATGCGGGGCATGGATCAAGCGGTCGACCGCATCCTGCGGGCAATGCGAAACGAAGAAAAAATTCTGATTTATGGGGATTATGACGTGGACGGAACGACTTCCGTAGCTCTAATGCAGCGGTTCTTTGCCGTCTGTGGATATGATTTTCCCTATTACATACCCGACCGATACACAGAAGGTTACGGGATTTCATATCAAGGAGTCGACTTTGCAGCCAATAATGGTGTCGGATTGGTGATCGCCCTGGACTGCGGAACCAAAGCGGTCGACAAATTGCGCTACGCCCGCGCAAAGGGGATCGACTATATCGTAGTCGATCACCACACCCCGGGAGATGAGCTCCCGCCAGTAGTCGCGATGCTCAATCCACGACACCCGGACTGCGGCTATCCGTTCAAAGAACTGCCGGCTTGCGGCCTGGCCCTTAAACTGGCCCAGGCGGTGGTTCGGCGCTTGCACAACTTCCCGGCAGAATTCCCTTTGCCTCCCGATTTTGATCCCGTCGGCGAATACGCTGACTTGGTGTGCCTGTCGGTCGCCTGCGACATTGTGCCCCTGACCGGCGAAAATCGCATCCTCGCCTACCACGGGCTGCGGAAGCTGCGGAAGGCTCCCTCACCGGGACTGAAAGCCTTGATGGATTTGGCGGAATTCGCCCGCGAATGGAACGTCTCGGATTTGGTGTTTTTTCTCGGGCCAAGGATCAACAGTGCTGGACGTTTGGGCAGTGCCCGCGATGCGGTGCGCTTGCTGCTCGGGCGGGGCAATGACCTTCCCGAGTTTGCCGCACAATTGCATGCCTACAATGATGAGCGCAAGAAATTGGACGCGGAAATTACCCAGGAAGCTCTGGAAATGATCGCGCGCGATCCGGAGGAAATTTGCCGCAAAAGCACCGTACTTTACCACCCCGCCTGGCACAAGGGGGTGATCGGGATTGTGGCCTCGCGATTGATCGAACGCCACTATCGCCCGACAATCCTGCTGACCCGCGCGGGGGAAAAGTTGGTGGGCTCGGGACGCAGTGTTTCCGGATTTGACTTGTACGCTGCACTCGAAGCGTGCTCGGGCAAACTCGTGCAATTCGGCGGTCACAAATATGCGGCCGGGTTGACCTTGGATCCCGCCCAGTTCATCAATTTCCGGGAACAGTTCGAAGCCGAAGTCTCCGGGCGCATTCAACCCGAACAAGAAGTGCCCCGGATCCGCATCGCGGCCGACCTCGCATTTCGGGAAATCAATCCCCGCTTGATCCGCCTGATTCGCCGTTTTGGTCCATTTGGACCCGCCAACGGAGAGCCGGTTTTTGTTGCGCGCGACGTCGAAGTGGTCGAGGTACGCATCCTCAAGGAAGAACACGTACGATTTTTATTGCGGCAGCACGGCGCGTCCTTTGAAGCAATTGGGTTTTCTTTGGCCTATCGTTGGCAGGAAATCGACGGTCTGCGACTTGACATTGCCTATCAACCCGCTTTCAAAACCTGGAAAGGCCGCACCTACATCCAGTTGAAGATCAAAGATATAAAACCAGCTACTTCCAGTGATTAAACCCGGAATAAGCGTCGGCCCGGCGATGCAAGATGCATTTGCAAACCGCCGGGAATCGTGCCCCTTAACCGAAATTGCGTATATTACCCTATATCGGGCCGGGCTGTGCAAAAATCGGTGATATTTACAGGAATGCTGCCCCCGATTTTGCCCGGTTAGTAATGGTACAGGTGATGAGAATTCAGCTATTCTTTTGTGCAAGTTTGCTTTTGCTGATGTTGCTGCCGGGAATTACCGATGCTCAATTCCTCGGATGGAACTTTGTCAACATTGAAGATGACTTGCGCGAGTCCGGAGCCAATCCGGACATGGTCGTCGAAGACAATGGCACCATCCATCTAAGCTACTGGCAACGTGATGAAGACAAATTGATCTATGCCTTTCGGGGACCAAACGACAACTCCTGGACGCGTGAGTACGTCGACATCAATGGACTGAATGGCTATAAATCGAGCATCGCCCTAAGTGCGAACGGTACGCCGGCCATCGCCTACCAGGAAAACATCAATCAGATTGTCCAAATGCGCTTCGCGTCCCGAGCGGGAACCAACAGTTGGACGGTTGAAGCGATCCCCGGCGATGTCACCCGCGGGTGGGGCGGATACGGTCCCAATGCCAGCATTACCGAAAAGGAACGGGTGGTTCACACGGTTGACTTGCTATTCGATGAAATCGACAAACCCCAAATCATTTTTTTTGATGGTTGGATGGACATCGATGCCTTTCCGGCTTGCACCCGCAACAGCCAGTACGGCTTCCGGCTGCACCAAGCCTATCGGGTGGGCAATACCTGGGAGGAACGCGACCTGGGCATCGTATCGGACATCAATTTGAGTTGCGGAACCAATTCCGCGCCCGATACGTTGCCAACCGGCGACCGTTACGGCGAATATGCCAATCTAATGCTGCGCTCCGATGGCCGACTGGAAATCTTTTGTCTTTCGCGTTTCAACAATCGAATCGTACGCTTCCAAAATCTTTTGCCCAGCGTAGACACCGTTTGGACGTTTGGCGAAGTCGACAGCCTCTTTCGCAATCTCGATTCCGCCTCTTTCTTCTGGTCAAAGCGATTTTATACCTTTGAAGGGATTGCCGCTACTATTTCGGAGGACGAAGCCACCCACCTTTCGTACACCAGTTCGCTGTTTTACGGCGAAAATTTTTGTTGTACCTCATTCACGAATGACCTCGTCTACGCGCGGATCACCAATACCGATACCTTTTTTCACAACTTCGGCACCCAAACTTACCGGAACCACACCGCGATCCGGACCCGGGGAGGTTCCGATTCGGTCTTCATCGCGTACTCCGATTTGAGCCGACAGCAGTTCTTGCTCCAAGCAACCGCCGATTCGGGAAGTACCTGGGTGCTGGACACGATCATGGAAGGTATTGGGATTGGGATCAGCCCGATGGAAATCGTCGGCGACTCTCTCCACGTCCTGATCTACAATGCACAAGTAGAAGATTTGACCCTGGCGCGCCGCCACGTCGACGGCGGTCCCTGGCGCTACGAATTGATCAATACCTCCGAGAACAAAGGTTTTTACTACGATGGCACGGTGCGGCCGAGTGGCGGTGATACCACCGCCCAGATGGCCTACATAGATGGCTTTAAATCGGAGATGTACTACGCGACTGGAACCAAGAATACCAATTGGACGTGGAGCATCACGCCCATCGATACGGGTACGGGGCAACTGAAATCGGTGACCATGGCCCTGAGCACCTCCGAAGAGCCAGTCCTGGCCTACGGCGGTGGTCTCAATGGCGATTTGCGTCTGGCGACCCTCAGCAACGGCACCTGGCAGTACGAAATCGTCGACTCGGGCGTCGCGGTGGGCTTTACTGACATCGAGGTTTCCGCACTGGACACGGTCCATATTGTATATTACGACGACAATGTAAACTGCCTCCGGTACGCTTCGCGCCACCTCACCGGAACGACCTGGAACTACGATGTCATCGATTGTGCCAATCAGCCGGTGGGCGAGTATCCTTCTCTGCAACTGGATGCCCAAGGAGCGCCGCACGTCGCTTACTACGACGATGCGCGGCTCGCCCTGATGTACGCCGAGCAGAATCCCGGCACCCGTGCCTGGGACATTGACTCAGTAAACGGGAGTGCAGCCTCTGCATTGGGCAAGTTTGCCTCCCTGAAATTCAACGCTAGCGGACGTCCCGCCATTGCCTACCTGGATGAGCAGGCCACCTCGGTATTTCTATCGGAAAAAAATGCCGCCGGAACCTGGACCCATGAGTTGGTGGATTCGGTGCCCATCGTGACCATCGGGCGTCCGATCCGCTTGGCATTCGACCAATTCGGAAAAGCTTGGATCGCTTACAACTTCTTCACGAATTTTGACAAAGTGAAGCTCATGCGCCGAGAAAACGGCACCTTCAACGAGGTAGGCGTCAGCTCCGCCGGACAGATCGCAAATGCATTTGCCTTCGAAATCATCGGGGATGACTTGTACATCCTCGGCAAGAAAAACCAATTGGGCAATACCGGAGTGGCCATGATCTACGCGGACAATGGATTGTTTGTCAAAGCCGAAGATCCCGATGACCTCCAGCAAGTGGCCCAGATCAGCAATTATCCCAATCCATTTACCGGGAGCACCACGATAAAACTTGAACTCACCCGTGCCCAATCCCTGAACCTCAAGGTCTACGACGTATACGGAAAACAAGTCGGAGACCTGCTGGCGGGAGAAAAATTGGGGGCCGGCACCCACGAATTTGAATTTTCCGGCGACCATCTGGGCCCCGGTGTGTACATTTACCTGCTGGAAAACGACCGGTCCCGCATTGTAAAACGCATGGTCCTGACCCGTTGAGATCGGATCGCTTTCGGAGCATCGTTACACTGCTCTTGATCGTAATTACTGCGAAATTAATTCCTTGAAGTATGAAGAAATCGTTTACGCTCATTGCCTTCGTTTTTGCTGCTGGCCTCCTGCAGGCCCAAATCAACCGGAGTGACCTGCCCATGGTAGGCGACGCCCAATTCTACACAGGCCTCGATACCCTCGGAATCGTGGAAGGGCCCGGTGGTATGGGTCAGACCTGGGACTTCAGCGGAGCAACCCTTAACAATACCACCGGCACGGTCGAGTGGGTAGATCCCGCTACCCATCCACAAAACGGAGCGATCCCCGGGGCGAATCTCACCCGCGTCGACCCCAACGGAAACTACATTTATTACTCCATCGACAGTGACTCCATGGTCGTCGTCGGAGAACAATCGATCACCACGCAACCGTGTGCCTACACCATCCAACCGACGATTCTGCGCTTTCCCACCACCTTCGGAACGATGTACACCGACAGCATCAATGGCGAGTACTTCGACGGATTCATCACCAATGTCACCCGGTTCGGAAGGGTCAATGTGACCGTGGACGCAACCGGCACACTGATCACGCCGACCACCACCTGGAACAATGTCACCCGCATTTTCAAGCAGTTCACCTACCAGGACTCTTCGTGGACCGGGGCAGCCATTTCCGACATCCTGTTGTTTCGCTATGAGTGGTACGCCGCTGGTCGCACGACGCCCATTTTCTTCACGAATACCCGCCTGGTCAGCTTGAACCAAGGGCCTTTCACCGAGGAACGGGAAGTCTGGTGGGCCGACACCACGGCAGTAAGCCTGGATCAATCCCTCAGCGCAACCGAAGTCAAAGTTTCACCCAACCCGACGATGGGCCGGGCGACCTTGAGCTACAACTTGCCGAGCACCAGCGACGTCGAAGTCGGCATCTACAATTTGGTCGGAGCCCAAGTGCAAACCGCATTTACCGGAGAGCAAGTTTCGGGAGTTCACCGCCTAAACCTCGATTTGAGTACCCTCAGCAAGGGCGTCTACTTCGTGCGTCTGCGGGCGGGAGATTCGGTCAAAAACCGCAAGCTCATCGTTCAGTAACGGTATTTTTCCGCGCGGGGGCGGAATCGCCCGGATTTATTTATGGCCGTGCGCGCATGCGTACGGCCGTAAGTATTTTGTGCCCCCCGGTGATTTCTTTAAATTCCGGCATGCGTGCAGTAGTACAACGGGTTGCCCATGCGCAGGTCAAAATCGACGGTACGACTTCGGGGGAAATCGGGCCGGGCCTACTCGTGCTGCTCGGTATCACCCACGACGATGGTGTCACCGACATCGAGTGGCTCGTAAAAAAACTGACCCACCTGCGCCTCTTCAGCGACGCTTCCGGTAAGATGAACCTTTCTGTAAAGGATATCGGGGGCGGAATCCTGGTTGTATCGCAGTTCACCCTTTTCGCCAATGTCAAGAAAGGCAACCGTCCCAGCTACGTACGCTCGGCACCGCCGGAGATTTCCATTCCCCGGTACGAACAATTCCTGGCCCACCTCAAAACCCAGTTTTCCGGGCCGGTGGCAACCGGGAAGTTCGGGGCCAAGATGGACGTCCACCTCCTGAACGACGGCCCGGTGACGATCGTCCTCGATTCGCGCCAGCCCGGTTTTTGAGCCCAATGCCACGCCTTGGGCCGGCGGCGGACCCTCTCCAGTGCCGGGGGCAATGCCGCGATCGGAATCGAACTTTTCGCGGGTGATCCAGTTGAGAATGGGGAGTAGCCGCCGCCCACAGCACGGTTTCAATATCCTTTCACTTCAGCGTACTCAATTCGACATGACCATCAAGGAAGCACAACAGAGCGTCGACAACTGGATTCAAGAATTCGGCGTGCGATATTTCTCCGAACTTACGAATATGGCCATGCTCACCGAAGAAGTGGGAGAAGTCGCGCGCATCATTGCCCGGCAATACGGCGACCAAAGTTTCAAAGCTTCGGACAAAGACAAGCGCCTGGACGATGAACTCGCCGACGTACTGTTTGTGCTGATTTCCCTCGCCAACCAAACGGGGATCGACCTGGAAGCGGCGTTGCAGCGCAATCTGGAGAAGAAGACCAAACGCGACGCCGAGCGGCACAAAAACAACGAAAAATTGCATTGATCTGGCCGGAGGGTTAATTTTCGTCCGGCCTTTTTGCGGTGCATCTTTTACCGTCCCGCTATTCGTTCATTCGCAAATCCAGCGGTGAACTTCAAACGGGGCCGCCACCGACGAAAAAATCTATGGCCACCGCCTTCACCACTCAAGCTTAATTCCCTATGGCTACCAAGCTCGCCAGCCGCATCCTCGCCCCCGCCGATATCGTATTTGACTACGTGCGCAACCTGGACAAGGTGCAGCTCTGGGTCAAAGAAGTTGAAGAAGCCTGGTACACCCACGAACCCGCTGATCGGGCGGAGGGCACTACCTTTGTCCAAAAAATCCGGCAGGGACTTTCCCTCAACACCTATCAAGGTGAAGTGCTGGGCTTCGAGCAAGACCGCTGGCTGCAAGTTCGGCTCACGGGCGAGGCCCTGATCATGCACGTGGACTACCGGGTGCGGCCGGAGGAACGCGGTTGCCACTTTACCTTTGTCACCGAAGTGAGCAGCCGAAATCTACGGGGCGCATTCCTGGGAATGATGTTTCAAGGCTTTTCCGAGCAGGTATTGCGCCGGCAGTTGATGACCCTCAAGCGCGTGGCCGAAGCCGAACACCGCCGCGCCTGATCCCCATTGTCCCAACCACGATGGGAAAACCACCGGAAATATTGCCCGTGGGCGATTTTTTTGCCCTCGATGAACAAGGATTTGTTCGAAACCGCTGTCGTTCCCACCTCATCGCGAATTCCTGGCGTCCGCTCATCCGCGAAGTCATAAACATTTACCGACGCCGAGTGGCGGACTGCCTCATCGGGGTCTATCTGCGGGGGTCGGTACCAGCGGGTACCGCTGTCGCGCGGGTTTCAGACTTGGATTCATTTGCGCTGCTGGAATGGGATCCGGGCAAATCTTTTCGGCGGTGGGAAGCTTTGGCCGACAGTGGGCCCACAGTGCAGCAGTTGTGTGTCCGCTATCCGGTCGCGCAAAAAGTCGAGTTGATGGTGGCGCACCACGATCCCTCGGTCCCCGGGCAAAATCCGCGGATCAAGGCTTTGTTGCGGACCCAATCTTTGTGTGTCTGGGGGAAGGATGTGACGGGGGAAATGCCTCCGGTGCGTCCCGGCCCGGCTCTGCGGCACCACTACCGCTGGCTGGGGAAGGATCTCGCGGCGGCGAAAATGGCCCCGATGGGCGATTGGGAACCGGTCCGCCAATGTATGAAGACGGTGATCCGCACTGGAATGGAACTGGTCATGGACCGGCTGGGGGCATACGCGACTGATTTATACCCCTGTTGGCGGGCATTTTCCCAGCTCTATCCCGACCGGGAAACCGCCATGGCCGAGGCCATCCACGTCTATCTGGATCCGCCGGCTCTTTGGGAAAAGCACCGCCGCCGCGTACTGCAATTGGCGGAGTGGCTTCACGACGAGGTCGCCCGGCAAAATTGGGGGTGAACGGCAATGGCTTTGCCGGATTGATGGCGCAAAATGCCGCGTTCATCGAAAGGCAGTGCGATCCATTTTTCAATTCATTAAATTGCTCCAAGCACAACTTAATACTCGAATATGAATCTTTTGGAAATGGTCACCTCGTATCTCGGTGACGACGGTGTGGAAAAAGTCGGGCAAAGCCTCGGCTCAGACAAGGGTACGGCGGCTTCGGCCCTCGCTCAAGCAGTGCCCTTCCTCGTGGGGGCCATGGCCCGCAATACCAAGTCGGATGAAGGTGCCGCCGCCTTGAACGGTGCCCTCGACCGCGATCACGATGGCAGTATCCTTGACAATCTGGGTTCGCTAATCAATTCTCCGGAAGCCGGAGCCGGAAGCGGCATTTTGCGCCACGTCCTGGGAAGCCGTCAACCAGCAGTCCAGCAGGCAGTCGCCCAGAAAAGTGGTCTCAGCATGGAGTCCGCCGGTAAGTTGCTCGCCATGGCCGCTCCGATGATCATGGGCTACCTGGGCAAGCAGAAACGGGAAAATAACCTCGGGGCCGGCGACATTGCGGGCATGCTACAGCACACTGCCGGAACCATGGAAAAAGATGATGACTCCGGAGGGGGCATCGGTGGTATGGTCAAAGGGCTGCTCGATGCAGACGGCGACGGCAGCATCATGGACGATGTCGGCGGAATCATTGGCAAGCTGTTCTGATTCTCGATTTCCGGTTTCTGATTCTCGATTTATGATTGGCGGTCTGCGGTGCCGCATCTCCCCGAAATGGAGTTATTGGAAATCGAGAATCAGAAATCAAATTTTTTGTATGTTTGGGGCGCTTAAAGGCATCTGTTTCCGATATGCGCGCGACCCTCTATGTCATCATTCTTCTTGCCACCCTACTTGTTGTTTCCTGTTCAGAAACTGAACCGCAAGTACAAACCCCAGTTTCCCCAATTGTAGAAAGTAAGCTTCTGCCGCCGGAACGTCCGTGCGGAAACTCGCTGTTGGTCGACGTAGAAGACCTCGAAGGCAGTTCGGTGGGGGTATTGGAACTGCTGAACGATGAGCGGCACTTTTGGATTTCATTTTCGCCGACTTTGTCGTACAAGCTGGCCCGGGCGCACTTGTTTATCGGGGATGAGGAAGACTTGCCCCGCGACCAAAAAGGAAATGACTTGCAGAGCGAGTTTCCCATTCGCCTGACCAATGACGCAGGCGATATCCTCTGGAACCATTACATGGCACTCGACGGGTTGCCAAAATGCTTCGTCGTCGCGGCCAGCATTCAGGTGGCGGACCGAGAGGTGGCGCGGCCTCTGCCGAACCAAATTGTGTTTTCCTGGGCGCTTGGGGGCAAGCAGGGGAAAGGGCCGCACAGCATTCCTTATTGCTTGCGGTCCTGTCGACGGCGACCAGACGAGTGCATCGGGGGGATTTCGGTGGGTGATTTCCGGACTTTCAGCCCGGAAGGCTGGCAGGAGGCAATGGAGCAGCAGCCGTGGGGACGATTTATTGACGAAAATTTTGCGGCTGCCTTTCCGAATGGCTTGGAAGTGGGGTGTGATCGGCGGATCCGCTTGACCTCGGCGACTGCGTTGCGGCGCTTCTTCCCGGCGACCGGCCCCGGGGGGGTACTCGTGGACAATGTCGACGATCCAACCGGGATCAAAAATGGGCTGGCCGCCGAACTGTGTGCACTGGGACTCGCGATGGCGCTCGATGAGTTTGACGATGACTTTTGTGCTTCTCCAGCCAATCTATCGACGCTGGTGGTGACGGAAGGACCGTTTTCGGACTGGCGGATCGGCGACCTGATCGCCGAAGGCAATGATGTTCTGGGTGGATGTACCTCGAATTACAGCGCCGGTCAGATGGAGGAGGTGATCCGCAATATCAACCTGAACTTCGCCGCCGCCGAGGTGGACCAGGGATTCCTGCGCTGCGCCGGAGAATGAAAATGCCTTTTGGGAAAGCCACCAAATCTTGGTAGTTTAATCATATATGGCGGCAAGCCAACCGGATAAAGTTGTGGGCGGATCGGGCCCGTTTTGATCGCAGTGCCAGTAGCAGAATGAAGTTCACGGCGGAGGCGAAAAAGTATACGCGATGGAGCAGTTCGAGGAATATTTGCGGCAGAAGCGCATCGACCCCCAGCAATTTCGGGAGGCCTTACCCGAAGAATGGAATGCTTTGGTGCGGGAATTTCTCGCGGCAGGAGAAAAGAGTTTTGACCAGCAAAAGAAATTTTTGCTCAATCCATGGCGTTCTGAGTTTCCTCTTCCGGAGGATCCACCGTAGAATGGAACACGCTAAGACCCAAACCCATGTCGATTGATTGCATAATTGTTGATGATGACCGCTTCTCCATTGAAGTGTTGCGCAAACTCGTCGAGCAAACCCCCGATCTGACCGTGCGGGAAAGTTTCGAAGATCCCGTGGCGGCCGTCGCCTTTTTAGGGCGAAACAAGGTAGATTTAATCTTTTTGGACGTGGAGATGCCGGGCATGACCGGCCTGGAGTTGCTGAATTCTCTGCAAGAGCCTCCCTTGGTCATCCTGGTTTCCAGTAAAAAGGAGTACGCGCTCGAGGCCTTTGAGTTTGATGTCGTGGACTATCTGCTGAAGCCACCGACGCTCAGTCGCTTTCTGAAAGCCGTCGGCAAAGCCACGGATCGATTGAAAGAGGAGGAGCCGACCGGTGTAGAGTTCCGGGGCAATTTCATCTTTGTAAAGTCGGACTCGGCCCTGGTCAAAGTCGACATCCGCGACATCTTGTGGGTGGAGGCACTTGCCGACTACGTAGCCATCCTGACCCCGGCGAAGAAGTACGTGGCGCATTCGACGATGAAGTCCATCGAAGCAAAGTTGCCCTCCAAGCAATTTCTGCGGGTCCACCGCTCGTACATTGTGCGCATTGACAAAATTGATGCCATCGAGGACAATATGGTGGTCATCCAAAAGAAGCTAATTCCGGTCGGGGGGACATTTCGGGAACGGCTCATGAACAGCCTCGACTTCCTGTAAGCAGCCATTCCAAAATCCGGGGATTTTCGGGACAGACTTCACCAAGTAAGTTTAGGCCGCCCGTGAATGGTCGAGAATAACCTCCCAAACAGGCAGCATTTTCAAAACCAATCGTAAATTTATATTTTACGATCTCGAAGTGATTTTGCTGCGAAAAGTAAAATCAAGCCGCAAAAACGTGCAAGTTCTCGCCAAAATCTTACAGCAACTCGCAAAAGGCAGATTATTTTATCCTATCGGTCAAATTCCCCCTTAAAGAATCAAAAATCTTTCCCTATCGCCAATTGGGGCTTGTTTGTTGCGTCAAACATCTCAGAATGGAAATACTGCAAAAAAATCTCCCAAAAGGACAATTGCCAGGAAATAAAATTTTCCCTCTTTCCCCGAATATGGGGCCAACGTTTTAAAAAATGCCGTTATTGCGATCTATTCAACTCTTGGGTGGGAATATTTCCGTAGAACGTTTTTATTTTCTGATCACCAAAATCGTCAATACCCAATGAAAATCTTGCATTTTATATCAAATATACCCATATTCGAATAGAGAATTGAAAGGTCAACCAACACTAGACCTTTGTACTTTATGCGTCGCGCTCTTTCTGCCGCAAGTAACCCGAAGATCCTCTTCATATTCGGACTTATCCAGAAAAGAGTTGCAGTACGATGATGATACCAATTAATCTAGAGCAATAGAACAGATTTCTCTTTTGGGTTTTGTATATCCTTTCCTCTGGAGTGAATCACCGATTCAACCCACTTACTAAACTTTTGTCCGGCGGAGCTCTACGGAGCTCCGCCTTCTTTTTGTCCCTTCTTTGCGGAAAGCCTGCGATCCAAAGTGCGATCAGCGCGTTATTTGCCAGAAACCCGGACAGCGGACAGATGTGCACGCCGCCTCGGTAAGAAGCGGGCCTTTCCTTCGTTAATTCCCTCAACATCGCTAAATTAGAAGCCTTGTTTCAACAATCCACTCCATCTGGAATGTCAGCAATCGATTACAGTACGTTTTCCCTCGACAATGGCCTGAAGGTCATCGTTCACGAGGACAAAGGCCTCGCCAAAGTGGTCGTCAATATCCTTTATCGGGTCGGTGCGCGGGACGAAGACGAGCACCGCACCGGGTTTGCCCACTTGTTCGAGCACCTCATGTTTGGGGGCAGCAAGCACATCAAGGACTACGACACGGCTCTGCAGCGGGTCGGGGGCGAAAACAACGCCTTCACCACCAACGACATCACGAATTACTACCTTACGGTGCCCTCGAATCAAATCGAGACCGCGTTTTGGTTAGAGTCAGACCGGATGTTGGAACTCGATTTCTCTCAGCGAAATCTGGATGTGCAGAAAAGTGTGGTCATCGAAGAGTTCAAACAGCGCTACCTCAACAAGCCTTACGGCGATGCCCACCTGATCTTGCGGGCGCTTGCCTTCACGACCCACCCGTACAAATGGCCGACGATCGGCAAAGAAATCTCCCACATTGAGGACGCAACACTGGAAGACGTGAAAGATTTCTTCTTTGGCTTCTACGCGCCCAATAATGCGACGCTGGTCGTGGCCGGGAATACCACGGAAAAAGAAGTCAAGTCCCTCGCCAACAAATGGTTTGGTCCGATTCCCAACCGCCACTTAAAAACGCACGACCTTCCGGTAGAGCCAGAACAGACTGCCCCGCGCAAGCAGACGGTACACCGCGACGTTCCCTTTCCCGCTGTCTACAAGATGTATCACATCCCGGCCAAAGGCACCCGCGGCTACTTCATCGCGGACATGATCACCGACATTCTCTCCGCAGGCAAGGCCGGTCACCTGTTTCAGCACATGGTCAAGGAAACCCAGGTGGCTTCGTCGGTCCGGGCATTTGTCTGGGGGGCTCACCATCCCGGAGCAATCTCCATCGATGGAACCGTGGCCCGCGGCAAAACGGTGGACGACTACGAACGCGAATTGAACGTAGTCCTGAACGAGTTGCTCAGCCTTTCCGATTCCGAACTTCAACGCGTCAAAAATTCGATTGAAAGTCAGTACATCATGGAGCGCACCACGCTCCTCAACCGAGCGATGATCCTGGCCATGAGCGATTGCATCGGCGATCCGGAACTGGCCAATCTTTCCCTGGAAACCTACTTGTCCATCACCCGCGAGGAAATCGTGGAAGGGGTGCGGCAATTCCTCAACCCCGACAATTGCTCGACACTCTATTACCTCCCGCAGCATGCAAAAGCAAATGATTGACCGCCGGGTGCCTCCGGCCGCAGCGCCCTTGGAAAAGACGCCATTCCCGACCGTTCATACCCGTACCCTCCGCAATGGCACTACCGTCTACCTGGTACCCTACGGTACCCAGCCCGTCGTGGAACTTGGGGCCGTTTTTCCGGGAGGGCGCAGCTTCGAACCTGCCGCCGCCATAGCCACCTTCACCGGAAAAATGCTGCAAGAAGGTACCCGGAACTACACGGGACTGGAATTTGCCCGGCGACTCGATCACCTCGGTGCCTTCATCGGCGTGGAGACAGGCTACGAAAATGCGACCGTATTGCTGACCAGCCTGGTGAAGCACCTGGGTTCCACCATTCCGCTCCTACAGGAAATGCTCTTGCAGCCGATCTTTCCCGAAAAAGACCTCAGCAAACTCAAGACGCGCACCATCCAGCACCTCGATGTTGAGAACCAAAAAACTGGGTTCCGGGCCCGCAAAGAATTTAACCGACTCGTCTTCGGGCCGGATCATCCCTACGGACGCAGTGCGGAAAGGGAAGACATCCGCATCGTCGAAAACGATATGCTGAAAGCTTATTGGCGAAAAAACTTCAATTTCAGAAATCTCCGCTTGGTGGCGGTAGGCCGCTTCGATGAAAGCCAGTTGCTGCGCATGCTCGAAGATCACTTTGGGACGCCGGACGTGGCAGATCCCGCCCAAAAAGTGAACCTCGACCAATCCTACGCCCGCCAAGTCGCACCGGAGCACCCGACGGGCCTGCGGTACTTTGAGATGCCAGATACGATGCAGGCAACCGTGCGGATCGGTCACCGGGGCTTTTCCCGGCACCATTCCGACTATTACCGCATGCAAGTCGTCAACACCGTTTTGGGGGGATATTTTGGCTCGCGGCTCATGAAAAATATCCGCGAAGACAAAGGCTACACCTACGGCATCGGCTCCGCCTGGCTTGGAATGAGGTACGGCGGGTACTTCCTCGCCCAGACCGACGTCGGGAACCAGTACATACAGCCTACCCTGGATGAAATGGAAAAGGAAATTCACCGCCTGATCGATCAGGGATTGGAGGACACCGAGCTGGGCCTGGTCAAAAACTACATGCTGGGCCGTATGATTTCCGGCCGGGAGACGCCCATGCAAATCTTTGAACTGATCAAAAGCATCATTAGCAATGGATTGCCCTTCCAGGCGCTCGACGATAAGTTTGACATCATCCAAGGCATGACCACCGAAGAAGTACAGGAACTGGCCGCAAAACACCTGCAACCAGAGAAGCTACTGAAAGTCGTGTGTGGAAAAATGGACAACTGACCGGTCAATTCCAACCGGTGATTCGCCGGCGCCCACGGCGGTTGGCCGGCGTCAAATCGAAAAATCACTGGACCATCACCGGTGGATGCGCGTCAATAAATTCAAGAATGGCCTCGGGATCATCGGTCATGAACAGCATCTCGTGGTATTCCTGACCGAAGGACAACTGCCGGAGCAGCGGAAAAATCAGAGTTTCGATTTCGTAGCGCTTGCGTCCCAGAAACACCATTGGACTGTAGTAGTTGAATGTGCCGTAGTGGTTCTGTGTGGCGTCCATGAAGATTTCCTGGGTTGTTCCCGCGCTGCCCGGAGCAAACACCACGCCGTGCAGGCTCACCGCCAACAAAGTATCCTCGCGAATGCTGTTGGAAAAATACTTCGCGATATGCGTCGCAAAAAGATTGCTGGGCTCGTGGCCGTAAAACCACGTCGGAATGGCCAGGCTTTCGGCGCCATGGGGAAATTGGTGCAAAACCTCGTGGGCCACCGCAAAGTAGCCCGGATCTCGGTAATGGGGTGCCCGCTCTAAAATCGCCAATGCTTGCGGAACGGCTTCCGGTGAGCGGTGGGCCATCCACGCCCCAAGATTTGCCGCCTCCATGATACCGGGGCCTCCCCCCGACGCCACAAAGTACCCTCTTTCTGTGAGCAACTTTGCCAGGTGGGCCACCCGGTGAAAGTAGGGATCGGTGCGCAAGGTGCCGTGGCCCCCCATGATGCCCACACTTTTCTTTTTCGTGCGCACATTTCCTGCGTATCCAAGCAAGCGGCGCAAGGCGTCATCGATGGAATGATCGTGGACGCGCTGGTTAAGGGCCTCATTGATGTCAGGATTGAAGCGCTTGCTTGAAAAGTGCTGGTAGATCTGAAAATCTACACTGTTGTCCGCTTCCGGGGCAAATCCTTTCAGCAATTCCTGCCAAGTGTACAGTTCCTTGCGGTAGGGATTGTAGGGCATACCCGGATGGCGGGGATAGATAAATGCCCCCCGACTGCGCAAAGTCGCTTCGGCACCGGCTTTGAATTCGCAGCCTAGGAAAGTGGTGTGGTCCATTTCGACCGCGGCCCAGTCAATGGATTCCTCCCGGAAATCGATGTCCTGAATCGTACAGTTGAAGAGATTGCCCCGCTGAGAAAGGAAAGCTTGAAAGGAACGGATGCTTTTGATGCAGCGTTCCTTCTGCGGAGTGAACTTGCGTTCGGTTTTGATTTCAGTGGACATATTGATGGGAAGAAAGTAGCTCAGGAGGAAAAATCACACCGGGCAATGTCGATGCCGAACAGCTTCCACTTGCCATCGACCGGAGCAAAGTAGTAGTACACCCAGTCAACCAGGACCTCGGCGGTAATTTTCGCCGCGCGGGCATCGACCAGCTTGCGTTCCGGCTCGTTGAGGGAGAGAAACCCATACTCGCTCAGAGAAGCGGTGAGGTCCGTCAGGTAACTGAGTTCGGTCAACTCAGTGCGCAGCGGAGGAAGTTCCATCCCCTTGCGTTCCATCCATTCGGGAAGGACTTTGAAAGGCTGCACGGTAAATACGGTGCGGTCGCCAATCGGGCTGGTCTTACCGGTACGGAATGATTCCCAAGACGTCGTCTTCAAACCTTCGGCCCCCGCCAGCAGACGAATGTCCTGAGCGATTCCCGGGCGGTCAATGTAAAAGAGGCCATTCTCAGGATCAATGTGGGTCTGCAGGGCCCCGTATTTTCCCTGGCGGGCCGCATTGACCGCATCCTGTAGCCAGTCGGCAGGCACTTCCGCTGCCACCATCTTGAGGCCTAGCTCGGCAAAGACGGCGGGGGGTGCCTCGGCAGCTTTGGGTTGGGGAGGCGTGGGCTTGCTCGGAGCGGTCGTTGGGACAGCGCTGGCATCAGCGCCTTCGGAACGGTCCGGGGCGGAACATGCGGCCGTACACAAGACCAAAACCAGGGCAAAAAAGATCCGGAGATTCATGGCAGTGTGATTTCTGCAATGATACACATTCGACAGGAAATTTCTCCAGTCAATGGAAATGCCGGCCGCCCTCAGAGGCTGTTTAAAATTGGTTGGTGAAATTTGCTAGTGCAGATTTTTTTGTCCATCGAAGCTCATTTTGCAGTCCATAGCCCGAGCTATAGGCGAGAAAATAGCGGAAGAGGGGCGAAAAAAGATGCCATAGCAAAATCGCAGAATTAAATTTAAACCGCCTCTCAAATCCGAATGACCAGCCGCGCGGAAAAATTGCGCCCCACCAACGGAGCCCACAGTGGAGTAAATTGGGGGGTATTGTAAGGCGCGGAAAGCAAGCTCGCGAATCGGCTTTGCCGCGTGTCCAGCAGATTGTTTACCCGCAGCCAGCCATCGATCTTGGGGGAAATTTTGATCTTTACCCCCGCATTCAGCACCGCAAAACCATCTTGCCTGAGGTTCCCCGGTAGCAATTGCGAGGAGTGCCAACTGCCCGAAGCCTCAACTTCGAATCGCTTTTGCTTGTACTTCGCCGTCCCGTGAACATTGTGCAGCGGGGTTTGCAAGAACTCGTTGCGAATGAGCGTATCCTGCCAGTAAACGTTGTTGAAGATGTAAACCCCTTCTAGCCGGACCGAACCGAGCCGCAAGTAGCCTTTGGTTTCAAGGCCGACCGAAATCAACTGGGCAGCAAAGTTGACGAATTCTGCCGAGGCACCGCCGAGCGGCTGCCAAACCAAAGGATCGTTGACTTGGGTGTAAAAAGCCCGCTGCAAGAGGGAAAAACGACGTTGCAGATCGGTCCGGCCGAATTCGACGCTGAATTCGCCGCCCCGGGACTGTTCGGGCACCACCCCCGCAAAATCGATGGGGACCACACTGCGAAAACCGTAGGGCTCGGCCACTTCATCGAAGATCGAGGGCATCCGGTAGCCAAACCCACCGCCGAGCCGGAATCGCAATTTGGGCGACGCTTTGAACAGGGCCATCAGACGGGGAGCGGGAATGAGACGCCCGTCGTTGCCACTGATTTTTGAGGACGCATCGATGTAGTCCAGGCGCAAACCGGCTTCGACGTTCAACCGTGCATCCATCCGGTAGAGGAGCAGCCCGAATAGTCCTGCAGTGAGGTAGCTCTGGTCTCGTCGCTGGTTGACCGCACTCTGGGAATCTTCCACAAATGATTCCGTCGTGACATGCGCTCCGGCTTTCCACTTTGATTTTTGACTCCGCTTTTGCAGACTCACCTCGCTGAAGCTATTGGTTTGTTGCCCCCCAAAACCGCGGGTCGGACTTCCCCAAAACTCTTGGGTGACATGATCGCGGTCGAATAGGTTGAAACTGTTGCGTACCGCAAGCCACAGATCGGGGCCGCGGAGCCGGTAGGTCCAGGCTGCCTGGGTGGTAACCCGCGTGCTTTGCATTTCTTCGAAGTAAAAGTTCGTGGGGGTGGCGGGATTGCGTTGGACCGCAACGAGGTCACCCCCCCGCCGGTTATCCCGCGTTACCAGCAGATCCAAAACAAGCTGGGAACGGGCCTGAGGCAGAGCGATCTCGAAACGGGGATTTAGATGGGCGAGGATGCTGCGCGGCAGGTCAGAGAAGCCATCTTTGTCCGCGTCATATTGACCTTGCAACTGTAGCCCGGCGTAGGTAGAGAAATTGATGTGATCGCTGAGCCGGTGCGCCGTGTAAAACCCGATTTGCTGCGGCCCGATGGAATTGACCGAAACTTCCGCTTGGGTCAAGCCCGGGGAAATGGAGCCGCGGTTGAGTTGGACGATGCCGCCGATGGCACCGTTGCCAAACAGGGTGCTGCTGGGGCCTTTGACCAGGGCAAAGTCGTAAACGGGACTCAAGGGAAATTGGTTCCGATCAAAACTTGCGGCCAAACCACCAAAGACGGGAAATCCATCGCGGACAAACTGGGTGTGGCGACCGGGCAGTCCCCGAATGCGCAGAATCTGCGCATTCAGCGTGGCATTGACCGGTTGAAGATAAAGTCCCAGCGGACCTTGTTCATCACCGATGGTGGGGTGCTCCCGGTTCTGGTCGAGGAGGCGGGATGCCTGAGTAAAAGGCTCGATCACAAGCTCTAGCGTAGGCAAAAGAGGAGGAGGCAACCGGGTTACCAACTCGGATTTTACCTGGGCGGTGGAATCTGATTGGGCCCGGACCGGATACCCTATCAGAATGGCCAGCAAGCAAAGGAGAATCAGTTTCGGCATGCGCCAAAATTACAAAATCGAATTCACATCGCCCATGCTCGGGACCACGCTTTCCAAAGCGTAGGCAAGGCCCTGCCACCAAGAAATTCGGAACCCAAAAGGGAAAAGTCTCTCGGAAAAATAACATGCTTGTCCGGAACTTTGCCACGGCTTTTGCCACGGCTTTTGACACGAGATGTCAATCGGCGGGTTGAGATTTGAGCCAAAGCTCGAATCTGCCCATGAATCTATTCAACTTTATCGCCCAATTTCCTGACGAACAATCCTGCCGAACCCACTTCGGAGACTTGCGCAAGCAAAAAGGCGTCGTCTGCAAACGTTGCCAGTGCCGGGAGCACTACTGGTTAACCGCC
>JBCCQH010000090.1:0-33768 GCA_039024435.1 Bacteroidota bacterium
ATGCCCAATCAGTACGACAGCATCCTTAGGGAAAACTTTTCCAAAATCTTACTGCCCTTCATCCAGCGGCGCTTCAATTTTGAGATTCTGACCGAAGAGGACCTCCCGGAAAACCTCCAAAAGACGGTCAATCGCCAAATGGACTTCGTCAAGCGCATCACAACCAAGCAGCAAGAAGAGTTCATCCTTCACGTCGAATTCCAAACCCAAAATGACCCCAAGATAATTTTCCGGATGAACCTTTACCACGCGCTATTGCTGGAAAAGTACCAACTCCCCATCCGCTCAGTTGTCCTGTACATCGGCGCCAAACAAGCCCAGATGCGCTCGGAGCTCCACCCCGAGGAAATCATGACCGGATTCAAATTGGTGGACCTGCCCAGCATCGACCACCAGGAATTTTTGAACTCAGATATTCCGGAAGAAATCATCCTGGCCATCCTCGCCGACCACCAGGGCGACGATCCGGTGAAGGTAATGCAGAGCATCCAGCACCGCCTGATTGCGGTGGAGAACGACCCTACCGAACAACAGAAGTTTCTGCAACAGTTGCGGGTTCTAAGCCGTATTCGTAAATTGGAGTATGTATTCAGTGAAAATGCAAAAGATATGCCATTGACATTTGACATCAAGGAAGATCACTTTTACCAGAAGGGCGTCGCTGAAGGAAAAACAGAGGGAAGAGCTGAAGGAAGGGTTGAAGGAAAAGCTGAAGGAAAAATCGAAGGCAAGATTGAAATGATTATTAATCTCCTGTCCGAAGGCATGCCGATCAAAAAAATCGCCACCATCGCCGATCTCCCAATTGATCAAATTCAGGAAATCAAGAAACAGCACAAACTTTAGAATTTCGGCTTTCCCAAAAGTGTAGAAAGCATGCCATTCAAACTTGACATCAAAGAAGATCACTTTTATCGGAAAGGGTTCGCCGAAGAAATGCCGATCAAAAAAACCGCCGCTATCGCCAATCTTCCAATTGATCAAATTCGGGAAATCAAAAAACAGCACAAATTTTAGTATTCCGGTTTGCATAAAAGCATAAACCGTATTCCGCCAATATGTGGCGGCCCAAGTAACCTCGGAAAATACAATTGCGAAACCTGCCAAGCAGATTTCGCAATTGCGCTTTCAAGCAGATTTTTGACTGCATCGGTACTTCCCCACGAGGGCCTATGCCTCACTGGCCTGGTCCATTACCGCCACCACTGCCGGCACGGTCGCCCAGGTCTTCAAGTCCCGTCTTGCGCTTGCGGCTGGCTTTCATCTGGTTGTTGCCGAACAGATAAGAGAAGTTGAACCGCAGGCGGCGGCTTTCCCAACCACCAGTCACAAAAAAGTTCAGATCCCCAAGCTCCTGATTGGACGCCCACTGCATCGTGTAGAGGATGTCCCCCAAAGCGACCTTTAACGTCGCACGGTCGTTGAAGAATCGGCGGGTCACCCCGGCTTCGATCCCCCCAAATCCCCGGTTTCGGAAATTGGCGCCCCAAATAGAAGGCGAAGAGTAGAAACCAGAAAGTTGCAATTTGAACTTTGCTGGAAGGTTAAAGGTCGATTGGTGGTAGATGTTCCAGGTCCACTGGTTGATGTCTACGGAGAAGTTTTCCTGAGTTTCGGTCAGCAGAGCAAGGTCGGCAGAATCGGCCACGTTGCGGACGTAGGTCACCCCCGTATTCGTGTAGGTGCTCCACCACTTGGTGATTTGGCGAGGGTAGCTCACGTTCAGGTTCGCAACGCTGCGCGTAGATAAGTTCAGCAGGGTAATGAACGTCGCGCGCTCTCCTTCGGTACTGGTGATATTGGTGAAGTAGTCGGTCGTGCGGCTGTAGCTCAACGTCGTGTTGAGCGTATACTTGTAGGTGTGAGTCAACTGGATATTGTGGGTATACTGCGGCGTCAAGCGGACATTTCCCCGGCGGAAAGACAGTTCGCTGAGTTGCTGCAAAGCCGGATTGAGGTCTTGATAACGTGGCCGATCAATCCGCCGGCTGTAGCTCAGGCGGAAAGAATTGATCCGGCTCGGGCTGTAGGTCACTCCGGCCGAGGGAAACAAATTCAGGTAGTTCAGATCCACCACCGAATCCGATACCGGAATCAGCGCGCTCAATTCCCCAATGGAATTGGTCTGTTCTGCCCGCAGGCCTACTTGCCACCCCCACTTGCCAGTTTGGCGCTGGAAGTTGGCGTACGCTGCATTGATGTTCTCCGTGTAATTGAAGAGGCTGCTGTTGTTCACGTCGAGGATTTCCTCGCCATTGACCAGATTGAAGAGGTCAAACCCGGCATCGGTGGAAACATAAGAAACCTTGCCCCCAAGTCCGAGTTTGCCTTGCCAGAAGGGGCGCTCGTAGTCCGCTTTGAAGGAATAAATGTTGATGTCAACCGGGGTCTGGCTGGTAAAGTTGTTTTCGAACAAAAAGCTGGTCAGTTGCGGTGCGAAGTAGACATTGGGCTGAATTGAGTTGTTGTCATTGTCGTAAGTGCCGTAATCGGCATCCAGATTCAGGGTCGTTCCCTGCCCGTTGTCGTAGCGGTAATTGAGATTGCCATTGAGGTTGGCATTGTTCAGATCGGTCGTCCCGTCCGCAATCAGAATGCTGTTCGGGGTTGCGGTCTCCAGGTTGTAAATGTTTGTCCAATTTGTACTGGTGATATTGCCTCCCGAGAAAAAGCCACTTCCCGTAAAGCCAATCGTGTGCTTATCGTTTAAGAAGAAGTCAGTTCCAACCCGAAAATTGTGACTGGTCTGGTCAAAGATGACCGCCGATTCTTGATCAAAGCCAAAAAGATTGCCGGCAGCATCCGGTTGGGTGCGGTAGCTGTCCATATAGCTCCAGTCCCGACCATTGCGGATGGAATAGCTCCCGAAGGCATTGAATTTCTTCGTGCGGTAATTGCCGCTGAGCGATCCATTGTACTTCGAATAGATCTGCGTAGCGTACCCTCCCGATAAGGTAGCATTCCCTCCCAGGTTCTTATCTTTTTTGAATTTGATATTGATGATGCCGGCGTTGCCCTCCGCGTCAAATTTCGAGGAGGGATTGGTGATGATTTCAAACGACTCGATTTGGTCGCTCTGGATCGATTTCAGAAGATTGGCAAGGTCACCCGCGCTAAGGGGCGAAGGTTTTCCGTCAATGTAGATCCGGGTGCCTTGCTTGCCCAAAAGAATGATATTTTCGTAGTTGTCGATCATCACGCCCGGTGCCTTGCGCAGAAGGTCAAACGCATTTTCGCCGATGGCATTGGGAGTGCCGGCAACATTGAATACGGTCATGTCGGGCTTTACACTGACGAGTGGTTTTTCCGCCGTGATACGCACGTCCTTGATTTCAGTGGACACCTCTTGCATTTGGACATCGGGACGGGAGACTTCGGCTTTGGCTACCGCAAAGGGCTCACTTTGGTGGGACTGGTAGCCTACAAAGGAAACCCGGGTGAAGTACTGGCCTTCGGGAACCGGGGCGAGGTTGTAGACGCCTTTGCTATCGGAGAAGCCGGCTTTGACGAGGCTGGAATCCGCCGTACTGTGCAGGAGGACATTGGCAAAGGAAACCGGATTGCCTTCCGGATCGAGTACGGTCCCGGTGACGCTGCCCGATTGGGCAAATGCAGAAGTCCCGAGCACCACGCCCAATACAATCAGGGTAAAAAATTTAGCCATAGATCTGAGTTCAGTTTTAGCGAGTAATAGAGTACGGTACATACAAACGTAATTTTCGTTGCGAAAGTTCCAATAATGCCCCAAATTCCCCACGAAGCCTAAGCCAGATCGATGAATGGGCACATAAATCGACGAAAATAACTTTCTGTCGTTCGTCGATTTATCTGTCGGTTCGTCGGTGCGCCCTGGCAAAGTTTTGCCAAGAATTGATACTTTGTTTCAAAATGGAACAATCACTTCCTCCTACCGGTAGCGGCACCAGCCGCAAAAATCGCCGCCTGCTGATCATTGTGCTGGTCGCATTGTACCTGGTGATGGGATTTTTCTACCACCTCACTATTCAACTCACCTCGGGCTTTGATTCGGATTTCTGGCGGCAGGACATTGTGGACTACGTTCTCAAAGCCCTGCTGACAATTCCGGTGTGGTGGATCGTATTTCGGCTCCTGCGCCAACGACCACTCTGGCAGCAATTGACGGCGCATCTGTTCCTTGCCCCGGCTTGGGTCTTTGGCTGGCAGTACCTCTACTACCGCACGACCGAATGGTTGGGGCTGTGGCACCTGCAAGGATCCGGAACCTGGTGGGACGTGTACATTCCCGCCCTATTTTACATGTTGCAGTTCGGCATATTCCATTTGTACGAGTACCACTACCGCCTACAGGCCCAGCAGCGCCGGGCCTCGGAATTGCGGGAAGTGGCCTTGCGGAGTGAGCTGACCGCACTGAAAGCCCAGTTGAACCCCCATTTTCTTTACAATACCTTCAACACCATATCCGCTTCGGTGCCCCGGGAAATGGAATCCACCCGCGAACTGATCGCCACCCTCGCCGATCTTTTTCGCTACCAACTGCGGGCCTCGAAAGTCGAGCGCGTGCCCCTGGAAGATGAGATCAATTTTGTTCGCCAATACCTGGAATTGGAAAAAGCCCGCTTCGGGGAGCGCCTGCGGATCGACATTGACCTGCAGCCGGGGACGACCCAGATTCTCATTCCCCCGATGCTCATTCAGCCCTTGGTAGAAAATGCGGTCAAACACGGCATCTCCCCCAAAATCGAAGGCGGTACCGTGCGCATCGCCACCCGCATCGTCGGGAAACAGCTCTTGATCCTGGTGAGCGATACCGGAGTCGGAATGGGCACCACCATCAATGGCAGTGGCGTGGGCCTGCACAATACCCGCCAGCGCCTGCTCCACCAGTTCAATTCCGAATTGCACCTGTCTGAGAATTCCCCCTCCGGCGTACAAGCGCAATTTTCCATCCCCCTTGACCGATCCGTCGCATGAATATGCTCAAAGTCCTCCTGGTCGATGACGAAGCGCCCGCCCGCTCCCTGCTGCGGGAATACCTCTCCGATCATCCCGAGTTGGTGATCGTCGGAGAGGCCAACAATGGCGTGGACGCTGTCCGGGCCATCCGCGAATTCCGGCCCGAACTCGTCTTTCTCGACATCCAGATGCCGGGTATGACCGGGTTTGAAGTGCTGCAGCAACTCAAAGTCATGCCGCAGATCATCTTCACCACCGCCTACGATCAGTACGCCTTGAAAGCATTTGAAGTCCACGCAGTGGACTATCTGCTCAAGCCCTATACCAAGGCACGTTTCGCAAATGCCATTCAGCGGGTCCTCGCCCCCGACACCGGAAACCTGGAAAAACTCCGCCGCCTGACCGAGGGCTTACTGGAAGTCAATTCTACTTCTTACCCCAGCAAAATCCTGGTTTCGGCGGGCCAGAAACTTGTGGCGCTCAATCCTTCTGACATCTTGTGGGTCCAGGCGGAAAAAGACTATTGCCGCCTCATCACCGCGCAGAAACGCTACCTCAGCAATTCGGGCATCGGGGCAATGGAGCAACGGCTGGATCCCGAGATGTTTCTCCGGGTCCACCGCTCGTCCATCGTCAACCTCAACGCAATCAAAGAAATCGAAAAATACGGCGCGAGCTATGACATCATCATGCAAAATGGAGATGTCGTCCGGGTGAGTCGGGGTTACCTGGATGCGATTCGGAAATTGGTGATGTAGGGACGGGATCAAAATACCGAACGTTTCCGCTTCGCAAGGGGGACCGGAAATCGACCCGGGCCACCCGGTACATCAGGGGCGCCTGCCATTGCGAAGGCAGCTTGCCGATCAGGCCAAGTGAACCGGCAGTCTGCGTGCGGAAACGTCGGGCAGCCATCCATGACCAATGGCTGCGAGGAAGAGGATGATTTTAAATGCTATCGATCAGATTTTAAGTTTGTATTGTCGGAGTGTTCGCTCGTTTAGATTCATGGCAAATATACAAAACATCGCGCAAAAAAGCGAATACTTTTTGGCAGCAGAACGACTTTATAGAATTGATAAACAGGGGTTTATGATAATATTTTTGCGGAGTCTTGCCGGCAATAAATCCGCAAAAACTGACCGATCCAATCCGACTTTTTTTCCGGAAAAACAATCCGCAGAACACCTGAGGAGTGCCGCGCAGTTTTTGTTGATTCTTCGCAAAAGAGAAGTTCAACCGAATCGCAAAAAATTGCGGTTTACGGCGGGAGTTTTTGCCCAACCATTGCGATCTCTGAGGCTTATTCTTGGGTCAGGGCCAATGCATCGGCAGGAGAATCCGCTCTTCCTCAACCGCCAGCGCCGCCAGTTGCGGTTCCCAAACCGCCAACTCTCCGGTGAGATCGGCCAGGCGCAAATTCTCCGCAAACTGATCCGTGCCGGCGACGCCCACGATCACCTGATCGATTTCCGGTTGCCGCAGGGCAAAGCCCAGGCACAGTGCCGCAATCGACTGACCGCTTTCCCGAGCCAGTTGGCGCAGCCTCCGTAAAGCCGGCAGCGCCGCCCCAAAATGCGGATCCAAGCCCTCCGGATCCTGAAAAACGAGGCCCTGCAAAAACGCCGAGCGGACGTGGATCTCCACCCCCGCAGCCTTGAGTTCCGGAAAAACCGTCTTCCAGCGTTGATCGAGCACACTGAAGGGAACCTGGACCATCTCCAAATCCAGCCCCTCGGCGAGTAGGGTGCGTGCATCCGCAGGCTGGTACAGCGAAAATCCCCGCTTGTCGATCCATCCCGCCGCTTTGAGTTCGGCCATTTCCTCCCAGCGGGATGGCGCCTGTCGGTAGCTGTCCAGGCTGTGGAATAAGTATCCCGCGAGGTTTTCCCGCCCGAGCCGCACCAAGCTTTCCCGTAGGACGGTAGCCATGTCCGGTTGTGTGCCCGGGGGAAATTTGCTCACGATCCGAAACGTATCTGGGGCTACCGACGCGAGTCCGCGGCCGAGGACGCTTTCGCTGTTGCCGTAAGCGTGGGCCGTATCCAGTACCGCAATGCCGCCCCGCTGGGCGGCATCCAAAATTTCTCGGACCTCGTCCGCTGGAACCTGGCCGCGCGTATTGCTGATGCCGTAGTCCAGCCCAAACTGGACCGTTCCCAAAGCAAGTTTTTCCCGGTAGGGTCGGTTCATTATTGTTCCGTAAACGCCAATACCTGCTCGATCACAAACGCTTGTTCGGCATCGGTGAGGGCGGGGAACATGGGCAAGCTCAGGCAGTGGGCGTAATAGCGCTCGGCTTCGGGGAGGTCGCCCGTTTTCCAGCCTTGATCGCGGTAGAATTTCAGCCGGTGGGCCGGGATGTAATGCACCTGGGCAAATATTCCCTGTGCGCGCAGGTGATCGTAGAGCCCTTTGCGGTCGGCCACGCGAACCACATAGAGGTGAAAGGCGTGGTAGATATCGGCGGCGCGGGGCGGAATTTTCACTGAAGTTCCCGCAAAAGCGGCATCGTAGCGCTGGGCAATCGCCTGGCGCCGGGCCATGTACTCAGTTTGCCGCCGCAGTTGCGACATGCCCAGTGCACACTGCATATCCGTGAGGCGGTAATTGTAGCCGAGGTCCACCATGTCGTAGTACCAGCCCCCGTGATTTTCCGCGAGGAGATCCGGATTCTTGGTGATCCCGTGGGTGCGGAGAATGGTGAGCTTTTCGTAAAGCGCGGGATCATTGGTGGTGATCATGCCGCCTTCCCCGCAGGCGATGTGCTTGACCGGATGAAAACTGAAAATCGCCAAGTCCGCATACTGGCCATCGCCCGCGCGGAAATGCACCTCGGACCCGCGCTTGCGGTAGGCTCCGGGGGCGTGGCAGGAATCTTCGATCATCCAGAGTCCGTGTTCGTCGGCAAGTGCACGAACGGCGGCGAGGTTCACCGGATACCCAGCAAAGTCCACCGGAATGATCCCTTTGAAGTGGCCCTGGGGGTGTAATTCGAGCAGTCGGCGTACCTTATCGAGGTCGAGCAAGAAGGTTTCCGGATCGATGTCGGAGAAGTGGACCCGGCCGCCGCAGTAAGAGATGCAGTTGGCGGAAGCGGCAAAGGTAATTGGTGAAGTGATGGCCCGGTCCCCGGGCTGGACATCCAAGGCAAGGGCACACAGGTGCAGGGCGGCGGTGCCATTGGCGACGGCGATGGCGTATTTTGACCCCACGTAAGCCGCAAACTGCTCCTCAAATTGGGCGATGCGCGGCCCCTGGGTCAAAAAATCGTGTTGCAGGACCTCGGTGACGGCGGCGATGTCAGCGGGGGTAATGTCCTGGCGACCGTAGGGGATTTTCATGGGTCAAATGGTAAAGTTGGGGTCGACGTGTTGCCGGATTTCCTGGCGCAATTGTTCTACGGATAGGAATTTGTCGTTGTTGTCCGAGCGGTAGTGAAATCCAAAAGGAACCGGCTGGGCGTCAAAATCGTTTTTGAAAGTTTCCAGATCCCAGCGGGGAGAAGTGGGGACGATGACGTAGCGGTCGCCGATGTCCAAGGTGTTCAGGGAGTCACTCGGGGTGATCATTTCCTCGTGCAGTTTTTCCCCGGGCCGGATGCCCACGATGTTCACCTCACATTGTGGGGCAACCGCTTCGGCAAGGTCGGTGATGCGGAAGGACGGAATTTTTGGGACGAAGATTTCGCCCCCCCAGGCATGTTCCAGCGCGTGGAGTACCAGTTCGATTCCCTGGTCGAGGGAAATGTTAAAGCGGGTCATGGCCGCGTGGGTGATGGGCAGGATACCCTCGCGGCGTTTTTTCAGGAAAAAGGGAATGACCGATCCCCGCGAACCCATGACGTTGCCGTAGCGGACGACGGAAAATTGCAGGTCCCGGTGTCCGATCATGTTGTTCGCGGCGATGAAGAGTTTGTCCGAGCAGAGTTTGGTGGCCCCGTAGAGGTTGATCGGCGCGGCGGCTTTGTCGGTGGACAGGGCGACGACCTTGCGCACATCGTTGTCCATGGCCGCCGCAATGACATTTTCGGCCCCGTGGATGTTGGTGCGGATGCACTCGGTGGGGTTGTATTCTGCGGCCGGCACCTGCTTCATGGCGGCGGCGTGGATGACGTAGTCGACCCCTTCGAAAGCGCGGCGCAGGCGTTCCCGGTCGCGGACATCCCCGATAAAGTAGCGCATGGCGGGATATTTGGCCATTGGGAACTGCTGCTGCATTTCGAACTGCTTCAGTTCATCGCGGGAAAAAACGACGAGGCGGCGCACCTGGGGATAGCGCTGCAATACCGTGGCCACAAAGGCCTTCCCAAAGGATCCGGTCCCCCCGGTCACCAGGATAGATTTTCCGTTCAACTCAAGCATACTCGTGATTGATAAATACTAGGGCTGGGCAAAGATATCAATTTCTCATTTCCGATTGTCGATTTCCGATGGGCCACCGTGCGGGGCAATCGGAAATCAGAAATCAAATCTTGCGTTTTTTCCGGTACCAATCGTCGAAACGGATGACTTCGTGGCCGATGTGTTGCCAGCGGTGGCGCTCAGAGAGGTCGTTGAGCAGGACTTCTTCGCCTTTGAAAGGATGAAAGCGGAACCCAGTGCGCTCCTGGTAATTCAGCAGTTTGTAGATCGTGTCCAAGCGCGGATCAGTGGTATAGCGGCTGAGGTGCTTCCGCAAATTTTCCAGTTTTTGCGAGGCCAGATCGCCGTTGCCGCGGTCGAGGAGGATCATGATTTCAAAAACCCGGATTCCGGACAGCCAGCCTTCCTTATCAAAGCTGAGTTCGTGGGCCTGCTGAAGATTGGCCCAGGCTTCCATGTAGTCGCCTTCCAGGTAACAGACGCAGGATTTAAGGTAGAAGAACAGGCCCCGCAATGCTTCGATGTCCTTCCGAAACGGGGACTCCAGCATCAGGTCGATCTTCTCGCAGTGGGCATTCGTCTTGGCTGCGTCTTCTTCAAAGATGTAGGCATACAACTGCATGAGGGAAATCATGAACATCCCCCGGGTCTGGGGAATTTGGTAGCGTAGCGCTTCCTCCATGGAGGCAATCGCGGCCTCGTAGCGGTGAAACTTGAGTTCGAGCATTCCCAATTGGAAGTACGGGTCGGCGGTCCGCTGGCGATTGCGGATACCGGGGTAATTTTCGATCACCGCGATGGCATTGGCCCCGGCCTCCTTGCAGTCCACGTATTCACCGCACAGCGAGTGATAAAAGATCTTGAGCATCTGCAGGTAGTAATCCGCGCGGGGACTGTACTTCTGGCGGAGTGAATCTTCCAGGTCGGGAATGGTCCGTTCCAGAAACTCGATCTTTTTGTGGTCACGGGAGGTGCGCAAGTTGTGGATTTTCAGGAATTGGTTGTAGATCCACACCGCGCTGATGTCGCGCTCTTGCCGTTCCATGGCATCGCGAATGTCGCGGGTCAATTGCTCAAAGTTCTTGCCCGCGTAGCTTTGCGCCCCCCGGATGCGCAGTAAGACATCGATTTCGAGCTCTGGGTTGTTGCATTTAACCGCCATGCGGAGTGACTTGTCCAGGAACTCTTCAGCGAGGCTGCGCAGTTTGCGTTCGCGCATTGCGGCGGCGGCGAGCATGTTTTTCCGGTATTCGCCGAGGTACTGGAAATAAGGCATTTCCTTGTTGCGCCGGGAAGCTGCTCCGGGATTGACGCTGAGGGAGAGGAATTCAGTCATCTTTTCGAAGAGCCGTGACTTCATCATAATGAAGGCTTTGGAGCGCGGATCTCCGTACAATTTCTTCGCGGCGACATCCTGGGTGATGCCTGGTTTCTTTTCCATCAGGCGCAGCAATTCCATGGGTTTATTTTCCCCCTTGCTGTGAAATGCGGTCAAATAAGTCTTGAACGCCTTGATTTCCGATTTGTTGAACGTGCCGTACAGCGCTTTGATTCGATCCATTTATCGTCGGTCATCCATCTTGGGTCCCCATTTCGCAAAAAGCAGCAATCACCACCGGTTGGTTCGCGAATTTACCATTTTGTGAGGCCGAGCAATGACCGATACAGAGAAGATTAAGCAGCAATTTTTGCCATCGCTCGTACCAGCAATCCGCGTTGGTATTCGTGCGTTCTGGTTTTAAATATGAACCAATTTAAGTAGTTTTGCATAATTAATCCAATTCGAATGGCCTTGACTCGGAATATGCCCCGTCGGAGAAAACGGCACTTCGTGAACAACGAATTCACCGTTTCCGATTGGGAAAACTTAACGCCCTACTTTACCCTCTTGCAAAATGCCGCCATCGAAACCGTCGAGGACACGGTCGCCTGGCTCCGCCAAATGAGCGAACTGGAGTTTGTACTCAATGAGGACAAAGCCTGGCGTTACATCTACATGACCCGCAATACCGCGGATGAAGTCATTCGGAAACGGTACCAATACTACGTCGCGGAAATTCTGCCCCACGTATCGGTGGAGGCCAATTCACTGCTGGAAAAGCTCTACGGCTCCCCGGGATTTTCCCAGCTTGACCCGGCTGAGTACCGGATTGTCATCCGCAGCACCCGCAACCGAATCGAATTGTTTCGGGAGGAAAATGTGCCGTTATTAACTGAGATCAGCCAGGAATCACGGAAATTTGACGAAATCGCAGCCGGACTGCACATCATTGAAGACGGGGAAAAAATGACCCTGCAAAAGGCGGCTTCGCTGCTCGAAGGGATGGAGCGGGGCCGCCGGGAACAGGTCTGGCGCAAGGTCGCCTACGCCCGCTACGCTCACCACGATGCCCTCAATGAGCTGTTTGACCGCCTGATCGGGCTGCGCCACCAAGTGGCCGTCAATGCGGATTTTTCGTCCTACGCCGACTACAAATTTGCCGAGCTAGGCCGATTTGACTATACGCGGGAAGACTGCTACCAGTTTCACGATTCCATCGAAAACGTGGTGCGGCCGTTGCTGGAACGGCGCAGCGAGCAGCGGCAGCAAAACCTTGGGGTAGACACCTTGCACCATTGGGATCTGACCGTCGATGAATTCGGGCAGGAGCCGCTGAAACCATTTGCTTCCCCGGAAGAATTGATCGACAAAACGGTACGCATTTTTGACCGGCTAGATCCCCGACTCGGCGAGCAAATGCAGACCATGCGGGAGATGGGGCACTTGGATTTGGACTCGCGGCTCCACAAGGCACCGGGCGGCTACAACTACCCGCTGGCAGAATCGGGTGTCCCCTTCATTTTCATGAACGCCGTGGGCACCCAGAGCGACCTCACCACAATGCTGCACGAATGCGGGCACGCAATCCATTCGTTTGCCACCCAGCACCTCGAGATCAGCGCCTACAAATACTTGCCTTCGGAGATTGCGGAACTCGCCTCGATGAGCATGGAGCTCATTACGCTCGACTTCCTCGATGAATTCTACGACGATCCGGAAGACCTGCGCCGGGCAAAGCGGGAACAGATCATTCGTCCGCTGACCTTGCTGCCGTGGATTGCGGCGGTCGACCGATTTCAGTTTTGGGCCTACGACCATCCTGGCCACTCGCACGAAGAACGTGCCGCCACCTGGAAAGCGATTTATGAGCGGTTCCACGGCAACCACATATCCTGGGAAGGTGTAGAGGATGTTTTTGGCACCTACTGGCAGAAGCAAGGGCACATATTCGACGTACCGTTTTACTACATCGAGTACGGATTTGCCCAATTGGGGGCCATCGCGGTTTGGCGCAACTACCGCCAAAACCCCGAAAAAGGCCTCAACGATTACCTCCACGCACTGAGTCTCGGGTATACCCGCCCGATTCCCGAGGTCTACGAAGCGGCCGGGATCCGATTTGACTTTTCGGAAGACTACATCCGGGAACTGATGGATTTCACCATGGAGGAATTGCGCAAGCTAGAAGCACCGTCGGCCTGAGTTGCCCCTCTTCTCTCACCAACATTACAATTTTGTCTGCCCCAATTCTACTTTGTCAGATAAAAAAACACCAATCCGTCTTCGCCAACGCGCCAGGGCGCAGTGATGAGATCGCGCTGGACAAGGAGCGATCTTGGGCGATGCCGCATTGAGCCGGAAAAGCAGCCCCACTAAAGATCACTGCGTATTCCTCGCGATCGCTTCCTATCTCCTTTGTCGCGCGTCGCGAAGACATCTACGAGGAAGATTGGGCAGACATGCAAACCTGATAAAGTAGAACTAAGAGGCGGTTTAGATTTAATCCTGCGATTTTGCTCGGGCATCTTTTTCCGCCCCTCTTCCGCTATTTTCTCGCTTTGGCTATGGACTCCCAAATGAGCTTCGATGGACAGAAAAATCGGTGCTAGTATATTTCACGAACCAATTTTAAACCGCCTCTGATACCAATTCGTTTTCTAATGGGTAGTTTACTATCTTTGCTGGATGGGAAAAGTAACAAGAGCCTCTGCTCACTTGACTGAGAAGGAGATCATCGCCAAACTGCGACAGGTAAAGGGTTCTATCACTGTGCAAAAGTGGCTGGCGATTCTGCACGCATTGGTTTCACCTGCCGAGGCAGCCGATATCGCTCAGCGCGTTGGTCTGGGAGTCCAAACGGTTCACAATCTTATTTCGAGCTACAATCGATTGGGGCCTTCGGCGATTGAGGGAAAACCAGGAAAGGGAGGCCGTCGAAATCAGCACATGACTCCCGAAGAGGAAAAGGAATTTCTCGCTCCATTTTTCGAAAGGGCTTTGGAAGGAAAAATCGCCACGGTAGCTGAAATTCAAGCCGAATTTGAGAGACGGGTTGGGAAAAAGGTCTATTCCAGCGTTGTCTACAGGCTGTTGGAGCGCAATGGCTGGCGCAAGATCGTTCCGCGTCCCCGCCATCCCAAAGCCGATCCCGAGGAGCAAGAGTCGTTTAAAAAAACTTCGAACGAAAGGTCACCGAAATAGTCGAGCAACACGCCAAGGGGCGACCAGTAGTTCTTTTGGTGCAGGACGAAGCGCGTTTTGGAAGAATCAATATCCCTGCACGCACCTGGGCACCTGCCAAACACCGGCCGATTGTCCCCCGGCAGGTCGTGCGTCAAGCAGTGTATGCCTACGCAGCGGTGCGCCCCGAAAACGGATGCATCACCGCGATGATATGTGACCATGCCAACACCGAAATGATGAACGTATTTCTTGGAGCGGTAGCAGAAGAGTACGCGCAAAACTTGGTGATTATGCAGGTGGACGGAGCAGCGTGGCACAAATCGAAAGGCTTGGTGATTCCTGAAAACATTCACTTCATCATTCAACCGCCTTACAGCCCTGAACTCAATGCCGTTGAGCATCTCTGGGACGAGATCCGGGAAAAATACTTTCACAACTTACTGTTCGAGTCGATCAAAATGGTGGAGGAAACGCTGGAGATAGCCTTTCGACAATTGCAGGAAGTTCCCGAGAAGATCAAACGCATGACTGAGTTTCCTTTCCTAAAAATTACTCTTTAGAAAACGATTTGGTATGAGGATGACGTACCGATCATCTCCATTTGGTTAAAATTGCGGTTCTGGGCTCCCCAATGGGGCAACAGATAAAAATGGCCAGGCTTGGAAAATCCTCGGGTGCGTACGGCATGCGGTACGTCTAAGCCACACCTTTACCGGGTAAGTCTGTGTACTGTAGTGCCGGGGTAATTTTTCGGCCCAACGATTCCTGCGGTAAGACTGTCCTCTCCCCGGTCCATCTCGCAGAAGAGTGAAAACCCAGCGTAACTCCTATCTTTGCGGCATGGGTTTGCGATTTCCCGATTTGGATCAAGTGCGCCGCCAGTTGCAGGGGCGGTTGCCGGTCACGCGGTTTGCGCCCAGCCCGACCGGCTACCTCCACCTCGGTCACGTCATCAATGCCATCTACGTGTGGGGCTTGGCCCGGGCCCTCGATGGGGAGGTCATTCTGCGCCTGGAAGACCACGACCGACAACGGTCCCGCCCCGAATACGAAGCCGCCATTCTCGAAGACCTCACTTGGCTGGGTTTGCATCCCGACCGTGGCCACCCCGATGCGTTTGCCCAATCTACCCGTTACCGCCAAAGCGACAACGACCCGCAGTACACCGAGCATCTGAACGCCTTGCGGACCCGCACCCACCTATACGCCTGCGATTGCTCCCGCCGGCGCCTGTCCGCCCGGGCCACTCCCAATGAGAACGGAGAGCTCCCTTACGATGGCTTTTGTCGGGAGCGGGGCCTGGCCGAAGATGGAGCGGTAGGGTTGCGTGTGCAATTGCCGGATGAGCAGGTGCGCTTTGTGGACCTTATGGTGGGTGAATGTGTCCACCGGCCGGCTCATCAGTGCGGTGACCTCCTGGTCCGCGACCGCAACCAGCAGTGGACCTACCAGTTTTCCGTGGTGCAGGACGACCTGGACATGGGGGTCAATCTGATCATTCGTGGCCAGGACATCCTCTCCTCGACCGGACGACAATTGCTGCTGGCGCGGCGGCGCGATCCCGCATTCAATCCGGTTTTTGTGCACCACCCGCTGCTGATGCGGGAGGATGGCCGCAAACTGAGCAAACGCTTTGGGGACAAGGACATCCATGCGGAAAAACTCGCCGGCACCGATCCGGAATGGATCCTGGGTCAGGCCGCCCACCAACTGGGCTTGATTCCGATTTTGCGTCCCCTGCCCGCCGAGGAGATTCCCCACTTGTTTCGCACAAGGAGTCCCGCCTCACCAGATCAATGACAGGCAGGTGAGGCTACCGTCCATTTTGCGGAACTCCGACATACGCAGCTGGAAGAGTTCGTAGCCACGCTGGTCCAGAGTGTCCGCAATCTGGGGGTAACCCGCGGAAATGATGACCGTTCCGTTGATCGATAAGCAGTTGGCGGCGTAGTTTTCATTGGCCGCAGTCACGATGCGTTCGTAGCGCGCAAACACCGGATTGTGGGCGTAGGCCTCGGTCATGAGCAGGGTCCGTCCCCCCAACCAACTGATCCCCGACTTGAGGTGCAACGCTTCGACAACCGGGACGATTTCCGCGCTGAAGCCATGCTGGCGTAGGATTGCGGCAAGCTGGCGGGCTCCCTGGGTATTGGTGCGGGCGGACAGGCCAATGAAAAAGTGCCGATCTGCCCGCACGACATCCCCACCGTCCACCGTTCCCGGAGCTTCGATGTGGGCCAGGACAAAGGCGTTTTCCCGCAAGATGTCCGCAATGGCGACTTCCTCACCCCGCCGGCTGGGATGCCCGGGGCGGCAGATGACCGCGCAATTTCCCGCTAGAATCGCCGTGTCCTCCACAAAACAACTGTCCGGATACTGCTCATCGGCTTCGAGCAATTCTGGCTCCAGACCCACTTGATACAAGGTCCAGACGTAGTCCATGTGCTGCGCCCGGGTCTTTTGCAAGTCCGGTACGGCAGAAGGATCGTGACTTTGCCCCAAGAGGAAGTTTGCCGGCGGCTTCCGGACAATCGCATGGGAGCAGCCTTCCATTATTCGCCGCTGAGGTAGGTGTAGTCGTAAAATTTCAGGATGCGCCGTCCGTCTCCGTATTCCAGGACCGATTCCGAAAGCTTGCCCCGGCCATCGTAGGTGTTTTGGCGCTGGACGAGGCTGGCCCCCCGATCAAAAAAATTCCAGTCCCGGATGAAATCAATGGTATTCAATCGGCCCTCCTGATCGTAGGTGTAGACCTCGCGCATGCGGGGAGCGGCGTCGTTGCCGTTGTAGTATTCGCGGGAAATCATGCGCCCCTCGGTATCATAGCGCAGGATTTCCCGCTGGGCGACCTGGTCCCCGATCATTTTTGCGATGCGCATCCCCCGGGCGAAGTGGGTATAAGCGTACACCAATGAATCGCGGGTACTGTCCCGAAAGGTGTAGCGAATTTTGTGGCTGCGCCGGTCGAGGACATCGTACACGAAGTGGATGCTATCGGTCAGTTGAACAGTGCTGTCCGCCACCGTGTGTACCAGGCGGAAGGCCGGCTTTCCGGTGATCAGGTAGACGTGTTGGGTGCGGCGCTCGTGGCGGATGACCAGCGGCGGTGCGGTGGAATCGTCCGGGGCCAGGACATTGGCGGGCTGCGGGTACAAGTAGGTGGTGCGTACCAGCCGGCCCCGGCGGTCAAACTGATAATCAATCTGGTCGTGGACCGCTTGCCCTCCGTCCCGGTAGAGCCGCTTTTGTGCCTTTTGGCCCAGGGTGTCAAAACGGAGGCGGAACCGGATGTCCCGCGCCAGGCGAATGCGCTTCCCAGAAGCGACCAGATCCTGGGGGTCGGTCACTTCGGTCTGAAATTCGACGACTTCTTCAACCGCAAGGGTGGCCATCAAATCGGGGGGGAAATATTCGTATTCCGGGGCCTGTCCAAGAAGAGCGGCTGCACTCAGCATCCAAACGGTCGCAAGGAGGATTGTATTGATTTGCCTGGTCATAACGCCCTTTCACTTGAACAATCAATGTACTCAGTTGGTCGGAGATGCGCAACTGTTCCGATCTTGTCGGGGAGAACACGGTCAACGCACCCAATAAGTGATACCCAATTAGGGGAAATGGTTGCATTCGTCGTGCGGGCAATTATTTTCCCCTTCCGCAAAGGGCGGGTGAATCGCTATATTTGTACTACAACCGAATCTCCACCATGCGTAAGCTTCTTTTTGTTGTCGTGGCCCTGAGTGGCATTCTCCTTGCTTGTGAAACACCGGAAACGGTGAAGCCTGAACCGACCCCCGATGTCTATATTTTTGGGACGGAAGGACGGGAAGTCGGCACTGATATCGTCGAACTTCCGAACGGAGACTTTCTGATTCCGGGAGGGACGACCGGCGTGGAAGATGGAGACTACGACATGCTCATCACCCGGATCGGCCCGGACGGCCGCGAAGTGGAAACGTGGGTTTACGGTTCGCCCGGCATCAATGAATCGCTGGAGCGCCTGATTGCCACCAGTTCGGGCTACGCGGGGATCGCAGCGCAAGTGTCCACCAATGGCGCCCGCCGCACCGTCATCGTGACCTTCGACGCCGAACTCCGGGAAACTAACCGGGGATTTTTCGACGTTGCTTCATTTCCCTACAGCCTGTACGAAATCACGGGACTGGAAAGCCTCGACAACGGGGGATTCCTGATGAGTATCGTGAACTACGAATCCATCTTTCTGTTTCGGATTGCACCGGATCTGACCTTGGAATCGCTGGAACAATATCCCCTTTGGTCGTACTCGGAGGGCCCCGCCAACCTACTGACCCGGGTTTCTGATGGCTTCTGGCTGGTGGTGGAGGCGGACGATCCCGATGATTTCAACAATTCCATCATCCAGGTCAATCACCTGGACCTGGACGGCAACTCGGATTGGTCGGCCGAGGCGGCCATTCCCAATTCGTTCAACTTGACGATCTCGGATGTCACCCCCCTCTCGGATGGCCGCATCGCGGTGCTGATGCGCCCGGAGAACAACTTTGCCGCGATTGCACTGCTGGATTCCACCGCCAATCTCCTTGAAGTGCTCCCGGTGCAGGTGGCGAATTACACCTTTTTCTTATCCGAACTGCCCAATGGCAAATTTGCCATCGCCGGCAATCAATATCCTCCCGGCATCAGCAGCAGCTCCCTCAACGACAATCGTACCATCGTACACGGATTGGGTGCTGACGGGACCCTGGAGTGGACCCAGACTTTTGGGGGACCACGCAAAGAAATCTGTGAAGGGTTCTATTACTCCTCGGCGGGCAGCTTTGTCCTGACCGGAACGAGCTTTAGCTTTGGTTTGGGAGAAACGGATAAATTCGTTGTTTTGTACAATCGTTAATACCGAATAACCATGAAAAGATACCTACTGCTCCTCTTTGCGCTCGCGTGCATTGTTCCCCAAATCCAGGCCCAGCGCGAAGCCGTCCTCAACGTGGAAGCGGAAGAAAAACCGCAATCGCCGGTCAATAACATCATCAAGATCAGTCCGTTTCACTTCATCGAAGGCACGTTTTTGCTCAGTTACGAGCGGATGCTCAAGGGCGGATCGATGAGCATCATGCTGAATGCCGGGGTGCATTCGCGGGAGCGGGTCTTCGACGGAGGCGATCAGTTTGGATTCCAAGAAGAGTTGCAACTGCGCTTTTACGTGATTCCCCCGAAAAACACTTCGATTCGTGCCCGCCGCTTTGCCTATTTCAAAGGCTTGTACGCGGGTCCGTTCCTGGGGCACCGGTACCGCGATGAATCCATTTCGGTTTTTGATTGGATTTTGCAGCAGACAGTGGGGGTCCAGCAAAACGTTAACGAGTTCTCGGGGGGCGTGATTCTGGGATCGCAAATCGCCTTTGGGAACCGATTGTTTTTGGATGTCTGGGTCGGTGGCGGAGTCAAACGATCTACCGGTCGCGATCCCAGCGTTACCAATGTTACTGCGGTAGAAGTAGGCTACAACGGAGTGATCCCCAAGGGGGGGATACAATTGGGCGTGGGTTTCTGATTGCAGGCCCCGAAGATACGTTGGGAATAAAGTCGAAGAGGCGGTTTAAAATTGGTTTCTGAAATTTGCGAGCGCAAATTTTCTGTCCATCGAAGCTCATTTTGGAGGCCATAGCCAAAGCTATGGGCGAGAAAACACGTGAGGGGCGGAAAAAGCTGCCTTAGTAAAATCGCAAAATTGAATTTAAACAGTTTCTAAGTGACTTCGCCCCCGCAACTGGAACCGGCGCCAGCGGTACAGCCGTAGCAGTGCTGATTCAGGATGATCTCCCGGTTCGTAAGGGCTTCCAGATCAAAATCGCGGACGTGAGGAGCCGCGCCTTTCACCTTGAGTTCGAGCATCTGATTGAAATCACAATCGTACATGTAGCCATCCCAGCTCACCGATAAGGTGCTGCGGCACATGACATTTTCCGCCGCCATCGGATTGAATGCATTGGCGAGTTCTTCCATGTAGCGCTGGTAATTTTCACTGGCCACAAGGTAATCGAGGAATCGACTGATCGGGAGGTTCGTGATGGCGAAGAGGTGGTTGAATTCGATGTCGAAGTCGCGTTTGAGCGCGCGCTTGTACTCGGCTTCCAGGCTATCTTGATCGCCGGGCAGCATGGCCCCACTTGGGTTATAAACCAAATTCAGGGTCAGTCCGCTGCCCTCTTTGCCGTAACCGACATCGTTGAGCATCTTGAGGGCGCGGATGGAGCGTTCGAATACGCCGTTGCCCCGTTGGCGGTCCGTACTGCGTGCTTTAAAGGAAGGCAGTGAGGACACCACTTCGATGTTGTGCTTTTTGAAAAACTCGGGCAGGTCGTGGTACTTGCGATTGGCGACGATGATGGTGAGGTTGCAACGAACGATTACGTGCCGGCCCAGGGCTTTGATCCCTTTCACAAACCAGCGGAAATCCGGATTCATCTCCGGTGCACCTCCGGTCAGGTCCACCGTCTGGATATTGCTTTTTGCCAGTGCATCCAGGCACTCCTGCATGGTCTCTCGGGTCATGATTTCTCTGCGGTCCGGGCCCGCGTCCACGTGACAGTGCTTACAGACCTGGTTGCACATCTTCCCGACATTGACTTGGAAAATGGAAATCTCGGTAGGCCGCAGAGGCGACAAACCGAGGGCGCGCAAGCGATCCGTAAACGGATCGACCCCGGAATCGTTTTCCAGGACGGCGATTTGGCGTTCGGTCTGGGACAGGCGGTGTCCCAGCGCTTTCAATGATTTAATCGGTTTCTTTTTGGTGGCACGCATACGGCTGCTATCTCTTCAATTACAACGGCCAACTACATAAGAAGTTCATTGGCCTTGTTCATCATCTGCACTCCGTGGACCAGCGAGGCTCCACCGCGGATGGCGGCCGCCACGTGGACTGCTTCCATCAATTCTTCCTCTTCGCACCCCCGCTTCAGGGTATCCTGGGTGTAGGCATCGATGCAATAGGGACACTGAACTGCGTGGGAAACGGCCAAAGCGATCAGGCTTTTTTCCCGCGCCGTCAGGGCACCATCCTGGAACACATCGCCGTACCAGGCAAAAAACTTTTGGGCCAATTCTGGCTGAAAATCCTTGATGTCCCCGAATTTATTGAGGTCTTTCGGATCGTAATAGGTGTCGCTCATACTAAGTTTGGGTTGAGAGCATCTAAGATAGTGATTTTCTTGCTCCCGGCACCGACGCAAAGTGGGCGGCGGGTTTTCACCTGCGATGACGGAAGTAATGATACGCGCACGGCAGCAGGAAAATTGTCCGGCCTTCGACAATATCCAACGGTAAGGCAAAATCGCTCGGTGAAGTGGGCAAGTCACTTCTTTCTGACGCCGGGGGCGAGCAAAGCCGCCTCCGTTGAACCGAAGAGTCAAATTGTGGCAATGCCTCAATCGATGCGCAACAGATAGCGCGGGGAAACCTTTTCCGGACGCGTCGCCGGGTTGATAAACTTGAGCTTTAGATTGCCCACCCGGAAATGGGGAAAGGTCTTGAGCAAGGTCACACGGTGGGGACTGTTTGTGAAGACAGTGCGCCCTTTTTCGGTCGTGTAGAGGTAAGCTGGTTTGGGAAAGACTGTGCCGAATTCTTCCACGTGATTGACTTGCTGGGCCACGCCGCCCCCGTAAAAGTCCAGGGCCCGCCCCCCTTCATCGTAGGCGTACAGGCGGTCCGCCGGAATGTCGTTTTCCCGGATGTATTGTCCCGCTTTCCCGGTGCTCTGGAAAGTGAGTAACTGTGGATAGAGTCCGGCATTTACGAAAAAATTGACCCAGGCAAATCCGACGACCAGAAATACTACAAGGCGGTACTCCGCGGTGGGAAACCGGAAATAGGAAAACAGAACTGCTGCCCAGCCCAGCGCAAAGACCAGGGTGAGCAGAAGGGAGACTTGGGGAAATGCCCAAACCGCCAATGTTCCCGCCACGATCCCGGTCAGCACCACGAGCAGGAGGTTTTGCCCGAAAAAAAAGGTCCGCTCCCATCGCCGGGGTGATTGTTCGATCAGAGATTTCAGGTAGGCTGCGCACAACAGTGCGGCAAAAGGATAGGTCACAAAGATGTAGTGCGGCAGTTTGAAGCGCGAGGTCGACAGGGCGATGAACAGCAGTACGAAGCCCCCGAGCGACAGCCCTTCCTCGGTGGCGGACAGTCGGAATCCCCTCCGGAAGATGTCCCGGATTTTGCGCCCGATGGCAGGCAGTAGCACCAAAGTCCAGGGCAAAAACGACCAGGCGTAAGTATGGACAAAAAAGAAAGGCGAGGCATCGTTTTGCCATTCGCTGGCCCCGGTGATCCGGCCAAAGCTCTGGGTCCAAAGGAAAAATTTGACGCCTTTCCACCCGAATTGCTCGTGCAGGCCCAGGCAAAACGGCAGCAACAACAAGGCAAACACAGGAAGGCCCAATAACCAAGGCCGCCGGAACAAGCCTTTCCAGTCCCGGCGCAGCACAAAATCCGCTCCCATCGCTAGGGCCGGAGCCACCACCCCAATTGGGCCTTTGCCCAGCATGGCGATGGCCAGGCCCACAAAGCCCAGTTGGAGGTGCCACCACTTTCCGCCCCGGGCAAACACCACCAACTGCCACAGCGCAAATGCCATCGGGCCGATCATGTACATGTCGGTTTTGACATCATTGTTCATGAGGAACATCGCCTGGCAGGAGGCCTGGATCAAGGCTGCGTAGTAGCCGGTGCGGCGGTCATACAGGAAAGCGCCCAGGCGCCCGGTGGACCAAACGGCCAGCATCGCCAGCAAAACCGAAGGCAATTTGTAGGCAAAGGTTCCGACGCCAAAGGCTTTAAACGATAGCGTCGTCAGCCAAAAAATCAACGGGGGCTTGTCCAGGTAGTCCACGCCCCGGTCCCTGAGGTGCAGGAAGTCGCTTGACTTGAGCATCTCCAGGGACATGGAGGCATACTGGCCGGCATCCACTTCCATGATGTCGACAAACATGCCCGCGACCCAGCCCAGCAGCAGGATGACGATGGGGACAATGTCAGCGGGACGTTTCAAGGAAGCGAAAGCGTTGCGGAAAATCGTTTCGGACCGGCCGGTGTTCCGGCTGACCGATCAAAGAAAGGTAAAGAAGGTATCACCGCGCAGGCCCATCCGGAGGGTTTCCAGCGGGATGACCTCGCTTGGCGCGATGTTGCCGAGGTTCACGTTCGTACCAAATTTTTTGATGAACCAGACTTGCTGGGCTTTTTGCGGGGCTTCCCAGAGGATTTTTTCCTGGGGAATGCTGTGGGTGATTTCGTCCACCAGTCCGGAGCGGGTTTCCCCGGACTTCTGGAAGACGCCTACGGTGCCGCTCTCGCGGGCTTCGGCGATGACTTTCCAGACCCCGGCGTCGAGTTCCCGCCGCATCATTTCCACCCAGCGGAAGGGCGGCAAGGTGACCGAACTGTCTTTGCTTCCGACCTCCGAGAGCACCGTAAAGTTCTTCGACAGCGTCTCGATGTAGCGCTTTTTGTCTTCCCAGGGCATGTCGATGCTGCCGTCGGAGACCTCAACCATGGAAGCTTGGTGGGACTCCGCAAACCGACAGTAATCGTCAAACTGGTTCCGGTAGGCATACGCTTCGAACAGCGTGCCCCCGAAGTAGTAAGGGATGCCGGCCTCGCGGTAGACGGCCAGTTTCGGTTCCAGATTGGCGGTGACGTATCCGGTGCCAAAACCGATTTTGACGACGTCGACCAAGTGGGCGGCGACTTCGACGAAATCTTCGGCTTGGCGCTTGCTCAACCCTTTGTCCATGGCCATGGTGACCCCGCGCTGCCGCGGCTTGGCGGAGCGGTCGGGAAGTGGATTCAATTGCGTGCTCATCAAGAAGTATATTGATTGATCAGGTCATTCACGCTCGGGATCTTGTTGAGGTCCGGAAAGTGATTGAACAGGATGTAGTGCTTGCCCGCATCGAGCAGCAAGCCATTTTCCAGGTAAGTGAGGCCGCGGGTGTAGCGCGAGGTGTGGTAAAAATAGGCCGACACCTGAAAGTACAGTTCTGCCGCGTGGGAATTGTTGTTGATCCCGTCGAGTAAGAAAGTGATGGCTCCTTCACGGTTGTCGTCCCGGAACAGCATGTCGCCCCAGTCCATCCACACCTTGATGTCGTTGCGGTTGATCTGCAAGGCCCGTTCCAGGGACTCGTAGGCCGAGGTCAAGTGGCCCACCCGGTACTCCATCGTCGCCAGTGAGACCCAGCCGTCGTAGTTATCGGGATCGACTTCGAGTCCTTTCCGGTAAAAATGCGCCGACTCGCTGAAGCGGTCGATTGCTTCCAGACAAAAACCCATGCCGATCCAGGCTTCGGCGTACTCGGGATTCGAATCGGTGCAGCGGCGGTAGTACTTCAGTGCCATGCCAAAGCTGCCCAACTGCTCGTAGCACTCGGCGATGTTGTAGTGGATCGCCAGGTCCGGCTTTTCGTGGACCGCGGCTTCGAGGAAGCACTTGAGGGCCTCGTCGTATTTCTCCATTTCCAAGAGCACGTTGCCCTTGTGGTACCAGGCAGAAGCAAATGAGTCCTCGATTGCCAGGCAAAAATCGTAGGCATCGATGGCCTTTTCGTAATGGCCCATCCGCGCGTAGAGGATCCCGAGGTTGTACCAAACGGGGCAGGTAAAGGGATTGCGGTCCAGAAATTCGAGGTAGACCTCGACGGCGGCCTCCAGCTTCTCCTCGGCTTCCAGGCAATAGGCCAGTTCGTGCAGGGGCTCCTCAAAATCCGGTCGGACTTCGAGAGACTTGCGGTAGAAGCGCTCGGCATCTTCATTGCGGCTGGAAGTTTGAGCCAGATTGCCCATTTGCAGCCAGACTTCTTCTACGTTGTTGCTCAAGGGCATGTAGGTGTTCAGTTCTGCAATGGCAGCGTCGTATTTGCCGAGTTGGCCCAGGATCTCCGACTTGAGGAATACGTAGTCCATCTGGAATGGATTCATCTCGAGGGCGCGTTCCGCATCGCGGCGGGCATCCTGCAGGCGGCCCATTTCGAAAAGCACACTGGCGCGCTTGAAGTACAACTCCTCACTTTGCGGATTGCGCTGCATGGCGTAATTGGCCAGTTTCAGTGCTTTGTTCAGTTTGTTGTGCCGCATGTAGAAGAAGAAAATCTCTTCCAGCGATATCTGATCGAAGAAGTAAAACTCCTCGCCTTTCAGCATAGCTTCGAACCGGCGTGCGTTGTCCTTCACCCGCTTCTCGCTGTGGTCCTCTTGCCCGAATTGTTCGTTTCTCTCTGCCATGAATGGTCATACGAAGGGGCCTTTTCTCGGGTTGGTCGGATTTGTCGTTTCGCCTCCGATTCTCTATCGTCCCGCAGGCCCGATTTCACTCAATTTGCTGATTAATTCACTATTTACCGACCGAGTTTATACACAATCGATGGGGGCTATTGGGTACGGTGCGTCCGTTGCATCGTCACCAAATAGACTCCGACAAAGATGAGCAAAATAAATTGAATGTTCAGCCATCCCACTTCGCCCAGTCCAAGTCCGGCAGACAGCAGGGTCACGAGCACCGGCTGGACGTAGATGTAGACCCCTACGGCGCTGCTCGGCAGTTTTTTCATGGCCCAAGCATTCAGAAAATAAGCCCCAAAGGTCGCCCCCACGATCAAAAACACAATCCCAAAAATGCTTTCTGCACTCAATGCCAGCAGATCGGTTTTTAGCAAGTCCGGTAGCCCAATGAAGAAATTGGGGATCGCCCCAAAGACGAAGATCCACATCACAATGGTAAAGACATTGTATTTCTGAATGAGAGGCTGAACAATTACCAGATAAATGCCGTAGGAAGCGGCATTGGTCATGATCATCAGGTCCCCGAGGATACTGGCCCCCGAGATCTGAATGGATTCGGAGGATCCACTCAAGATCAATCCCACGGCACCGGCTCCGGACAAAAGCAGCCCCAGAATTTTTCTTGCGGTGATGCGTTCTTGCTTCATGATGGCGGCCAGAGCAAAGACAAATACCGGCGTGGTGATCATCAGGACCGCTGCATTGACCCGGCTTGTCTGGGAAAGCCCCCACAAGAAAAAAGTCTGGTTGATCCCTACCCCAAAGATGCCGCAGAGAAATAAGCGCCCCATGTCTTTGCGAGCGGGCATTTTTGCCCGGATCACCAACTGGTGAAAGAGCACAAAGCCGATCACTGCCACCGAACACCGGATCGACAGCACTGCGAAATTGCTCACCCCCTCACGGAACACTTCCTTCAAGGTGAAGTAGTTGATCGCGTAGAAGACCGCAACCGCCGCCAGCGCCAAATGGGCCGTCCAGTTGGAGGATTTATTTTCCAAGCGGCAAAAATAGAGAAATGGCGGGGAATGGGGCGGGCTTGGGTTGCGGGAATATGGCTTGCCGATTGATCGCCTTTTAACTCCCCCAAAGTTGACCGGGAGATTCCTCAGCATTCTCCCTGACCCCCATACAAATCAGCCAAAACTCCGGGAAAGGAGTTTTGGCGCTGCGAGTTTGAGGGATTCGCCACGGAATTTAAATCGCCCCTAAGTGGCTTCCCGGTTGCAGGGAGGATCTTGTTTCAGACGAATGTTTCGCTCAATGGCGAGTCGCTCGTCTGCATTTGCGCACCGATGGAAACAGATCGCATTCTTGCGCTTTGCATCGAAGCATTTCTGTCGGTGGTGATGCGAAAATCGACCGCTCATGTCTTCGGTTTCCCCGACATAGATGAATTCATGGGAATAGGTGCGGCCATTGGCCGACCTTCGGGAAACCATGTATACGCCGGGGACCTGGTTGAATTTGGTTCCCCATTCGTAGACCTTGAAAGAATAGACATGGCCGTCTTTTCCGGCAATGTCAATGGTGCCTAGTTTGGACATATTAATAGAATTTATTGGTTACACGTTGTGGGGCCCGGTTGGGGGCCTTTGAGGGATCGTTGATTTTGTGCGCCATCCTGACGAAATATCCGTGCCTTGGGGACATAACGGTCCCACCAAGTTCGCAGTGCCCTTGGCGACTGGCCCCAATCGATTGCTGGGTGATTTGCCAGTTATGCACGAATCTATAATCAGTTCCGAGTGGTTACAGGGGCACTCTTACTCACGTTGCATAAGCGCAAATGGATAGGTTCGGAGAATCGTGCTTACTTTCCAAGTACTTATGGGCAAAGTCCTAATCAGCAAAATCTAAATAGCGAGTAACGTTGACTCTGGGCTCTTTGAACTCGACCATTTTGTAAGTTTTGGTTTCTTGGACAGCGGTAATTTTGACATTAACATTGATTCCGTTCATCAGGTTATCGTTTTCTAGTTCAATGGTAAAACCGCCTTGCAATTGTCGATCTACTTTACCGTAGGCAATTACCGAATTCCCGGAGCCTAGGGTCAGGACCCTTCCGTCCGAATAATATGACCTCATAGAAAAGGAAACATTGTCGCCATCGGGTGGATTCATTGCAATCGCATACGCTCCGACTGCCAATCCGGCCAAAGGGTTAATTAGTGTGCCCACTCGGGCGGCATTTTTGCGCAAAAAATCCTTTTTTGCTGCATTATAAGCGGCTGCACCTTCATTACCGACACCAATCCAGTATGCCCAGGAAATGACTTTTCTGGTCACAAGCGGCTGAATCTCATTTTGGGGAAGCTGGACATTGACCCATGACTTATTTGAGTTGCTTAGGTTGCTTTGTGAGTGCACGCGCTCAACTCGGTCTAAGAATTTGATCGAACTGGTATCCACGCGAGCCAGCGTTTTTCGGGATCTCGTTATCCAAGTCGTATCCTTCTTTTCTTTCCAAAGAACTGAGGTATTGAAGCCAGATGTTGCATCAGAGGCGGGAATTCGAGAAATTTTGACTTTACAGACTTTCGCCTTTATGCCACCGTTTTTGAAGTGGAATTCAAAAATACCTTTTTGGTTCACTTTTATTCTTTGATTCTCGATTTGGGTGGTTTTGAAATCCATGAACCTTGTGGTGCCCGGCATTTCTACGATATCGATCTCTTTGATTGGCTTGCCATTAATCACTTGAAAGTCAAATATGATTTCATCGCCAGCAGCGAAGCCGAAACGGATTGTCTTTTTGTTGACCCCCAGCTTAAAAGTTTTATTTGTTACTTCAATGGGAGTCGTTTGAGAATTGAGAATGGTGCTTCCTATCGTTATCCAGATAATAGTAAAAATTGTTTTCATGGTGCAGTGATTGTGTAGGGTTGAGTATTTCTTTTGCTGTATCAGCACATCTGATTGATGGTTTTTTGGATTTAAATTCATGATTTGCGTTTCTGAACTAGAGCAACCCGAAACGTGCGCAGCGACCATTTTCCGAGGTCGAGGTGCTGCTTCCCCAGATCGCGATCCGTCCCCACCGGTCCACCGAGCACCAAGTCGTCCCGTTCCAGCAAGTAAGACTGCACCGGAACCTCACTGAGGATGACCTGAAATATCTCGGTGGAGGCGGTTTGCGGGTGCGGGAGGAACAGAAAGTCACCCTCCAGACTGCCCCACAGGATCACCTCGGACGTGGCGGGCGCGATTTCTTCATTGGCGAGGGACCGCACCCCATAATGACGGCTCAGGTAGAACAGGGCGCAATGGACCGCCTGCCCACTTTCATTTCGGATGCGAATCTGGGGGTGCAAAGACGGAGCGGATGCTGTAATCTCAACTTGATTGTCCCGGGGATGGAATCGGAAATCGGATTTGCCTTCTTTCAGCAACCAAAGGTCAACCTGAAGGTCTGGGAACACCTCGGAACGTCGCGGAGGCGTGAGCCGTGCAAATCCATTCCAGAAAATGACCTGTTCCAGGACCAGAAGCAAGTTGAGCAGGGTGACCGGATTTGTATCGGGAGCATATTGGATCAGTGAATCGCCGCCCGTTGTCCGCAGTTCAATGCTTCCGGAGTGCTCAACGAGCGAGAATTCGGTCATCTCACTGGGCGGAGTCCATTCAATCGGCATTCGATCCGGGATGATCGCGAGCAGTTGGTCGCGCACTTGGGGGGATACCCGGAGTCCAACTTTGGGACGGTGCTGGTAAAATGATTCAAGCTGCACTTGTAAACTCGCCAGTTGGGTCTCCGAGGGTTTCATTGTCCAGGTAATTTCACTGCGTTCGGGGCCTACCGATTTGAATTGGGCTTGGCCTATGACTGTGAGCTGGACTTGGTCCGCCGCCGGCTCGCGTTTGACGAGGTTGAATGGCTCGGCTTTGGGCGGATAGGGGAGGCCATGAATGGCGCCCAAAGGCAGGTAGTACTTCCCGCCCTCCGCGTAAATCCCGGTCAGGGGGGAAGTTCTTTTGCCGGGCAACGCTTGACCGAGAAATCCGCGCAGTGGACTCGCTCCGCCGTGGTTCTCGAACTGGGGCGTTTGGTCGTTTTCCTTGAGAAATACCAGCGACCGCAGTGAGGAAAACAGTTCCAGGTAGCTCATGGGAGCAGTCCTGGCCTTTAAAACGCTGGTCAGAGCGCGGGTGAAGAGTCCTACTCCAGTGGGGTGTTCGAAAGCCTTTTGCCAGCGATTGCAGGCTGCCAGCAAGATGTGCTGTGACTCCGGGATCGCCACCCGACCGGTGCGGCTCCACTGGTCGCGGTAGTACCCGTCGAGGTAGCTATTCAGGGAGCGCGGCGCAGTTTTGCCGGGGGCGGTTCGAACGGTGGGCGCGTGCTCGCCGATGCGTACCCCCGATCCCGCGTGGCAACAGTCCAGAGTTACCAGGATATGACCGGCATTCAACTCCGACAGCAGGACCGCCAGCTCTTTGTCCGCCAGGTCATGCTGTCCGGGCAAGCGGCTGTTGTAGCAAACCAATGTTTCATCAAAGCCATTGGAAAAAAAGACCCCAAATTCGGGGGCCGAGAGCTGGCGCGATCCATGGCCACTGAAGTGGAAATGTACGGTGTCTTGTGGACCCGCCTGGGACAAATGGTTCCGGAAGGTCCGGATCAGAGCCGTCGTGGTAGCTGCCGCATCCTGGAGGATCCGGACGTTCGGCGCACCGTACACCATTCCACCGGGAGCAGCACCAAGGTATTCGCCGATGACCTTGGGAATGCGCTCGATGTCTTCGAGGCATCCGCCCAGGTTGGTCACCCCGCTTCCGGTGGGATAGTTGTTGATTCCAACGAGTAACGCATAAATTTTCCTGTCTAGCATCGCAAATAATTTTCTCGGGTGTGGGCATTGATTTGTCCCCAATCTAAGGCAATAAATGGTCAATTCAAGGTTTTTTCCCGGGTGGCAAAACGTGCGGAGTTTTTATTGGGTGGGACAAGTTAATCTGACATAAATTGTTTTATTCGCTTTATTGCGGAGCTTTAATATTTGATTGAGGGAGCCTGACTCATTATTTCATCCCCCAAGTGGGTCACAAATTCAACGGTCCCCCGAGTAATATCGTACCGGGATCGAAGGTGGCCCGTCAGGCCGGATGAGATCCTGCTCAACAATTCAAAACCTAAACTGATTATGAACAACTTTAAAGAATCACAGCGTTTCCCGCTTAGTTCCCACTCGTTTCGCTATTTCCATCCCACAGGCGCTGATCCGTCGGCTCGATTTGTCATCTTGAACGATCAGGGCGCAGAGATCCATTCCCATGACGTCACGGGCCATGCCCTGGGACTGGCGATTGAGGAAGATGATCTGCTACTGGGGGAGGTAAATTTCGATAAAGCCATCCCTTCGGAGCTCATTGCCTTGAACGTTGCGCTCAATCCGGATCAAGCCTTCACGGTCCAGCCAGTGGGGCCAAGTGCCCGCTACGGCGGAGCTGGGATTGAGGACATCCGGGACGCGAGTCTCCGGATACATCGCAATACGCACTTTTACTACTTGGATGTGCATCCGATCAATATCTCGTTCGATCCAGTCACCAATCTTTTCCAGACCGAGATCCGGGATCGGTCCACCCACGATGGATCGGAACCGATCTGGTATAAAGTCGAAAAGACGCTCCTGTAAATGGGCGTAAAAGTTGGATCTTATGACGCTTTTTGCTGAAAAATTCCCAATTGAATTCCCAGGATGAACCGTGCACACCCCAATGAAAATGGGCACCGGGGACCGAGCGCCCCGGATGTCCATCTGTTATCCTCCGCCGAAGGTGAGGTCACTCAGGTATTGCTGGCCGAGGCCGGTTACGAAACCCCATATTCCAGTAAGCCGCTCGCAGCTATCCGGCAGACCTACGAGCAGCACGGGATCGAAGTCTTTGTCTTTCGGAACCAGCTTGCGACGGGCAGGAAAGGGCTGGCCCGGACTCCGGGTCGGTCCCCGATTGACCTGGATGATCCCTTGGTGGTGGAATTTCTGCGAAGAGGCCGATCCGGAACGATTTCCGCAAAAATCGATCCTTATCTGATCCTGAAAGATCTGAATGCGATTCAGGAAAAGAATTTTCCGATTGTCCAGTCAGAATGGGTCCAGGACAGTTTTGGGGTCAAAACCGGGCCAGAGGGATGGGGGATCATTTTGCAGCCGATTCTGGCTTCCCGACCGGGAGATCAATTCCTGGCGGATGAGCTGACCCTGCACCCCGATTTGCGGATGTTGATTCAGAAGACAGAGCTCAAATTTGAAGGCGGGAATATTCTCACCGGCAACGATTTTGCTTTGGTTGGTAAGAATACCCTCGCGGTCAACTGGATAGATCGCCTAAAGCAGACTCAGGAAGCGGATTTGGGAGAGCTGAATGAAGAATTTGATCGGCTGAATGCGCAATTTGCGCGGACCTTGGGGGTCAGGGAACTCATTTGGGTGGGATTTGACTCTCCGCGCCTCGATCTGTTTGACCAGAGTCGGTTGAGCTTTCAGCCGGACTATCACCTGGACTTGTTTTTGACGCTCGGAGGAAGGTCTGATTCGGGAAGCGAGCTGATTTTTATCGCCGATCCCCGGATGGGGCAAAAAATCGCGGAGGCCGCTACCTCGGAGGAGGTCGACCACGGTTTGCAATGGGACGGGGAAGCCATTTCCAATTCTCTGATCGCACAGCAATTTGACGACCTGGAACGTTTTTTTGCGACCTACAATCTCCAGGCCCAAACTCAGTTTGAAGTGGTGCGCCTACCGATGCTGATTCACGCGGGGATCGTCTACAGCTTCAACAATGCAATTGTGGACATGACCGACCACGGCAAGCGGGTCTTTGTCCCCAATTATTGCGAGGACTTGAGTGACCCCGGTGGGAAAGGAAAACTGACCCGAACCCTGAATGACCAACTGCAAGCAGTCTCGGCCGCGGTGAAGGAAGCCTTTCACGGCGCCGGCTTCGGACAGGTGATCTTTACCGGAGATGGAGCGCTGATGAAAAACTACGCGCGGCGACGGGGATCCTTGCACTGCCTGACCAAGGTGCTACGGCGCCGCATCCCGTGAATGGATTGTATCGCACCAAACGTCTCGGATCGGGCGGCCAGTAAAATGGTGCTCCACCCAAGTCTGGATTTCGATCGATCCGAGAAAACTTTGCTCGGCCATTCCGGCGATCTGTTCTTTGAGTGCGGAAAATATCTCGCGCCGCGCCGAGGAATTTTTTGCTTTAAGCACCTTGCCAAGGGCGCTCATTACGGCGGAAAAAAATGGATTGAGGCGTTCTTTGCGGCGCAATTTCCGGCGGGCCGCTTTCAACTCTGCATTGAAGTCGATGCCGTCGGGTTCGGCTCCGGAATACCGCTCATAATCGATGATCAGCTTGATTACAATGGCAAAATCGTTGATCTCCTGCCGCACGCCTTCGGAGGAACGATCAATTTCCTGCCACCATTGATGGGCTCCTTTCCAATCCCCGATCAGAAAGCTAAGGATCATAAGATTGTGCAAGAGGCTTCTCCTGCGGGATTCGTTGATTTTGTCGGCGTAGGTTTCCAGTCCGTTCTCCACGTAGTCCATCAACTCCAGATAGGCGTGGAAGGCTTCGTCATTGATCACTGCCCGATTGATGTAGTACAGCAGTTTCAGTTGGGCGGTGGCCTGAAAAAGTTCGGCTTCTTCATCGAAGTTGCGGGTCTTGGCCGCATCGAGGACTTCCAGGTACTCCGGAAAATCAGCGTACTGTTCCCGGCGGTGCTGGAGATTGAGGTAGTTGCTGATCAGAAGCCGATAGGCCAGTGGATCACTTTTGATGCGGTCACTCCGGACAGTCCACTCTTCCAAAAGGTCCCGGTATTCTTGGGCGGCTTCATCGATGCGATTCAGCATCTGCAGGAGCAAACTCCGCCCCAGGTGGTAATTGTGGCGGGCAGAGAAGGAAGTCGCGCGGGCGCTGTCTTTGAACCACGGCGAACCGAGGTGTGCGAGGATGGTGGCTCGCTTTTCTGCGGTGTTGCGGTAGCCTTCCTGGCGGTACAGGAGCAGAATTTTCTGCCATTTTCGCTTGAATTGGGTCTGATTTTCCTGATTTTGGATGGCGGCGTCGGTTTCGATTTCCAGTTGGGCAAGCGCTTCGGCTCCCTTGCGAATCCTCCGCTCCACGATCAGCTTTCGGATGGCGATAAGCGCACGAATGAGAAAGGAAAATTTATCGTAGGTCCTGGCGAGTTGCCTTGCCTTATTGAGCCGCCCCAACGCTTGTTCGTACAGCCCTTTTTCGTAAAAAATCGTGGCATCCTGCAGCATATCCGCAAGCCGGAATTCAATGGTCTCGGCCCGGTGGTACAAGCGCAGTGATTCCATGATGCGATCTTTGAGGTACTTTTTTTCCTGGGGAAGGTGCCGAAATGTATTCTCATCGCGGAAGTTCTCTGTGAGTTGTTGCGGGTCGTAAGTTTCGAGCTCATCGAAGGCCTCAAACAGCAAAACGTACTTTGGTTTGTCACCCCCTTTGTCGCTGTAGATATGGGTAAATCGCTTGAAGTACCTTTTCTCGTTCGGAGTCATCGACTTAATCAGATCGAAAAGATCGTCCTCATTGTGCGCCATGATGCTTTTGCTATTGCGTAATCAGTCATTCCAACCAGGATCCGGA
>JBCCQH010000091.1:0-33471 GCA_039024435.1 Bacteroidota bacterium
AAATTTGCTATCGCAGATTTTTTTGTCTCTCAAAGCTCATTTTGGAGTCCATAGCCAAAGCTATGGGCGAGAAAATAGCTGAAGAGAGGCGGAAAAAGATGCCATAGCAAAATCACAGGATTAAATTTAAACAGCCTCTTAGGTCGATTGATAAAAGAAGATACAACTTCGCGCGCAGAATTCCGATCCATGACAAAGACATTTGGCGGAATACGGCCGAGACAACCACGCTTGTAGTAAAACCAACTGCTTTTTAGTTCTACCGTGCCAGATTTAAAAAATCTGAGCACCCGAGCCTGTCCAAGCATATCCTGAGCGGAGTTGAATGGAGATCGCGGGCAGCAGAAATACGCGTAATTTAAGCGCTAAATCAGCGTCCGCTAGGGGTCCCTCGACGCGCTCGGGAATCTAAAACTTTAGACCTGACATCGTAGACTTAGAGGCCGTTTAAAATTGATTGGTGAAATTTACGACCTTAAATTTTTTTGTCGCTCAAAGCTCATTTTGGAGTCCATGGCCCAAGCTATGGGCGAGAAAATAGCGGAAAAGGGGCGGAAAAAGATGCCCTGGCAAAATCGAAGGATTGAATTTAAACCGCCTCTGAGCCCCGATGCTTTGAATCTGACCCAGTAGCCATTGCCAACGATCTGCCAGCTCAAAGGGACCCGAATTGTGACTTTCGGGCAAAATCTCCAGGAAATCACGAAGTTTTTGTAGATTGATCTCAGAGGCGGTTTAAAATTGATTGGTGAAATTTGCTAGCGCAGATTTTTTGTCCCTCGAAGCCCATTTTCGCGTCCACAGCCCATGCTACAAGCGAGAAAACAGCGGAAGAGAGGCGGAAAAAGATGCCCTGGTAAAATCACAGGATTAAATGCAAAACGCCTCTCAATTGCTACGGCTATGAAAACCTTCCGGATCGCCCTATTTGCCCTCCTGACCTGTTGCATCGTGTTGCCCGCACGGGCACAAGACGATGACATTCTTCCCACGGACAGCCTCGCCACCGATACCTTGGCTTCCCCCCGCCACGTGGTCATCGGTGCCAAAAATTCCCCGCCCTTCATGTACCGGGAAAATGGCCAGTGGACTGGAATCAGCTTTCAACTCTGGCAATTGATCGCCCAGGAATTGAACATCACCTATGAGTTTCGGGACCGCACGCTGCCGGAGATTTTGGACGACCTGGAAAACGGCCACATCGACATTTGCATCAATCCGCTGACGGTGACCAGTGAGCGCATTCAGCAATTTGATTTTACCCAGCCCTTTTACGGCTCGCATTCGGCGGTGGCCAGCGTGGCCCAAGAATCCAAAAGCGCCTGGGATTACGCCCGGCAGTTTTTCTCCTTGTCATTCTTGAAAGTTATTCTCCTGCTGTTGTTGGTGCTGCTCATTTTTGGATTTTTGGTGTGGTTCTTCGAGCGCCGATCCAATCCCGACGAGTTCAGCAACAACCTCCAAGGGCTGTGGTCCGGTCTCTGGTGGTCGGCGGTGACCATGACGACGGTGGGCTACGGCGATAAATCTCCTCGCACCCTGGGCGGCCGCATGGTTGGGCTCATTTGGATGTTTACCGCAGTGATCATCATTTCTTCGTTTACGGCATCGATCACCTCGGCTCTGACCGTGGACCGACTTGATTCCGATATCGAAAAGCTGGAAGATCTCCGCAAGCACAAAACCGGTAGCCTAGTGGCATCGGCGAGTTCATCATTTCTGAAGCACAACTACATCCGCCACCAACTGTTCGACGAAATCGAGGCCGGTCTGTGGGCACTGGAGGACGGTAAGATTGAAGCATTTGTCTACGACGAACCCATCCTCCGCTACTACATCGAGGAGATGCAACTGGAAGAAACGCGGATCCTACCGCTGAAATTCAATCCTCAGTATTACAGCTTTGCCCTGCCCAAGGGCAGCGAACTCATCGCAGAGATCAATCCGGTGCTGCTCAGTTTTATCGAAGGCGTCAATTGGAAGATGACGCTCTCCGAATATGGCCTCGGTGAACAGTAGTTCCGCCTACGGGACGACATTCCTCCCCCTCGACGAGTTGCGGTAGCCCCTCAAAATCAGGGGTATCCATTGAATTTGCAAAGTTTTTGTGGACGGGATTGTGGATTCAGTCACCATCTTCCATCATTATATCGAACGCACTTCTAAAACATTTCCGATTGGGCAACTTTGATCCCATCGGTAACAATTCCTCTAGCATAAGACAAGCTCGGCACGGCCCAAAGCGGTGCCCATGCACGGTAAAAAGACCAACATCCACCTTCGCAAAGCAAGGATTTCCGGCAAGTGAACCGGACCGGACCGCTTTGCCCGGAGGTACAACCAAAAGTTCCGGGCCGATTGGGTCGCTCCGGGGCCGGGGCAGCTACGCCCAAGCGCAAAAATAAAAAGTTGAAATGATCGACAATGCTCTGAATACCATCCGAACCCAGCTGAATACCTACTTCAAAAATCTGGGGGAAGCACCGGATGACAAAGTCGTCTACATCGACAGCAGCCAACCGGACGATGCCCGGTTTCCGCTCAACAAGGTGTCCCTGGCCCTTATCAACATTGAGGAGGACCGCACCTTGCGACAATCCGACCAGTGGGCGGGCACCCTGCACAACGGTGTCGTCGTCGGTAAAAACCCCGACGTGCGCATCCAACTGCTGCTTTTGTTCGTCGCGCGCTTCACGAATTACGAGCAAGCGATGAAATCACTGTCGCAAATCATCCGCTTTTTCCAGGCCCACCGCGTCTTCACCGCCACCGAGGCCCCGACCCTCGACGCGGACATCGACCGGCTACTCATGGAGTTGCAAACGATGCCCATCGCCCAGCAAAACGAACTCTGGAATGCGATGCGCTCTTCCTACCATCCTTCGATGGCCTACAAACTGAGCCTGCTCACCTACCGGGACAACATGCATATGGAACTCGGCGGCCAAGTCGTCGAAATCCAGCGGTCCTTACAGGAATTTACCCAACCCCAATAATTCAACAGGAACTTGTCATGAAATACGCCGAGATATTCCAGTTGCGCATCCGCCATTCCTACTTTGCGTCGGGCTACTGTCCCGACCTGCGCATCACGCCCCGGGGGGATACCCTGGCACGGGTCCGCGGGCACCGCATGCTCCTGCAAACGCAGTCGGATCGCATCGTCTTGCTCGGCGAAACCAATCCGGATGGCCAATTGCGCTTGCCACCGGATGCCGGCTTGACCTTTCAGTTTGCCCTGGCCCCCACTCGCCAGCGGTTCTTCCGCAATACCCGTCTGCCCGCAGCAGTTGAGGGCCAGTTGCGGTTCACCAATGCCGGCGCGAGGGCCACCGGAGCGCAGACATTTGCCCTGGCACAAAACCTGGAAACTGAACCCCAAGACCCCGCTTGGGCCGTCGTGGAAATCGCCGTGGATTCCGCCTTTGCCCTTCCTCCGGCGGCTCCAAATATCTACACGGTTGATTTCCAATCGATCCAGACGCCCTGGAATGTCTACCTCACCACAGCGCAAAACGACGACTACTTGCGCATCGACGGAACTTCGGGCGGAATTTATTTCTACAAAGCCCACCTCGGCGACCTGCGCAACCCAGCGAACGACTACCTCAGACTGACCGACCTGGACCGGGACCAGCGCTGGGCCACCACCAATCGGAGTGGCCGAGGGGCCGATTTCCTGATCACCGCCATCGGACTCCAAAGCCAGGGTCCAGCCTCACCCGCCACGATCTACGCCGCGACCGAAGTCGCCCCGGTAGATGGCATTTCCATGCAATTCCGCCTGACCCTGCCCTTTGCTCCCGACGCCAACAACCGCTTGATCGTGCATGCATCGGCCTCGCATCCGGATCCCGACCACCCGGAGTTCACCGCCTACAGTCTGGAAATCGGGGAAAATGGAGTCAACCAGTGGCGTTTCGTTCGGCGGGACACCGCCCAGGGAAGCGTGGAAATTGCCCGGGGAACTTCGACCCAAGGCGGTCCCTTGGACGATCAGCTTGCCCTGACTTGGAAAGATGACGAATGGAGTTTGGAATCGGGGCTTTTGACCCAGAATCCAGTTGAGGAGTTCCGCGTGGCGGACAATGCGCTCCCCACCGGTGGCTACCTGGTCTTCCAAGCCATCTACGACGACATCAATCACTCCGATCAATACACCGTTTCATCCTTGGAAATACGCATCCCCCTGGGCGACGCTGCCGACATCGAACGTAAAAAAGCCGTCGCGGACACCCTGGCCGAGCTGTTCCCGGAGAAGCGCCAATTCCTGTTCGCGTCGGCCGGACCGGTAGAATTGAAAGAAACGCCCCGCAAAGGCATTTCCCTCAAAAATGGGTCCTCCACGCTCATCGAGCACATGGGCAACCCCTCACCGGACGACAACGGAACCCAATTTATTCATATCTGATTCAATTATTCTAATTCAAAACAGTACCAATGAATACGTACAAAACCCCAGGTGTATACGTGGAAGAGATCTCGACCTTCCCGCCCTCGGTTGCTGAAGTTTCGACGGCGATCCCGGTCTTCATCGGACGCACGGAGAAAGCCGGCAAAGACGACATGTACACCATGAAGCCGATCCGGATCAGCACCCTGCTGGACTACACCAGCCACTTTGGCTCCGCCCAGCCGGCCAACTATGACGTGACCGTCACCAACGGCGAGATCACGGGCATCGTCAAGTCCACCGACGGCGACCCGGAATTCCTGATGGGCCACGCGGTCAATCACTTCTACAAAAACGGCGGTGGCGCTTGCTATGTCCTGTCCATCGGCGGGTACAATACCGCCCTGCCAACCGGAGTCACTTCGGAAACGGAAGCCTTCTCCCAGGCGGTTGACACCATCGCCAAAGAGGACGAGCCCACGCTGTTCGTGCTGGCCGATGCCCTGCGCCTCGGCGCCGACGATTACGTGTCCGTGGTCCAAGCGGCCCTCGCCCAATGCGACGAACTGAAAGACCGCTTTGTGATCGTGGACGTGGATGCATCGCTGACCAGCGAGATGTTCCGCACGAAAATGAGCTCCAACTACCTTAAATTCGGCGCGGCCTACACGCCCTACCTGGAAACCACGCTGACCCACACCTTCGACGAGGAGCAAGTTTCGGTATCCCTGGATTCTGGTCAGGCCGTCAAGCAGGGCAGCTACACGATCCAGACCGCCCTCAAGGTTGCCTACAACGGTTTCGAGACGAAATCCCTCTCGGTCAACGTGCTCGGCCCGCTGGCCAGCAACCAAACCCTCCCCACCTTTGCGCTGGTCACCAGTGCTTCCGAGATCGTCTTCACGATTCACGGCGTGGGCACGGGCAAAACTGCCGCGGAACTGCTCACCGAGTGGCAAAAGTCGGGCAATGACAGCCTCCGCGGTGCCGGATGGGACGTTTCGGTAGAATCCGGCAAAGCCGGCAGCAGCATCACCTCCTTGTCCAAAACCCCACTTCCGACCTCCAACGTGGCCAACCCCAGCATGAAGCTGGCCCAGCTCGCCGAGACCGAAAGTGGAATCTACAACGCAGTAAAAGCTGCTTTGCAGCGCGAGCGGGTAACCCTGCCGCCCAGCCCCGCCATGGCCGGCATCTACGCCGCCGTCGACCGGGACCGCGGCGTGTGGAAAGCCCCCGCCAACGTCGCCGTAAGTTCGGTCATCGGCCCCACGGAGAAGATCAACACCAAGGTGCAGGATGACCTGAACGTCCACACCACGGGCAAGTCGATCAATGCGATCCGCAGCTTCTCCGGCAAAGGCACCCTGGTTTGGGGCGCACGCACCCTCGCCGGCAACGACAACGAATGGCGCTACATTTCCGTCCGCCGCCTCTTCAACCTCATCGAAGAGTCGACCCAGAAAGCCACCTCGTTTGCCGTATTTGAGCCGAACAACGCCACCACCTGGCTGAAAGTCAAGGCCATGATCGACACCTACCTGACCGGGCTCTGGGAGCGGGGCGCCCTGGTCGGCAACACCCCAGACCAAGCCTTCTTTGTGAACGTGGGCCTGGGCAAAACCATGACCACCGACGATATCCTGAACGGATACATGAAGGTCGAGATTGGGATTGCCGCGGTGCGCCCGGCAGAATTCATCGTCCTGAAGTTCTCCCATAAACTCCAGGAAGCCTGATCATTCATCACCTCAACAACTCCCATTAATCTTCAGAAACAATGGCATTAACCAAAGAGCAAATAGCAACGGATTATCCGTTGCCGGTATACAACTACCGCGTCAATATTGCCGATACCACGATCGCGTTTTCCGAGGTTTCCGGCCTGGACATTGGATTTGATCCGATCACCTACAAGGAAAGCCAGGTCGCCGACGGCAAAGCCGGTCCGAACATCATGTACATGCCGGGCATGATCACCGAAGTGAACATCACCCTGAAAAAGGGCCTGGTAAAGGCCAAGAGTGTTCCGGTTCTCTACGAATGGATCAATTCCACCGCCCTCAACCGCATCGACAAGCGCGACATCACCGTCAGCCTGTGCGACGAGACCGGTACCCCGGTGGTCACCTGGAAAGTGATCGATGCATTCCCGACGAAGCTCACCGCACCCACTTTCGACGCCAACTCCAACGAGGTGGCCGTCGAGCAGATGGAACTGCGTGCGAGCAGCGTGAGCATGGAAGAAAACTAATTTTTAAGGTTTTGGATCCCTCCTTAGGGTAGAAGTGGGCGCAGCGTGCCGAACCGTTTTCAACAGCAAGGTAAGCAGGGCACGCTCCCCCCTTCACCCGGGTGGGCCATTCATACAGAATTACCAAGGAACAATTTGGCAATTTCCAATGCGAAATTCCCCCATCGAAAATTGAAAAGTCATGGCAACTGACCGCAATACCATCGCCGATGCCTATCCGATTCCCGTGTACAACTACCGGGTGACGGTGGGCGCGCAGACCCTGGCCTTCAGTGAGGTCTCGGGCCTGACCCGGGAACACGAAAAAGTCGTCTACCGCGACGGCATGAGTTTCCTCATGGGCTACTATATCCTGCGGGGCCAGCAGTCCGAGATCACCGTTACGATGAAACGCGGGGTGGTCAAAGGCGACGACGCCCTCTACGACTGGGTGGACTTTACCTTCCTGGAACGCCTCTTCAGCAGCTACAAAAAGGACATCCTCATCGATCTCTGTGACGAGACCGGCGCCCCGATGATCCGTTGGAAACTCAAAAAGGCGATTCCATTGAAACTGGAAGCTCCGAGCTTCAGTGCGGACTCGAATGAGGTCGCTGTCGAAACCGTCGAACTCGTCGCCCAAGGCATGGACATCGAATACTTCTAACCCCAATCTCATGGCCTACGATCTGCTTTCCTTGTTGCCCCCTGGGCAACCTCCCCTGAGCCACAAATTCGGCGTCTTTTTCTTCGTCGGAGGCGCGGTGCCCAGCATCGCCGACCTGCGTTTTCAGAAAATTTCCGGACTGGGTTACACCCTCGAAATGGAGACCGTCGTAGAAGGCGGCAATCCACTCTACGAACACCGCCTTCCTAAGCAGGTGCGGTACGACAATGTCACCCTGGAACGCGGGTTTACCGGCACCCTGGGGATTTCGACCACCTTTGATCTGATGCGGGCCCGCTTCAAGTTCTACACCAGCACCTGCATCATCACCCTGTTTGGGGAATCGGGTCTGCCCCGGGCCGGCTGGAAACTGAACAAGGTCTTCCCAGTCAAGTGGACCCTCTCCGACCTCGACGGGAACAGCAGTCAAGTATTGGTGAACTCACTGGAACTCGCGTACGCGGATTTCGATCAACTCGCAATCTGAACATGGCCGTCGAAATCAAAGAAGTCATCATCCGTGCCATCCTCGAAGACGAAGACGACGCTCCGACTCTGGCCGAAGGGGGAACTCCCGCCCCCAGCGGTAGCCTCGAAGGCATCAGTCCGGAAGAATTGGTAGAAATGGCGGTGGAACAAGTCCTTCGCATCCTCCAACGCAAACAACACAGATAACATGGGCCTGCTGAAACTCAACAAACTCGAAAAAATGGTGATCATGGTTTTTGACAAGCCAGAACGCGCCACTTTCGCCCCGAAAAAGTACGAGGTCATGTTCAACCCGACCACGTACTCGCTGACCTACGAGAACAATTTCAGCAAGCTCCAAGGCATCAACACCACCGGACGTCCGTCCAAGTTTGCCCTGGCCCCACCCGACACCCTGGAAGTGACCCTCATCATCGACGGCACCGGGGTACGCAAAATCGGCAGCCAGCAGTTGCTCGACGAACTGTTTGGGGCCGAGGACGATGTCTACGGCGAAGTGCAGGACTTTTTGCAGGCCACCACCGAGGTCAACGGCAAGATCCACGAGCCGAATTTCCTCCGCCTGGAATGGGGCGACCTCACCTTTGATTGTCGATTGAAAAAGGTCAAGGTTTCCTACACCTTGTTCAACCGGCAGGGCAATCCGCTCCGCGCCGAACTCCAATGCGAGTTTTTCGGCGACCTGCAAAAGAGCAAACGCCTCCGCAAGGACAACTTTAGCTCCCCGGACCTCACCCACCGCCGCATCTTGCGCGCCGGCGAGGACCTCCTTCAACTCACCGAAGAAATTTACGGCTCACCGCATTACTACCTGAAAGTGGCTGCGGTGAACCAACTGGACAATTTCCGCGACTTGGCCCCAGGCCGAGAACTGTTTTTTCCACCGGTTAAAGATCTGAGCGAATGAGCAACATTACCGCCGAGATCTACAACGTGACCAAAGGCAAGGCGATGGACTACCGCTACGAGCTGATGTACATTGACCTGTGCAAGGAAGCCAATCGCATCCCCTGGGCGGAACTGACCGTCCTGGACGGCGACGCTTCCAAAGGCAAATTCGAAGTGAGCGACGAAGGCTTCTTCGATCCGGGCACGGAAATCCGCATCAGTATGCGGGAGGACGACGCCCCCATGGCCAAACTGTTCCAGGGCATCGTGGTCCGGCAGTGCGCCAAAGCCGGTAAAATCGGCTCCTACCTGACCATCGAACTGGCGGACAAGGCCTTTGCCCTGACTACCGAACGCAAGTCGGCGGTCTACCGCAAGCAGGACGACAGCGCGGTGATCCGCAAGCTGATCAAGGAAAACAAGGTCACTGTGGGCAAGGTCTTCTCCACCGGCTTCAAGCACACCGAACTGGTGCAGTATTGGAGTACGGACTGGGATTTCATCCTCACCCGCGCCGAGGCCAACGGCCTGCTGGTCCTGGTCGACGACGGCAAGATCGACGTGTCCCCCCCCAATGCCAGCAAGGCCCCCAAAGCCAAATTTGAGTACGGCATCACCGAGATTTACGACCTCGAAATCGAGGCGGACGCCCGCTCCCAATTCGGCAAAGTGGTCGCCCACGGCTACGATATTAAGACCCAGAAGCTCACGCCCCCGCAACCGGGTGCGGAAGCCAAACTCGCCCCCGGTCGCCTCAAAGGCGCGGCCATCGCCGGAAAAGTGGGCAGTCCGGAATGCACCCTCGTTTCCGCGACGCCCGGCCTTCCCGCCGAGTTCAAGGCCTGGGCCAAAGGCAAAATGGTCCGCAGCCGTCTGGCCCTGGTGCGGGGACGCCTGCGCACCGAGCCCCAGCCCAAACTCAAGCCGGGCGACGTGATCGATCTGAAAGGCGTGAGCACCGTCTTCAACGGCAAGTCCCTGGTGACGGGGGTCCGCCAGCAGATCAGCAAGGAGAGCTGGAATACCGAGATTCAATTTGGGCTGGGCGCGCAACCGCTTGTGGAGCGGGCTCCGGTCTCCCTGCCGGCTTCTGCGGGCCTCTTGCCCGCCGTACAAGGCTTGCAGGTGGGCATTGTGGAAGCATTTGCCGCCGATCCGGGCAAGCAGTTCCGGGTCAAGGTCCGCCTGCCCGGACTCAACCAAAAGGACGGCATCGTGTGGGCGCGCCTCGCGCTTATGGACGCCGGAAAAGAACGCGGTTATTTCTTTCGGCCGGAAAAAGGCGATGAGGTAGTTGTCGGATTCTTCAACGACGATCCCCGACAAGCGGTCATTCTCGGCAGCATGTACAGCTCCAAGAATCCCCCCTTCGTCAAGCCCGAGAAGGAAAACAACCAAAAAGGGTTCATCTCCCGGGGCAAGATCGGGGTGATGTTTGACGACAAACAGCAACAGCTCAACTTGAGCACCGACCTCAAGAAGCTCGACCAACTGATCGTGATTGATCAGAAAGACAAGAGCATCAAGCTGGTGGACAACCTCAACAAAAATGTGGTGCAACTCGACAAAAAAGGAGTGAGCATCACCGCCGGCAAGGACTTCAGCCTCAAAGTAAAAGGCAACATCAAAATCGACGCCAAAGGTAAAATCCAAATCAAAGGCGCAAAAACAGATATTATATGATTTCGGATTATCGATTTCCGCTTGCCCCGCCAAGCTTATCAGAAATCAAAAAATCAGACATCAATCACCATTCAGTTACCGCTTTTCGATGGCTGCTTGCCCCGGAAAGCCCATCAGAAATCAAAAAATCAGACATCACAAATTATGAAAACGATCCAATTTGAACTGACCCTCCAGGAAGCCAACACTATCCTCGCGGCCCTGGGCCAACTTCCCTACGCCCGTGTCCACGGCTTGATCCGTTCCATCCACGAACAAGCCGCGACGCAACTCAACGGGGAGGAATCCCTGGTCGCCGAGACCGAGGCCGCACCGGAAAAGGAACTGGTGACCGCTTAATCGAGAGTCGGTTTTTTGATCCGCAGGGAAATGAAGGACGGAGCGCAAATGCCAGGCCGGTAGGAAAATCACCCCTGATTAAGCCTCACGCTGATGAACGCGGCCCGAATTGCCTCCGCCCTCCCTGCGCTTTTTCCACGGCGCCCGCGCGCCACCCAAAGCATACACAACATGGCACAGTCATTTTGGGGCAGTGGTTGGGGGTTTCCCCCCCAGTTTTCCGAAGGTGGACGCGACGTCGCAATGGTCTCCGGTGAGGCCGACATCCGCCAAAGCCTGGAAATCCTGCTCTCTACCCAGCTCAAGGAGCGCATCATGCGCAGCAACTTCGGCAGCGCCCTGCACCACTACCTCTTCGAGGAGATCGACCAGGGACTCGTCAATGGCGTGCGCAACGCCATCCGCGATGCCATCCTCGACCACGAACCCCGGATCGATGTGGACAAAATCGACGTCGATGCCAGCGAAGACCGGGAAGGACTCGTCCTGATTGCCATCAGCTACCGCGTCCGGGCCACAAACAATCGCTTCAATATGGTCTATCCGTTCTACCTCAACGAAGCCACCGATCCGATCCTTTGACCGGAATTCGGTTCGAAATCCAACGAAAATTTTTTTGCAATAACGAACGTAAAGCCCGCGCCGGCTAGGGCGCGGGATGCTAAGTGGAGTTTGAAGTTGGGCAACCGGTTGGGTCGGCGGTTCTCTCTGAGCCGGCCACCGGTTGCCACTTCACCCCGCGGTCAACCCCAAACAACGGCACAATGGCAGACATCATCCTCAAAGACGGCGACAAAGTACTCTGGGATGCCCCTTTTGCCCCGGCCATCGTCATGGTCAAGCCCGGCAAGCTCAAGGGCAGCGGCAAGTCCACCCTCAAGGGGAAGAAAATCTGCCTCAAGGGCGACGAGAAGAAGGTCAAGGTCAACGCCAACTATATGACCCCGGCCTTTCCCATTCCCGGCAAGGGCATCCTCAAGATCAAATCCCTTGCCCCCAACCAGACCACGAAAAAGCTAAAAAGTGGTGGCAAACCGGTCATGCTCAAAGGTGCCGCTTTCATCGGCATTTTCGAAGTCAAAAGCCCGGCGCAAGTCCCCACGCCCACCGGACCCAAAAAGGACCCGATGAAAAAATACGTGGGCACCGGAAAATTTGTCAGCACCAATGTAAAAGTCCGCGGCACCTAACCCCCAATCCCTGAACCATGAGCCAGAACCCCATCGACGAGGCCCTGTACAACCGCGACGGCGCCGGCCAAAGCCAGCGGGCCCTGCCCCTGCTCGACCCCAAACAGGTGGCCCTCGATCCCCGCACCATCCCCGATCTGCTCAATTTTGCCCGGAGATTTGCCGAGCGGGTTTACTACTACAATTCGGACAATCAAATCGCCGGCACTTGGGACCAATTCCTGGCCGAACATCCCGCCACCTACGCTCGGATGACCGCCGAGGAAAAGGAATTCCGCCGGCAAACCTGGCTGGAAGAAGCCGCCGAGTACTACGAAAATCCCGAAGCCTGGGAAGGACCGGAAGATCAACTCACCGACTTTTCCCGACCGCACTTTTCCCTGTTCATGGCTTTTTTACGGCTGACTCGGCACATCCGGGACCAATTCAACGCCCTCACCGGTGACCACCTCGACTATTTCTACCGCCAGGCTCTGGGCCTCACCCGACAGCAGGCCCTCCCCGACCACGTCAATGTCCTGGTCGAACTCGCCGAGGACATCGACCAGTATCTTCTGGAAAAAGGCACCCAACTCAACGCGGGCAAGGACAGCGAGGGCAAAGATCTGATCTACGAAACCACCGAGGATGTCGTCCTCACCAAGGCGGCCGTGGGCGAACTGCGCACCGTTTTTGTCCAGCGCGAATACCTCGATGCCGCCGCCTACCACCAGCGCTTCAGCAGCGATGACGACCAGGGCTTTCTCCGTCTGATGCGGGTCGCCTACGGCCAGCCTGAACCGGGAGACCCCCTGCCCGTCCTCCGCTACGGCGGCCGCGACTACCCCTTTACCGAAGCCCAACTCCGCCACATGGTGGACCGATGGCCGGTGCTCAACCAGGCGGCGGGCCTGCCCCTCGATGCCCTGGAAGTCCTGGCCCAGATTGCCGAAAGTGAACTCGACCTCGAGTACCACGCCCTGCGCTGGCAAACCCTCATCAACATTGAGGCCTTGCAGTACGACGCCGCTGCCGAAACCATTGTCCTCTGGGGCGATCTCACCCCCAAAACCGCGGTCCAAACCGCCGTGCGCACCGCCCTACAGGACACCACCCGCGCCAATGCGCTACGGGAAACCCGCGAAATCCTCGGCAACCTCAACCTCAGCTCGGCCGACCTCTCCTTCCTCATCGCAACCCGCGACCTGGAACTGGCCACCCTCGACGAAGAGGAATTGCCCGACTGGTCCCCGGTCTACGCACGGCTGAACCGGGCCTGGCAACTCCGGCAATCCACCGCACGCCAAACCGCATTCTGGGACTACTACAATTCGGATGCCGCGGGCCCGGAAGCCAGTGAGGAAGAGGACAACCCCGCCCCCACCAACGAAGCGAAAATCCGCTTTGACAACCTGGTGGCATTTGTCCTCGGGGAACCCGGCGGACCGGGGCGCTACCAATTGCCGCCCTTCGACAACGCCAATATCACGCTGGACCGGATCAGCGCCAATCTCCAAGACCCTTCGCGGGAAGTCCGCGACCAAGCGGAACTCTATCTGTTCGAAGATTTGCGCCTGAGCATCCTGGAATTCAACCGCTTGATCGCCCTGCGCGACGATACCCAGCTTCAACTCACCGACCGGAGCGATCTGCTCGGCCTCCTGGACCGAGCCAAGCAAGACAAAGCGGGCATTTCCGCGGCAAATCCATTCGTGGAGAACTGGAACAACATTTACTCCTTTGCCGACGCTACGCAGAATCTCAGCAACGTGGAGATCGGGGTAGAGGAAAATGATCCCCGCTGGAAAACCTTCGGTGCCCCGCAAAAAGACAGTGCTTCCGATCCCACCCACAGCGCGCGGATCGGACTGGCCATCAGTACCCCGCTGCTCGAACTCTCCGAAGGAGACCGCCGCATCACCTTATTCTTATCGTTCCAAAACGGAACGGCTGTCCTACCTGCCATGCAGGAATTGCTGTCTGAAGCGGAGAAGGGCCAGCCCTTCTTCCGCTTCCTTTTCAGCGCCGGCGAAAGCTGGATTGCGCCCCGCTCCACTGTAATCAATCTGGGGAGCTACCTCAAGCAAGGCGTTCGCAATCCGATCAACGTGCAGCATATCGCCGCCGACCGCCAGTTCAAAGCCCAGGGTACGACCAGTTTCTCCTCGGACCTCAATGGCAAGTACATCATCGATGAAAACGGCAATCTCTACCGCTTGCTTTTCAATGGCCGCACCGACCGCATCGACTACCTCGATGCCGGAACCGCCGAGTACCAGGGTCCTATCTTGTTGCTGGAGCCGGACGAAATCCTCTGGGACGCCATGCGGATCGATCTGTTCCTGGACCAGCAAGCCCCCGCCATCACCGCTCCCGCCGAAGAAACCGAAGATTTTGCCGCCGGAGGGGGGTATCCCATTCTCAAAATCCTGCTCAACGACCTGGCCGCTACCGATCCGGAAACCGGTTCGGTCCAATTCCGCAAGCGCTACCAACGGTTGCGCAACCTGGAACTGCAACGCGTACTGGTTGAAGTCGAGGCAGAAGGCTTGGAGAATTACCTGGTCCAAAACGACTACGAACCGCTGGATCCGGCCAAGCCTTTCGAACCTTTCGGCGACGAGCCCCTGTTGGGCAACGGCTTCTACATCACCCATCCGGAAATCGCCGCCAAGCGCCTGGAAAACTTCCGCATCGACCTGGAATGGCTGAATGCACCGGAAAGCTTCCTGGCCTACTACAAAAATTACGACCTGGTGGACCGGGACGATGCGCAATTGGATGGGAGTGAGTTGCTTATCCAAAACAACACCGATTTCCAGGTCCGGCTGCGCCTCTACGACCAGCGGGAACTGCTGCTGGACCCAGATCCCGGACGGCCCTTTTCTCTATTTGACCCCACGGATGCCACGCTTCCCGTGCAGTTGGGCTGGGACAATGTTCCCGCCCGGATCGCGACCGAGCGGGCTGGCTACGCGTACATGAGCCTGGACCCAGGCGCGGCGGCGGAGGAAGAAGAAGTCTTGGAGTGGCCGCGCTACCTGCACCTGGAACTGACCGGGACCGATTTCCAGCACTACCGCTATCCGTTGCTGATCGCCGCTCAGGGATTCAACCAGGATGCCGCCACCCAATCCCTCCGGCTCAATGAACCCTATACCCCCCTGCTAAAATCCATGCGATTGGCCTACCGGGCCCAGCTCGACCTGCCCCTCGGCAAGGTTGCTCCCGGGGAGGCCCGCATCATCCACCTGCACCCCTTCGGCTACGCACCCGTAGCCGATGCCGACGCCTACCTCCTCCCCCAGTACCTTGAGGAAGGCGCGCTGTACATCGGCTTGCAGCAGGTCAATCCCCCGGACAGCCTCCAAGTCCTCTTCCAGATGGCCGAAGGCTCGGCCAATCCCGATCTCGTCAAGGCTCCGATCACCTGGTCATTCCTTCACGCCAATAACTGGGAAGCCTTTGGAGACGCGGACATCGTGAGTGACCGCACCAATGGGCTACTGCGCTCCGGCATCATCAAGTTCCGGATTCCCGGCGGGGCCCGCACCGGCAATACCTTGCTCCCGGCGGACAAGCTCTGGATCCGCGCGACGGTCAACGCCGACAGCGATAGCGTCTCCGATGTGATCAGCATCCGCGCCCAAGCGGTCGAGGCCATTTTTATCGACCAGGAAAATGCCGAGGACCACCTGCAAACGCCACTCGCCGCCGAATCGATCAGCGCGACGGTGGATTCTCTCCCGGAGCTGACCGCAGTTTTGCAACCCTACCCGAGCAGCGGCGGCAAAGCCCCCGAGTCCGATCTGGCGTTTTATACACGCATCAGCGAGCGCCTGCGGCACAAACAGCGCGCCATCACCGCTTGGGACTACGAACGGCTGACCCTAGAGCGATTCCCCGACATCTTCAAAGCGAAGTGCCTCCCGAACAATCCCTACGACAGCGAGATGGAGCCGGGACTGGTGCGGATGGTGGTCATTCCGGACATCATCGGCCGGTTTCCCTTCAACCCCTATCAACCCAAAGTTCCCGCAGAAAAGCTGGTCGAAATTCGGGAGTACCTGGCGGGATTCATGCCGCCGTTTGCCACCCTGAACGTGGTCAATCCGCGCTACCTCCAGATCAATGTCCGCGTGGCGGTCAAATTCCGCACCGGCTACAACGAAGGCTTTTACAAGGCCCAACTCGAAGAGGATTTGCGGCGCTTTCTGGCCCCCTGGGCCTATCAAGAAGGCGAGGACATCGTTCTCGGCGGCAAGATTTACGCCAATGTCATCGTGAATTTTATCGAGGAGCGGCCTTACATCGACTTTGTGGGGCGCATCAACCTGTTCCAAAGCAGCGACGGCAAGATCTTCGTCGACAGTGCGCTTTTCCGCACCGGCGGTCCCCTCGACGCCGACGTCGTCCAAGCCGACGCCCCCGACATCGTTCTCGTCAGTGCATTGCACCACGACGTGGAGATCATCACCGAAGGCAGCTTCCGCAAGGAACTCGAACAAGGCATCGGGCACGCCCGAGTAGAACTCGACTTTTATGTCGGCGCAAATGAGTAAGCAAAATTACTGATGGCTGATTTCTGATTGGCGGCAGGCAGCCGATCATCAGAAATCGGAAATCAGGAATCAGAAATTGATAATTCGAAGATTTATGAATAATTCCCGCACCGATCGCAGTACACTCAAGGGCTACTTTGTCAAGAATGCGGTCCCCACCCAGCAACAGTTTGCCGAACTGATCGATTCCGGCATCAACCTGGCCGAAGATGGCCTCACCAAGGATGTCGACGCCAGCTTGTGCGTGCAGGCGTCCCGCCGCCAGGAGCAGAGCATCATTGACCTGTACCGGGACTTTACGACCCTGAAGCCGGTCTGGCGCTACGAAATGAACCCCCTCCGCACGCCGGGGGATCCCGGAAGCAGCAACCCCGGCCTGGCCCTGCGTGACGACCACGCGCGCATGCGGCTCTACCTCCAGGAGGATGAGCCGCTGGCCGGGATCGGGACCCTGGACCCGAAAGCGGCTCTGCAAATCGTCGCTCCGCTGGACGAACTGCGGACCGTGGGCAGTGGCAGTGCCGCGACCCAGGAAGCGTGGAGCTATCTGGGGCTGGCCACTGAGCGCCGGATCGCCCTGGAACTGGGAGAAAATGGCGCCGGCAAAATCGGCAGCCTGAAACTGAACGGCTCCCGGTCCAATGAGTTTGCCTTTTTGCGGCCGGGTGACGGCAGCGTGTACCTGGATGCGACCGGCGGGGACTACTACCTCAACTTTGATGCGGACGTGCGCCGGCTCAATCCGGCGACCCTCCACCTCGCCGCCGCCGACGGCAGTGAGCACGTGCGCCTGGCGACCGACGGGGCGTCGTGGTTTACCGGCGGCTCGGTGGGGATCGGGACTGCGACCCCGGATGCTGGACTTCAAGTGGCGGTGAGCGGTGCGAACGGAGACAATTATGAAAGCCTGGCGCCGAAGCTGGCGCTGCGCTTGGGCTCGGATTCCACAGTGGGCGCGATGGCGCTGCAGGGCGGAACGGCGGAAACGCGGGTATTTGCCCACGGCCACGCCGGAATGCTGCACCTGGACAGCTCCACCGGCGAGTACCACCTGAACCAAAGCGACGTTTCCGAGGGAAAAGCCGGCCAATTGCACTTGGGAGATGCCACCGGAGCCAGCGCGCTGACCCTGCGCACCGACGGTCACAGTCATTTTGCCCAGCCGGTGAGCATTGGCACGGAAACCAATGCTGCCTTGCTCCACCTGAACGTGGCTGTGCCGGGGGCGCTCCAAGGCAAAACCGAAGGCATCCGCATCGAAAGTGGCGGAAATGGGCATCTGGACTTGACCCACGACAGCATTTCCAGTTCGGGGCCCTTGCGCCTGCAACCCGATGGCGGCGAAATCCGCTTTGGGGGCTCACTGGACGTGGAGGAGCGGCTGACCTTTGACCAAGACGAGTATCCGGGGCAATTCTTCCTCGAACGCGAGGTGAGCGAAGGCTACCTGCAAATCGGAGCGCAGAACGGCGTCCAACTGCTCAATACCGGACCAGCAACCCCGGAAGGCTACCAGGATTTCCTGGTCCTCGCCACCAGTGATAACTTTGCCCGCCTGGGCATGGACCGTGACCACTTAGGGATCCGGATCAATGAGCAGCGGCCGTTTTCCATCATGCGCGACGGCCAAGTATTGATCAACCAGGACAAACCGCTCGACTCGCCGCTGGCGGTGCGGGGGCGGATCGACCTGACCGGATTGAGCGATTACACCACGTATAAGCGCTCCTACGAATTGTCCGAATGGATTGGGCAAAACCAATTTGACAGCGCCGCCGAGCTGGTGCTGACCTCGATTGAAAGTGAAGTAGCCATCGCCACCAAAGGCGAGCACGGCGGCAAAAGCACGCTTACCCTGGCTGTTTTTGAAGGAAATGCCGACTACGCCGAGCGCTTCCAACTCGAACTGGCCGCTTCCGATCCCCAAAACCTGCGCTGGACCTACCGCAACGGCGCGGTAGGTCCAAATCACTCCCACACCTCCTCGGAGTCCGACGATTGGCGGGCCCTAGAATTCGATGCCGAAATGCGGCGCACGGGAATCGGCCGGGGCCAACCAGCGGTCGCGCTGGATGTCGAGGGCGCGGGCGATCCCGATTTTGGCGTGCAGCTCCTGGTACGGGAATCGAGCGACTCCCAAGGCCGCAACAACTCCGGCGCGAGCGGTGCCGCCATCGGATTTACCTCACCCCACTTTCAACACCCCAACTTCCAGCACTACGATTACTTCGATATCGGTGCGCCCGGGTCAGGGCCGGAGTCTTCTTCCCCGCACGAAGAACTCCCGGTGATCGGCTACGTCGGGCTTCAGCACACCCATACTTCGCCGAACCAACCGGAAACCGAATCTACGCGCCTGGAAATCGCCACGCGGTACGACTTGCCAATCGATTTTCGGATCAATGGTTCCTCCTTGCTGCACCTGCATGCGGAGGGCCAATCCGGCGCGATTGAGGTCGGACAGTCCGCCGCTCTCCGTGAACCGGGGGCGCCCGACTTGACCTTCCGTGTCCATCCCCAGGCCCAGTTCCTCGGCGAGGTCAAACTGGAATCCGGCCTGGAAGTCCAAACCGGCACGGCGAACTTCAAGCAAGCTTTGGTAGTGGAGGGAGCCGGGCAAATGAATGGTGGGCTGCAACTCAACGGCGATTTCCACGCTTACGACGCGGCGGTACTGCACCAAGGCCTGTCGGTCACCGACGCTACCACCCTCAACGGCGATGCGACCGTAACCGGGGTACTTACCGCCAGTGGGCGGCTCGACGCCAGCTCCACGGTCAATTTGAACGACGGCGTCACCGTCAATGGCACCGCCAATCTAAACGGCGCCGCCGTGGTCACCGGCACGCTCGACGTCACCGGCAATACCCAGCTTCAAGCCGGCCTCAACGTGGTCGGTTCGGCCAACTTCGGCGAGCAGGTCACCGTAGCTGCATTTACCGCAAATGCCGGCACCAACCTCAACGGCAACACCATCTTCCGGGGCGATCTCACCGCCAACGAGCCCGCAACCTTTGCGAAAACCCTCTCGGTCAACGGAGCATTCTCCGCCCTGGGCAGCGCGACATTTGCCCAAGGAATGGCCGTGACCGGGACCACTACCCTGAACGGCGCTGCCGCCATCAATGGCCAGTTCAACGCCAACGCCATCGTCAACCTCAACGGCAACACCAACATCAGCGGAAACCTGCAAGCCATCGAGAACTCAGTTTTCCGCAAAGAATTGGCGGTAGAAGGGGTGCTCCGGGCCAAATCCGCAGCGGAAATGCAGGGCGCACTCAGCGTCACCGGCCCAACCCAACTGAACGGGACGACCACGCTGAACGGTCCCCTGAATGCCACCCAGGCAGCCGACTTCGCCAAAGACGTGCGGATCAGCGGGGCCTTTTTCCTCACCGGGGAAGCCATCCTCAACAGCATCCAGACCTCGGGACCGACCTTCCTCAACGGCGATCTCATCGCCAATGCGACCACCGACCTCGGCGTCACCAACATTGGCGGTTTGCTGACTGCCACCCAGGACGCCAACTTCGGCAAGGCGGTCACCATAACCGGCCCCCTGAACGCCGCCGGAGGGGCGAACTTCGGGAGTGACATCCGCGTCAACGGTGCCTTTAGCTCGGGCGAGGCCGCCTGTACCGCTTTCGACAATTCCGGCCCCACTTACCTCGGAGGTTCTCTGGATACCTCGGGACCGGCCACCTTTGCCGGGACACTGACCGCCCGCGAAGCGGCGGCATTCACCAAAGATGTCACCATCAACGGCGAATTGAGCACCGCCCAGCCCTTCATTGCGATCGGCGAAGACACCCTGGACCTCAGCGGTGCCGATCCCAGCCAGTGCCACGCGGTCACCCTCACTGACCTTTCCCAACGGGCGGGTATCCTGGAACTGGAAATCTGGCACGGGCGCGACTTCTACGCCCGGATGAAGGTCTTTCCCGGCAGTGCCAATGGCCACCTGGACTTCCGCGAAATCGAAATCTTCCAGAGCGGAGATCGCTACGTAGCCGGGTTCGAATCTTCGGCGACCAGCGCCAAGCATGTCCTTTGGCTCAAAGGCGGCACCACCTACCAATTTCGAGCCAGCGACAAAATGCGCCTCTCCGCCGGACTGGCTGCGTCCATCCCCGGGGATGCTACCGTGGACCTTCCCGCCAGCGGATCGGACTACGACCACGACAACGTCCACCTCCGCCGGGGAGCGGTCGCCCAAGACCGATTTGTCTCCTTCGCTTAAATCCGTTTTTGACCATTTGCCACCCTTCAATCCCGATCCATGAACAACCCGATCACCATCAACAACGATCCCTATCCGCATCCGGCGATGGAATTCGAGGGACTGGTGAAAGAAGCCCTCGAAGTGCTGCACGCCACCAGTGGCAACCGCTGGACGGACTTTAACCAGCACGATCCGGGCCTGACCCTGCTGGAACAGCTTTCCTACGTCCTTACCGATCTCAGTTACCGGATCAATTACGACATCGAGGACCACCTGGCCAGCCGGGGCGGGGCCGGACAAAAAGCCCTGGCGCGACCGGCGGACATTTTGCCCACCCGCCCGGTCACGCTGCGCGACTTTCGCAAGTTGGTGCTGGACATCCCAGGGGTGCGCAACGCCTGGATCGAGCCGGCTTCATTTCCCGTCACCAAGGTCTTCTACAATGCCCAGCGGAAGCGGATCGACCTGATCAATTCGGAAGCTTCGGAGCAAATCAAGCTGAAAGGGCTGTACCGCGCCTTTATCGACCTGGCGGATCCGGATGCCATCGAGGTGCTCGATACCGTACAGCAAGTGCTCATGCAAAACCGCAACCTGGGCGAAGACTTCCTGGAAGTCTTGCCCCTGCCCGCCCAACCGGTCATCATCGACGTGGACGTGGAAGTGGGCCGGGTGGAAGATTTGCAGACCTTAACCGACACGATATTTGACCGGATCGCCCAGTTCATTTCCCCGGAAATCACCTTTTTCACCTTGCAGCAAATGCGGGGACGCGGCCTGCGGATCGACGAAATATTTGACGGGCCACCGCTGCGCCACGGCTTCATCGACGACGCCGAACTGGACGACTTCCAGCGCAAAAGCGAACTGCGGAGCTCGGATCTGATTCAGGTGCTCATGGACATTGAAGGGATCAATGCGGTACGCCGGATCAGTATGATGACCAAAGGCACACCGCCGGAGCGCTGGGTGCTCAAACTCGACGACCGGAAATCACCGCGGCTGGACCGCAAAGATTCCCGTTTGCGCATTTTCCGGGACAATCTGGAAGCCGGCACCTTTCTGCCCGCCGCCACGCCCCCGCCGCCCGTGCCCCGGCCTGAACTCCGCGAATGGCAACGCGACCTCGTACAGGAATTGCGGCGGGACCGCCACCCAGAGATCTATTCTTCTTTCCAGTACCACTTCCCGGCGACCTACGGCCTGGGGGCCGATGTCCTTTCCCACTCCGTGGGTAACCGCCGCCGGGCTCAAGTCCAGCAATTTCGAGGATTTCTCCTGCTTTTCGAACAAATTCTGGCAAATTATTTCCGACAAACCGCTCACGTCGGGGAGCTGTTTTCTTTCGAAGGTAACGGCATTCGGACCCAATTTTCGCAATCGCTGCTCGAAGTCGTTCCCGGCGCCTTGTCCCTGCTCACCCCGGACCTGCCGATTCACCGGCTGGTCCAGGCGGACCACCAGCTTCACGCCTCGGTTATTCCGCCCATGCCCCGGGTTGGGGAAGTGGTGGAACTGCGGCGCGACGGTGCCGTGCTGGGCGAATACGTTGTGCAGGGCGTGGACGACCAGGGTTTTTTCATCGATCTCGACCGGAGCTTGTTGGGCCGCGGCGGGGCTTTGACCTGGCGGAGCACCCCCGAATCCTACGCCACTTGGCTGGCCAATCTCACCGAGGACGTGCCCGCAGCGCGGGTCCGGAAAAACCGCTTGCTGAATCACCTGCTGGCGCGCTTTTCCGAGGACCTGTCCGAGTACACCCTGCTGCTCAACCGCCTGGAAACCGATTCTCCCGGTCCCTTGCAGCGGGCCATTGACGACAAACTCGCCTATCTGCGGGCCTACATGCCGATCAGCCGTACCCGCGCGGGAGCATTTGACTACCACCGAGACCACTCCGATCCGGAAAATTCGCCCGGCTACCTGAAGCGTGTCGCGGGAAAATTGGGGTTTCGCAACTACGGCCAGCGAGACCTCACCGGAGCCAGCATGTCCTGGATGCGCCAACACTGGATCGCTGAGCAACGCGCCATCGATGCGATGATCCCGCTGCTCGACCAGCCAAGCAACTACCGCTACAATTCGGATTCCGGGCGGTTCTACCTCGAAATCCCCGTGCTCCCGGAAGTCATGTGGCCGGTCACCAAGACCACCTATCCCCCGGAAGCGCGGGAAAGCCAGATCGCGACATTTGTGGCGGAATGGGCGGACATCAGCGACGGGCAGGAAGGGTTCCACCTGATCGAACACATCCTGCTGCGTCCCCGGTCCGTCGATAAGGAACTGGGCTACCACGTGATTCCCTTTACCCGGATCATTCAGGGCTGGGAGCTGGCGGGCTCCGGGGGCAAATTCATCGCTTACGATCCCCTGCACGGCCTTTCTGAAGGCGAGATCATCGTGATCCACCACGAGGACTGGCAGCTCAATGGACTGGATACGGTGGAAGTCGCGGTCAGCAATGTCACCCAGGACACCTTCGAAATCGCGGTGGCCCGCATGGAGAAAGACGGCCGTCCCTATTACTGGATTCGGAAACAACAACGCCGCGATCCTTACTCCTTACAGATGACGGTCATGCTCCCCACTTGGCCCCGCCGCTTCCGCGATCCAGCCTTCCGGCTGCTCGTGGAAAAAACCTTGCGCGCCGAAGCCCCGGCCCACCTCAAGGTCTACCTGCAATGGATGGGACCGGCCCGCATGGAAGAATTTGAAAAATGTTATGTCACCTGGCTCGAAACCATCAGCCAAATTCCTGAATAGCAAATGTCTACGAACCATTTTCCCTTCCGTCATTCCCGGGATGAACTCATTCAGATCGCCCCCCACCTGATCCCCGATCCGCTGCCGGACGTACCGGTCAAACCGGAAAATTACCGCCCGGTATTGAGTACCGAATGGTTGGCGGTCGGCTCGGTCGAACCCGACGAACGGGCCAGCATTTTCATCGATCACAGCCAGCGTGGGGTGGAGTACCAACTCTACACCGAAGCCGGCGACCCGATTGGGGAGCCGGTGCTCGGCAATTGCGCGCGCATCGAGTTGGAGACGGCTCCCCTGCCCCAGCGGCCGGATGCGGAGTGGTACGAATTCTTCATTCTAGCTTGCCAGCCTTCCACCGGGGTCGAAATCAAGCTCAAGACTTTAATCTGGATCAATGCCGGGGACATCGATGGGGTCGATCCCCGACCGGAATCTTTGGCGCTGCTTTACAACACGCCCTTTCGGGTGCTCATTCCGGACAGCCAGCCGGATCTCCGATGGGAATTGCGGCGGGGTTCCGGCGAATCGGTCAGCGCGGCGGTGACCGCCCCCGAGGACGGCGGCGACGTCAATCTGGAATCGGTCAATCTCCCGGAAAATGAGGTCTTGGTGATCCACGTGTTCAACCTCAAAAACGAGCGGGAAAAGCCGCTGACCCAAACCCAAGACGTCAAGGTCTACCCCAATCCAGCCTTGACCTGGAACATCGATGAGCCACCGGACTACGCCGAATACGACGGCACCATCGACCTCTACATCGAAGCCTCACAATCTTCGGTTCGCTACCAGTTGATGGAACGCAAATCGGGGGCCTACACCTTTCCAAGTGGTGATCCGGTGCGCGGAACCGGCGGCCGCATCCGGTTGACTTCGGGCCGATTGCGTGACATCGCTTTTGTCCGGGTACAAGCCACCAAGATCGACGGCCAACTGGTCAACTTCCTGAACGGTGAACTCCGCATCAAAGTCGCCCCCGATCCTACGCTGGCGGTTGAGCCGGCCGAACAGATCATTCCCTACGCGGCCCAGGCGCAGATTACCTTGCCGGAACCGCAACCGGACACGGCTTACTTTTTGCACTGCGGCGACGGCGTACCGATCAGCGACACCGTCTTGGCCACCGGTGATCCGATTGTCCTGACCTCGGTAGCGCGGCAGGAAGACTGTGTGGTGATCGTCCGGGCGGAGCGGGAGCAAATTCAAAACGATCTCCACGCCCGGCCGAAGGTCCTCGTGGAGCCGAATTACGAACTGGAGGTGGAATTGCCGGAGGAATACTTCCTGCGCGTCGACGGAACTCGAATCCTGATCCACGCTACCCAGGAGAGTGTACACTACTCCCTGTTTAAGGTTCCTTCGGCGTTTGGCGCCCGGGAACAAGCGCCCATCGCGGCGGAGGCTCAGTCCGGAAACGGGGGCACCCTCGCCTTGCAAACCGATCGTCTCCCCGCCGACCAGTACCGCTTTGTGGTCCGGGCGGCCAAAGCCCACAGCCAGGGCGATCTCACCGAGCAGATCGACTTTGCGGTCAGCATCCGCCGGGACCTCGCAGTCAGTTGCAATCCACAGGAACTCGATTACAACCGGCCTTCTTTCCTGGACTTTGCCGAGCGCCAGCCCTTCATCGAGTACCGCATCGTGGACGAGGTAGGCCAGTTCCAAAGCGAACTCCTCGCCGCCACCGATCCGGCGACCCAACTGCCCAGTTATCCGCTGCGTGAAGATACCTTGCTGCAAGTGTGGGCCAATCACACCCTTACCGACGTCGAAGCCTACCTTGCCTTTTCCCACCGGGCACTCATTGCTCCCAATCCGGACATCGAACTCAATGTCCCTACCCCCAACGTGCCCTTTGAAACCTCAGTTCGGATTGACCTCGACGGTGGACAGGCCAGCGTAACCTATCAAGTGAGCGGTCGTGCCCGAGTCCGGGGAAATTCTGCCCCCAATCCCGTCACCACCACCGTACAACCGACATCGGATGGCGCATTTTCCATTGAATTAGGTCCGGTCAAATGGCCCATGACGCTCTCTATCCTGGCCTTCAAAGCGCCGGAACGCCGACAACTGCCCTTGGGTGGGAATCCGGAGATTGCTGCTTACCCCGATCTCAAGCAAACCGTGCAAGTAAAGATGCAACCGAATACCTACGGGGACAGCGCAGTGGTAGAGATCGCCGGATCAGACTGGGATACCCAGTACCGGCTCTTGGGCGAAAACAACCAGCCGATCAGCAATACCGCGGCGACCCAGGCTCCGGCGCGGATCGAACTGCGCACCGAAGCCCTGCGCGAAGACTTCGCTGCCCGGGTGCAGGCCATTGGGCTGATCTCGGGGCTGACCGCCATCCTCGAACCGCGCGCCGAACTCGCAGTTCCGCCCAACCTGACCCTCGATGCCAAGCTGGTCAACCTCCCCTTTGCCCGGTTGCAGGGCGCGGAAATTGAAATCGTGGGAACCCAAGCCAGCGCGGAATACTACCTCGAAATGCGCGGCTACGAAGATTCCGGAAACTCCTCGGAGCCAACCCTATCCGAGGTGATTGCCGGCGGAGGCAATGTCAGCGTCCCAACCGGTGCTTTGCCACAGTTGCGTTACGAAATGCGGTGCATTGCCCGGAAAAAAGCCAATCGCCTGACCGGCTATCTTCCGAACACCATCGCATTTTTTGCCGGTGTCATGCTCCAAAACCAGGTCAACATCGACCGTTCGGTGCTGGAATACGGTGAAACAAGTACGCTGACGGTGGTAGCCCCCCAGCCCAATGCCTCTTATCGGCTGATCGGACGGGGAGGTGAACCCATCAGCGAGGTCATCTCCACCGGGGAAAATCCGGCGGACATCAAGCTCAAAAGTTATCCTCTCTACGAAGACGTGACGATCCGCGTCCAGGTAAACAATGCGATTTCGGATGCAGAAGCCTTGTTGGTCGAAGAAAAATCGGTGCTGGTCTACCCCAATCCCGATCTGAATCCAGTGCTGGAAATCGCCGAAATAGCGTACGGTGGCGCAGCGCTCATTCTTCTGAACAATGTCCAGCGCAGTGTCCGCTACGAATTCACCCGGGCGCGCATCGACGATCCGGGTGCCCCCACCAATTTGGCTCCCGGAGTCGTGATTCACCGCGCCACCCCCAACCTCGATCAGTCACCCCTCCCGATTTACATCGGTCCCCTGCACTACGACCAAACCCTGACCGTTTCGGCGGTCAAAATCAGTTCTGGCCTGCGGCTTGACTTCCCCTTGCCCCTCCCGATCAAGGTCGGCCCCCGCCCCAATGTCTACATTTCCTACGAGCGGCGGCGCTTGTACCGCGGTAAAGTGGTACCCATCGTCCTGTATAAGTCTCAGAAAGGTGTGAAGTACCGCCTGCGCAACGCCGCCGCCCCCCCGGGCGAGGGATTCGTGGACGAAACCGTGTTCAACCACTTCAATGTCCCCATCGGGCAGGCTCGGGTCGCCGATGATCTTGCAGTTTGGAACCCCGGCGGCCAGGAAATGATCATGCGCACCCCACCACTGCAGAACACCATCGTATACGAAATCCACGCCGAAAAATACGTGAACGGACTGCGCGCGGTTCTCGACGAACGGGTGCATCTCCGCCTTTATCGCCGGTGGCCCCGATGAAACAGAACCGCCATACCCTGGGACGCAGCATCATCGAGTTGCGCATGCAACGGAGCGCCGATCACGCGGCCATTCAGGCCCGGATCGGAACGATTTTCCGCCACCACCTCGCGCCTTTGCTGGAAGAAATCATCGACCGACACACGCGGGAAATGCCGGCATTGCGCATTGAACGCCTGGTGCTCAATCTGGGCACAATCTCGATGCGCTACCTCGATGAGGAATTTATCGGGCGGGTGGCCGAGGTTTTTGAAAAGGAAATACTGCGTCAACTGCCCCAAGTGCAAACCGAAATTGCTTCTGCCCCGAGCTCCGCACCGGGAAACGACACCGAACTCCTGCACTGGTATTTTGATCGCGGTACTTTGCCCTGGTGGAGCAATGCGGCGGATCCGCAAGTGATTGATCATGCCCTGACCCGGCTCGCGGAATCCGATCCCGCTGCCTACGTCGCCCTCTGGGATCAAATTCGGCAGCGGGCGGGCTGGCTGAAGCGGCTCGTACTGGGCCTGCCCGATCACCAACTGATGCGATTGGTCCACCGTGCGTATCCCCAACTGGGCCGCACCGTAACCGAAATTTTTCCGGCGCTCCGGGAGCGCCTGCGCCCACATACATCCGCCCACGCCAGCGATCCCCACCAATTGAGGATCATGCTTTGGCGGGGAATGCTCGATGCCGCCGCCAACTCGGCGGTCGTCCCAACGGAAGCTTTGGTGCAGCGGATTGCCGCGACCTGGGGATGCTCCGCAATGAAAATCGCAGAATACTGCCGCTCTTCTCGGAGCGCTGACGCTCCGTCCCTTTCCGCCGAAGCCCAGCGGGTCCTCGACCGGCTGGCGCAGAGTCCGGCGAATGCCCTTCCTCCTGCGAAGTCTTCCGATTTGCGGATCATAAGGGCCAAGCGCACCCTGGAGCAACTGCTCACCGCCCCGGGCCTGGACTGGCAACGTTTGCGCGAAATCGCTCCACAGTTGCGGGAGTTGTTTCACCACCACGGTTCGGCGCGGGTGCGCGACTTGCTGCAAACGCTCTCTAAGCACATTTCCCCCTTGCTCGATCCCCAGAATGCATCTGATCCCCCGAAAAACACCTCCGCCACCAACCAGGCAACCACTACGGGGCCCCACCCAACGTCGGCCGAACCCTCTGCCGAGGAACCGCCACTGGAGTCCGTCCGCCGCACCATTGCGGCAACCCTAAACAACGCGGATCGGGTTGAGGAATGGGAAGCCGCCTTTCCCGAACTGGTGTCTTTGATTCGGGAATTGCGGGTCCGCATTCGGGCCTGGCTGGACGCCTTGGAACCGGTTGTGGCGGGGAACGACCCCGATGTCTTCCCCGGTGACCCGGTAGCTAAGTTTTCGGCCTTGCTCGAAACGATGGGCCCAATATCAGCAGCGAAGGAATCCGCTCCTCCGGCCGGGAAATCGGCGGAGCCCCGGCGGATTCTGCCCGCACAGTTTGCGGAATGGCGGGACGCAGCGGCCCGTTTGCGCCACTGGGTCATCCAGCGCGAGCCTCCGAAATCGGAGATGGAACTGCTCCCCTGGCTCACTATTGCGCTAGGCAACGGCCTTCGCTGCGCGGGTGACCGCTGGCAATGGCGGGGCAGCCCGCAGCTTCTGACCGCATTTGTGCCGCCGCGAAAAGCTTCCGAAACTTCGCTTTGGCGGCAATTGCGCCCCTTGCTGGCGGGGCTTCAGGATGCAGGCGAACTGCCGGGAGCGGCGGCGGAACGTTTGTTTGCTTTATTGGCGCAGGAACGCTCTCCGCACAATGAGTCGCTCGGAGCGATCGACCCCCGCCTCCCGAAAATCATCGCAAAAATCCCCGAAAACCCCGCGACGGAAAAAGGCGATGCGGCGGCGTTGGTTCCCGATTCCCACTCACAAATTCCGTCGGCGCTGGCCGAGCTTTGGGAGAGCCCGACTCGGTTCAATCGGGACCGCGGGAACTCCCGGGTGTACCTGATTGCCCTGCTCGAACGGCTGCTGCTGGTTTTGCCCGCGACCAATGCGCCACCGCATCCGGAAGCGGTGAAATTGAAGGCCGGATTGCCCACAGAGATCACCCACCACCTCGCCGAACTGAAAGCAATGCCGGAACGGGCTTCGGTTTCCTCCCAAAAGCGGGACACGGCCCACCGGAATCGGGCACTTTCCGCCTCTTTGCTGAGTTTTCTGCCCTTTGTTTCGGAGGCAGGCCAAAAAGCGTTGCGCACACTCGCCGGGCAACTCAACCGAGCTGCATTCTGGGCTCCAGTTCCCACGCCGGCGGTGACGCAATTGCTGGCGGAAATTGCTTCGAAGGTCGATCCGCCCCGGCGCGCGCCTTTTCGGGCTTGGGTGCGGGCCTGGCGGCAAATGGTGGGGAGGCAACAATGGGATGCACTGCGCCGCGCGGAAATTGCAGGAATTGGGTTCGGGGAAAATACGCCCACTACCGCTCTTTCGGCGGCAGCCTTGAGCACCGTGGTGAAACTCGCCGATGAGGAAAGCATTGGACAAAATCCTCCCCCCAAAAATCAAACTGATCGTAAAAAACGCGGCAAAACGGGTCAAGTATGGGAGGACGCTGCTTCAGAAATGGCCGAACGGCAAGAATCGCTTGCCCCACCGCAACTCCACACCGGCGATGCCCCGGTGAGCAAATCCAATGCCCCAAAGCTTACTGCAATCCGGTCCTTTATCGAGCGGCTGTATTCCGCCGGTGCCGGGAAAAAAGTCACCTGGGCAGAAATTGCCAATGGGTACACGGCGGAGTACGGCACGGAATCGGCGGCTTTCCCAAAAGTCGGGCAATGGGAAAGGGAGATCCTGCAATCCCTTCTCGCGCACCCACTGCTTCCCCGAGCCAGTGATCTGATGTTTAGACATCCAACCGACGCCCAGCGCGCTAGCGTCGCCCCTACCGATCCGGATATCTCGCTGGAGCAACCCCCAATGGCCTTCAATCCGGCCATCTCTCCGAACTCGGTCGACTTCTGGTCCACCCGGATCGGTCGGGAGAAGGCGTCCGCGGAAAGCGAGCAAACTACCGCGGCAAAATCGAGCAAACGCAGCCAGCAACCGGATTCGGAGGCAAAGAGCATTTCCACCGATCCCAATGAGACCCAATCGCTCCCCCGCGAATCGCGCAACCCGGTTGATTCCTCCCGCACACCCACGCCGGAGGAAATTCCACCGGCGCGCCGCAATCCGGAAGAGGCCCGGGCCCCTTCCCCAAAATCCTCGCCTTCTCCCAGTGAATTGCCAGCCCAGCCCGGCGATCTGCCCCCACTGGCCGTATCCCAGAACAATATCCCCGCGGCAGAAGATGCGGCGCGGGAAACATTGGCTCCCTCTCCCCAACCGCGGCCGGTTGTGCCCCCAACCCAGACTCCCGACCACGACCAAAATGACCCCCCAACACCGGCAGATGCCGCTCAGGAATTATTTGCCTACATCCAGGCCTACTTCCAGAATTTCCGCCCCGCGAACGCATCTAACCTGAGGACGGCCCGCCCGTCTCGCTCGCGAACGGCTGCCCCGGGGAATCCCGCCGAACTGCGGGCCGATATCCTGCGCCGCCTGCGGGAATTGCTCCGCCTCTCGCTGCCGCGGGCGGTGCGCCAGGAATTGCAAGCGCTGGAGCGCTTGATTGCTCCCCAAATGGCTTCCACCTCCGAGCGGCGCAACCTCAAAGCTTTGCAACAAATCCGCCAGGGGCTCGACCATTTACTGCAAGTCCTTACGCGAGAAATGCACGGAGAACACGGCACTTCCCATACCGTGCAGAAGTTCTCCGAAACCGACTCATTGTACGTCGCCAATGCGGGTTTGGTCCTGCTGTGGCCGTTTTTGGGGCGGTTCTTCGAAAAGCTCGGGCTGATGCGGGAGCGGGAATTCGTCGACGAAGCAGCCCGTCAGCGGGCGGTTTTGCTGCTGCAACACATCGCGACCGGCGCCACGGAGTTTCCCGAATACCAACTCGCGCTGAACAAGCTACTCTGTGGACATCCTTTGGCCCGGCCCCTGCCGTTGGAACTCGAATTGGACGCGGAAACTGCTGCCGAATGCCAATCGCTCCTCGAGGTGGTCCCGCTGCACAATCCAAAAATGCAAAACCTGACCGCGGAGGGTTTCCGCACCGCCTGGCTACAGCGGGAAGGCATCGTCAAAACCCAGGATGACCATTTTGTGCTCCACGTCGAGCGCAAACCCTACGATATCCTGCTCGACCACTTGCCCTGGTCGGTCAATCTGCTGCGCCTGCAATGGATGGAAGGCATACTGGCAGTGGAATGGTAGGCTCACACAACGACAACGCAATAGCACCCGATCATGAAAGCGAATCCCGAAATCTCCTCTCTTCTCATCAATATTGCCGACTTACAAGCGGAACTGGACTGGCTGCGCAAAATCGTCGATACCCGGTTGCGCTTGTATTTCCGGGCGGAAAGTCCCTACACCGATATTGCCCAGATTCTTCCCCCGAACCTTCGCGATTCCGACGGCGCTTATGCCCGGTGTGTACGCAAACACGAACTCGGCTTTGCCGAACGGTTGGTCTTGATCACCGCGCTGGCTCCGCATCTTCGCCCCGAGGTGCTGGACGGATTCTTTGCCCGCAACAAGACCTACGATCGGGTGTTCTCCGAATTTGGGGGCGTCCGGGGGAGTGTGCATGCGGGGTTTCTCCCGACGGGGGAAACGGCGATGTTTCTCCTGGCGGGGTCGGATTTGTCCCGGCGGCTGCTGATGGAATATCTGTTTGATCTCGATTTTGTTTTCCGCAAAGAGCGCCTGCTGTGGTTGGAGGCGGCCGCGCCGCACGAACCGCAATGGAGTGGCCGCCTGGTCGTAGCGCCAGAATTTGTGGCCCAGTTTACCACAGGCCGGATGCCGGAACCGGATTACAGTCCGGATTTTCCGGCGCGGCGGGTACGCACTCAGTTGGAATGGCAAGATGTGATTTTGCCCCCGCATACCCGGGTCCAAGTCCAGGAGATCCAGGATTGGATTCGGTTTGGCCCGGCGCTGATGAACGGTATGGGGCTGGGCAAGCGGCTTTCGCCCGGTTTCAAAGCTCTGTTTTATGGCCCGCCAGGAACGGGTAAGACGCTGACAGCCAGCTTAATTGGAAAGACGACTGACCATCCGGTCTACAAGGTAGATTTATCCATGCTGGTGTCCAAGTACATCGGGGAGACAGAAAAAAACTTGGGCAAGGTGTTTGACCTAGCGGAATCGCGGCGGTGGATTCTATTTTTTGACGAGGCGGACTCTTTGTTTGGGAAGCGCACGGAGGTTAGCAGCAGCAACGACCGCTACGCGAATCAGGAAACGGCCTACTTGCTGCAACGGATCGAAACTTTTGACGGTGTGGTGATATTGGCTTCCAACCTCAAAGACAATATCGACGCGGCTTTTTCCCGGCGTTTTCAAGCGGTAATTCCATTTCCTATGCCGGAAAAGGTCCAGCGCCACCAGCTTTGGCAAGCTTCCTTCAGTCCGGAGACACCGCTGGAAGAGCAGATCGATCTGGAGGAGGTAGCGGACAAATACCTGCTTTCGGGCGGGGCGATGATGAATGTCGTGCGCTACTGCACGGTCAAAGCGGTCAAGCGCGGCGATGCTGTGATCCGCAAGCCGGATTTGGACCGGGCCATTCGCAAGGAACTCGAAAAGGAAGGCATGATGTGGCTTTAGTGCGTGGAACAGTTCAATAATTACCTCAAATACCATTTACAATGAAAGCATTTACTCCCGAAAATAGGCCGACGCAAGTTGAAGGTGGTGGCAAGAAAGCGGCCTCTTTTTCCGCCCAAACGGATTATCCGGTTCAGCGCAAAGGCGATGGTCGCCTCGCCCAAATCAAGGAAACCGCCAGTAAGGTGTTCCAGCACGATGTCCGCAAAGTCGACGTTGAGCTGAATTCCTCCGGTCCGCGGCAACTGAAAGCGGTCGCCACCGCCCAAAAAGGCAAAGTTAAGGTCGATGCCAGCCATTCCGATCTCAGTAAGAAAGACAATGTAAAGGTGGTCGGGCACGAGTTGAAGCATACGGTGCAGCAGGACAAGGGGCTGGTCAAGCCTACAGGATCAATCAATGGCGTCAAAGTCAACACCGAAAAGCACCACGAATCCGACGCCGACCGCGGCGGAGAGCAGTTGGCCCGGGCGATGGGTTGAGTTGGGGGTTCTGGTTTCTAATGGCGGGTTGCGGATTTTTGATGGTTGATTGATGATGCTTGGTTAGTAGTCCGCCATAATGTGGAATCCGCCGCCTTGGCAGGATGACTATCCGCCTCTTTGCCACACGTGGTATTTGTTCCAATGCCGGAGCGAATTGCCCAGGATGGTCGCAAATCGGGTTTCCCCTTCGTAACGTCGGTTCAGCTTGTAGCAGAATTCATCCAGGTAGTTCTGCAAGTACTTTTCGCTCACGCC
>JBCCQH010000092.1:0-33220 GCA_039024435.1 Bacteroidota bacterium
AAAGCTAGAAAATTTACTTCTAGAAAACTTCGGTTTTGGAGTTAAGGTACCTATCTTAAAATTACGTGAAAGTGCTAGTGGAGACTTAGCTTTTTTAGCTTGGAAATTTAGGGGAGATCAATCAAGCCCAAGGGCAGTTGGATGCGGCGCTTAAATACTTTTCCGATGGAACCAGGCTTTTCGAGGAACTCTACCAAGCAAATCCCCACAATACCAATCTCCTTTGGGGACTGGTGGTATCGGATACCTGCCTGTACGATATCTACCAATCAACCGGGCAAATGGAACTCGCCAAAGCGGCCCTCATCCAGGCCGAGCAAAACTGTCTCCAATTGCTTGAGGTTGCCGATTTGCCCAAGTATTGGAGGGAACTCATCTACATCCAAACCCAAAAAGCCCGGCTTCCCGATTGACTCCCGCCCGTCACCCCAAGTCCCCTGTGCAAAAATCCCTTTCCTATTTTCCGCCATTCCTATAACTTTGCTGAAATTGATAAGATAAGGAGGAAGACTGTGTCCGAGAACGGAGTTGACAAGCAAGAATTTACTTTTACCGACGCGGAACTCGCTGAGGTCAATCGGCACCTCGCCAAATATCCCGATCCCAAGTCGGCCGTGATGCCCACGCTGTGGATTGCGCAAAACAAGTGGGGCTGGCTCTCTCAGGGGGCCATGGAACTCGTCGCCGAAACCCTCAACCTCGCCTACGCCCACGTGTACGGAGTCGCGACCTTCTACACCCAGTACTACAAGAAGCCGGTGCCCAAGTACGTCATTGACCTGTGTACCTGTTTTGCCTGTGGGGAACTCGGGGGCGATGAATGCCTCGAACACGGCAAGGCCATCACCGAAGCCGACGACAAAGGCTACAGCGCCGACGGCCTGTTCTACTGGCGCCACGCCGAATGCCTCGGATCCTGCGATACCGGACCCATGTGCCAGGTCACGAACAAGCACTACGTCCACAACCTCAACAAGGAAAAAATCGAACAACTGGTCGCCGATCTCCGGGCGGGTGATGTCCCCGCCTTTGTGAGCATCCCCCTGTCCGACCAATCGAATCTCTAACGCGACACCATGAAATATCAGGATCGTACCAAGGCCGTCTTGCTTCTGTCAGACGGCTCTTTTTATGAAGGCTACAGCATCGGTAAGGTGGGCACGACCACCGGCGAAATCTGCTTCAATACCGGCATGACCGGCTACCAGGAGATCTACACCGACCCCTCGTATTACGGCCAGATCATGGTCAATACCCACACCCACATCGGGAACTACGGGGTGGCCGACGCCGAAATGGAAAGCGATTCGGTGAAGATTGCCGGCCTGATTGTGCGCAACTTTTCCTACCTGCATTCGCGCAAACTTTCGGACGGTTCGCTGCAATCCTACCTGGAAGAAAACAACATCGTCGGGATTTCCGACCTCGATACCCGGCAACTGGTGCGGGACATCCGGGATAAGGGGGCGATGAACGTGGTGATCTCCTCGGAAGTGTTCGAAAAGGAAGAATTGCGCGCGCTGCTCGACCAGTGTCCCGCCATGGAGGGACTGGAACTGGCCTCGAAGGTGACCTGCGCCGAACCCTACTTCGCGGGCGATCCCGAAGCACCGTTCCGCGTGGCGGCTTTGGACCTGGGTATCAAGCGGACGATTTTGAAATCGCTGGCCGCCCGGGGCTGCTACATCAAGGTCTTCCCCGCGCCGACCCCCTTCGAAGCCATGGCCGAGTTTCAGCCCGACGGCTTTTTCCTCTCCAATGGACCCGGGGATCCCGCCGCGATGCCCTACGCCGTGGAGACCACCCGGAAGCTGCTGGACCGCGACAAGCCGGTCTTTGGCATCTGCCTGGGCCACCAAATGATCTGTCTCGCCCTGGGCCTCAGCACCTACAAGATGCACCACGGCCACCGCGGAATCAACCATCCGGTCCTGAACCGGGTCACCGGACGCAGCGAAATCACTTCCCAGAACCACGGCTTTGTGGTGTCCCTGGAAGACGCCGAAAAATCGGATCGGGTGGAGGTCACCCACGTCCACCTCAACGACAATACCCTCGCCGGCATCAAAGTGGTGGGCAAAGACGCATTTTCCGTCCAATACCACCCGGAAGCGTCCCCGGGACCGCACGACAGCCGCTACCTCTTCGATGACTTCATCGGGATGATGCAGGCCCAGCGCACCGTACCGGCATGAGTTGGCACATCACGGTGTACCCGATGGCGGTGCGCCAGCACCATGAGTCGCTGGGCGGCGAGTCCGCCCGCAACCAGTACTTCGAAGCGTACGAAGAACTGCCCAAATTTTCCGCGGCGGAGACGCAGGCGATCCGGGAACACGTTCAGGAACGGGGTTACCGCTACGATTCGGCGGAGGGGAGCTACGTCCACCAGGAGGAGGAGCGTGCGACGGCGATGCTTACCGACCACGCAGTCTATTTCATGGGGAAAGGCGGGGATGCCATCATGGAAATTTCGATGACCTCGGGGGAATTTACCTACCACTACGCCTTGCCGGAAGGCGCCTTTGCGGTGTGGGACAAGCAGGATGCTGCCTGGCGCGTGTGAAGCTGGGGCCTAAGAGGCTGTTCTAATTTAATCCTGCGATTTTGCTATGGCATCTTTTTCCGCCCCTCTTCAGCTATTTTCTCGCCCATAGCTTTGTCTATGGACGCAAAAATGAGCTTCGACGGACAAAAAAATCTGCACTAGCAAATTTCACAAACCAATTTTAAACAGCCTCTAAAGCCCGACTTCGTACATTAAATAGTGACTTTGTTCCATGCCGAGTGCCTCGTAGACCTGTTGCGCGCTCGCATTTTCTTTGTCCACGTACAGCCGGACTTCCTTGACGTTTTTGCGGCGGGCGTCGTTGAGGATGTAGTCGTACATCTGCCGGAAAACTCCCCGGTTGCGGTGTTCCGGGCGAATGTACACACTCTGGAACCACCACATCGTGCCGTTGCGCCAATCGCTCCACTCAAACGTGATCATGAGATTGCCCGCGATGCGGCCATCTTGCTCGGCAATCAGGTAAAAACCCTTGTGTGGATCCATGAGCACGGCCATCAGCCCGGCTTCAATCGTTGCGCGGTCCAGTTCGCGTTGTTCGGTTTCCAGGGCCATCGCCTGGTTGTGGTCGGCGAGGATGGCGAGATCGGGCAATAGGGCTTTGCGGAGGGTGTAAGACATGGCGTTGGAGGATTTTATCGAAGATAAGGCAAGGCAGGAGGAAGGGCAATACGGCGGCGGAAAAAACCCGGGCCGGCGGCGGTGGATGCCGAAACTTTCCGACTTGAACGGTCCGGTGGTCCGGGTGCCGCGCATCTGCGGGGAGGAGCGGAGCACAGCCGCGCGGAAAACCGGCGAAGACTCCCCATTTGGTGGTTGAGCCGCCGGGTTAACGTAAATTTTACAATAAATCTCGTTTCCGATCACGAATTCGGCCCCAATTGTGCATAAATCGGCCTTCCCCCGGAATTGTTTTTTGTATTTTCGCAGCGGAATCCAATCCTTCTGTAGACTTAACTTTCAACTTTGCACACCCATGAGCATCATTGTAGATATCCACGCCAGAGAAATCCTTGATTCCCGCGGCAACCCCACGATTGAAGTGGAGGTCATGACCGAGGAAGGGTCCGTCGGCCGCGCTGCGGTACCTTCCGGAGCCTCGACCGGGGCCTACGAGGCGATTGAATTGCGGGACGGCGACCAGAACCGTTACAATGGCAAAGGCGTGCTCAAGGCCGTCGACAATGTCAACGAAAAGATCGCGCCGGAACTCGTGGGATTGGATTCGCTGGACCAGCCCTTCATCGATCAGACCATGATCGAACTGGACGGCACCCCGAACAAGGCCACTCTGGGGGCAAATGCGATCCTGGGGGTTTCCCTGGCCACGGCCCGGGCGGCCGCCATCAGCCTGGGCCTGCCCCTGTACCGCTATCTGGGCGGCGCCAATGCGCGCATCCTTCCGGTGCCGATGATGAACATCCTCAATGGAGGGTCGCACGCCGACAATTCGGTGGACATCCAGGAGTTCATGGTCATGCCGGTCAAGGCCACGAGTTTTCGCCAGGGGCTGCGCATGGGGGCTGAGGTCTTCCACGCGCTCAAAGGCGTCCTGAAGAGCCAGGGACTCAGCACCAATGTCGGGGACGAAGGCGGCTTCGCGCCGAACCTGCCTTCGAATGAGGCCGCGCTGCAGACCGTCGTCCAGGCCATCGAAAAGGCCGGTTACCGGCCCGGGGAAGACCTGTTCATCGCCCTCGATGCGGCCAGCACCGAGTTCTACGATGAAGATTCGAAGAAGTACGTGTTTAAGAAATCCACCGGGGACGAGCTGACGTCCTCAGAATTGGTCGGTTACTGGAAAGAGTGGGCGAGCAAGTATCCGATTGTTTCGATCGAAGATGGCCTGGCCGAGGACGACTGGGACGGGTGGAAGGAACTCACCGACGCCATCGGCGACGAAGTACAAATCGTCGGGGATGACCTCTTCGTCACGAATGTCGAGCGCCTGGGGCGGGGAATCAAGGGCGGCATCGCCAATTCGATCCTGGTCAAGGTGAACCAGATCGGCACCCTGACCGAAACGATGGAAGCGGTGAGCCTCGCGACCCGTTCCAGCTACACTTCGGTGATCAGCCACCGGAGTGGCGAGACGGCGGACCACTTCATCGCCGACCTCGCCGTCGCCCTGAATGCCGGCCAAATCAAAACGGGCTCGGCTTCGCGCAGCGACCGGATTGCCAAGTACAATCAGTTGCTCCGCATCGAAGAACACTTGGAAGAGGCCGCGCGCTACGGCGCGGAAATATTCAAATACATTTAATTCCCAATTCCCCGTAGCAGAATTTCATTTCGTTAGAAATCAGAAATCCATGAACAACTTGAAGCGCTATCTCAAAGTATTTAAGAACTTTTACCTTGTCGTGGGGGGAGCGGCCTTGGTGTGGATGTTGTTTTTTGATCGGTACAATGTCGTAGCGCGGATCGAAACTCAGGTACGCATCGGGCAACTTGAAAGTGATCTGGATTTCTACCAGCAGGAAAAGGGCCGCATCGAAGAGGCCCGCTCGGTCCTGGAAAATAGTCCTCAAGAACTCGAAAAGTACGCCCGCGAGGAGTTCCGCATGAAAAAGGACAACGAAGATTTGTTCATCCTGACGGAATGAAATACAATTTTCAATGGGGCTTCGTGTGTGGGTGAAGCCCCCATTGACGATCTACTCATTGTCTTGTTTGCGGCAAGGATGGGAGGGACCTGGGTTGCGTGGAGCCGCCTGGCGGGCGCAACGGAGCAGCGCGAACTCCCGGAACAGCCTGGTGCTGGCGCGTCCGAGCGCGTCAGGAGCTGCCCCCCACGAAGAATTATCCCTGAAAAATTTCCAATTTTCAATGGGCGCTGCATTTGAGGGTGAGAAGAAAATGCAGGAAGTTACGCGTAGCGTGAATTGAAAATTTCCCCATCGAAAACCCCCTCATTGAAAATTCTCTAACTGGCCGATTATTATGAATTTTTTGAAGACTTGCGCGGTGTGGGGAGCATCGCGGAGTTCCTCGGTCAGGTCTTGTCCCGCCCAGTGTTGGTAGTGGCGCCCGCGGCGCCAGAGCCTACTTTCGGTGACGTCGTAAATGATGCCCCGGTAACTGACCCAGATTTCGTCCCGGTCCTGGCCGTTGCGCAGGGCGACTTGGGATCGGGTATAGGTGGGAAGCGGGGCGATTTCCTCAGCCATGGCTCAGGCCGGCAGTCGGCGTTCGCGGACGAGGTACTGGGCGATTTGCACGGCGTTGGTGGCGGCACCTTTGCGGAGGTTGTCGGCGACGACCCAAAGGTTGAGGGCACGCGGATGGGAGAGGTCTCGCCGGATGCGTCCCACGAAGACTTCATTGCGGCCGTGGACCTGGCGTGGTGTGGGGTAAGAGAGGTGACCGGGATCGTCCTGGACAATGAGCCCCGGAGCTCCGTGCAAGACCGCGCGCACTTCTTCGAGGTCGTACTCCTGGTCAAATTCGACGTTGACCGCTTCGGAGTGCCCCCCCATGACGGGGACCCGAACGGCGGTAGCGGAGATCGCCAGGTCGGGGGCGGCGAGGATTTTGCGGGTCTCGTGGACGAGTTTCATTTCTTCCCGGGTGTAATCGTTGTCCTGGAAGGTATCGCAGTGGGGCAGACAGTTCAGGTCGATCACGGAGGGGTAGGCTTTTTTGCCCTCTACTCCCGAACGCTCATCCATGAGTTGCTGCAGGGCGTCTTTGCCCGTGCCGGTGACACTCTGGTAGGTGCTGATGAGCAGGCGACGGATCCCAAAGCGGCGGTGCAGGGGGGCCAGCGCCACGACCAGTTGGATGGTGCTGCAATTGGGATTGGCGATGATTTTATGGCCGTTCAGCGTGGCGGCATTTACCTCGGGAACGATCAAGGGCACCTCTGCTTCCATGCGCCAGGCCGATGAATTGTCGATCACCGTGGTGCCGACTTCGGCGAAGCGAGGCGCGTGGGTGCGGCTCACCGAACCTCCCGCTGAGAAGAGGGCCACGTGCGGTCGCTGGGCAATCGCATCGTCCATCGAAGTGACGGTCCATTCTCCCGCGCGGAACTGAACCTTTTGCCCGACGGAACGTGCCGAAGCCACCGGAATCAGTTCGGAGACCGGGAAGCTTTCTTCCTCCAAAACCTTCAGCATTTCGCGGCCCACCAGGCCGGTGGCGCCGACTACGGCTACTTTCATTCGTTCACCAAAGTTTAAGTTTGAATTGCCTGTATAATTATTAAATTATGAGCTAAATATACGGAAAATGCTGCGCTTGAGAGTTTTCTTTCCTTTGATCATCGCTTTGCTTTCGGATCCTTTGTTTTCGCAGATCATCACCGAAGATTTTGCCGACGGCAACTTCAATGCGGGGACACATATTTGGACCGGAGATGCCGCCGACTGGGCGGTCGTGGGCCAGCGGTTGAACGTCAATGCCTCGGCTTCGGGCACGTATTATTTGAGTACGCCCTTTGCGGTGGCGGCACTCGACAGTGCGGTCTGGGAATTTGACGTGGAATTCACGGTGGCGACCGGCACGACAAACAATTACGCTGAGATATTTCTGGTGTCCGACCTGCCGGATGTCGAGGGGAATGTCGACGGGTATTTTGTCCGGCTGAACAATACCCTGCAGGAGATTTCGCTTTGGCGGAGCAGCAATGGCAGCAATTCGAAGATCATCGATGGAACGGATGGGGTCACGGCGAGCAATCTGGCCTTTCGGGTCCGGGTCACGCGGAGTGCGGCGGGCGAGTGGGCCCTGTTTCACGACAATACGGTCACCGGCAACAACTACGTCTCGGAAGGAACGACTACGGATGTCAATTTTACTGGGACGGCGTTTTTTGGCATTGTGGACCGGCATTCGGCGGCCTCGCGGAACCAGTGGCTTTTCGTCGACAACATCAACGTGCAGCATTTCCTGCCGATGGACATTACCCCGGCTACCATCACCGGGGTCAACGTGACCAGCAATACGCAGTTGGAGGTGCAGTTCGATGAATTTATTGATGTCGCGACTGCCACCACGCTGGCGAATTACACGGCAAATGGACAAACGGCAGCTTCCGCCACCATTGCGGCGGCGGACAGCGCCCGGGTCAGCGTAGATTTTGCCACCGCTTTCCAAAATTGTGTGACCGAAACCTTGATTGTCGCCAATGTCCAGGACCGCAGCGGCAATGTCATGCTTTCAGACACCTCGTCCTACATATCTTGTGTGACGCTGCCGGCTGGTTTCCGCGACGTCGTTTTCACCGAAGTATTTGCCGACCCCACCCCGGTCGTTTGTTCCCATCCCAACGCAGAATTTGTGGAAATCTACAACCGGGGCATCGATCCGGTCAATTTGAATGGCTGGACCTTCCAGGACGCCACTTCTTCTAGGGTGATCACCACGGCAAATTTCATCCTGCAACCGGGCGACTACGCCGTCCTCTCTGATTCGGTTTGGGGGGCGAATACCCTGCAAATGAATCTCCCTTCCCTCACGAATTCGGGAGAAGCCATCGGCTTGCGCGACAGCACTGGGCAACTGATTGACACCCTCACCTACGATGTGGGAATGTACACGGAGGATTCGACGCAGGGATACGGGCTGGAAATCATCAACCCCGACGTGCCTTGTCTGGGTGCAGCGAATATTGCTTCTTCGACGGATCCTTGCCAGGCGACCCCGGGAGCGGTCAACTCGATCAATGATCCGACGTTTGGCACGACCGCACCGGCGATTTCCGGGGTGAGCGTGACCGGAACGACCACCCTGGAAGTGTGTTTTGCGGGTCCGGTGGATTCGGCTTCCGCTACGGTAGCGGGGACATTCAGTGTCGCCGGTCTGGGCACGGCGACGGCGGCGGTTCCGGTGGCCCCCGATTTTGAGTGCATCAATTTGACCTTTCCCAACCCGATCAATACGGGGACGCAGTACACCCTGCTCGTCAATGGGCTGCAAGACTGTGTGGGGAATACGCTCGTCGATTCGATATCGTTCCTGGAGAGTGGGCCGGCCGCTTTCAAATCGGTGATCATCAACGAGATCTACTTCGAGGTCGACAACATCAATCCGCTGCCGGAAGCGGAATACGTGGAACTCTACAACCGCAGCAATTCGCTTTTTGATCTGGCGGGGTGGACATTTGCCGACCGGAGTTCGGATGTCGTACTCGGCAGCTATATCCTGCAGCCGGGGGCCTACGTGGTCCTGTGCCACGAAGACAGCTTGTTTAAGTTTGCCGGATTGCCGGCTTTGGGCTTGAGTTCTTTTCCGATCCTCAACAATGCCGACGACGATCTGGGCCTGCGTGATCCGCTATTTGGCTTGGTGGATTCGGTAATGTACACCGACGAGGACTACCAAAATCCCGACCGGGACGATGGGGGCTGGGCCTTGGAGTTGATCAATCCGGAAGATACTTGCACGCAACTGGGGAATTGGATTGTGTCCAATGATCCGGCCGGGGGAACGCCGGGGGCGCAGAACAGCGTATATGACGCAACGCCGGATACTGGACCGCCCACCATCAGCGGAGTCACGATACTCAGCAGTACGGCGGTGCAGATTTGCTTCGATGAGACCCTCGGGGCTTCGGCGAGCAATCCGGCGAATTACACGATCAACAATGGACAGGGCAATCCCACGAATGTGGTGATTGGCGGAACCGGGGATGCTTGTGTACTGCTGGTGCTGGGTTCGCCGATCAGCGTCGGTACGATTTATACCGTGGACTTGGACATTGCCGATTGCAAGGGCAATTCGGGGGCGGTGAGCACGACTTTTGTGCAGGGTGGCGCAGCGGCGCCCTTCCAGATTGTCATCAACGAAATCTATTTCGAGCCGGGTGAAGGCACGGGTCTCCCGGAAGAGGAGGAGTACATCGAACTGTACAATGCGGGACCGGGGGCGGTCGACCTGACGGGCTGGACGATCAGTGACCGCACCGGAACGTCATCGGCGTTTTCCGCCGCGACGATTCTGGCGGACAGTTTCCTGCTGATCGGGGCGACGGGCGATGTGGCTTTGCTGGCGACCTACGGCACGACGCTGGGCGTCGGGAGCTTCCCGTCGCTCAACAATTCCGACGACGACCTGCAATTGCGGGACAGTTCGGGGGCGCTGATTGATTTTGTCAACTACCTGGACGACTGGTACGGGGACGACAGCAAGGCCAGCGGGGGCTACTCGTTGGAGCGGGTGGATCCGGGGTTCAATTGCCTCAATGCCGGGAACTGGCGGGCTTCCGAAGATGCTTCGGGGGGAACTCCCGGGCGGGTCAACAGTATCCGGGGCACCTTTACCGATACCGAGGCGCCCACGCTGGTGACCGCTTATGCAATCGGTCCGGACCTGGTGCGGGTCGAGTTCAGCGAGATCATGGACGGAGTGAGCATCGAAGAGGAGAGTTTTTACCAGATCGACAACAACATCGGGGTTCCGGTGGGCGTCATCACGGCCGGGGACAATGTGTCGGCAGTGGACCTGCTGTTGTTCAACAGTTTGCAGCCGGAAACGGTGTACTGCCTCACGGTCGATGGGGTGGAGGACTGTGCCGGTAATCCTACGGTGCAGCAAGAGGTCTGTTTTGGGCTGGCGGATTCCATTCAACCGGGCGATATCATCCTCAATGAAATCTTGTTTGATCCCTACAGCGGGGGGAGCCGCTTCTTGGAGTTTTACAACAACAGCAACAAAATCCTCGATCTCAGTACGCTGAACATCGCCCGCCGCGATTTGGAGACAAATTTTCTGTACAGCATCGATCCCGTGAGCACCGAGCCACTGGTGATGTTGCCAGGAACCTACCTCGCGGTCACCGAGGACAAGGCGAATGTCGAAGCGACTTATCTGCCGGTGGATCCGAACGCAATTGTGGAGATCGACGATCTGCCCGCCTTCGACAACAGCGAAGACATCTGTGTGATCTACGTAGATTCTTTTGCCCCGGTGGACGAGCTGTATTACCTCGACGACTGGCATTTTCCCAATCTGGACACTGACGATGGCGTGTCGCTGGAGCGCCAAGATTTTAACCGCCCGACTCAGGATGAGTTCAACTGGCATTCGGCGGCGAGTACGGTGAATTTTGCTACGCCGGGCTACGAAAATTCCCAGGTGCTGGTCCCAGAAGGGGTGGACGAGGTGTGGTTGCAACCGGAAACTTTCTCGCCAAACCAGGATGGCCGCGACGATGAAGTTTCGATCAATTACCGCTTCAACTCTTCGGGATGGAACGTCAAGGCCAGTGTGCTCGACAACAAGGGCCGCATGGTGCGCACCATCAAACAGAACTTTCTGGTGGGGACGACCGATGCGACCGGGACCATCACCTGGGACGGAACGACTGAGACGGGCAACAAGGCCAACATCGGCATCTACGTGATTCTCATCGAGGCTTCCAATCCGAATACGGGCGAAACGAAAAACTTCAAATTGGGCTGCGTACTGGCCGAAAACCTTTAAACTACCGCATTTGGGAGGGAGATTTTGGGAATCCAGCAATTATAATGTAGTTTCCGCGTCAAAGCCGGGATGTGACTTGCCGCCCGGCTTTGGAATCGGGGCGGGTTCTGCCTGGGTTTCTAAATCATCGTTGATTTCAATTGCTGGAAGCCGGTAGAATTCCCTATTTTTGACCGCAAGTCCGCCTTTTGGCGGGGTGAAATGTAAAAGTGCTTCAACCAACTACTCCGGTCGGTGAGAAACGTGCACGGTGCCGCTTCTCCGCTGGCCGCAACTAAACTCCACAAACGCAATGGCGCTCAATAGCATAATCCTTAGTGGCTCCGGCCAGATCCCCCCAAGAATCGAACAGTATCTGCAAGAAGCCCGCTTTCTGGAAGTCGTGGCCGTAGTCAGCAAGGTGGCGGAAGCCGAAAAGTTGACCGCAAAATCGCAGATCCACTACTGGTTAACTGATCAGGAGACCGCGCAGGTCCAGTTTACGGACTTGCTCAGTTCCCCAGTAGAGGGGACACCCCAGGTTTTGATTTTTACCCGGGACACAATCCACGTGCTGGACCGCTTCGCCATCAACCCACCGGAGAGTGGCGCTGGCGAAGCGCCGAGCCAGACCCGCGAGTCGGAGGAGGTCACAATCAATCTTGACGACCACGTCGTCCGCGAAATCCAGCACGAAACCCCAGCCAATACCCCGGTCAATGTTCTGGTCAAAGCCGACAGCGCTCAGTTTGTCACCAGTTCTAGCGCCCGCGGCACCAGTTCGATTTTTATTCGCTCAGAATCGCGCATCTCCCGCATCCGCCTCGATGAGCTGCTCTTTGTCGAGGCCCAAAAGGACTACGTGGTTTTTCACACGGAAACGGGGAGCTACCGCACGCTCAACAGCATGAAGAATATTCAGGCAAACCTGGACGAAAACGATTTCTTCCGCATTCACCGGTCTTATCTGGTGCGCCTGGATAAAATCCACACGATTCAGGCAGACGAAGTCTTGTTGGACCACGCAAAGATCTCGGTGCCCATTGGGCCTTCTTTTAAAGGCAAGCTGATGAAGCGGCTCGCATTGCTGTAGGGATCAGCGGCGTTCGTATATCCGAAACGTAAAGGAATACGCGTGGCGCTCGTCTTGGGGATGGAATTCCTCAAACGTGGTCTGCCATTCGTGCGGTGCGATCTGCGGAAAAAAGGCATCGCCCTCCGGCTCTGCATCGACGTGGGTGAGGTACAGTTTATCGCACAGCCGCAGAGCCTGGGCGTATACCGAAGCTCCTCCAATGACAAAAATCTCTCCCGCAAAGGCGGCCCGGGAAAGTTCTACGGCTGATGCGAGCTGGGAGACCTGGGTGCATTTTTCGCACAGTTCCAGTTGGGGGCGCCGCGTCAGTATATAGTTGTGCTGATCGGAGAGAAAGGCATCCGGTGACACGTAGCTCTTACGGCCCATGATAAATGGGTGCCCCGCGGTGGTATTGCGGAACCAGTCGTGGTCGTCCGGCAATTCCCAGGGCAATCCGTTGGCGATGCCAATGGCACGGTTGTGGCCCAAGGCGGCGATAATGCTCAATTTACTGCGGCTCATGTTTCGGGGAATTGGTGCGAAGTTCGGCCTCCGAAGTAGATGCTTTCTTCTTTCAACCGGGAAGGTTTATTTCTGTTTGCCGACGACCTTTTGGCGGTGCAGGAGGTCCCATTGCTCGGTATTCAGGAAAATGTACTTCCCTTGTTTGGGCAATTGGTAAAACCGGCCTTCGGGAAGGGTGGCCATGGCTTGATCGAGCAGCCCAAAGAATGCGGGATCCGGCGCGGTTGCGTAGGGTTGCAGTTGGGCGGCCCAGGTGTCGCCCCCGAAGGCAAAGCTGAAGCGGTCGCTCTCGGTGATGTTTTGGGGATCGAAGGTGCCCCGGGAGATGCCGGCTAAACTCTCCAACAGCGCGCGGTAAGAACCGCTGCCTTCCGGAGGGGACAGCGTGAGAAAGGTCCCGGGGAAGCAGTCCAGCACTTCTTCGTAGCTCATGCGGGGATTGGAAAGGGCGTACGCGCGTGCTTCCCGGTATTCCTGGAGCGTCAGGGGTGAGAACAGCCCAAAAGAGAAGTAGCGTTCGATGACCCCCGCTACCAGATCCCGGGTCAGGGCGGTCCGGAAGTCCTCTTTGCTGAAGGTGTAGTAGCTGCCCAGGTAGCGGAAGGCTTCCGGCTGGGACTCACGCAGCGCAATGATGCCAAAGCGTTGCACTGGCCCCATGCCCAGGTCGTCGTCCAGGTTGCAAGTCACCAGGTGGAGGCGGTAGAGGGATCCGGTTTCGGCCAGTGCTTTGTTGAAAATGCGGTAGTAACTCTGGGGATCAATGCGTCCGGCAAAGCTCTCGGTGGAAGGTGGGGCGGTGGGAAGGGGGCTGACTTGCCAATAGCTCTGCCCGCCCATTTGCAAGGTTACCCGCAGATAGGCTACGCTTTTGCCGGGAGGTGCGGGCAGGAACTCGTAGTTGAGCGCTTCGATTTCCAGTTCGGGGAGCAAGGCGGCCGTTTCCGCGTGAATTTTTTGCAAATATTTATCGGGATCGGTGCTGTACGCGGAGGCTTCGAATCGCCGGGCATTGTTGCAAAAGTCCAGCATTTGGAAGGGATCGGTGATGGCGGCATCGTCGATGGCACGGATCAATTTGCCCGACTCCGCGTGTGAGACCAGGCCGTTGGCGCGCAGTTGCTGGGCGAGTCCCTGCAATTTGAGGGGGGAGACGGACTCGCGAAAGCGCAACTCGCGGCGCAGGGCGACCAGGATCTCGGTGGTGTTTGTGGTTCGTCCGGTCGCGATGCCTTTTTTCAGGGAAGCCTGGCTTTGGGTGTCGATCAGGCTGCTTTTGGTGACCGCTTCGATGATTTTGTCCAGGGCAGCCGGCTTGAGGCGGGGGAGGAGCGTGTCGATTCCCGCATCTTTCAGGCCGGTGCCGTCTAGCATCTCCGCTCGGTACTGCCGACCAAAGACTTGGCGCAGATTGGCGGCGCAGATTTCGTCGAGTAGGCTGATTTCGTCGGAGATGCTTCCGGCCGCAATGCGCGTGCGCAAGTCCGACGCCGTTTTTTTCTCCAGGCAATCGACCTTTTGCAAGTTGCGAACCGTTTTGTCCAGGTCCACTTGCGCCCACCCTTTCCCCAAGCCAGCCAGCAGGAGCAGGCCGAGGAGCAACAATCGGTTCACAGAGCGGGGCAATGTCATGGGATTTGCGGTCATCCTAATTCAATGCTCTAAGATAAGCGATGGCGCGAATCCTGCAAAATTTGCCCATTCGAATAATTTCTGTAGTTTGGCTTGATCGCACTAAATATTTGAAGGAAATGAAATATCTCACGATTGCTATTGTCGCCCTTGGCTTCGGCCTGAGCCTGACGAGTTGCGGGGGAAATGCCGATGCAGAAAAGTTCTGCAAGTGTTTTGAACGGTACGAAAAGGGGGAAGAAAGTGCCTGTGACGACGAAATGGAAGCCTTGGAAGGGGAGTTGAAACAGGATGAAGCGCGCTACGAAGCCTTTCGCGAAGCGGCCATGAAATCTTGTCCGGACGCAAAGAAGTTCATTGACCGCATGAATTGATATTTTCCCTTATGTGCGGTAGATATACCCTGGCGTTGCCCCTCATCGAGGTGGCCCAAGCACTGGGCATTGGCCTGCCCACTTTTGATTTTTCGCCCCGCTACAACATTGCGCCGACCCAGCGCCTGCCGATCATCACCGACGAGGCGCCGCAGCAATTTCATCTCCATCGCTGGGGACTGATCCCGTTTTGGGCCAAAGATCCTGCCATCGGCAACCGGATGATCAATGCACGCAGCGAAACGATTGCGAACAAGCCCGCTTTCCGGGCGGCTTTCCGGAAGCGCCGCTGCCTCATCCCGGCGACTGGTTTCTACGAATGGAAAAAGACTCCGACGGGCAAGGTCCCACACCACATTTACAATCAGGATAGTGCGGTTTTGACCTTTGCTGGCCTTTGGGAGTCGTGGCAGGATGCAGAGGCAAAGGAAATTCGCAGTTATACGATCATCACCTGTCCCCCCAATGCGCTGATGGCACCGATCCACGACCGGATGCCGGCGATCATATTGCCGGAAGACCGAGGGCGCTGGTTGGATCCGGGGCTGGCCCCGGAAGCCGCCCTGGCGTTGTTGCAGCCCTATCCCCCGGGCCTTTTGCAGGCCGATCCGGTTTCAACCCAAGTCAATTCGCCCCGCAACGATGGCCCACAACTGCTGGATCCGCCGCCACCGACGTTGTTCTAGGGGGGCTTTTTGTTGCAATCGTCAATGCTACGGCATCGCGTTTTAGTCCTGCGTCGCGCGGGATCCCCCGCGCCTACGGGAAGGATTTTGGTTAGGTATTTGATTGATATTGAGTGAATAAAGAGGCAGGGGTTCAGATCGTAGCGGTTGATCAGTAAATTCATTGGGGCTGCCCCAAGCAAATCACATCACCAAATCCCGGGTCTCCTCTTCTTCCAGGCGCAGGTGGGACGGCTCATTGACCGTGGCGTCGAGGAGTAGTTTCAGTACCATTTCCTCCCCACGAAAGGTAACCTGCCGACAGACCGTTTGCTCTTCGCGGCCCTGGCGGCGGATGTAGCCCCCCAGGAAATAATTGGCGGTCAGTTCGCCAGCTTCGTTGAGCACCAAGGCCCGGATATCGACCCCTTCATCTTCCGGCTCCTCCTCCGATTCCATCCCAATCGCCACGCTGTAGGTGAGGATGCGGTGCTTGCCGTAGGTGATGATTTCACCCCCTTTGCAGGTCACCTGGGCATTGGGCAAGCGGTATTTGTTCCGGACCACCGGGGAAATGTTGAACTGATAGAGTTTGTACTTTTCCACAAGGTCCATCGGGATCATCTGCCCGTTATCGTACGCGTCAAACACGCTTTTCTCGCGGTTGCAGGTGGTAAACATCGCCTGGTTGACCGCGGGCCGAAAATACGCCAGGAGTGGATGGTCTTTCATTTTCAACTCATTGGCGGCTTTCATCGTCAATTCCGCCGTTTCCCCGGTCGGTTTGGCGGGCGGAGCCTCGGGCGTCTGGGTGGCGGGTGACGCCGATCCCGTCCGGTTGTTGTCAGAAGTGGTTTCGTCACCCCCAGAACGGCCGCAGGAGGCCAACATGAGGCCTCCTGCAACGAGAAATACGCATATTTTCTTCATAAATACGAGCAATCTTTACCAAATAGCCTTTGTGCCGCGGATGTCGTAGTGGCATCCCCAGCTGTATAGACCAACCCCACCTTTGGGGATCAGACCATCGTCCATCATCTGAATGAGCTTGCGCTTGAGGGCATTCGGCCCGAACTGGCCGTTGCTTTGGATATCTGCGGCGATGCCCTGTACGTGCTGACTTTTCGAAGCGGTGCTGCCAATCTTCACGTTGTGTTCTGGCGACCGGTAGCCGCAAGAGATGCGGTAATTGCCGATGGCTTCTTTGATCGTGTTGAGGGCCACGGTCAGGCGGCGGGCACCCGGGCGGAACTCCTCGGGCAGCAGGTAACCGCTATTGTCGATGCCCACGAGGTGACCATTGGTGATACCAGGGCTGAGATCCGACGGAACATCCCCGGAACTGCCTTTGCGCTGCTGATGCACCTCATTCAAGCGTTCCTCACTCATGGGTTGCCCCCCGCTGTTTTTGAAGGCAACCTCAACCAATTTCCGCCAGGTAGCCCCATTGGGATCGACCCGTCCATCGGTGGAAAGCTCACCGCTGTAAGTGCTCTGGAAGTGGAAAATGGCATTTTTAAGCTGCACCATACGCTTGCGGCGTTTCTGAGCCGCCGTACCTTTTTCCTCCAGGAGGTCGGTCCGGTAGCCCGCCATGCGCAGGGCCAATTTAATCTTGTCCATGTCGGTAGCGGTGTTGCTGCCACCCTGACCGACGGGCCCGGAAATCTTGATTTGGTTCCCGAAAGAAGTTGGAATTTGATCGTAGGTGACCGTTTCCACCGAAGCGGGTCCCGAAGTTTCGCTCTCGGCCGCCGTCTCGGATTCGCCCACATCCGATTGCGAACTCTCGTCGGAAGATTTGGTTTCCTCCCGGACCGTACCGTTTTCCGGTGGGGTGATTTCTTCCCCGCTGCCACTTTCGCTTTCACCACTGGCATTGTCTTCGACGACCGTCGGAGCGCTGGTAAAGCTTGCGAGTTTGGCCCAGGTCTTGCCTCCGACGTCGATCCGTCCGTCACAACTTTTGGCGTTCCAGCCCATGATCTGGCTCTGGAAATCTTTGATGGCCTGGATGGTCTTTGAACCGAGGAGGCCGTCGGCATTGGAGACCATGCTGCCGCTGCGGCCCAGGGTTTCGGCCGGCAACATGCCCGCGTTGATGAGCAATTGCTGGACCGTGGCGATGTCGGCTTTCGTGCCGGTATAGCTGCCATCTTCTTTCACCCCTACCGCGCGGGTGATGTTTGAAGTAGGAGCGGCCGATTTTTCGGTGTCGCTGCTCTTTTCTTCGGTAGTCCCTTGCTGTTGGCCCGCCCCCGCACCATCGCCGGCACCGGCCTGCTGGCCCGGAGCCGTGTGTGCATGCACTTCAAATGCCTCGACGTTGCGCTGAGAGGGGAAGGTCACCCCCCGACGCTGGATCTGAGCCGCGTTGAATTCGAGCAGACTTTGGTAATCGGTGTTTTCCCCCGCGATATTCAGCAATACCCGCTGAAAATCGAGCACCCGGACCGGCGTTTGGGTGAACCAGCTGGAATCGGCTGCCTCGCGGGCCGCATTGACCCAATCGTGGTTTTGCAAATAGCCCCAAGTACGGCGGTGTTCTTGGTTCCAAGCCGTTCCCAATTGGAAGTTCACCGCGGTCAGCGCATTGACCAAATCCTGGGATTCGTACTCGATATCGATGCCCATCTGAACGGCCGCCGCATAAGCATTTTCGGAGTCCTCGATCCGCCAGCGTTCCAGCACTTCATCGGGCACCCGGGCACCTACCGGATAGCGGGCCCGCTCCGCTCGGGACAGCAAATGACCGGTACCCGCCGTCGGCAATCCCCGGGAATCGAGGTAGACATTGCGCCGGAAACCTTCCCGCAAGGACAGGTGCTCGTGAACCTCCTCGGTGGCTTCCGCCGCCACGCCCGGTTCGGCCTGGCGCTGGACCGCTTCTTCTTCGTTGGCGAGTTTAAATTGGGGGGGAGACATGGAGGGAGCGCTCTGTGCGTTCTCATCCATTTTGTTTTGGACAGGAGTATTCTCCTTTTTGTTCTGACGGATTAAACTTGACATGGCAAAAATTGGCTTAAACTGGTTGACGAACTTGATCCTAAATATAAAAAATTATTTGGAAAAAACGTCATCGTTACCCGCCGATAAGTGATCAACTTTCCCCCTTTACCCGCCGGGGAATATTTTGGGACAAGAGCGGTTTTGCCATAAATCAACCGTCACTCCCGGCAATAACAATACAAGAAGCCCATTTGGAATCCGGCCGACCACCTCCGGCGATCCGCCGGAACCAGGGGGAGCGGTGCCGGTGGCCATTGGCCCAAAGCCACGCCCCCGGAGTCACAAGCGCAGGCACCGGAATGCCGTGGGCGGGGACGCCGGGGGCGAATAACGATTGTTCAATGAACTAAATCAGAAAACCCAGTTGCCATTCAGATCGCCACGCTTGATCGCGAAGCGGTCCGAGTCGGTATTGTTGGCCTGGCAGGTGAGCACCGGATAGAAGCTCGTGATAAACGGAAGATTGGCCGCGAGGTTCGCCTGGAGAGCAGCGTAGTCACCCTGTGGGAAGTAGATGACCGGCTGATTGTAGGTTCCCGTAAGCATCGGGGGGAGATCCGTACGAATCGCCAGGATAAGATCGCGAATGATATTGATGTCCGTGCCATCAACGACGCCACTGCCATCAACATCGGCGGCGAGGTACTGCCACAACTCAGTGAAGGGAGTGATGCCCAGGATATGGCGCTGGATCACCACCAGATCAAAGGTACTGACCCCATTTACCCATTCGGTTTGCGGATAGCTGCCCGAGGTAATGCCTTGGTGGTAAAAACACAAGTTGGCCGGGAGCAAATTGCTGATAAACCAGTTCTGACCCGAAAAGAAAGGTGCGGGATCAGAAAAGGAATTGCCCGTACTACTCGTGCCGACCATCTGCACCAGCGTCCCACCCAGGTAGGTTGTAGCCGGATTGAAGCCCGATCCTTGTACCTGAAGCTCGCCCAGGAGGAAAGATCCGATCACCAGACGGTTGGCATCAAAGCTCCGCGGTTCGGCTTCGGTGCGGCGCACTTTGGCCATTTCCGCTTGGTGGAATTTTTCCAGAACTTCATCCGGAGCGTCCACAAACTGTTCCCAGTTATCGATTGTCATTTGTTGAGGATAGGCCTGGGCCGGATCCTGAATCAATTCTTCTTTTGCGCAAGAGGTTGCTATCGCCACGATGGCGCACAGCATAAGTAAAGTTTTAAAGGATTTCATAGAAAATGATTTTAGAGTGTTGATTCCTTTGCCGGAAAAGCAAGTATAAATGACGATTTAATTCAATGACCACAACCAGGATAATGTTACATCGACAGCTCAAAAACCGTTATATTTGATTTAAAAGGGATTTTGCCAATTGAGAAAAAATCGAAGTATCGCAAGCGCAACATAGCGATAAAACTTTGTAAAAAATTAACAGTACAATTGGCAAAAAGTGCGTATTATCGCGGCTGCATCTTGAGAAAACTCCCCGCTTCAAAAAAGGTAAAAATCCATCCCCCCAAAGCCGTCCGGTTCGCGGCGTTTGTCTGCGTTGTACCGGGACTTCGGGGGAAGGGTGAGGATATTTCCGCTCGTTCAAAGGCGGTTTAAAATTGGTTGGTAAAATTTGCTAGCGCAAATTTTTTTTGTCCATCCAACCTCATTTTGGAGTCCATGGCCAGAGCCATGGGCGAGAAAATAGCGGAAGCCGGGCGGAAAAAGATGCCATAGCAAAATCGCAGATTTAAATTTAAACCGCCTCCTAGAAACTCCAGTCGCCACTCAAGTCACCTCGCTTGATCGCAAAGCGGTCCGAGTCGGCCGTATTGGCCTTGCAGGTGACTTCCGGGTAGAAGAAGTTGATGAACGGCGCAAAGGCCGTCAGATTTGCCTGGACGAGATCGTAATCGCCCTGCGGGAAGTAGATGACCGGCTGGTTGTAGCCCCCCGAGGTCAGCGGCGGCAGGTCCGTGCGGATGCCCAGGATCAGGTCGCGAATGGTGTTGATGTCTGTCGAGTCGATCTGCGCGTTGCCGTCGACATCCGCCGCGAGGTACTGCCACAAATCCGTAAACAGCTCAATGCCGAGGATATGGCGCTGAATCCGCACCATGTCCAGTACACTCACCCCATTGACCCATTCACTGGCCGGGTAGTTCCCGTTGGTGATGCCCTGGTGGTAGAAACACAGGGTACCCGGGACCAGGTTGGTAATAAAATAATTCTGGCCGGAAAAGAATGGGCTCGGAAACGAGGTGAAAGAGGAAGTGGTCGTGCCATTGTTCACGCGCACCAAGGTTCCCCCCAGGTAGGTCGTGTTCGGATTGAATCCGTCGCCCTGTACCTGAACTTCCCCGAGCAGTGAGGTGCCCAATACGATCCGGCTGGCGTCAAAATTGGGTGCTTCCGCCACTGAGCGTTTCACCTTGGCCATTTCCGCCTGGTGAAACTTCTCCAGGACCTCCTCCGGAGCATCGACGAACTCTTTCCAGTTCTCGACCGTCATTTCCTGGGGAAATGCCCGGGCGGGATCCTCGATCAACTCTTCTTTGGCACAAGCGGCAACGATGGCAACCAGCGCCAGCATCGTGAACAAGATTTTAAAAGATTTCATAGAAAAACGTTGTTGGAGTTTTTGATTCTGTAACAGCGCAAAGCAAGTCCCCGCACCGCGAAATACCATAACATGAGGCGCAAATATGTTACTTCATAAATTTGTATCGTCCACTCACACCAGAAAAATCGCGATTTACACCATAAGTGCATCAGGCTGCTGGTATTATGAAAACACTATGCTGGGAATCTGTCCTTGGTGCGTCGCACTTTGGTGGCAAAAATGTCAAAAGTCACCCCGTTAGATCAGGCTTTCTTTACCATTATTCACAAATTTCTTACTTCTGGGTGGAATTTTTCGGATCGATTTTCCCGACAATTCACCCCGAAAATCCCTTTTCCCCGCGAGGCAATGTGGGGGGCGGCTCACGTCCGCTCCGCTCCGTGACCGGGCTGTACGCTATTACTCCTCGCCCCGATTGGGGCTGTGGGGTAGCCGCTGCCATCCCTACCGCAAGTAGGCGGTCCCTCCGGCACCCGAGGCAATGCCCAGTTGACCGAAATTCATGCTGTCCTGTCCGTTCCGCGTCAAATCCCGGCCTCCATTCATCGAAGGGTAGGGGAAACCCATTGGAAAAATCGCCGATTTTGGTCATTTTGTTTCCAGCAATGTAAGCTTTCCTCGCTTTTTGCCCCACAAGTCTGTATCAATCAATCTACCTATGAAACGGTTACTCACTTTTCTGTGTCTCGCTATTGTCGCTCAATCAATTTTTGCCCAAGGTGTCGCCATCAACACCGATAACAGCACCCCGGATGGCTCGGCCATCCTCGATATCAAAAGCACCGCCAAAGGGATCCTGATCCCCCGCATGACCTCAGCCCAGCGGACCGGCATCAGCTCGGTCGCGACCGGCCTGCTCGTCTTTGATACCGGAACCAACTCATTTTGGTACTACGACTCCGCCAGCTGGATCGAACTCGTCGCCGGCCAAGGATTCGGCCTGGTCGACGACGACAGCGATACCCAAATCCAGGTGGAAGAAGCCACCGACGAAGACATCATCCGATTTGACCTCGCCGGCACTGAGCGCTTTGTCATGGAAGGCGCCCGCCTCGAAGTCGTGAATTCCGGCTTCTCCGTATTTGTGGGGGAAGGCGCTGGAGCCGCCGATAACCTTTCGAACAACAACAACGTGGCCATCGGCTACCAAGCCTACGATGCGGCCACCAACAGCCTCAATAACGTCGCGGTCGGCTACCGGTCCCAAACTGCGGCGACTGGCGGACTCGGCAATGCTTCGGTGGGACATTCCACCTTGCTTGCCCTGACCACTGGGGACTACAACTCGATGTTGGGGACCGACGCTGGCCGCACCATGACCTCCGGTAACTTTAATAGTGCCATCGGTTCGGCGGCCTTGCTCGACAACACCACCGGCTCAAACAACATCGCCATCGGCACCGCCGCCCTGGGCGACAACACCACCGCCAACAACAACACCGCCGTCGGGTACCAAGCGGCCCGGGAAAACCGCACCGGCACCGGTCTGGCGGTCCTCGGCTACCAAGCCGCCTTCAACAACCTCACCGGCGTCAACCTGACCGCCATCGGTTTCCAATCCCTCTACAACAACACTGGCAACTACAACACCGCCGTCGGTTACCGGGCCGCTTACTCGAACACCTCTGGCTACTCCAATACTGCCATCGGCAACGCCGCCCTCTACGATGTCACCAATGGCTACCAAAACACCGCCATCGGGGACAGCGCGGCCTACAACAATTCGACCGGTTTCCGCAACGTCGCCATCGGGTACCGCGCCCTCTACACCAATGCCTCGGCCGACTACACGGTGGCGATCGGCTACAACGCCCTCGCCACTGCGGGCAGTGGGGCCAACTTTAATGTCGTCGTCGGCGCCTTTGGAGCCGATGCGCTGACCGCCGGCGATTACAATACCGGAATTGGTTACCAAAATCTCACTGACTTGACCACCGGATCTTACAACTCTGCTTTGGGTTACCAGTCGCTCTTCAACCTCACCACCGGCTTGTACAACACCGGGCTGGGTGCACGCGCCCTGTACGACAATACCACGGGCAGCTACAACTCCGGATTCGGCTACAACTCGGGCTACGACAACGCCACTGGCACCTACAATACCTCCATCGGTTACCGTTCCCTGGAAGACAATGTCAACGGGAACTACAACACTGCCGTCGGTGCGATGTCCCTCACCAATTCGAACCTCTCCACCAACAACACCGCGGTCGGCTACTACGCCGGTTACGATGCCGCCAGTGGGGGCAATGACAATACTTTTCTCGGCTACCGCGCGGGAGAAAACCTGACCACCGCCGACGAAAACGTCCTCCTGGGTTCCAGCGTAGCCTCCGCCCTCACGACGGGCAGCCGCAATGTTGCCATTGGGGTCGATGCCCTCAACGCGACCACCACCGGCTATCAGAATGTCGCCATCGGCACCGACGCCCTTGACGTCAACACCGCCGGCTACGAAAATGTCGCCATTGGCACCAATGCTTTGGAGAACCTCACCACCGGCGGTTTCAACGTGGCCATCGGGCGCCGCGCGGGAGACGGCATCAGCACCACCAACCGCAACGTCTTTGTGGGCTATTGGTCCGATGCCATCGGCGGCCAGGACTACAGCACGGCCCTGGGCTACTTCGCCGCCGCCACCGCCGATTTTCAGGTGCGGGTCGGTTACACCGGTATCACCTCCATCGGGGGCTACGCCGGCTGGACCAACCTCTCCGATGGCCGCTTCAAGAACAACGTCCAGAATGATGTTGCGGGACTTGACTTTATCATGCGCCTGCGCCCGGTGACGTACAATGTGGACGTGGCTGGCCTTGACCGTTTTCTCGGCATCGATAAAAAAGCCGAAGCCGACGGCGATCCCAATTACCAGTCTCACGTACAGGAACTCTCCTCCGTCGTCCACACCGGTTTCATTGCCCAGGAAGTTGAGGCCGCCGCCCAGCAAATCGGGTATGACTTCAGCGGGATTGATAAGCCCAAAAACAGCCAAGACCACTACGGCCTACGCTACGGCGAATTTGTCGTCCCCCTCGTAAAAGCCGTGCAGGAACAGCAAGAGATGATCAAGGCCCAGCAGGAACAGATCCGCGCCTTGGAAGACCGCCTGAACGCCGCCTTGACCCGCTAATCCAAGCCCTTATGAAAAAGCTACTTTACATCATCGCTTTCTTGCCGGTGGGGCTCTGGGGCCAGAGTTATTTGCACAACAATGGCGCCAATGTGGTCATCGACGCCGGGACCCAGGTCCGCGTGGAAGATGGGGGCGTCGTCAACCAGAGCGGGGGCGAGGTTACCAATGAAGGCAATATCTACCTGGACCGCGACTGGACTCAGACCGGGGCGACCTACGACGGAGGTGGCTGGATGTGGTTTGAAGGCACCGCCGACCAAAACGTCAACGCGACCTGGATTCCGCGCCTGCGCGTCGACAATGGCAACCGACTCATTCTCGGAAACTCGATCACCGTCAGCACCCAGGTGGACCTGCAAAACAATGGCCGCATCCAGCTCGGCACCCACAACTTGCGCTTGTCGTCGGCGGCCACTTTGGTTGGCTACGACAATGTCAACCACGTCATCACCAACGGCACCGGCTCCCTGGTGCAAACCGCCAGCCCGATCTCCGGGATGAAGGTATTTCCAGTGGGGAATTCCAGTTACAACCCGGCTTTCCTCACAAATTCCGGCACCACCGACGAATTTTCGGTTCGGGTGGAAGACCTCGTCTACCAGCAGGGGGTCAGCGGTCTGCCGGAGACGAACAACATCGTAGACCGGACCTGGTACGTGGATGAAGACGCGGCAGGTGGATCGAATGTGGACCTAACCCTGCGTTGGAACGCGGCGGATGAAACTGCGACTTTTGACCGGACGACCTGTTCGGTAACCCATTGGGATGGGGGTGGATGGGTCACGTACGGCTACTCGGTCGCGAACAATGTCGGTAGCGGTTACTACGAGCAGACCTGGCCGGGATTGGTGAGCTTCAGCCCGTTTGCCGTGCAGGATGACAATGAGCCCTTGCCGGTCACGCTGCTGGACTTCACCGCGATTCGCCTCGATCCACAGACCGCCCGCCTCGATTGGAGCACCGCCGATGAAGTGCGCAACCGGGGATTTGCCGTGGAACGCCGCCTCAGCAACGAAGTCGATTTTACCCAAGTGGGCTGGGTCGATGGAGCGGGGACGAGCAGCGGAACGACCAGCTACGACTTCTACGACCCGAACAATTGGTCGGGATTGTCGCACTACCGCCTCCGTCAGGAAGACATGGACGGCGCCTTCACCTATTCCGAGGTGCGTACCATCCGCGGACTTGACGGCCAGCCTACGATCACCGTCTGGCCCAACCCCGTCCGCACGAATCTCGAGATCCAGTTCGATCATTTTGGAGAGGAAACCGTCGAGGTACAGATTTGGTCCACCGAGGGCAAGCAAGTCTTTCGCCAGCCCGTTGAGGTCAACGGCAGCCAGCGCCTCACGATCACCCAGACCGCTGATCTCGCAGCCGGTATGTACAATGTCCAAGTCCACACGCCTTCCCGCCCGACCTTTACCCAGAAGTTTTTGAAGTTGGGGGACTGAGGCCGCAGTTTGCGGCGGTGTTTTCGCAATTCGGGGGCTTCAACCAGGGGGGGATTTCCGCGTTTATCCGAGAAATCCCAGCCGCCGGTAGCCATTAAAGTTGGGAAACACCGCCGATACGTCCCCCAAATCCATTCTTTCGCGGAGAATTTCTCCCAGAACACTGCGGTAATCCGTGGTGATTGCCAGATCTACGCCTTTGTCCAGGGACTCGGTGCGCAGACCCGGCCACTGGCCGTACATCCGTCCCCCCTGCACCTGGCCGCCGAGCACCATCATCATATTGCCGTAGCCGTGGTCCGTACCCTCACTTTTGTTGGCCCGGAGGCGCCGCCCAAATTCACTCATGACCAGCACCGTCAACCGCTCGTGGTACTCGGAAAGATCCTCGTAAAAAGCGGCCAGCGATTGAGACAGCGCCCGGACCAGCTCCGGGAAAACGTAGTGCTGGTGCTCGTGGGTGTCCCAGCCGCCGAAATCCACCTGCCCGATGCGCAGGCCCAGATCCAGTTTGATCATCGAGGCCAGCGTCCGCAAGGACTGGGACAGTTCATTCCCCAAACCCTCCTCCGGATATCCCACGCCTTCGTCGAGGCGGCTACCCCCCTGCACTTCCTGCTGGATCAACCCGATGGCGTCCAAGGTCGTTTGCGCCGCCTGGTCCACCGCGCCCGCGCCGCGGTACCAATCGCGGAGAAGATCCGGGTAGCGGATCACCTCCATCAGATTGAAATCCTGGGGTGAACTCAAGCTCACCGCCTTGCCGTAGCCGCGCATCGCCACCGGCAGCGAACCCGACCCCGAAATGGCGGGCAATTGCCCCCCAGCCGCCACCGCAGCAAAGTACCGCGCCATCCAGCCCTGCGCCGAACCGGAACGCTGTTGCAGCCCCCGTTCGATCAAGTCCATCGCCACAAAGTGGCTCCGCGTGCCGTTTTGCAGCCCGCAAGCGTGCAAGATCGCCAGGTCTCCCTGGTCGTACAGCTCCTTGAGTTCTTTCGCTGCCGGATGCAGGCGGAAGCCCACCTCACCCAAGCCATTTTGCAGGCGCAGGCCCGCCCGCTCGCCTTTCTCGCGCACCTTGAGGTGAGCGGGGCGGGCATCCTGGTACACCTGATCCGAACTTGGGCCGACCAGGTTGAGCCCATCGCAGCCACCCCGCAAAAAGACCAGCACCAGGATGTGGTCCTGTTCCGAGGGAAGAAAAGGCGCCGAAAATACGCGCAGGGGACCGGTCGCCAGCAGGGAAAGGCCGGCTCCACATCCAATTAGGAAATCTTTTCTGTTCATGAGGCGGAGAGTTAGCGGGTTTGGAAATCAGGGGAAAGCGCGATCAGGCTGACCAGTTGTCGGACTTTGAATTCAAATCCGTCGGGGTGATGTTTCCGCAAATAGGGAACGGTGGCGCCTTCGATTTCTTGCGCAAAGACGCGCTTGAGTCCCGGGCGCAGCCGTTCTGGAGCCGGCTTTCCGAGCAAGCGCCGGGACCAAAAGTCGATCAGCTTGTCCGGTGTATCCAGGGTGTCGGCGCATTGATCGGTGAGGCGGCCCTGCAACATTCCGCCTTCGTCTTCGTCGGCGAAAAGGACGAGCGGCATCGTGTTCCACCGCTTCAGCAGCATATCGGTATTCAGCCAGTGCCCCGCGTGGTCAGGGTGTCCGGTCGGTGCGGAAAAAGAGAAATAGGAATACCCCATTTCCCGCAGCCACCAGTACAGCACTTGCCCCGGTTTGATCACCGGACCCAGGCTCCGCGCCAAGGAAGCAATCAGGTGGTTTGGGCGCTTCACTTTTTCGCAGCCACTTTCGGTGAACTCCGGGGAAAGCAAGATGGTGCGCACCACTTGTGCGATCTGATCGGGGGCCTTTTGATTTTGCTGCCAGACCTGGGTGGCGCGCTCCACGAGCGCCGCCGGTGGTTCATCGGCTACCAACCAGCGGCAGAGCTTTTGGCAGAGGTGACGGGCCGTTCCGGGATGGTAGGCAAGCAGATCCAGTACTCGCTGCCCATCCCGTTCGGGGCCTTGGTGGGAGCGGAATTCCACGCCGAGGACGCGTTTTTGGTAGTGATCGTGCCACTGATCACAGTAGTGAAATTTGCCGGTGGCCGGAAACCGGATGCCTCCGTCGTGTTCCTCACCGTCCCCGACCGTCCAGCCGGTAAAGGCCCGCGCCGCTTCGTAGACATCCTCGTCGATGTAGCCTTCGGCCTTGCCTTCCCCAGCGCCCGGTACCTCCCGCCACTCGTCGTACAGGTGGTTGTAGTAGTTTTCGGCCCCGAGCGTGTGGAGTTCGAAGAGTTCCCGCGCGTAGTTTTCGTTCGCTGGCCCGGAACGGCTGAAAGCATTGTCCAGGTAAAGCAGCATGCAAGGCGATTTTGCGGTGGCTTCCAGGAAGGTGCGAAAATTGCCAAAGGTGTGCTTGCGGATCACTTCCCGGTCCCAAACCGGGAAGACCAGCGGAATGTAATCGTGCGCTTCAATGCTGACATTGAAGTGGTTGTGCCAAAATTCCGCCAGGATCTCCTGCAACTGCCACTGGCTGTGCAACATCCGCAACCAAGTCATCAGAAAGGTTTCAAAGGATGGTCGACGGAATACGTGGTCTGGTGGTTCTTCCATGCCCTTGACCAGGGCCAGCAGTCCGGCGGTATCGCGCGGGTAGAGTTCCAGGGGAAATTCGCGTTCCACCTCGCGCTTGCCCACCTCAATCTCCAATTTGTAGCGGAAATCGGCCACGATGGCTTGCAAATCGGGATCGGCCTCCGTCGGATTCAATTGTTGGTCGACCCAGGCTTCCCAGCCGAGCTTTTCGAGATCGGCCCGCAAGGATGGAGTCGGCCCGTAGGTGACCCGGTTCAGGAGGGCAAAGGCAGAGGCTTGGGGCGGCACCATTGTTTTGTCCGGCATCTTTTCGTGTTTACCAGTGGTTGGGTAGGGAGCCGCAAAAACCGCGCCTCTTTGGTTTGCGATTGCGTTGCGGCCAGGTTCAATTTACTGGAAATACGCCGCGCGGGGAAAATACCCTACGATAAAATGCGGCAAAACCTTGCGTGGACCTGGGAACCGCTCGCTAGGTGCTCACCGCGACGGCGCTGGACGTTGTTCCATCCCCCGTCAGGCTTTGCGCCGCCAGGGAAAGGGAAACAACGAGGGGGTCCGGTCCATGTAGGCCCGGAATTGCGGCCGCCGTTTCTGAGATCGCCGGTCCATCAAGGGGATGCTGATGAAGTAGAACAACAGGGTGATTGCCGCGGCTCCGGCGGCGGTCCAGTACAGGGCGGGATCGACGGCGAAGGCCATGAGCCACAAGCCCCACCAGCCCATGACTTCACCCAGGTAATTGGGGTGGCGGCTGAACTCCCAAAGGCCAGCGGTCATGATTTTGCCCCGGTTGGCTGGGTCCTGGCGAAAGCCGCGCATCTGTCCGTCGGCCACATAGCTCACAATGATCGAGCTGAGGAAAATGATTGCCCCGAGAAAATCCCAGCCGTTGAGGGGGCCGTCGCTTTCGAGCATCGCGTAATAGGCCGGAATGCAAGCAAGGTAGACCAACACCGTCGGAAAGACATGGACCCCGGAAAAGCTGATCAGCCAATACAATTTGGGATATTGGTTGCGGAAATTGACGTAGCGCCAATCTTCCTTTTCCAAGCCCGGCCAATCGCGCAAAAAATTGCTGGTGAGCCGAATGCCGTAAAGCAGCATCAGGGCCGCGGTGATCCAGCCGCGGGCATCGCCCGGATCGGGCAGGAGGAACAGGTAGCCGACCGCGATGACCATGGGCTTGACGCTCCAATAGGGATCATAGAGGCTGGAATTGTTGAAGATCACGGAAAAGATGAAAATTGTCACCGTTCCCGCGGCGTCTCCGGCGGCCACGGCCCAGAGCAGGTGCCAATCGGAAAAGTGACGGGCGACCAACACGGCCACCCCAATCGTGACCGTATAGGTCAGGGTCTGGGCGAGGATTCCACGGAGTTTTTTCATGGGCGCAGTGAGCTTGGGCACCGAATATACAATGCGGTCACGTGCCCGGGCAAATATCCCCCCGGAAGCCGGAAATTGGTCTCAAAGCCGACAAGTTATGGTGCCATGGTCCCGCCGATGCAAGTCACTGCTTGAGCACTTTGTGCGTCGTCCGGTCCGGGCCGTCGCTGAGGGTGACGAGGTAGATTCCCGCCGGGTAGGCCGACCAGTCGAGGTATATCTGACCGGCACCGAGCCGCGCGCGGTTGAGCAACTGTCCCGTGGACGCGTGTACCTCGACGAGGGCAGCTTCGGTGGCGTGGGGCAGGTCAATTTGCAGGGTGCGGGCGACTGGATTGGGGTACAACTGGGGGCGGAGGGCGGGAGCAGATTCGGTCGCTACGGTGCCCGGCTCCTGATAGACGCGCACGTAGTCGACCACCATCTCGCTTTGGGTGAAGTTGGGATCGATATTGCCCGCCATCGCGATGTTGAGGATGAGGTATTGATCCCCGTTGAATGGCCAGTTGTCAAAGTTTTGCGGATTGGGGGCGTAGGTGTAGTAGACAATGCCATCCACGCTGAACTTCATTTCTGTGGGGGACCAATCTAGCGCGTAGACGTGGTAGGTATTGAAAACGTCGGGTAGGGTGGTGCCCCCAAAATTGATGGTGGAGCCGGAAGAGGAGGGTGTATGCAGTGCGGCTTGTACGTAATTGGGATTGTATCCCCAGTGCTCCATGATGTCGATTTCGCCACAAGCCGGCCAGTAAGTTGTTCCAAATTGGCTGGTCCAGAAAGCACCCGGTTCGATGATGTTTTTGCCCAGCATCCAGATGGCGGGCCAGGTTCCCAGCCCAGACGGCATTTTGGCGCGGACTTCCACCCGGCCGTGGGTAAAGGCAAACTTGGAATTGAGCCGGGCCGAGGTAAAGTCCCGGAATTGTCCCTGGTCAAAAAAGCTTTCGCGCTTCAGGACGAGGTGGAGGTCGCCCCCGGAGACAAAGGAGTTATCGGTGCGGTTGGTGTAGTGCTGCACTTCGCCATTGAACCAACTGCTGCCGTTGGGAAACTGGGTCTGGTGGTACCATTTGCTGGGGTCGATTGCCCCATTGCCGTTGAACTCGTCCGACCAGACCAGCTGGGTGTAGATGGTGCCGCCTGAGAGTGTACCTTGGAAGGTTACATCGTCAAAGTAGGCCAGGACCAGGTCGCTGTTGTTTTCGCCATTGACCTGGAGGACGACGCGGTTGAAGTCGGAACGGCTGGTCGGCGGGAGTGAATTCGGATCGAAGTTGAGGTAGGGATCATTTGCGAAGTCGAAGCTTACCGTTTGCCATTGATCCAGGGCGATGGATTTGATGATTTCCGATTGGGTGACCCAGGGTTGGCCCAAGGTGTTGTCTTGCAGTTTAAGGGAGACCTGGTTGGGCTGGTTGCCGGTGAGGCCACCCGAGGGGACGTAAATTTTCAAATTGAAGACCGGGGAGCTGACCAAGTCAAAGGTACCGTTGACATCGAAGCGGACATTGGCAAAGCTGGCGCCGTTGTCGCGGTATTCCAGTACCGTCGCGGAGGTATTGGTGCCCGAGGCGACCGGATTGCTCAATCCGGTATTGAGTCCGCAGTTGTCCCCCGCCCAACTGGCAATGGTGCCGTTGCCCTCAAAATCATCGAATACTGCTTGGGAATGCCCAAAACTGACGGCGAGGGGAAGGAGAAACAGCAGCAATAAACGACGGCAGTGCGGGAAAACTCTGAGGGGAGACTTTTGCATGGATTAAATATAGTAAAAAGTACAATAAGTCGTTGACGGATTGGTGCCTGGGGCACCAGATTGCCGCAGGGTTGACAACGCTACTGAGCGCCGGTGGGACGTAAAGCCGAGCGTGCATTTTTTGCCCGTCCAATTCTTGGGTTTGGCTCGGTCGGGAAAGGAGGCAAAAAGCGATCAATTTTTCCGGCCTCCGATCCGGGAAACGGGTGTGGAGCACCGTAAAGTTGTGCTTGTGTGTGGGGTAAATCTGGGTGGCAAATACGGGAATAAAGCGCGGAAAAAATTGGGGAAATATCCGGCGAAATCGCTTCGCATTGCCTGGAATTATGGTTAAGTTTGCGCTCATTCATCATGAAAATATCCCACATGAAACTGGAATCTCTGAAACAAATGGCCAGCTACGCTCTGGGCGTCAACGTGGCCAATAGCCTCAAGCAGCAAAACGTATCGGACATTGACGCGGATGCTTTTGCGAAGGCAGTTGCGGACATCTACGGCGGGGAAACGCCGCTGATTTCCGGCGATCAAGCGAATCAAGCCATCAACCAATTCCTTGGCCAATTGCAGTCCGCCGGTGCGGCGGCCAATATCGAGAAGAGCAAAAAGTTCCTCGCGGACAACGGTCAGCGCGCGGAGGTGACGGTGCTGGAAAGCGGCCTGCAATACGAAGTGCTTACTGAAGGCAGTGGTCCCCGCCCGAAAGCCACCGACAAAGTCACGACGCATTACCACGGCACGCTGATCGATGGATCGGTCTTTGACAGTTCGGTGGAACGCGGCCAACCGGCCAGCTTCCCGGTCAACGGTGTGATCCAAGGCTGGCAGGAAGCTTTGCAGTTGATGCCCCAAGGCTCGAAATGGAAGTTGTACATTCCGGCCGATCTGGCGTACGGCAACCGGGGTGCGGGGGGCAAGATCGGTCCGGGCACCGCTTTGATTTTTGAAGTAGAGCTGTTGAGCATTGATTGAGCGCGGGTGGCTTGGGGCTATTCGGCCGCAAGCATGTTTCCCTCACCAATCTGCACGGTCATCTGACCGGACCTGAGATTGATCGGTCCGTTGGGGCTATCCCAGGCGAAGCTCAAGCTCATCCCATAGCTACCGGCGGGCAATTGCTCGCCGGCGTGAACGCCGCGCGTACTCCAATCGGTAAAGTCGACCTGATGTTCCAGCGTGTCTCCCGGTTCCAGGAGTCGATTTACCTGCGCGGATCGATTGCGCTCGTCGAGGAGCAGGTATTGGCGTTGGGTTCCCCCCTCTTCTGCCGTAAGATGGATCCGGTACCAATCGTAGTGTTTTTCGCCGGCGGAGATGTTACTCGGCACCTTGATCGGGGAGGGGAAGTATTGTGCAGCACCATTCTCACTTTTCCCTCTTCCGCGATACCAATGCCCAAGCGTACCCTCCCGCAGCCTCCCCCCAGGCGGTCTGGCGGTGCGTATCGGGAATTTGCGAATTCGCAATTGAGTCATTACTTATCAGATTCGCCTCGGTTACGGTGGACGGCTTTCCATCCGATGGATCAGCACAGGCCGAAAGACAAAGGGCCAGGGTAAGAAAGATTATCGTCCGCTTCATCAGTTCTGAAATTAACGCTGACATCGTAATCGGCCGCACCTTTTTTCAGATTTTTTTCAATGGCTATCCGCTTCTTTGCCACACGTGGTATTTGTTCCAATGCCGGAGCGAATTGCCCAGGATGGTCGCAAAACGGGTTTCCCCTTCGTAGCGTCGGTTCAGCTTGTAGCAGAACTCGTCCAGATAGTTCTGCAAGTACTTTTCGCTCACGCCATGGAATATCCCCGAGAGGTTGCGCTTCACGTTGGCGACCGAAATGTGGACCCAGGGCAGCAATTTGGCCGCCTTTTTGCCTTGGGTCCGCACCGGGAGGTGCCTCGCAAACCGGTCCTTCAACTGGTTGTAGGCGCCAAAATTGGTGGTGAGGATGCTCGCCCGGGGACTGATTGCCTTGCCGGCCCGGTCGGCAATCGTTCCCGCCCGTAGATCCGGGATCACTTGCATCCGGAATCGTCCGCAGCATCTGCT
>JBCCQH010000093.1:0-33065 GCA_039024435.1 Bacteroidota bacterium
AAAAAAGCGGTCAAATTGCTGCCCTGGGTACACATTTCGGTCACCAACGTGAAGCGCAACCTCTCGGGGATATTCCATGGCGTGAGCGAAAAGTACTTGCAGAACTACCTGGATGAATTCTGCTACAAGCTGAACCGACGCTACGAAGGGGAAACCCGATTTGCGACCATCCTGGGCAATTCGCTCCGGCATTGGAACAAATATCACGTGTGGCAAAGAAGCGGATAGTCATCCTGTCGATTTATTGATGTCCGGCGGTATGGACTTTCGGGCAGTACAATCAGAAGCATAATATTGCCTCGATCCGCCTTCAAATTCATCAATTTGAAATCGGGTGGCCGAGAATCTAGGAGTCACCCTCCGCCCTCTTTCTCCGATGAAGCATCACGGCTAAAACCGGTTATTATTCTGATGATGAATATTTTAAGAGAAGGTTATCTCAATTGTAGTAGCAGGTCATGCCTGCCGCTGCGATTCACACCACTTGCCGATCCCTCCAACCACAAGCTTGTTCCGTAGTCAATCCCCAAAGAGTACCAAGCAGTTCCTTTAGGGAAGAAAAGTATAAAAATTATGGAATTATTGTCCGATCCGGCGGAGATGAATTCCGAAAATCAGAAACGAAAATCACCTATTTGGTCCATTATGGATTGGTCATGGTAGGCTTTTTGCAGTAATTGGATAATTCTGACTCCGAAAAAATTAAAAAATATCGGAATTATAACTCGATTCTGTACCGGGCGGTCGGCAAGGGTTTATTTACATTAATTATTGTATTGACAGGTAAAGTTTCAGTTTGATTTTTATTGCCGTAGTTACCGGCGCACACTGCGCAGCGTTTGCAAAATACGGCAGCAAGTGATGTAAAAAACAGTTTGGGTTATGGCAGTTATACGCAATTTTGAAACCGGAAGGTGCGTGCTGTTAAATGCATGGCATCTATTTGGGAGATTAAAAGGAACTACACATACTTGGATTGCATCCGAAGACATCTCGCGGGTTCACGCCTCGATTGCGTGGCAGGATGGACAATGGTCTTTGTGCGACCAAAGCCGCAATGGGACCATAGTGGAGGGCAATTACATCCAGCACGACCGCACCAAACTGGTAGTGGGAGACCAGATCAAGTTCGGGAAACGATCAATTACCCATTGGGAAATGGTGAGCGATTCGCCACCGGCGAGTTACCTGGAATCCCTTCAGGACAAAAGCAAGGTGATCGCTCTGACCGCCAATCCCGGGATCCCGAATCCGGAGGACGACGGGGTCTCGTTTTACTACGCAGATTGTAAGTGGACAATGGAGCGGCAGAGTATACGCGAAGACCTTCAACACGGTCAAGTTTTGCAATTGCAAAACGAAAATTGGCGCTTTGTAGAAAATGAAGCGCTCGACGTAACGCAGAATTATGTCGCCCTGTCCCACAGTGCGGTATTCAAATTCAGCCTGAGCGCGGATGAAGAACGGATCGGTGTCAAAATTGAGCTCAACCAGCTCGAACTTGACCTCGGTGAGCGCGTGTACCACTACCTGCTGTTGGCATTGGCCCGCAAACGGCTCGTAGATGTGCAACACAACTATGCCTCCGGAGACCAGGGTTGGGTTGCGACCCACGATCTGATCCGGGATCTGAGCCGGGAAATGCGCCGGGAAGTCGATGGCTATTACCTCAACGTGCAAATCTTTCGGCTGCGGAAGCAGTTGTGCGAAACCGAGCCGATGGGCTATGTGTTTTCGAACGTCATCGAGCGGCGGCGGGGAGAGATCCGTTTTGCCGCCCCTCAATTTAAAATTTTTAAGGAAGGCCAGTGCATTCACGAAATGCCATTTCGAGCCAGCGCCTGACCCGCGCCGATTGGGCTACCAAAATTACCTACACCAATCTTTAGAACCATGAAAACAGTAATGCGGCAAAATGCGGTCGGGCGAGCCGTGGACATTCCGAACTATCGCCTCCAGGAGAAAATCGGTGAAGGCGGTTACGGCATCGTATTCAAAGCCGAGCAGATCAGCACCGGGCAGACGGTCGCGATCAAGATGCTGAAATTCCCTGCCGATCAAGACCTCCGGGCGCGCAACTATCAAACAACGCGTTTCGAGCGGGAAACCCAATTGTGTGCCGAGATCAATCACCCCCACATCGTCAAGTTGCTGGACAAAGGCTTTACCGAAGCGGAGGAACCGTATGCGGTATTTGAATTTGTCTCGGGGACGAACCTCAAAGACTACATTGGGGTGCGCAACGGCCTGAGTGCGCTGGAAACCCGGGACCTGATGGCCCAGGTTCTGGATGCACTGGTGTGCGCCCACGCAAAGGGCATCGTCCACCGCGACCTCAAACCCCACAACATCATGGTCACTCAAACCGGGACCAAGTCCCACGTGAAAATCCTGGATTTTGGGATCGGGGCTTTTACGCGGGAATTTCGCCGGAGCGATTATCAGAGCTTGACCCTGACCCAAGAAGTGCTCGGTACGCCAGCCTACAGTGCCCCCGAGCAACTGCGCGGGGAAGCGCCTTCGGTAAAGTCGGATTTGTACGCCTGGGGCCTGATCTTACTGGAGTGTTTGACGGGTGAGCCGGTGGTGCGGGGCGACAGCATCGCGGAGGTATTTCAGCAGCAGATGAGTCCCGCAAACGTGCCCTTGCCGCCAGCAATTGCCGGTCACGCCCTGGCCGATCTGCTGCGCCGGACTTTGGAGAAAAATCCCCGCTTGCGGATTGCGGAGGCCACCGCCCTCTACGAAGAGTTCGTTAAAATTAATTTTGAAAGCATCGTCGGGAAAATTGCCCCGCGCTTTTTGGCTGACTCCGGGGAAAGCGATCTGACCGCGGCCAATGACTTTGGCTGGGCGGCTGACCGCAGTGAGCGCCGGCAGATCACGGTTCTGTGCGTGAAGCTGAGCATTGGGACGACAGCGGATTCGGTGCTGGATTTGGAGGCGCTGGATGCGATTCAGCAGGACCAATTGAACCTTTGCCGGGATACTGGGATCCGGTTTGGGGGGCACGTCGCCGGCGGGCTCGGGGACAATGTGGTGATCTATTTTGGCTATCCGCTGGTGAGCGATACCGATGCCCGGCGGGCGGGCCGGACGGCCCTGGAACTGATGGGGGAAATCCGCCGGCGGAGTGCTTTGTTGCGGGCCCACCACGGCATCCGCCTGGAAGTGCGCATGGGCCTGCATTCGGGGATGGTCCTCGCGAAGCCCAACCAAAATCCCGAGGGCCGCGTGCCCAACGTCGCTTTCAATCTGCTCTACAATGCGCCGGTGGGGACGATCCTTGTGAGCGAAGCCAGCCGGAAATTGCTGGATGCTTACCTGGAATTTGAGGCCGGCCCCGCTTACGCGATGGCCAGCCTGGAACTGCCCGCAACCGCCCACTTGGTTCTCGGGGAGCGACAGACGGAAGCGCTTTCCTTCCTGCGGCCCTGGAGCGCCAACCGGAAAATGGTAGGCCGCACCGCGGAATTGGGACGGGTTTTACAAGCCTGGGATCGGGTGCAGACCGGAACGGGACAGGCGGTGATTTTGCGGGGGCAAGCCGGCATTGGCAAGTCAAAAATGGTTTACGAGGCCAAGCGGCAGGTGCGCTCGGAAGGACGCCCGATCCGCGAGGCGCGGTGTTTCCCCGAGCACCGGAACAATGCGTTGTATCCCTTCCTGGAGATGCTGCGCAACCATTGGGGGATTTCCGAAGGGCAGGATCCAGCGCGGGTCATTGCCCAGTTGGAGGTGATTGCGGATGCGGCCCAGGTCGACCGCGCGGATGCGATTCCCATCCTGTGTGCTTGGCTGAATGTGGCGCCGACGGAGCAGTATCCTCCCTCCCAGCTCGCTCCCGATGCCCAGAAACAGCGCTTGTTTGCGGTGATGCGGCACGCCATTCAGAACATCGGGCAGGGACAGCCTTTCCTGCTGGTGCTGGAAGACCTGCACTGGCTGGATCCGACGGGCCAGGAGTTTGCCGTGTACCTGTTGCAAGAACTGGTTGGGAAGCCGGTCCTGTTCCTGATGACGGCGCGGCCGGAGTATCCCGCGGACTGGTTGGCGGAGCAGGTGAGTGCGGTGGAACTGCAACCCCTGGAGCCGGCGGCGGTGCGCTTACTGGTAGACAGGGTCCTGCAGGGCAAAGGCATTGCGGATCCGGCGCTGGACTATATCGTCGCGCGGGCGGATGGCATTCCGCTGTACATCGAGGAACTGACGTGGATGCTGGTGGAGGAAGCGTACCTGGTGGAAACCGAAGCCGGCTACCACCTGGATACTGGGCGACCGGTCAAGGACATCCCCATGACCCTGCAAGACCTGCTCAATGCGCGCCTGGACCGCCTCGGGGCCGCTAAGGAAACCGCGCAACTGGCGGCGACGATCGGCCGGGAATTTGATTACAATTTGCTGGTGCGCGCCTCGTTGCGTGACGAAGCCCTGGTGCAGGGCGATCTGGACGCCTTGGTACGGGCGGATTTGGTGTACCGGCGCCGCCGGGTGCCGGACGAAGGCTACGTGTTTCGGCACGCCTTGATCCGGGATGCCGCCTACGATGGGATGCTGAGTGCGGGCCGGAAGGAAAACCACCTGCGGGTGGCGCAGACGTTGGCGGTAGATTTTCCCAAGCGGGTGGAGGAACAACCCTTTGAGTTGGGGCGGCACCTGGCGGGGGGCGAGGCGTACCCCCAGGCCGCAAAATACGGCCAAATCGCTACGGAACGATCCCTCGGGATGTCGTCGTACCAGGAATGCATCAACCAGGCGGACATCGCGATCCAGTGGGCAAAGCGGCTGGAAAATGAAAGTGAGCGCATCTCCCGGGAGCTGAAAATCCAGCAAAGCCGCACCCAGGCCCTGATTGCTGTGCGCGGATTTACCCATCCCGAGGTCGCCGCCGCCAATTACCGAACTGAGCAACTGGCCCTGGTGCTACCGGAAAGCTCGGAATGGCTGGGGATGATCATGTGGAACCGCATCCAGTTCAACCTCATGTCCGCCGAGTTTGCGAGCTACGATAACTTATGGAAAAAAGCGGAAAGCGATGCGCGGGAACTGAATGATACCGCTCTGTTGTGTGTGTTGTACAGCACCAATGGCTACAAAAAGTGGTTGTTTGGGCAGTTTGCCGAATCGCTCGTCGACTTGCAGCGGGGGTTGGACTACTGCGACCAGGCGGGGGCAGAAGCCATCCGGAGCCGGTTTGGCTTTGATTATCGGGGCTATTGCTTGGGGATCCGGGCAAATGTTCAGGCCTTTTTGGGCCAGGAAGCCGAAGCCCGGGCTACGGCAGAAGCCGCTTTGCGCGGGGGGGAATCCCGGGGCGATGCCCATTCCATGGCGGTGGTGCTTGCCCTTTACAGTTCGCTGTTCTTTCACCTGAACGACCGGAAACACCTCAAGGCGGTTTGCGAGCAGTATTTGCCTTACCTCCGCGAGTACAAATTCACTTCCTACGTGTACCTGTTGGAAGCATTGGCTGGGTATTGCAACGGTGACCTGGCCCGTACCCGGAAAAACCTGGCCGCCTTCAACCAGATCGGAATCAAAACTCCGGAGACTTTTTACAATCTGATCCCGGCCGCCACCGCCGCGGAGTGCGGTCAGTATGCCGAGGCGCGGCGGGAAGTCGAGCGACTGATCGCGGTGGGGCAGCGGACCGGCGAGCAATATCTGTTTCCCGATTTGTACCAACTGAAGGCGCAGTGCCTGACCGCCCAAGCGAGTGGGGAAACTCCCGAAGCCCAGCGGGCGGGCGAACTGGCCCAGGACTACGCGCAAAAGCAAGGACGCCGCCTGGCGGTATCCACCCCGTAATTCCTTGAACTTAAAATCCACTTACTCAATCTCAAAAATTTGATGCAATGGAAATCCATTTTGATCCTGAGGTTCCGCATGGCTCGGACGAACAGCAAATTCTTTCCCTCGGGGTAAACTATCTCCGCTTGTTTACGCTACTCACCCAATCCTGGGAGGCTTACCAAGCAATCAAAGAAACTCCGATTCCGTTCCTGACTGACAGGGGGTACTATAACAATGGGATTTACTTCCCGGGGGTAGGCATGAAGATTCCCAAGCATACCACGGTTTGGTTTTCCGCGCAAACCTCTTTCCCTTGGGTCCTGGTGTGCGAACCCTTAGAGAGTGAAGAGAGAAGAATCAAACACCAATCCATCAATAAGATTGAGAATGGTGGGGTGATTTTGTGGGAATTTTTAAAACTTCTCGATGAGGATGGATCTACGATTCTGGACCAACTTACCGATTTGATAAAAACTTCCTTTACTGGGCCGCACGCTAGCCCGATCAAATTCTGGGAAAAGGTGTTCGGCATTTCCCAGGATTTCAATTTTCTCGGCGGCGAAAGGAAAGTCGAGCCCAAGCTGCACGAGAAGGTGCCCGTCAACAACATGGGCCGGGTCGTGTATGGACTCTTGGAAGGACCCAATATTGCCGTTGTGCTCCGCCGGGATTTTGACCCGAAGGCGGGAAATTACCGGGAAACCGGGATTGCGGGGTACTATTCGCTGAATACGTTTTCGGGTTTGAAGCTGGACCCCAAAATGACTTCGCTCGAAAGGCCCGCTTCCGAATACGACATTTACCTTCTGCTGCCCGATTGGACGGCGTATTACGATCAACTCACTACGATTGATTTCCAGCCCTCCGATATCGGCGACGATGCCGGCGACCAACTGGTTGCCTCTACTTGTTAAACGGTGCCGGAGTGGGTTCAGCCCAACCCGCTCCGGCTTTCAAAATGCCCCATTTTCCTGATTGTTATGGTATCTCTCCGCTTGATCTATTTGCCGCCGGCCTCCCTGAAATGGCCTTCTATCGGGTTGTCGCAGCTCAAAGCCACCCTCGAAGCCAATTTCGCTCCGGAAGTGGTCGCCGTGGAAATCGATTACTGGAATTTTGCCTTCGCTGAGTTTGTGGGGGCCGAGGCCTACAAAGCTTTTACCCAGACCTATACCACCCGCGGTTACAATTTCCTGGAATGGCTGTTTCGCGCGGCGGCATTTCCCGATTTGCCCAACAACCAGCCGGAGTTTTTCCGGGCGGAAATGCTCGAGCCGGTCCGCATGTTTCTGCCCGATGAGCATCCCGAGGACAAGCGCAAGGTGTACTTTGCGAATGAACTGCTAAAAAAGCGCCCGCAGATTCCCGCTTTCATCGACCAGATGATCGCCGAGCGGCGCCTGGCCGAAATGGATGTGGTCGGCTTCACCAGCATGTTCAACCAGAACCTCCCGATTTTGGCGGTGGCGCGGCGCTTGAAACAGCTCAATCCCAAAGTGACCATTCTCATGGGAGGGAGCAATTGTCAGTCGCCGATGGGGGAGGAAATTGCCCGGAACTTTACCGACATCGACTTTGTCTTCTCTGGGTCGGCGATGAAGAGCTTCCCCACTTTTGTGGCGCGGTGGCTGGCAAACGACTCCGCCGGACTGCACGCGATCAACGGGGTTTTTTCTCGCCAAAACCTGGAACGGGTGGATTCCCAGCCGAGTGCCGCTCGGCATTCGGGGGCGGTGGTGCGGCGCTTGGGGGAAGAACTGCCCTTTCGCGCGTATCCTGCCCTCAGTTACGACGATTTCTTGCGCCATTACGAGCAATTCCGCCACCTGGACTTGCCCGAACCGGGATTGTTTCTGGAGACCTCGCGGGGCTGCTGGTACGGGGAAAAGGCCCACTGTACGTTTTGCGGGCTGAACGCCCTGGGCATGCAGTACGAGTCGGCCAACATTGAAACGGCGGTCCGGCACCTCAGCGGCGTGATCGGGAAGTACCGGGAAAGAGTAAAGGACTACGCCGCAGTCGACAACATCATGCCCCGAATCTTTCCGGAAAAGGTGCTGCCCCAACTCGACCTGGACCAGGAAGAAGTCAATATCTTCTACGAGGTCAAGTCGGATTTGAGCCGGGCGCAACTTGAGGTCATGCACGCATCCGGGATCAAATCCCTGCAACCCGGGATCGAGGCCCTGGACAATTCCTTGCTGAAATTGATGAAAAAAGGTGTGACCTCGACCCAGAACCTCCGCTTTCTGAAAGACTGCCACGAGGTCGGGATGAACGTGCTCTGGAACCTTCTGGTGGGGTTGCCCGGGGAAGATGGGTCGGCTTACCCCCATTACCTCAAGGCGCTGCCGGCCCTGGTCCACCTGCCCCCTCCCGCCGCGGTTGGGGGCATCTACTTCATCCGTTACAGTCCCTACCACAGTTTTGCTGAGTCCTACGGACTGGATCTGATTCCAGCGCGGCAGTATGCCCTGATGTATCCGCCGCTGGCCGAGGCGTCCCTGGAAAACTTTGCGTTTTACTTCCAGACCCGCACCCATGATGCCGCCTTCATTCAGAATCGGCGCCGGTGGAAAAACCAGTTGAATCAGCTCGTGCTGCACTGGCAGACCCGCTACGATGCCCGCGATGGGGGAGAAGCGCCGGAACTTTACCGGGGTGCGGTGGCGGGAACCGTGATCGATACCCGAAGTGGGGAACGCGAATCTCACCGGCTCGATCCGCTGGAATGGCGGATGCTCGACGCACTGCGCCAGCCGATGGGGCGGGGGCGGCTGCGCAACCACTTTTCTGACTTGCCCGATGCCGCATTTGCCCAACGTCTCCAGGGGCTCATTGATCGGGCCCTGGTCTTTACCGACCGCATGAACAGCTTCATTTCCCTCGTGTTTGACCGTCCGGTGCGGACGCAGCGCAAGGTGGTGAAGTACTCGTTTTACGCCTGAAAGCTCCGCGGGCGTTCCGCTGCGAAAAATTAAATTGATCTGCTGTGCTCATTGAACTGAACCATGAATTTGGCCGGGGGGGGCCCGGAGAACCGCCGCGCCTGGCCGCCGATGAAGTGGCCCGGACCTTTGCCGAGGCTCCGGTGAAACGGGGCGTCCTGGAATCGCTGCGGGAAAGGCCGGTCCCGATCCCCGAACTGCTGGGGCAGTTGGGAGCGACGCCGGCGGTTTCGCCCTTCGAAGTGCTGCGGGCGGTGGCCGATCTGGAAAGCACGGGCCTCGTGCGCGTCTCCGATGTCCATCCGCGGCCCAAGGCAGAGCGGCCCCGGCGGGCGGTCCGGATTGCGGTCCGTTCCCTGGCCGAAGATCCGGGGGAAGTCGGGCGCTGCCTCGGGGAAATGGCGGGGATCGAACTCGTAGAAACCGGTCCCGATTTGCTCCTCGTGTTTGCCGATGACTACCTGGATGGGCGCCTCGCCGAAATCAACCGCGCCGGTCGGGCTTCGGGATTGCCGTGGATGCTGGTCGGCTTGCGGGAGTGGGAGCCGCGGATTGGGCCCATTTTTGTGCCGGGTGAATCGGCCTGCTGGGCTTGCTTGCAACAACGGCTCCAACTGCACGCGGATCGCAACCGGGATCGCCGAGTTGAGCGTCCGGTCCTTACCGCTTTTCAAGCCCGGATGCTGGCCTTTCTGCTGCGCGATTGTGTAGCGGAGTGGTGGACCCATTTTCCCGCAACCCACGCCGCCGGCAAGCTCAAGTCGGTCGATCTGCGCGACTGGCACATCCACACCCACACCGTCGTAAAGCGCCCGCAATGCCCCACTTGCGGCGATCCGGCGCACTCCACCGCCCCCGCCCGGGCCATTCGCCTGGACCCCAAAATCGACCAGCGCACCGTTGCCGAAGCGCCCTACCGCACCGCCGGCCTCACCGAGACCTACCACCGCTACCGCCACCACGTCAGCCCGATCACCGGGATTGCGCCTTACCTGAAGGTCTACCACGCGTCCGTGTTTCCGGTACACAATTTTACCTCCGGCCGCAACCTCGCTCTGCACAGCCGCACCCAGTTTTGGCGCAACCTCCACCTCCGCTCTTCGAACGGCGGCAAGGGCAAAACCGCGCGGCAAGCCCAGGTCGGAGCCATTGCCGAAGCCATCGAGCGCTACTGTCTCGTTTATCCCGGCGACACCCCTACAGTGACGGCCTCGCTGCGGGAATTGCCGGACGCACTGTCCCCCAATTCCTGCATGGGCTTCAGCCCGGCCCAGTTTCGCGACCGGGACCGCATCAATGCCCAGGCCCACGCTTTCTACTCGCTCATCCCGCTCCCCTTTGCCGAAACGGAAACGATGGAATGGACCCCGGTATGGAGCCTGACCGAGGAAAAATTCAAGTACCTCCCGACCTGCTTCTGCTACGCGCAGTACCCGGCGGCGGACGAAACCCGGCTCTATTCTTATCCCGATTCGAATGGCTGTGCCGCGGGCAATGTCATCGAGGAGGCAATTTTGCAGGGATTTTTGGAGCTGGTGGAGCGGGATGCGGCGGCGATTTGGTGGTACAACCGGTTGCACCGCCCCGGGGTGGACCTGGGCAGCGCCGGGAATCCTTATCTCGACGCCTGCGTGGACCACTACCGGGAATTGGGGCGGAGGCTGCACGTGCTGGACATTACTTCGGACCTGGGGATTCCGGTTTTTGTGGCGATCAGCCAAAATCTGGATCCCCGGGGGGCGCCGGAGACGCTGTACGCATTTGGGGCGCACGTGGAGGCGGGAATTGCCCTGGAGCGGGCGGTCATCGAACTGAACCAATTGCTGCCCGCCGCGCAAAAGAATGCCTACGGCTATCTCACGCAGGATCCGGGGTTCCGCGAATGGCTCACCACGGCGCGGACCGAAGCACTTCCCTATCTGCGCCCCGCTCCGGGGGCCCAGCGCGACCTGAACGTCGATTTTCCTGCGCTGTGTCCGCCGACGATTTGCGACAGCATCCGCCTGCTGCAGCGACGGGTGGAAGCCCGGGGGATGGAAGTCCTGGTGCTGGACCTGACCCAACCGGACATCGGAATGCCGGTGGTGCGGGTGCTGGTGCCCGGTTTGCGGCACATGTGGCGGCGGACGGCGCCGGGGCGGCTCTACGATGTCCCGGTGGCGATGGGCTGGCGCGGGCGGCAGTTGCGGGAGGATGAACTGAACCCAGTCGGGATTTTTATCTGATTTTTTGGCCAATGCAATACACCGCGTACACCAACCACACCTTTGCCCAGACTCCGTACTATGCGGCCCTGCCGCCGGCGGAGCGGATGACCTTTGACCTGCTGGCGCAAGTCTTTCACTTCAAGGTCAACCGCTATGTCTGTGAGCACCTGATCGACTGGGAAAAGGTTCCGGAGGACCCGATTTACCGCTTTGTTTTTCCCCGCCGGGAGATGCTGGCGCCCCGGGACTTTGCCTTTCTGCAGGAACTTGCCCGTGGGGGAATTGATGAGCGGCTCCGGCAGCAATTTGTCGCGGGGATCCGCCGCAGGCAGCAACCCCGGTATATTTCAGCCCCGGGCAGCCTCCCCCGGTGGGATGGGGAGCCGATCACCGGGATGTACCGCAACTTTCCGACCATAGTCAGCCTGTTTCCCGATCCGATGGTGAAGACTTGCCACGCGTACTGTAGCTATTGCTTCCGCTGGATTATGTTTAACAATCGCAAGGCGCAGCAAAGTTCTTCCTATCGGGATCCACGAACGCCGGTTCCCTGGCTGCGGGCGCACCCGGAGGTGAGCGACGTGCTCTTCACTGGGGCCGACCCCTTGGTGCTGAAGGCGCGGACCCTGGAGCAATACATCGCCCCGATCCTGGACCTGGAATCGGTGCAGGTGATTCGGATCAGCTCGAAATCGCTGGCCTGGTGGCCCTACCGGTTTACCCGGGATCCCGATGCGGACAATCTGTTGCGGTTGTTTGCCGCCATTCGGGCCCGGGGCAAGCACCTGAACCTGTGCGTGCACTTTACCCACCCGCGTGAATTGGCGCATCCGGAAGTGGCCCGGGCCGTGGACCGCATCCGGGAGACCGGAGCCGTCATCCGCACCCAAGGCCCCCTGATCCGGAACGTCAACGACGACCCGGGGACCTGGAGTCGGTTGTGGACCCAGCAGGTGGCGCTGGGCATGGTGCCCTATTACATGTTCATGGAAGCGGACCACCACCCCCAGAGCTGTTTTCGGGTGCGTCCCGCCCGGGCATTGCGCATCTTCCAGGCGGCCCAAGCAACCACAACCGGGCTGGCCCGGACTGTGCGCGGACCGGTGTTCATGTACGATCTGAATCGGGTCTTGCTCGACGGAACCACCACCGTAAATGGGCAGACCTACTTTGTGCTGAAAACCCTGCAATCGCCCCCGGGAACCCCCAGCGAAGGGCACATCAAGTTGCTGCCCTATGACGAAAAAGCCCAAGATCTCGGCAACTTATACGAATTATTCAACCAACCCTCACCCAACCGGGAAGCAGAACCGGGTCCCTGTACCCATCAACTGCAATGACCGACAGAAAAGGATTTACATCACTCTCAACAAACCTGTACATCCAAGGCCGCGCGCGATTTCGCACGTGGCCTTGTTGCTTGGGCCCCGCCGCTAAATCGCTCCTCGCGCGCACGTGATATAGCGTGTAATATGAATTGCTCCTTGTTCCATTTAAATTAGTATTGTCATTGAAACACAGCCGGTAAGACACCGAAAATCGGCCCTCTGTCCCGGCAATCTGTACAAAATGACCTCCTCACTTCGGCCGAAGAAGGAACGCAAATCATAAGACGTGACCACCGATCCTTGCCCCAGCAGGGCATTGAGAAAGCACCTCCCGCAAAAGCAAGGTCGGGCTTCCGGGCCCCTGCTTCCGGGCGAGGATCGGGACCACGCTGAGTATGAACCTTCAAATTGTCAAGATCATGAAAACCAACAATAACCGTTTCCGTTACTCGTTCGTCGTCGCCAATTTTACCAATGTTTTCGTCAAATCGATTCTCCTGATCGCGGGCAGTCTGGTCCTGCAATTGACCAACCGGGCCGCCGCCCAAACCGAGCGGACTGTCGCCCTTTCCCAACTTTCCTCTTTGATCGCTTATCCGACCGGAACCTTTGACACCGGAGATTCGGTCACCCTTGTACTCCGCGTCAGCCGGGGCAATACCAACATTGACTCGGTGGTGAGCATGCAATTGGAACTGCACCTCAACGCCGAGGCCGCGACTCCCGACCTCAACCATATCGATCTGAGTGGCTCCTGGCTGGGGCAGAGCACTTCCCTCACCGACACTTCCACGGTCGATGTCCCCCACCATGTGCTGCACCTCAATGCGTACCGCACGGATGGCACCTTTATCTCCGGCCGCGGAGAAATCGCCCGCGTGACCCTGATTTGCAATGCGGATGGCGTTGCGGCCCAGGATCTCGTCAAAAAATTCGACGGAGGAATCGGTGTCATCGACAACGTGGACATGAAAGTGGCCCCGAACCGGGAACCGGCCATCCGCTTCCGCGCCTACCCCAATCCGGTCGTATCCCGCCTGAACCTCGAAGGCCTGCAATCCGAAGAAGCCTTCACCATCTTCAGCACCTCTGGACAAGTGGTCCACCGCGGCACCGCCGACCCCCAGGGCAAGCAATCCCTCAAACTGGAGCACCTGTCCGGGGGAATGTACCTCCTGCGCACCGCCACCGGTCAGTACCAGCGCTTGCTGGTGATTTAAAGCCGCTTGATCCGCTTTCTGGCCAGAGAAACGCTGAAACCACCTCATTTAATCTTCTCAATCGTTTGCTTGCCCCCGCCTGCTTAATGGTAGCGCGGGGGCAATTCCTGGATGAGCACCTGAACTTTTTCCAGCAGCCAGGCGCGCGGGGCAATCCGGGGGGAGGCGAGGATGTCTTCCCTGAGTTTCCGCACCCGCTCTGCGTCGCGCGGGGCGATGTTCATGAGGCGACGGTACAGCGCTAAAAATGTGTAGTACTTTTCTTTGCGGCCGGCCGGCAGGGACCGGTTGCGGGTGAGGTACACCCGAAAGCTGTGGCTCAGGGAGTCCATCCCATCAAAATTTCCGGTTTCATAGTAGATCCGCAGCAGGTAGACTCGGGCATCCACCCCGTAATACAGATCTTGCGGATCGCCGGTGATGATCTGAAAGCCCTTTTCCGAGGGCGAGAACCGTTGGCGGAAATAATCGATCACGGCTTGGTTGTAGGTGAGTGCACTGGCGCGCAGGTCGGGCTTGATTTGGGGGCCGTACTGGTCCACAAACCAGTCTGCCCACGCGAGTTCCCCCGCCCGCGCGGCGACGACGACGATGTTTTTGAAATGGGCGGCCGGGAGGTGGTCTTCATCGACGAGGTAGCCGCCGCGCAGCATGCCTTGGTAGACCCGCAACAATTCGGGCAGAAAATCGGGATCGCCGGCATTGACCCGGTAGATGGAGTGGCTCAAAATTCCCTCGTAAAGCTCCACGGCAAGGTTGTAGGACAGCCCGGCCGCATGTTTCTCGAGCAGGCTGCGGAGGCGGTGGAAATGCGTCGGATTTCCCTCCCGGGCAAGGGTCATGTAGCGGTAGTAGAGCATGCGGATCAGGAGCGGTTGGGTTTCGATGCGGTCGCTCAATTCATCCAAAAACTGGTCCAGACCAGGAATTTTCGTGACTTTGCCCGTGACCCGGCTGCTGGTGAGTGCGTAGTAGCCCAGTTGCAGCCGCTTGACCGTGTAGCTGTGGTCCATCAAAGTAATCAGGCGGTCAAAGTTCTCAAATTCTGAGCGCAGCGATTTCTTGGCTTGCAGTTCGGCGAGGTTTGACTCGACTTCGTAAGCGTGGTCAAAATGGTCGATGTGATTGGGGTCGAGTGCGTCGGAGACCTTTTTGTGGAGAAAATCAAAGTACCGATCCGCCCCGATGCCGCTTACCGCCTTGTGGGTCGCCCGCAATTCGGCGACTTCATCACGACTCAGGGTTTCGTGGGCAAGGAATTGCAGCAGCAGATTCAGCAGGCGATTCATGAGCTTGCGGTAGACAGCTTTGCGGAAGGGTTGCTCGGGAAAAACTTCGGCAAAGGCATCTTCCGGTTGGAGGCTGGCTTTTTTGTAGCGCAGCATCCGCTGGTCCAGTACTTCAAATAGCACGCGGGGCTCGGATTTCTTGTTGAAATAGGGGGAAGCGAGAAAATCTCGAAAGGCACTTTTCTGCTTGTTGCTCAAGCGCGTGAGGTAGTAGCCCAGTTTACTGTTGCGGATCATCGGCCCGGATTTTTGGGGTAATGGAAAGAAAATATACACATTTGTTTTTGCATAATTTTCGGGATTCGAAGAACTATGTGTACTTGGGATTTGGGGGTGCTTACCAAGAATAGATCGGTTAAATCACGGCAAAAAATGGGATTTGTGGAATAAATGGGAGGCGGTCTACCGGAAAAATGCCGGACAAAATCAGGATATTTTGGAGGATTATTTTTGCGTTTGGTGCTACCTGAGCTGGCGGTTTTGCTGCTACTTAAAACTGAAACCAACAACAGAGTCACCATGGCACCACTATCCACATCCTCCCGTGATCCGAACGCCGCCAGATCGGCGAAGTCTTCTCCCCTCGATGCCTTGGCCTGGGCGCAAAGCTGGACCGGACCGGCGAGCCTCATTTTGGGTCCGCTGGAGCAAATCGCCGCGCACACCTCCGAGGTGGTGACCCGGCGCCAAGCAAATGTTGCGCTGCGCCAGACCCATCAATTGTTGCGTTCGATGGACCGAATGATTTGTTTGAGCGAGTTGCAGCAGGGCCGGGTGACTTGCGCACCGTTTGCCGCGGAAGCAATTGCCTATGTGCGGGAAGTGGTCGAAACGTTTCGGTCGGTGAGCCAGGAAAAAGGGTTGATCCTGACCCTATCGGTGACCCTGGACCGCTTGGTTGTGGAATTTGATCCATTGCTGCTGGTTCGGTTGCTGGAAAATCTGCTCGAAAATGCGGTGCAGTTCACGCCGGCTGGCGGTACGATTAAGGTCAAAGTTGCCTTTCGCTCCGAGGAATGGTGGAGCATTTCCGTACAGGACACCGGGATTGGCATGAGCGATGAAGATTTCATCGTCCCGGTCGAAATCACTCCGGGGGCACAGACTCCTTGGGAACGGCCCAAACTCGGTCTGCATCTCGCCCAACGGCTCGCGAAAGTTCAAAGGGGAAGGCTGGAAATCAAGTCCATCGAAGGTTTGGGCACCGAGGTTACGGTGCAGTTGCCCCGCAATTGGGGACTGGTCACGGAAACCTCTCCGGCGGATTCGGCTCCCGCTTTTCCAAAGGGCTATTTGGCGGCACGGGCCTTGCTTCCGGCGGCACCGATCTGCCAGGCGTGGGACGAAAACAGCAGTTCCGGCAACTTGGTGCTACTGCTCGACACAAATGCAGACCGCCGCGATTACCTGCGCCTCGCGCTGGAACCCGCTTACCGGATCCTCGAAGCGGATACGGAAGCTTTCGCGCAGGAACTGGCGGTGCGCTTGCGGCCGGATGCGATTTTGCTCGGTCCTGAGCTGCCGGGTGAGGGAGGATTGGCGATTGCGAAAATGCTGAAATCGACCGCGCCGATTGCCCACCTGCCGATTTTGCTGCTGGGAAAAGCCGACGCGGCATTTCGCATCGCGGCCCTGGAAGCCGGGGTGGACATTTGCCTGGATTCTCAGATCAGCCTGGCCGAGTTGCGGGAACAGCTTGCGCGCTTGTTGGTGGGACGCCGGGCGTACCGCGACCACTTCCGCGCCGAGATGATCGCCTTTTCTCCGGTCACGGATGCCCGCCCCCGGGAAGAGCAATTCTTGACCGCCCTGCGCCAGGCAATGGCGGAAAACCTCACCGACGAGCATTTTTCCGTGGAAGATCTGGCCGCAAAATTGGCGATGAGCCGCACCCAACTGCACCGAAAGCTGAAGGCCATCTGCGGTCAATCGACGACGACCTTCATGCGCAATTACCGCCTGGAGCGGGCCTACCAACTGCTGAAACAAAATGCCGGTGGGGTCGGAGAAGTCGCTTTCATGGTCGGTTTTGGCAGTGCCTCTTACTTTTCAAAAGCATTTACGGCAAAGTTCGGGATGTCACCCAAAGAGATACGCAAGCAATACCCGTCAGGCGGCGAAAACTTCCCAAATCGGGCCGAAATCGAAGCGCATCCCCCGATTCGGATATCCGCCTAGAACCAATCCAATTGTTGATGTTAAATAGTAGTAGTCTTCTGGTAATACAGCCGTTTCACCCTGAACGGCTGTCTTTTTGTATTGACTTTTATGAAGTTATCGAGATTGAGCGCGCGCTGATGGTCGCACGCGGGGGGCCAGGGTATCTTCAGGATGGTGGGGGTGTTTCTCTTCCTCTGCACCCTCCCGACCAATTTTTGCAACATGCTGACACAAATCGGTAAGCGGGGCAAAAAACCTTCCCAACTGGATACATGGGAGCGGAGAATTGCAACCTATGGTCAAAAAGTTGACCGAGAATCAAGGCTAATTGTAAGCGTCATTAATCATTGAACCACCAATTATCATTTGTTATGAAAAGTATGCTTTCAATTCGACTTGCTGGGCAATCCACCTTTTTTCTGGTCCTGTTTGCCTTGATTGGGGGAGTCGCCGGCCGGGTATCGGCCCAGGCTCCGTGCAGCGGACTGACCGATCTGACCTTTGCCAGTGACGGCTCGGGCAATCCCCTGAGTAGCGGAATGATCCTCACCAATCAGTTGAGTGTCGCCTTCGGCATCACGGTGCAAGCCATCAACGGGAGTCCGGCCCAAGGCCATCCTGACATCGCGATGATCTTCAACAGTGCGGCCCCGACGGGGGGCGATACCGATTTGGGTACCCCCAATCAGGCCTTTGGTGGTCCGGGGCAAGGCAGTGGCGGCAATCCAAGCAACAATCAGCCCCTCGGCAATCTCCTGATCATCTCTCAAGACGGGGACCAAGGCAATCCCAACGACGAGGCCGCGGGCGGTGACTTGATTTTGGACTTCGCCAATCCTACCTACGTCAGCAATCTCACTCTGGTCGACATCGACAATCACAACTCGGAATTGGAGATCACCCACAGTGGGGCACAAATCACCACGCTCAACCTTGCGAATGCCGGGAACAATTCCGTCCAAACGGCGTCGATCAATCAGAGTGCCGTAAGCCGTATCCGCATCGCGTTGGGCGGTTCGGGTGCTTTGGCTGGGTTGAAATTTTGCAACAGCATGAATCCGCTCACGGCCTCGGTCGCCGGCAACGATATCGTGTGTTACGGCGATTCGACTTGGGTGGCGGCCACGGTGAGTGGAGGGACCGCGCCGTACAGTTACCTCTGGTCAAATGGAGCCACCACGTCCTCTATCTATACCGGAGCGGGTCCGTGGTCGGTGACGGTGACGGACAATGAAGGCGACAACGTTACCTCCGGGATGATGGTAAATGGTCCTGCACAAGCCCTGAGCGTAAACGGCACGGTCTCGGGTTTCCCCGGAGGTCACCAGATCTCCTGTGCGGGGGCCAACGATGGTTGGATCGATTGTGCGGCGAGCGGCGGCTACGGCGGCTACCAGTTTCAGTGGTCCAACGGCGCTCAGACTTCGGACATCAACAACCTCAGCCCGGGCACTTACACGCTCACGGTGACCGATCTCCACGGCTGTACATCGGTTTCTCAGCACCAAGTCACCGCTCCGGCCCCGGTTCAGTTGGCGGTGGTCGCCAACGATGTTCCCTGCTTTGGGGAGGCGACCGGTAGCCTGGTGCCGACCGCAAGTGGCGGCGTGGCTCCGTACTCTTACGCGGTAAATACGAATCTGATCGGCTTCACTGGCCTTCCCGCCGGCAATTACACGGTGACGGTCACCGATACCAATGGCTGCTCTGCGGCCCAGAACGCTGCGATCAACCAGCCGGCGGCCATGTTGGCGGCGGCACCGATGGTGACGGACGTAAGCTGTTTCGGCGAATCCAGTGGGCAGATCGATCTGCAACTCAGTGGGGGCACCAGCCCTTACCAGGTGACCCAGAACAACCAGCAAATGGATCCGATTGTGGGTAACCTCTCCGCGGGAACTTACGACCTGCTCATCCAGGATCAAAATGGTTGTGAACTGCTCCAATCGGTTACGGTGGGCGGCCCGGTGGCTGAGTTTGCCGCGGATTTTGTGACCCAGGATCCCAGTTGCCAGCAGGCGGATGGCCGCATTGAGGTGCTTCCCCACGGCGGAACCGGGCCCTATTTCTGGATGCACGAACCGAGCAATGGAGAATCTGACCTGGTGCTGACCGGGCTCACTTCGGGCACGCATTCCCTCGCCCTGGTCGATGCGCATGGTTGTGCGCTCCAAATGCAGGTTGACCTGCAGACGCCCGATGCAATTGAGATTACCGGCAGCACGTTGGGACCGGACTGTGAAGGAGTGGGGAACGGTTTCATTCAGGTCTCCTTCAACGGAGCGGCCGGCAGTCCGGCGATTGCCTGGACCAAGGTCGGTACGCAAGCGGTGATCGGTCAAACCGACAGCTTGGGTGGACTCACCGCCGGCGAATACGTGGTGACCATCGCGGACGATGCAGGATCCTGTCCGGTAGAGACCACCTTTGCCATTCCCGCGCCGCTGGAAATCGATCCGGTGGTGCGCTTGGAAAGTTGTCCGGGACGCGGCGACGGAAGCATTGAATTGAACATCGGTGGCGGGACCGAACCGAAAACCGTACTTTGGGATCTGGGCTTGACCACTGACCGCATCGACAATCTCGCAGGGGGACTTTATCCGGTAGTGGTCGCTGACGCAGATGGCTGCCAGATCAGCCGAACATTTGCCCTGGAAACCGCCCCCGCTCCGGTAGCGTTTGCCGGAAACGATCTCAGCCTGGAAAATTGCACGGCAACGGTCCCCCTGCAGGCCGCTCCTTTGGAGGAAAATGCCACCGGAACTTGGTCTTCCCCGAATGCTGATCTCGATTTTACGCAGCCGCACCAAACGGGAACTGCCCTCAGCAACCTGGTGATGGGAGCGGAAAACCTTGCGATTTGGACGGTGAACCGGGAAGGCTGCACCGCGGCGGACACGATTGCGGTCCGGGTCATTTGCCGGGAAGACAAGTGCTTTGCGCCCAATATGCCCAATCTCCTGACCCCGAATGGTGACGAAATCAACGATGTCCTCGTGCTGTCTCCTCTTCCGGAGCAGACCCAAGTCCGGATCATGAACCGCTGGGGCAACGAAGTCTTTGCCTCGGAAAGCTACGCCAATGAATGGCGGGGCCGGAACAATGCTGGCGAGGAACTACCGGAGGGAACTTACTTCGTCCTGGTAAAATATTGTCCCGAAGACGCACGCAATTTTTCCGGCTTCATTCACCTAGAACGATAAACTGCTTCGCAATGATTTAATGGTGGGTTATATTTCAATGACAAGTAAAGTCGGCCGGAAACGGCCGACTTTTTACGCTTCTGCTCGCCCTACTTCTCCGTACCGCGCACCGGTTCCGTCCTCTGTTCCGTCTCGGCTCAACATCACGGCTGATTTTTGCAACATTTGGACACAAACCGAGAAAAAACCACCGCAAACCACCATTCCTGCATCATTTGTACATGGCTTCGCAACGCGGGGACCAAAAGTCCTGCCCCACAAATTGCTCATTGGCAATGTCATTCCAATCCATTCATTACAACCAGATAGTCATGAAATTTTCTACCTCTCTCCTTACCCTCGCACTCCTGCTGGTGGGTTTGTTGGCCGGCAATGGGTCGGCCTGGGCCCAACAGGAAGCCATGTTCAGCCAGTACATGTTCAATGGCCTGGCGATCAATCCGGCCTACGCCGGCAGCAAGGATCACCTCACGGCAGCATTTCTGCACCGCAACCAGTGGATGAATATCCCGGGGGCACCCCGCACAAACACGATCTCTCTGCACAGTCCGCTCATTTTTCCGGGTTCTTCGGTGGGAGGGACGGTCCTGCAGGATCGGATCGGGTTCACGACCCAAACCGATGCGTTTGCGAACTACGCCTACCGCATCACTTTTGACTCCGGAATGCGCCTGGCTTTAGGGCTGCGGGCGGGCTTCTCCCAGTACAGCGTGGACTTTACCCGCACCAATGAATTCACCGAGGTCGATCCGGTTGCCGCCGGGATGCAGCAGGGATTCGCCCCCAATTTTGGGACGGGAATCTACCTGGACACGCGCAATTTCTACCTCGGCATCTCGGTACCGCGCCTGCTCAGTTACGATCCGGCGGATCTCTGGTCGCTGGACCGCACGGGGCTTCCGGTGGCACGTCGCCACTACTTCGCGACGCTCGGTTACGCCATCGAGGCGGGCAAGCACCTCGTGATTAAGCCTTCGGTCCTGGCAAAGTTTGAAGATTCGGCCCCCTTCCAGGCCGATTTCAACCTGAACATCTTGTTGGCGGGCCGGGTTTGGGTCGGGGGTTCTTACCGCACCGGTGATGCCATCGTCGGTATGGTGGAAATATTGCCCAACCGCCACTTCCAGATCGGCTACGCGTTTGACCAGTCAATCAGTGAGCTGCGCGGCTACAACCGGGGCACCCACGAAATCATCCTTACCGTCAACCTGGGCGACAATATCAAGCTCAAGACACCCCGCTATTTCTGATATCATCCGGTTTGTTTTCTTCAGTTCCTAAATCCACCACCATGAAAAATACTACTATCGCTCCGACCCTCGCCGCCCTCATCTTGGTTTCGGCCTTGTTTCTCATCGCGATGTTGACCGGCTGCACCTCGGTCCACGAATTGCGTGGCGATCAGCACTACGGCGACCTGAACTACGCCCGCGCCATCGAGCACTACGAAAAACTGGATGCCCGGGAGCTCAGTCGGGAGGCGCACCTCAAACTGGCCGATGCCTACCGCCGCAACAACCAAACCAAGGCGGCCGAAGCGCAGTACCGCCAGCTTACCTATCTGCCGGAAGGAGGCTCCCACCACCAGAATTTTGCCGAGGTCCTGTTGATCAACCGGAAGTACACGGATGCCCGCAAGATTATTCGCCGGCAACTCCGCGCCCACCCGGACGACGAGGATTTCCGCCGCCTGCTGGCGTCCTGCGATTCGATTCCGGTCTACCGCGAACCGGAGCCGGAATTTGCGGTCCACGTCCTGCCCGCCCCGATCAACGGGGAAGGTTCGAACTTTGGGACGGCTTTTTACCGGGATGGGATTGTGTTTGCTTCCGAGCGCCCCAATGCGAATGTAAAGCGCAAGGCCGGCTGGACCGGACAGCATTATCTGGACTTATTTTTCGCGCGCAAATCTCCGCTGGGTGAATGGTCGGAGCCGGTGGCATTGGACCGGAAGCTAAACTCGCCCTACCACGAGGGGATCACTGCCTTTGGGCCGGAAGGGGAGGTGGTCTTCTTTACCCGCAACAATTTTCACCGCGGGCGCAAGCGCCAGGACCAGGCGCAGATCAATCATTTGCAGTTGTTTTTCGCCGAGCGCACGGAAAACGGTTGGGGAGCGGTGCAGCCATTTGCTTACAACGCAAAGAGCTATTCCACCGGACATCCCACCCTCGCCCCGGACGGAAACACACTTTACTTCGTGAGTGATATGCCGGGCGGGTTTGGCGGTACGGATATCTGGGTGACGCATTGGGCCGAGGGCGAATTTTCCGAGCCGGTCAATCTCGGTCCGGAAGTCAATACTCCGGGCAATGAGATGTTCCCGAATGTGCATCCGGACGGGACGCTTTACTTTGCTTCAAACGGACATCCGGGTCTGGGTGGACTGGACATTTTTCGGGCGGAGTTTGCAGATGGAACCTGGGGCCAGATTCGCAATCTTCGGGCACCAATCAATTCTTCGCGGGATGATTTTGCCTTTGTGATGGATGCGGCGGGGGAAAATGGCTATCTGTCCTCGAACCGCAATACCGAGAATGGCACCGACGAAATATTCAGTTTTGCCCGCCGTCCGCAACCGCTTATGGTTAATCTGATTGTGGTGAACAAGTTTACCCGCGACCCGATCCCGGGGGCGGAGGTGCAATTGGTGCATCCGTTGACTGGGGAAATGCTCTCCGGCACAACGGGACCGCTCGGCGAGTTTAGCTTTCCCATCTCCGCCGAGGAGCAGTACCGCCTGGAGGCCAGCAAGGTGTCTTTTCTGCCGGATGTCCGTCCGTTTGCTACCGCTGGTGTCACGAAGCCGGTCCTGATGGTGCTGGAATTGGAGCCGGTCGAGGTGAAATTGGAAGGGGTAGTCGTCCACACACAGACCAATGCTCCGATCCCCGGCGCCCGGGTCGATCTCACCGATCACCGGGATCGCTCGGTGCGGACGGTCGTGACGAATGACCGCGGCGAATTTGCTTTTGATCTGGAACCGGATGCGGTCTACACGCTGCACAGCTCGAAAAAGCTGTACAATGACGATTACGCGGAGGTTTCGACGCTTGGGGTGACGGCTTCGGCGACGGTGCAGAAGACTTTGTGGATGGAGCCGTTCCAGATGGGCAAGGAGTTCGTGCTGGAAGACATTTATTATGATTTTGACAAATGGAACATCCGCCCGGGAGACGCCCAGCCGGCTTTGGATCGCTTGGCGATCACACTGCAAAACAATCCGGAAATCGACATAGAATTGGGTTCCCACACCGATTCCCGGGGCACGCACAGCTACAACCGTGAGTTGTCGCACAAGCGGGCCGCCTCGGCGGTGGACTACTTGGTGGCCCAAGGCGTAGCCCGTTCGCGGATGACGTTCCGGGGCTACGGCGAAACCAAACTCACCAACCGCTGCGCCGACGGGGTGGTGTGCAACGAAGCCGAGCACCAGCAAAACCGCCGGACGACCTTCCAGGTCACTGGCATCCGGACCGCGACCCACGCCGAGCTCAATGAGCCGGTGCAATCTGATCTTACCCGCTAATCGTGCTATTTATTTGTTTGTAGAGCAGTTATGTTGGGCCGCCCCGCGAGGGGCGGCTCAGTTTTGGGGGGATCACCCCCCAACCAACCGCTCCCCCCAACCCGCCGCTGCGGCCAATTCCGGCGGCTTGCCCACGTCCAGCCAAAACGTGTCATCGTGTTGCAGCCCAACGATGCTTTCCTCAGCCATCAGATCCAGATAGACGTCGATGATGGAAAATGCTCCGCGGCGGTCCACTTTGGCGAAGATCGCTGGGTCAATGACGTGCAGGCCACTGAAGGCCAGAGCTTCGGCGTGGTCGGGGGCTTGGCCCCGGACCGCGCCGGTGTGGGCATTTTTCCAGCCGAGCATGCGCTGGCCTTCGCCGAACAGCAGGTAGCGTGAGGTCGGGCGGTTGCGCACGGCGAGGGTGACCAGGGCGCGGCGGCGTTCGTGCTGTTCCCGAAGCACCTCGGGGTTGAGGTCGGTCAGCACGTCCACATTGCAGAGGTAAAAGGGACCGCCGTCCGCCAAAAAGGACCGGGCTTTCCAGAGTCCGCCCCCGGTATCGAGCAGTTGGTCGCGCTCGTCGGAAAGGTGGATGGTCAGCCCGAAGTGGTCATTGGCCCGCAAGAAATCGATGATCAAATCGGCGAAGTGGTGGACATTGACGACGATTTCGGTGAATCCGAGGGCCTTAAGGCGGCGAATCTGGATTTCGAGCAGCGGCATGCCGTCGACTTGGACCATGGCTTTGGGGCGGTCGTTCGTGAGGGGGCGCAGGCGGGTGCCCAGGCCGGCGGCAAAAATCATCGCTTTTTTCATGCGGTCATTCGTTGATCCAGTTTTTTGCTTCCTGGACGATGTGTTGCACCTCCACCCGAATGGTGGGGTACTTTTGGCGGAGGTAGGCCGCCAACTGATCCGCACAGTAGACCGAGCGGTGCTGCCCGCCGGTACAGCCAAAGCCCACTAGGAGATGGCTGAAATCGCGCTTAATGTAGGACTGGACGGAAATGTCGACCATGCGCTCGGCGTCGTGGAGAAATTCGCCTACCCGGCTGTTGTGCTGGAGAAAATCGATCACCGATGGATCTCGGCCGGTGAGTTTTTTGTAGGGGGGATACCGACCCGGATTGTGGAGGCCCCGGCAATCAAAAAAGAATCCGCCCCCGTTGCCACTGGGATCCCGGGGGAGGCCCTTTTTGTAAGAAAAACTGACCACCCGGACCGTGAGCGGGCTCAGTTGTTCCCATTTGCGGGTCAACGCTTGCAGCTTTGGGGAAGTATCCAAGGCCCGCAAAGCCCGCATCAGCTCGGGCAGTTCGACGGGCAAGTGCTCATTTTCTCGCCACCAGTGTAGATTTTGCAGTCCCAAGGGGATGCTCTCCCGGAAGTGGGGCCGCTGTTCGTAGAGGCCGCGAAAGCCGTAGGCGCCCAGAACTTGAATGAGCCGGATCAGGACGTAACCGGCGTAGTGTCGGCGGAAAGCGGCTTCGTCCAGGGGCAGATAGCGGCGCACTTCGCCGAGGTAGTGCTGTAGCATTTCCGTGCGGAAATCGGGGGAAAGGGCGGCTTTGGCTTGGAAGAGGAGGGAGGCGACGTCGTATTGCAGCGCCCCCCGGCGTCCGCCCTGAAAGTCGATGAAGCAGGGCCGATCGTCCTGCAGCATGATGTTGCGCCCTTGGAAGTCGCGGAAGAGAAAGTGCTGGGTGTCCGCGCTCAGAAGATAGGCGGCGAGGCGTTGGAAATCGTCCTCTAGCCGCTGCTCATCAAAGGGGATGCCGGCGAGTTTCAGGAAATAATATTTAAAGTAGCTGAGGTCCCAGAGCATCGACTGCTGGTCAAATGCGGCCCGGGGATAGGCCACCGAAAAATCGAGGTCGGGAGCGCCGAAGATTTGCAGGCGAGCGAGTTGGGTGAGGGATTCCCGGTAGAGCGGGGCGATCTCCGCTTGGGGATCCGGGTGGCCACTCTGGCAAAGGCTTTGCAGGCGCTGCAGGAGGGATTCCCGGCCGACATCTTGTTGCAAATAGACCTGCGCGGCCTCATCGGCGGCGTAGATTTCGGGCACCGGGAGATCCAGCGCCCGAAAGTGCCGGGCGTAGGTGAGGAAGGCGCGGTTTTCGCGGGCATCCGGATTGAAGGTGCCGATGGCGGTGTTGGAGCCGGCGGTCAGCCGCCAATAGCGCCGATCCGAGCCTGCACGTGGAATGGCTTCGGTCGTGGTGGCGGGCTGGCCGGCCCAGGCTTGAAAAAGCGCTTGCAAGCGGGCGGGGGGCGCAGTTGCGGAAGTGGTCAGCATAGGCGAAGAAGTTAGGGCAAATTTGTGCAAAAGGAAGCGCCGATACTTCACACGAAATCGCTATTTTTACTTCTGTGTATGCAATCGTAGACATCGAAACCACTGGAGGCAACACGAATTCCGACCGCATTACTGAGATCGCGATCCTGCTCCACGACGGAGAAAAGGTGGTCGAGGAGTTCAGCACCCTGGTCAATCCGGGGCGGCGCATCCCGTATCGGATCAGCAGCATCACCGGTATCACCAACGACATGGTGCGGGGCGCACCCAAGTTTTTCGAGGTGGCGAAACAGATTGTGGAGCTGACCGAGGGTCACACCTTTGTCGCGCACAATGCAAAGTTTGACTACAACTTCATCCGCAATGCGTTCCGCGCCCTGGGCTTTGATTTTAAGCGCAAGAAGCTGTGTACGGTCGAGTTGAGCCGGAGCCTGATCCCAGGTCTGAAAAGTTATAAGCTGGGCCAGTTGTGCAAGCGCCTCGATATCCCAACGAGCATTCAGCACCGCGCCAAAACCGATGCCCAAGCCACCGCCCGTCTATTGGAATACTTGTTGCAACTGCGCGAAAACCGCACCGCTCACGGGGATTCCCCCCCGGAAACCCGCCTGAGCCGGCTGGGCGCCGAGGCCAATCTGCACAAGGAACTGATCGACAATTTGCCCCACGAAACCGGGGTGTACTATTTTTACAATGCGGACCGCCAGCTCATTTACGTGGGCAAAAGCGTGGACATTCGCAGCCGGGTTCTGAGCCATTTCAACAACAATACTACGACCAAAGCCCTGGAGATGAAGCAGGCGATTGCCCACATCCGCTACGCCGTGACGGGCAGTGAGTTGGTGGCGCTCCTGAAGGAATCGGAAGAGATCAAACGGTTCATGCCGGTTTTCAACCGGGCCCAGCGTCGCACCGAGTACCACGCAGCCCTGTTTGCCGACTATGATGAAAACGGCTACCTGCACTTTCGGGTGGAGCGGTTGCGGCACAATGGTCCCGAGCCGGTGGCCCTGTTTTCGACGATGAAAGGGGCGCGGGGGTTCCTCGATCACATGATTGAAGAATACGAGTTGTGCCAAACCCTATGCGGACTGCACCGGATCAGCGGATCGTGTTTCCACCATTCGATTCACAAGTGCCGGGGGGCTTGTGTGGGGCAGGAATATCCAATATCCTACAATTTGCGGGCGGAAAAGGTGCTGGATCGGCTGGTGTACCGGCACGAGAACCTGCTGATCGTGGACCAGGGGCGACACGCCGGGGAGAAGAGCCTGGTGTTGGTGGAACGGGGGAAGTACGTGGGCTACGGTTTCATCGAAGCCGAATTGGTGGACAATGAAATCGACGTACTGCGGCACGTGATCCAGCCTTACATGGACAACAAAGACGTCCGGCAGATCATCAAGCTCTACCTGCGGCAGCAGAAGGCGGAAGCGGTGGTGGCGTTTTAGAGCAGAGTTTGCTTTATAAGCTTACACCCCCTGCTTTCACGCAGCGCCGAATGATTACCGTTCAGCCGACAGTTTCAACCGCTCACTCAGTGGATTTTGCCAAAGAAACAAGGAATGTGTAATTTTCAGCTTAGGACAAGATATCTCTAATTCTTTCACTAAGTTTAGTTCAATCAGTACTTGTTTGATTGACTCCCTGAACCAGTTATCTACGCTGCTCAGTATGATCACCAAAAGACTCACTTTTTTCATCAGTCTTCTGCTCTTAGTTCTGGTCTCCCTGCCGCGGGAAGTGCAAGCTTCGCACGTGATGGGTGTGGACTTGACCTATCAATGCCTCAATAATTGTACCATTCGGGTATTTCTCCGGGCCTATCGGGACTGTACAGGGGCCGTTGGTATTACCAACAACGTCGTTTTCAACGCGCAGACGCCCGGTTGTGGCCAGCCTACCGCAGTCACTGCCTGGTCGCCCCAGCAGACCACTGAGGTAACCCCATTGTGCCCGGGCGCGCAGACCGGCTGTACCAATCCCAACGCCACCATCAATGGAGTACAGGAATACTTCTGGTTCCGGGACTACGATATATGCAATGTTCCCAACTGCATCTACACCCTCACCTGGGGCACCTGCTGTCGCAACGCGGCCATTACCTCCGGGGCGGGTAGCCAGGGGATCGGGATTGGATCCACTACCTTGAATACCAATATTCAACCGTGTAACTCTTCCCCGCAATTCGCGAACCCACCGGTACCTTATATTTGTCAGGGACAGCCCTACACCTTTAACCAAGGGGCGAATGACCCCGAAGGCGATTCCCTGGCTTATTCTCTCGGACCGTGCCTGTCGAGTGGCACCACCAATACCCAGGTCACCTACGGGGCGGGATATTCGCCCACCCAACCGCTCGGGACTTCCTGGAACGTAACTATGAACCCTCTCACGGGTGACATCAACGTAATCCCCCAGCCCGGCAACATCGTGGTCGGGGTGATGTGCGTTTACGTAGAGGAGTGGCGGAACGGACAGTTGATCAACACGATTGTCCGGGACATTCAGATGACCGTAATTCCCTGTCCGAACAACAACCTTCCCGTCGTGGCCAACCTGACGAACGTACAGAATGGCTTTGCCAACGGGTTTGTCGTCAACACCTGTCTCGGAAACAACCTGTGTTTCGATTTGGTGACGGCGGATCCCGATACTGGCCAGATCGTTACCATTTTTTGGGACCAAGGCATTACCGGAGGGACCTTTACCCAAACCGGTAACCCGAGTGTGACCGACACCATTACCGGTACCGCTGGTAATCCGCCCTCGGCCACCTTCTGCTTTACCCCCACTGCAAACGGGGTTTACTCCTTCCTCGTTACCCTCCAAGACAATGCCTGTCCCATTCTGGGGCAGAACCAGTTTACTATACAGATCGTCGTGGGCAACCTATCGACCAGTGTGCTATCGGCCAACCCTGGTTGTGGAACGGTTACCTTATGTGCGAATCCCACCGGGGGTTCACCCCCATTCACCTACCAATGGACGGGCAGTGGTGGTCTCAGCAACAACCCGCAAGCAGGCGATTCCTGTATTACCCACACGTATCCCACCACGGGCACCTATTCTTATTCGCTTACGATTACTGACACCTTTGGCTGTGTGGCGGAAGATACCGGTAGCGTATCGGTATTCGTAAACGTGGCCGCTGATGCGGGCCCCAATCCAAACTTCTGTTCCGGCGGCAATGCTACCATTGGGACGCCGGCCCTCCCGAATTACGCCTATCAATGGGCGCCGACGACTGGTTTGGGCAGCCCCACCTCAGCGGTGACTACCGTGACCGGGGTCAATACCGGCACCGCGCCTCTGGTGCAGACCTACATCATTACCGCGACCGATTTGGGTTCGACCTGTACGTCGACCGATACGGTTGAAGTGACGATTTGGCCACAAATGAACCTCACTGCCGCCAACGTGTCGGTGAGTTGCTTCGGTGGCACCGACGGAGAAGCTTCCGTTGCCGTCAACAGCGGCGGGGTCGCGCCCTTCACCTACCAGTGGGATCCCGGTACGGGTAACCAAACGACTTCGACTGCCACGGGTCTGGTCGCGGGTACTTATACCGTTACCGTGACCGACTCAGCCGGTTGTACCGATATTATTTCCACCACGATCAATGAGCCGTCGGTCGTTGAAGTCACCGCCTCGGGCACGCCCGTTTCCTGCTTCAACGGCAGTGACGGCACGGCTACCGCGACCGCGATTGGCGGCGTTGGGGGCTACACCTTTACCTGGCAGCCAGGTAACCTCACCGGTCAGACCGTGCAAAATCTGTCCGCCGGGGCCTACGTGGTCACTGCCACCGATGGCAATGGCTGCACCGCTACGGCCAGCGTAACCATTGTCCAGCCCACGGAAGTGACGCTGGCGACCCAATCGACGCCGAGCACCTGTGCTTTGCCGAATGACAATGGTACTGCCTCCGTCATCGCGACGGGGGGCACACCGGGCTATACCTATCTTTGGAATGACCTCGGTGCCCAGACGACGGCGACCGCCACCGGCCTTGCTCCGGGACAGTACGAAGTCACTGTGACCGACAACAATGGCTGTTCAGCCATTGCTTCTGTCGCCGTGGGGGACATCCCCCCGCCCACCGTGACCGCCGGCCCGGCGGCATCCTTCTGTGAAGGAGAAGGTGGCGCGCAAATTACCGCTTCAGGATCAGGCGGAACTCCGGGTTACTCCTACACCTGGTCTTGCCAGTCGGCCAACTGCGGCCTGAGCAACCCCTTCCTTGCCAACCCGATTGCCAACCCGACCGCCTCGCAATTTTACTACGTCTTTGTGACCGATACCAATGGCTGTACGAGTGAATTGGATTCGGTATTCGTCGAAGTCTTGCCCAAGCCCATTGTGGATGCTGGACCCGACGTCTTCCTCTGCGGTGGACAAGCTCCCTGTCAAGTGATCAATCCGGTGATTGTGAATCAGTCCCAAGTCCCCGGTCCTTACACTTACGCCTGGACGCCCTCCAGCGGCATCTTGGACACCACCTCACAAACGGTTTGTCCGCGTCCGGATACGACCACGGTGTATACGGTTGTAGTTACCGCCGGTAACGGATGTACCTCCGAATTGACTACGGTAGATACTCTGTCGACTGTGGTCGTTCACGTGAATCCCACTCCGGTCGCCGAAGCCGGTCCCGAGCAGGACATCTGCGCCGGTGACAGTGTGCAACTCCAAGGGTTCGGGACCGATGCCGGTCCGAATTACACCTATCAGTGGACGCCGGCGGCGGGTCTGAGCAACAACACCATTGCCAATCCGAATGCCAGCCCGGCCCTCACGACGATTTATACCTTGGTTGTCGAGTCAAACAACTGCTTCGGCAGTGATTCGGTCACGGTCAATGTCCGCACGATTCCCACCGTGGATGCCGGTCCGGACCGCGAAATTTGTCTCGGTGAAGAAACGTTGCTCGACGCCCAGGCGGGCGGCGACTCCACGGCTACTTACAGCTTCCTCTGGACGCCGGCCGCTACCCTAAGCGATTCGTCAGCGGAAGATCCCATCGCCTCGCCGATCACGACCACGATGTACTACGTCACCACTACCAGCAACTACGGCTGTGAAAGTCCGATTGACTCGGTACTTGTGAAGCTCAAGCCGACCCCCATTGCCGAAGCCGGGGACAACCCGACCATTTGTCTGGGCAATGACTACCAGTTGCAAGGCAGCTATTACTACACCACGACCGATAGTGCGGACATTGCTTCGATTTTCTACAATTGGTCCCCCGATACTGATCTGACCGACCCCACGATTCAAGATCCGGTGGTTACGCCCACAAGCTCCGGCTGGTATTACTTCACGGTGCGGACGAATACTTGCTCCACGACCGACTCGGTCCTGCTTACGGTTATTCCGGAAATCGGAGTTGCGGTAGCGGCGGATACTACCGTGACTTGCTCCGGTGATTCGGTCACTTTGACCGCTACTGCCGGACTCGGAGGAGCCCAATTTACCTGGGTGCCCACGACTGGTATTGCCGACCCGACCGCGCCGGTTACGATGGCGCTGCCCAATGGCACCACGACCTACAGTGTCGTTGCATCCGAAGGCGGCTGTGCCGATACGGCCGGCATTACCATCACGGTACTGCCCCGTCCCGAGATGGGCTACTTGAGTTCACTCGAACAAGGCTGTGCGCCCCACGAGATGAGCTTTATGCAAGCCACCGACGGGGCCATATTCTATACCTGGAACTTCGGGGATGGAACGCCAGTCAGCAATGAAGAGAGCCCCACGCACATCTACGATGCGCCGGGCAGCTATAATGTTTCCTTGACCGCGGTAAATCCGGGAGGCTGTGATGCCACCATCAATGACATCACCGTCGTGGTCGCCGATCCGGCCACCGCCGATTTTGTCACCAACCCGAGCTTCCCGGTCGAAATGTCGCTTCCGAATACCATGGTGAATTTCACCGACCAGTCGCAAGAAGCGGTTACCTACCGCTGGAACTTTGGGGATGGATTCATCTCGAACGAGATGAATCCGGATCACCAGTACACGACTCCGGGCGAATATATGGTCACCCTGACGGTTACCAACGCTTTGGGCTGCATCAGCGAAGTTATGCACGGTCCTTTTGTAATCTTCACGCCGGAATTGTTCATCCCGAACGTCTTCAGTCCGAATGACGACGACATCAACGACCGCTTCCTAGTAGGATATACGGGTTCGCAACCGTTCAACTTGCAGGTGTACGACCGTTGGGGCGTGATGATGTACGAAGGCAACAACAAGACCATCGGCTGGGACGGTAGAGATACCGATGGCCAGGCTGTGGCCGCGGGTGTCTACTACTACCACGTCAAAATTGGAGAAAAGGCCTACGCCGGTGACTTGACTTTGGTGCGCTAAGGTTTCATTCTCTCCACACAAAAACGGATCGGCATGCGTGTCGATCCGTTTTTTTCGTGCGCCAGGACAAAAAATTCCAATGGCTCAGGTTCTATTGTCAAGGCGTCGGGGTTGCCATTGAAAATTAAGCAAAGCTTCCAATGGAAAATTCCTGGGTGTGCACGATGTATCTTTGACTGGGGCTCCCATGTTGAAGCTGGTTTTTAGCGGATGAGGTTAGCGGGTATTTTTGATCCGGGCGGCTACTGACGCTCCACCGACGCGTCAGTATCAGGCTGTTCCGGGAGTTCGCTGTGCTCCGTCCCGCCAGACTTGGCGCGACCACTGCCCCTCCCATCCTTGCCGCAAAAAATTTTCAATCTCCAATGGGCGCTTTGCTCAATGTCCACTCCGTCGGTATGCTGCGCCATGCGCAGTTCCCTGGGAATTGAAAATTCTTCCATTGAAAATTGAGCAAGTTGCCCACTGGAGATTCTCCCATTAGAGATTCTCACGCGAGTTGCTCCGCCGCGCGGTGTTCAAATTGATAAATTGGAATGCGTCTACAGGAAGCTTCTTATTTTGAGCCCGTCTTATTTCTTATGATTGTCCGGAACTTTGCCACGATTTTTGCCACGGATTTTGACACGAGATGTCAATCGGCGGGTTGAGATTGCGGCCAAAGCTCGAATCTGCCCATGAATCTATTCAACTTTATCGCCCAATTTCCCGACGAACAATCCTGCC